>NZ_CP090446.1:3600000-4282846 GCF_021442025.1 Sphingobacterium sp. SRCM116780
TTAGCCAAAGGTGAAACAAGTTTTGTTCCTAGATCAACTTGATTTTCATAAAAATCAAAATTTGCACCTATAGCTGTATTATAGCTGAATCCTTTATTATCACCGCTCACGTTAGAAGCAATAATCGTTTCGTTCAGTTTATTTGGTTTCTGAAATGCGAGTTTCGAGATCGTTTCTGAGAGATATAATATCCCAGATCCTGTAGAATCAAGCATAAACTCTTCTTGATCTACTTTCTGTCCCAGGATTTTCTTTGGCATATCTTTGACCTGAAAAAGACCTCTAGAATAAAAATCGGCAGTAAATTTGTCGTTTTTAGCTCCATTTAATGAGCGGTTTCTAATTGCCGCTTTTATGATGCGATTTGCAGGATCTTCTCGTTTAGCTCGAACGACAACTTCTGCCAGATTCTGAATTTCTGGTTCAAGCAGAATCTTTGCCATTTCAAAAGGTTGGGAATTAATATCGACAGTGATAACTTTTGTTTTATAACCAAGATTCTGAATGTTGATGCGCTGTTTTCCATTTTTAGAAATTCGCAATTCAAATCCTCCTTGGGGATTTGTAGCAGTAGCGATTGTTGTATTTTGAATAGAAACGGTAGCATAAGCAATAGGTTTACCATTCACATCCAAAACGGTTCCGCGAATCTGAGCAATCGCAGTTTGGTTTACCATCATCAATGTTGCAATTATAATAAAAAAAGTAACCTGCTTAAACTTGTTTATCATTGTCTAAATAATTCATTGTCTGTGACAAAAATATAAATAGACGGCAAGTATTCTTTATAAAATGTAAAATATAAAATAATTACACTAATTTAATCGACTAATTTTATAGATTTTAATAGATTTGTGCTTATTAAATGATAAAAGCTATGAATAAAATATTTTTATACCTTCTTTTCTGTCTACCTCTTTTAGCTACTGCTCAAAAGAAGGAACTAACGAAACAAGAATATATTGAGCGCGTTAAAGCAAATCGAGATTCCATCTCATCTCTGGTTGATTTAAGAAGGGTTGGTGGATATACTCCTGAATATACAGAATTGCAGAATTTGTATAATACACTAACTAAAAAGGTTAAAAAATCAAACGAAGGAAAAGAGTTTGCAACATATCTACAAACCTTGTCAACAGTCATGGTTGGTAAACAGGCTCCTGAGTTCTCTCAAAATGATACAACTGGAACTCCTGTAAAATTATCCGACTTTAAAGGTCAATATGTTTTATTAGATTTTTGGGCATCATGGTGTCCTGATTGTCGCGTAGAAAGTCCTGATTTAGTCAAGACTTATGCTATTTTTAAAGACAAAAATTTCGAGATTTTAGGAATTTCTTTTGATAAGGATAGGGCCTCTTGGATCAAAGCCATCCACGCAGATCAATTACATTGGAAACATGTGTCCGACTTGAAGCGCTGGCAAAATGATGTCGGAACGCTATATGGTGTAAAATCTATCCCACAAAATGTGCTCATTGATCCTACAGGAAAAATCATTGCTAGAAATCTACATGGTGAAGAGTTGAACAGTAAATTAAGGGAAGTCTTAAAATAGTTTGACAAACAAAACAGGAGCGATAATCGCTCCTGTTTTGTTTGCTTCTACACTATCCAAATAAAGCTCGAAAGACATCTTCAAGCGTTGCTACTGGACGAATAGCAATATTATATTTCTTTGCATCTAATCCCTTTGTATTAAATTTGGAAATAAAGATGCCATCAAAGCCTAATTTTTCAGCTTCAGCAATACGTTGTTCAATTCGGTTTACAGCACGAATCTCTCCTGAAAGACCTACTTCACCAGCAAATGTAATACTCGTTTTGACAGGAATGTCTTGTTGAGAGGAAATAAGAGCGACTATAACCGCCAAATCAATAGCGGGATCCTCTACGCGCAACCCTCCTGCAATATTTAAAAATACATCTTGTGCACTTAATCGAAAGCCAAAGCGTTTCTCTAAGACTGCCAGTAACATACTCAATCTTTTGGTATCAAACCCCGTAGAGGTACGTTGTGGGGTACCAAAAGCGGAATTACTGACCAAGGCTTGAACTTCAATCATCATGGGACGTGCACCTTCTAACATCGCTGCAATCGACACACCGCTTACAGGAGCATCCCGTTGTGAAATCATGATTTCAGATGGGTTAGAAACTTCCCTCAGCCCTGAACCTTGCATTTCATAGATCCCAAGTTCTGAAGCTGAGCCAAAGCGATTTTTGACCGCCCGTAAGATACGGTATACATGATGTCGATCTCCTTCAAACTGTAAAACCGTATCCACCATATGCTCCAATACTTTGGGCCCTGCGATAGAACCATCTTTGGTAATATGACCAACAATCAATACGGGTGTACTTGTTTCCTTTGCGAACCGCAACAGCTCTGCTGTACATTCTCGCACTTGAGATACCGAGCCTGGTGCCGATTCTATTTGAGAAGAATGCAACGTTTGTATCGAATCAATAACAATAACATTAGGCTCTACTGCTTCTATTTGCTTAAAAATATTTTGGGTAGACGTTTCTGTTAAGATATAACAGTTCGCATTGGATGATTGCGAGAGTCTTTCCGCTCGCATCTTAATCTGCTGTTCGCTTTCCTCTCCAGAGATATACAAGGTTTTCACCTTTGGAATCGACAATGCCAATTGTAACATCAGTGTCGATTTTCCTATTCCTGGTTCACCTCCTATTAACACCAATGAACCTGGAACAATCCCTCCTCCTAATACACGATTAAATTCTTGATCTGGGGTTAATATCCGTGATTCATCTTGGTACACGATTTCGTGAATAACCGCAGCTTTATTTGCGCGCTTAGGTGAAGAAGTTGCTGCTGTACTCCGCCATTCGGGAACTTTTGAACTTGACTTCTCAATGACTTCTTCTACAAAAGAATTCCATTGTTTACAAGAAGGGCATTGCCCTAACCATTTCGCAGATTCGAAGCCGCAACTTTGACAGAAATATGCTGATTTTGTCTTTGCCATTGTACGAAATTAACATTTTTTTAGCGGCTTCATGAGGTTATTAAAAATTCTTAATATATTTTGTAACAAGATCGAAGATCTGTCGACTTATCGTGCATGAATTTGGAACAAGAGTTTGTCATCCTTTTAGAAAAGAATCAAAATATTCTTCATAAAATCTGTAAGATATATACAGACCGAGAGGATGAGCGGAAAGATCTCTTTCAAGAAATAACCATTCAACTTTGGCACTCATACCCCAGATTCAAAGGAGAAGCCAAGTTCAGTACTTGGGCTTATCGGGTTGGTTTAAATACCGCAATTTCTCTTTTTAGAAGCAAAAAAAGGAAATTAAGTACTGTACCATGGAACCAAACGTTCGAAAAGATATCCTACGAAGAATATGATCATGAAAAAGAAGATCAGCTCAAGCATCTATATGAAGCAATATATCAATTAAATGATATTGAAAAAGCGCTTATATACCTTTACCTAGAGGATAAAGATTATTCGGAAATAGCAGAGACATTAGGGATTAATGAAGTAAATGCTCGCGTCAAAATGAACCGTACAAAAACAAAGTTGAAAGAGATTTTAAAAAAGAAAGGAGCGTTGTAATGGATGAGTTAGATCAATTTAAAAGGCAATGGAAAGAAGATGAAGCTTTTAAAAAAGTAAATCAATCTGATATTAAGGGGATGCTACAAAAGAGCTCGACTTCGATTGTAAAATGGATTTTTATCATCTGCTGCTTAGAGCTTTCGATCGGCATTATTCTTTCTATCATCCTGCCTTATGAAAAAGAAGAATTTCTTATTTTCGAAATTCTCACCTGGGTTTATGAAATACTTTCCGCTGGAGCTGTTCTCTACTTTGCTTACATTTTTTATACACTTTTAAATAACATAAAAAATACCCAGAACACGAAATCGTTAATGGAAAATATTTTAGCTGTCCGAAAAAATGCCAATCACTATATCAAATTTAATTTATGGTGCGTACATTATACGATTGTCCTTTCAATTATACATAAAATCACGATGGAGGTTTATGAAACCCATAACTGGTTAATGGCATTCCTTATTTTTATTTTGGGTATCTTTCTTTATATCGTATTTGGATACATTTTTATAAAAATAATAAAAGGCTATTATTACTTAATCTACGGCTTATTACTCAAAAAACTCAATACTAACTACGAAGAATTGACGCGTTTAGAACAAGAATAATTGCATAAATGATCCTGTATTTTTACCTTTACAACCCATGAAGCAGTTTATATTATTTTCGTTTTTATTTATTAATTTTCTAGCCATCTTATTTTTTTATATTGATAAGCGAAGGGCTACAAAGGGTAATTATAGAATATCAGAAAAGACATTACTCACTTTATGTGCTGTAGGGGGTTCTGTGGGAGGATTTATTGCCATGCAATTATTTAGACATAAAACACAAAAGAGAAGCTTTTTACTTCCCTTTTATCTTATCGTCTCCTTACAAATAGCAATAGGTATCTATATAGGTGCTAAATACAATAACCTCATCTAATTTTCATTTTCTTTCAGAATGCGCAAAAAGTTTAAGCCCATTATTTTCGCTATATCTTCCTTCTTATAGCCCCTATTCAACAAAGATTTTGTTAAATTTGGAAGTTTACTGACATCTTCTAATCCTTGAGGGGCAGATTCGATCCCATCATAATCAGAGCCTATGGCTACATGATCAATACCGATCTTTTTCACCAAGTAATCGATATGATCTAACAGATGAGACATGGGCACATCGGCCTCATGTTTGTATTCTTTCGTTAGCTCTTCATATTGACTGGAAGCAGAAAGCGTATAATCTCCTTTATTTCCAAACTGTTTTCGGTAAAGCTTTTTGACACGTTTTTCATAGTTTTTATCGAGGAATCCCGAGTAAAAATTAACGCCAACAACTCCACCATTCTTTTTCAAAGCAACAAGTTGGGCATCTTTCAAATTACGAAAATGAGGGGTTAAATGATAAGCGTTACTATGAGAAACCAAAACAGGTTTAGTTGTTGTCTCCATGACATCGTAAAAAGTTTTTTCTCCTGCATGAGACAGATCAACCATCATACCCAATGCATTCATCTTTCTAATAATATCTTTTCCTAATGCTGACAAACCTTTTCCTTCATTAGATTTTGTTTTTGATTCTATTGCTGCAGAAGTTACCCAAGGAAGATCATAATTCCATGTTAAGGTCAAATACCGAGCACCTCGATTATAAAGGACTTCCAAATTAGCAATACTACTCTCAATCATATTTCCACCTTCAATACCAATCACCGCAGCAATTTTCCCTTGCTTTGTAATCTGATCTATTTCGGCACTATTCTTCGCCAATTGAATTCTTTCAGGATTCTTCGCGAGAACTTTTTCTAAAGCATCTATTTGATCATTCGCATGTTGAAAAGCTCCTGTTTTCCATTTCTTATCATCAGACCAGACAGCAAAAACTTGCACATCAACGCCTCCTTCCTTCAATCGAGGTATATCTGTATGATTAACATCCAGACGATTACTAATATCCTTTCCTTTTAGTATAGAATTAACGATCACATCATTATGCCCATCAACAACTTTCAGTTCTCGATGGAGTGATTTATACTCTTGTGCCTTGGTCATCCCTATTCCAGATAATAATATGATTATTCCGAATGTTAAAACATCTTTTCCCATTATCGCTATTTTTTACTTTCCGCTATCGTCTCGTAAATTGCATCCTGAATGCGACTACGGATATTCAGATCCAACAGCTTTGTGGATACTTGGGGATGAACACGATTCGACAAAAAGATATATACCAATTGATTTTGCGGATCAATCCAAATGCATGTACCCGTATAACCTGTGTGTCCAAAAACAGAGGAGTTCGCTAATTTTGAAGGATACTCTTTTTTAAGATCAGAGTCCCAGCGATCAAAACCTAAACCTCTACGACTGATCGTCGATTGTCTTGAAGTGAACTTGTCTACGGTTTCACTTTTAAAAAACCGTTCTCCCCCATACTCTCCTCTATTTAACAGTAATTGTCCATAAATGGCTAAATCATTCGCGCTAGCAAATAACCCGGCATGACCCGCAACCCCTCCTGCCATCGCAGCTCCCTGATCATGTACATAACCTTGCAGTAAGACTTTTCGAAATGAGGTATCGTTTTCCGTTGGGATAATCATTTCTTTAGCAAAACGTTCTCGAGGATTGTATCCTGCTGTTTTCATTCCTAATGGACGATAGAAATTTTCTTGCACATAATCTTGCATAGGTTCTCCAGTCTGATGTTCGGCGACCTCTTTCATCACATACATGCTGATATCACTATACACATAATTTCCAATGGGTTTTACCTCTGATTTTAACATCTCAGGCCACATGACATCTCGATAATAGTGATTAACCAAATAAGCGCTATCGGCTACTTTTACGTTATGTGTTGACGAATAGTAACGCTGTACATCTCCTGGTTTTAAATATTTATAAAATGGAATAAAAGGTGTAAATCCGGCCTCATGTAACATCACACTGCGCAACGGAATATCTTTTTTATTCGTTGATTTTGCTAACCAAAGATATGCCCCAATCGGTTTATTGAGATCAACGATTCCTTGTTCTGTCAATCGCATAATAACAGGAGTCGTACCCACTATTTTACTGACTGAAGCCATATCAAAAATATTATTAATTGTTGTCGGTACCTTTTTTGCGTACGTATGGTAACCATAACCCTTTTCGAAGATTACTTGACCATTTTTGACAACCATCACTACTGCACCTGGAGTTGCCTCCTTTGCAATTGCTTCTTCAGCGATGGCGTCAATACGTTTTGTTAATTTCTCAATATTAATATCAGCGTTCTTACCTTGGCTATATTGAATGCGGGTTTGGTTCGTGACCTCCCCCATGCCTTTTATATAACTATTGGAATACGTTTTTGTAAGTTTATTAACTGCTGAAAGTCCTCCAAAAATAGTCATCGCTGCATTTTTCTGCGTTTCAATAGTAGCATGCTCATTCCATAAGACAGGACTTTTCAATCCATCCAAAAGTGACAGTGCTTCTCCTTTCCCAAAAATTGCTAGAATGACCTTTTTATTATTCAACATCGCTTGTTGCAGTTGCGTAACAAATCCAGCGGTCAGCTCTTCAGACTTCATCGCTACAATAACGACATTACTATACTTGATGTGTTCATCAAAATTGTCAAAACCAGCATAATTAACAGATCCATAACGCGATAACTGTTCCTTAAAAGCACCAAACAAACTTGAGTCCTGCATAGAAACCGTTATTGTATACTGATCCAATTTTCCTAATGGAAGTTGTCCATCGACATTATTGAAAAGAACTGTCTCATTTTTAATCGCCGATTTGTATTGCGCTTTTAATGGGGTTATTGTTAATGAACTTATTGCGAAAAGCCCAACTATTAAAAATTTTATTTTACTTTTTATCATGTGTTTTAGAATAGGTCTACTAAGTAAATGTACAAATAAAAGATATATAATCATGCACAAAAACGCATCAGTAATATTACATTTAATAATCCTATATTTGGTTTATGCCCGAAGTTTTAGAAAATAGAACAATTTTTTCATTACTGGAAGTAACACGTAGCATTCAAAAAACTATTGCTGAGCGTTATAAAAACTTGTATTGGATCAAAGCTGAGATGAATAAATTGAATCATTATTCTCATTCAGGACATTGTTATCCAGAATTGGTCGAAAAAAAAGAGGGCAAAATAGTCGCTGAAATTCGATCTATTCTCTGGAAAGCAGACTATCAAAGAATCAATAATCATTTTCTAAAAATTGCTCAGGAACCTCTTAGAGAAGGAATTACCATGCTTTTCCAAGCAAGTATCTCTTACGACCCTATGTATGGCCTGAGTTTAAGAATTGTCGATATAGATCCTACTTTTACTTTAGGGGAACTTGAAAAAGAGAAATTACAAAGTATCCATGCGCTGAAGGAAGAAGGGGTTTTTGATGCAAATAAAAGCCTTCCCTTTCCGACATTACCGAAGCGATTGGCCATTATCTCGGTTGAAACAAGTAAAGGATTATCCGATTTTTATAAAATCATCAATCAAAATCCTTGGGGATATAAGATCGAACATACACTTTATCCAGCCTTATTACAAGGAGATAAATCTGTTCCCTCTATTATCAAACAGTTGTCCGTTATTGCAGAAAGATGCTCATCTTACGATGCGGTTGCTATTATCCGCGGCGGAGGTGGAGAGGTTGGTTTGTCAAGCTATAACAATTATTTATTAGCCAAAGCAATCGCTATATTTCCTTTACCTGTGCTAACTGGTATTGGGCATTCTACCAATCTAACCGTGAGTGAAATGGTCGCGTATAAAAATGCCATCACGCCAAGTGAATTAGCCGATTTCTTAATTCAGAAATTTCATAATTTCGCCATCCCTTTGGATCAGTTAACAAATAGGATCTTACAACAGAGCCAAGTAATTTTCAAAACGGAAAATGAAAAATTAAAATCCTTCACTTCGGAAATTAAATGGTCTTCCCAGCAAGCTATTCAACAGGCAAAAGTTGAACTATCTGCTTTTGAAAAAGATTTAAAAATGAACCTCTCTTATATCTTTCGTCAACAACAGACCTCACTGGACCATATTGAAAAATTGATTCAACTTGCAGATCCTATTCAACTGTTGAAAAAAGGGTTTTCGATGACTAAAGTAAATGGAGAATTACTTGTCTCGATCCATCAGATAAAAGAAGATGATATAATAACAACCCAGGTCTGGGATGGAGAAATTATTAGTATTGCGCAAAAAATAACTAACAATGGAAAATAATTATACCTATACAGAAGCTTTTCGAGAATTAGAACAAATCGTTCAAGATATTGAGTCTGGAAACACAAATATTGATATCCTTACAGAGAAGATTAAAAGAGCCTCTCTTTTAATTCAAATATGCAGAGCTCAACTTACTTCTACAGAAGAGGAGGTCAATCAATTATTACAAAATCTAGCACCAATACAACCGGAAGAAGAATAGTTCATCACATTCAACAAATAAGAATTTGTCTTTGTTTTTATGTCACAGGCAATAGCGCTACATAGCATACCGCTTATTACCATCAAAATATACTTAAGAGACTGTTTGTGTACTCAAGCTCTTTAATGAGATAAATAACGAACTGGTGATTGGATAGAAACTAATAAAAACTTGTTGTGTTAAGAAGAAATTTATAAAGGGCAGGCTATACTTAACTCTTAGTCTGAAACATAAAAAGTTAGTTTTCGCAAACTAACTTTTTATAAAATATAATATCTTTTAAAACATAGGGACTTCAATCAAAAGAATCTTTGCATCTTGAGTTGCTTCAATAGCAATTTCATCAATTTCATAAACACCAATAGCATCTCGACGTTTTAGTGTCTCACCAGCAATATTAATTTCACCTTCAAGCAAGAAAACGTACACGCCCTTACCTTCTCCATGCAATTGGTAGTTGATCGTTTTATGCTCTTCCAAATCAGCAAGATTAAAATAAGCATCTTGTTGGATCAATACCGCATCAGTATCTTCTTTTTTAGGAGAAACTATCGTTGCGAATTTATTCTTGCGGTCTAATGCCAAATATGATTTTTGATCATAGCTAGGGGTGAGTTGTCTTTCATTTGGAACTATCCAAATCTGTAGAAACTTAACTGGGTTTTCTTTACTTCCATTGAATTCGGAATGTTGAACCCCAGTTCCTGCAGACATAATTTGTACATCTCCAGTTTCGATAGCCTTACTGGTCCCCATACTATCTTGATGCTCCAACACACCTTCCAAAGGTATACTAACAATCTCCATGTTATCATGCGGATGTCGACCAAAACCATTTCCTGCCTCGACGAAATCATCATTCAAAACACGTAAAGCTCCAAAGTTGATTTTTTTCGGATCATGGTATTGTCCAAAACTGAATGAGTGTGCACTTTTCAACCATCCAAAGTCAACGTGTCCACGATTTTCTGCTTTATGAATTATCTTTTGCATCTATTTATATTTTATAGTACATGTTTGAACATTCAATATGTATACCAATCTTAAAATCAGATAAAAAAACTCAGAAAGCATGACATAATGACAAAAAATAGTTCTAAATTTAATTTAAAACTATTTGCTAACCTGTTAATTAGCCCATTTATTTCAATTTATGAGGAGCTACCGCCTGGATCAACGCTCTAGCTAAAACACGATTAGGATCAATTAAGGTCATACCATTGTGATCACTTTCTGGAATGGCTAGCGGTAATTCTGTACATGCCAATACAACAACTTCTGCTCCCTCTTTTTTTAACTCATCCATAGCAGCATGCAAATCCAGACGAGCCTTATTTGTTATAGGCAACGATTGTCCCTTAATGCCATATTCAGGATCATAAATAGCAGCATAAACACGTTCTTGCCATTCATCAGAAGATTCAACCACTTCAAAACCTTCTTTTAATAGCAGATCTCGATATAGTCCTTCATTCCGAACGCCAAAATCAGACAAAATACCAACTTTTGAATTTGGAAACGATCTTTTAATAAAAGAAACGGTTTCTTTTATTAAGTTTAAAATTTTGATCTTTTGGTTCGTCCGAATCAATTCCTGTTCAAAAACAGAAAAAATAGGTTCTGCATGTGCTGTGTTACAGGGAATCGCGGCAACCGTCGCTCCTGCTGCTTCCAATTGTCGTGCTACTTGAGCCAATGCCAAAGCTGGGTTAACAGTTGAATTTCCCAATAAATATTGGGTACGTCCACCAATCAGATTGGGAAAGGAAAATAACAAAACAGGCAAATGTTCCTGATCTGTCGCAGCAACTGTTTCTGTAATAATCTTTTTATAAATATCCAATCCTGCTCGAGGACTAACTCCACCAATAATACCTATCATAATATTCTCCTTTCTAATCTAATTATACTTGCTCAACCACTATTGATTATTGTCTAAAATAATTTATTAAATGTGTCTCTGTATCCATTACCTGATCTGAATGATTAAACGAATACTTTTCCAGATTTTGGAAAAATGATAAGAAAAGCGCTAGATCCAAGATTTAACTAATGAAGTACTAAGCAATACTCTTTTTTCTTTCTTAGGATACGCAAACCAAGTGCCAAAGGAATGATAGATTCAAGAATGAGATTTGTCCATAGAGGTGATTACTACCCAAGTATACACAAGAAAATAGTAATTTGAAAAGTCTTTTAAAACGAATTGTAAACCAAATTACGCGAATTGTAAATGACTTTTGTACTTAAATTGTGTAAACCTATTTTTATTTAAAATTTAAAACTGGCTTTACGCAACTTTTGATAGATCTTCCAAACAGATAGACCATATGATTAAATTAATTCCAAAAGCACATAAACAACCCTTATTAAGTGCAATTGCAAAAGGAGATTTTGACAGTATAAAAAATATTATTGAACAAAACAAAATTGACATAAACGCTTATGATGATTATTCTTATTCGCCAATTTTAATGGAAGTTCTTACGCCTTATGGGATAAAGAACGAAGACGATCGTTTAAAAATACTCCGCTACTTTCTTGAGAAGGGAGCTGATCCAAATTTGAATTGTAAATCCGGATACAATTGTCTGCATATTGCTGTACAACAAGAAAAGTTAGTGAAGGCATTAGACCTTTTTTTAGATTTTGGTGGAGATGTAAATTCCGCAGATAGTAATGGAGGAACTGTTGCCTATTGGGCCATTCAGAGTTTTCCGTGGAGAACAGCGGGTGAACAAAGACAAGTGCATTTAAAGGTTCTCGAAAAAATATTTATGTTGGGTGCGGATCTTGATCATAAGAACAAATTTGGTGTGACACCAAGAAAATGGTTAGAACGTTCTAGTGAAGATGTACAGCAACTTGCTGAAAAATGCGAAAGACTAAAGCCTGTATATAAATCCATCAATACAGATCATCCCGAATTTCCAACAAATTATACATATCCTGATATTGTCAAGCATATTCGTAAAAATTTAATTCCATTAAGAGGTGAAGCAGAAACAATAGCAGGAGAAATGCTTCGTGGGTTAGATATTTTACAAGACGAAGCCTATAGAAATGGTAATGTGAATTATTCAAAAACACATAAGGCTTTTGCACAATTTATTTTAGATAATCTGGCGGCATCAACAAAGACAAATAGCAACGAAACTGAAAAAATAACAAAAGCTGTTAAACAATTGATGAACTCCAAAAGACCCTATTTAGAGGACGACGTTTACAATTATTTGACTGACCAAATATGTCTGTTTCACAAAAAAGAGAATAATGACGAATCTGAAACTAACACTAAAAAATGGTGGAAGTTTTGGCAATAAAGCTAGACAAAAAAGATATGCAATCAATCACAAAAAAAATCCTTTATGCAGTAGTTCTCGAATCCTTTGGTACGCTGCTTACTTTTTTTGTTCTTTATAGTTTGTTTTTCAATGTTCAAGAAATAATTATGTTTTTGGGTATCCTTTGGTTCCCAGGAATAATTGCTGTTATCGCTATGCTTGCAACCGGTTACACATTGGGAGAATTTTTAAGTACATCTCTTAAACCTCGTTATACATTAACTTCCGGAATTATTATCCTATTTGTACTCTTATTAATAGGTATTGTCGTGGGTGTACTCGCTTTTAATTTAAGTAATGAAGGAGACAAAATAACAAGAATGGAAAGCTGGATGGCAGTAATCTTAGTCTTTCTTTTATTTGGAGGTATACCAACACTGATCGTAGGAATAGTATTGGGCAAGAAGCTGAAACCACTCCATACAGATAATTTAAAATAGCTGGTCGTACTAACAATAGCTGGTCGAAAATGATATATTCTTTATTTTAATTCGTATTAAAAATATACTATAAATGATGAAATTTTTTTTTAGCATTAATAACTTCTTTACTTTTTTCTTCAATTCTGTATTGTCAAGAGAGCAACGTTGAGAAGTTCAAAAATCATTTAAATAAATTCTATGCAGAATTAGAGATAGATTACAATAAAGAGTATAATCCAGAAGAAATCTTTGCTTATCATCAAAATATTCTATCTTCTCCACATTACATCTCTCCTAAGTTTGCAATTTTATTATTTAGCAAACAATCAAATCAATTTCAGTATATAAAAAATACATTTTACTATAACAATATCCCGATAAGCTTATTTGAAGAGCTTGAAGTGATAAAGAACAAGCTTCCAGAAAAAAAACTCGTAGCTGATACATCCAGTGTTTTGAGTTTAGCAGATGGTGTATATCTCAATTTCATAGACTATAAAGACAAAAAATACCTTGTAAATATTGCTATCAATCTTGATTTACTTTACAATCATAAAGATAATGATTTCGGTATATTTTTATATGATGGATTTCCCTTGAATGGTGCTTGGTATGAGGATAAATCATTTAGCACCTTACTCGAGAAACTCAACAATCATATTACAAATAAATTTTCCCGCCAAAGAAGTTATACCTATAGTACCATGTTTGAAAAACTAGAATTAAAAGACCCTAGTTTTTTGGAGAATTATTTTGCGGATAAAGAGAAGTTCAGAAGAACTAAAAAGAAAGTGATTAAAAATATGGTGATTATGAGTGCAAACCATATCACATTAACAAATCAACTTACCTATGATGGAATTGATCCTCAGTATAGACCAATGACTCCACCAGGTAGAAATTAAAACTTCTGTAAAGTTTATATAACCTACGGTTTCCAGTATTGTCGCTTTTAACTGTAAGAAAACACCTTAGTCTTTATATGTTCTATCCTTCTTGATTTGAGGACAGCGTCCTAATTATCAACACCTAATTTAGCCTCTCCATCCCACAAATTAGATATTCATCACATTTTTAAAAAAATGTAAATTCCAAACTTGTATCATTGTATCAAACACGAAGACAATGAAAGTTAAAGTAAGAAAATATGAACAATTGCTCGTCACCCTTCTTGGTTTGATGGCAATTATGGGTTATATTTTACAGTATTTAAATCTGATGCCAGTTTATACTGATGGATTTCGTCAGTATAATATGATCCATCCCAATCTTCATTTTGATTATACTGCTAATCTTTTTTGGCCACGTATTGGAGTAATGGTATTGTTGATGGTTGTTTATTTCTGGATCAATCTTTTCACCTTACCACAAATTCGACGAACAAGCTATAGATCGTTCTTTATTTATCTTTGGGTTTTGCTTCAATTATTGTTACTGAGCTACCTGCTCGCAATTGGGGTAAACGTTGCAACTTATTATGCGCATCCAGCCTTGAATAACTATGGCGAATTTTCTTTATTCGCTTTATTTGGATATAATGAAAATCCCTTAACTGATTTATGGCAAGGATTTAATAAGGCGCTGATCTTTTTATCCGTATATGGAACTTATGCTGGTATCCGCGAATATGTTATCTATCGTATCCAGAACTCTGGTCCAAAAAGTAATTACCGGATTCTAATCGCTAATCAAATATCTGTTTCAATATGTATTTTCTTATTGCTGCCTAATCTGGTATCCGCTTTCCATATCATTAACGATGATAGCATATACCGTGCTTATTTTATCTTTATACCATCTGTTATATTTGTCTATTTTAGCAATACTTATTGGCTGTTCACGTGTTTTTCAAATAAGCCAGGAATTTCGTTTCAATTTATCTGGAGGCTTGTAATTTCTACATTGTTCTATTCCTTACCCCTCTTTGAATTGCTTTTAAACAAAGCTGGTGTAGCTCCTCATTTATGGCTAATTAATGCCCTAATTCAACTTGTTGTTATCACACCAGTTACCTGGATCCTTTACCAGCAAAGAAAGGACAAGATAAGAGAGTTAAGAGGCGTCGAAATTGCCTTATCCAAATCGACAGCTGATCTACAGTTTTTACGTTCGCAAATTAATCCGCATTTTTTGTTTAATGTCCTGAACACAATATATGCGACTGCCCTGGTAGATGGTTCCAAAAGAACGGCTAACGCAATACAAATGCTAGGAGATATGATGAGATTTATGTTGGATGACAATCATCTCGACTTTATCCCTTTGGATAATGAATTAGATTATCTTAGAAATTATATCGCATTGCAAAAATTGCGCATTCAGGATTCGGATCACATTAATATAAGTGAGGATATAACTGTTGAAGACTTTAGCCATCAAATTATTCCGATGCTGTTGATTCCTTTCATAGAAAATGCTTTTAAGCATGGGATAAACATGAATGAGAGGTCTTGGGTCAAAATAAATCTGACATGCAACCATGATAACATTCGCCTGGAAGTAAGGAACAGTTTACACCTAAAAGAAACAAACGATCCTGAAAAGAAGCATACTGGTATTGGTCTTCAAAATGTGAAAGAACGACTCATACTGTTTTATGAAGGTCGGCACCAGCTCAGTTATGCTGCGACTGAAGACGAATTTATTGTTGAACTAATGATCGAGCCAACAACCCATAAGTCATGAACAAACTACGAGCGATAGCCATAGACGATGAACCTTTAGCATTAGAGGTCGTCAAAAACTTACTGGATGAAGTTCCATTTGTTGAATTATTGAGATCTTTCACCAAAGCGATTGATACCATTACATTCCTTCAGGAAAATGCCATCGACGTTATCTTTTTGGATATTAAGATGCCTGGTCTCTCAGGTATTGAATTTATAAGATCCCTTTCGAACCCTCCAATGGTAATATTTACTACTGCTTATAGTGAACATGCGGTGCAGAGTTTTGAATTGGATGCTATTGATTATCTACTAAAACCATTTTCTTTTTCGCGCCTGCTAAAAGCTTGCAATAAAGCAATGACATTACATCAATTGAAAGCTGATACTAGCCATCCAGTTGTGGAGTCGTTACCTACTCTATTTATAAAGAGTGGCTATGAACAAGTAAGAATAGATCTGGGTGATCTACGGTATATTGAGAGTGTTGGTAATTATATTCGGTTCCACCTAACGGATCAAACGATTACTTCCCGTCTTACGATGACTGAAGCAGAAGACTTGCTACCAGTAAAAGCCTTCGTCAGGATACATCGTTCATTCATCGTCTCTAAAACAAAAATAACTAAGATTGATAAACGAAGCGTCTGGATAACAGAACTGGAAGTTCCAATTGGCATATCTTATGCCCCTGAAATTGAAAATCTGCTAAAAAATAAAACCTAAATAAGGTATAATCTTAAAATAAACCATATATGATCTTCAAAAAATTAATGACAATTTTATTGTCAATAGGATTTGCTTTGCCCATTTTTTCCCAGCAGATAAAGCAAAAAATAGAATATAACAATAACATTATCAATGGAGTAATCATTGATACAAGTACAAATATAAAGCTTAAAGATGTTACAGTAATCATATTAAACAACCAAGACTCTATTATCAAGAAGTTTACAAGAACGCAATCGGATGGCAGTTTTTTGATGAATAGACTTCAGTATGGCAGTTACCTTCTTTACGTTTCTTACCCTGGTTATGTCGACTATTCTGAAAAATTCAATTTGGACTCCAATAACACAACCAAAGATTTTAACATAATCGGACTGGTCTTAAAAACTAACTTACTGAAAGAGGTAATCATAAAAAAGACTGTATCTGCAATTAACATAAAGGGAGATACTACGGAATATAATGCAAAGGCCTATAAATTAGAACTAAATGCCAAAGTGGAAGATTTATTAAAGCGACTACCCGGCATACAAATCGACAAAAATGGTAAGATTTCTGCTCAGGGGGAAACAATCAATAAGGTACTTGTCGACGGCGAAGAATTCTTTGGTGATGATCCAACATTGGTAACCAGAAATCTACGTGCAGACATGGTTGATAAGGTACAATTGTTTGATAAAAAAAGTGATCAAGCAACCTTAACAGGTATGAATGACGGTAAAACAGATAAGACCCTGAACATTAAGCTGAAGGAAGATAAAAAAAACGGCTATTTTGGAAAAGCTGATGTTGGAATTGGAACTGATGGCTATTATCAAGGGCAGTTGATGTTTAATTCATTTAATGCAAAGCAAAGATTTTCAGTTTATGGAATTATGGGTAATGATGGCAAAACCAGTCTCAACTGGCAGGATAATGCGAAGTATGCGACTTCTAATATTGACATCTCCGAGCCTGGAATGATGATTGACTTGGGTGGTTATGATGAGCTGGAATCGCATAATGGACAGTATAATGGCAAAGGGCTGCCTATTGCACGTATAGGAGGAATCCATTACGATAATAAATGGAGCCATAATACATTAAGTATTAATACCAATTATAAGATTGGAGCATTAACCGTAGATGGCACAAACAACATACAAACCCAAAATAATATTACAACAGGTAGTCTCCTAAGTAATTCTGACCAAAGTTTTCACAACAATATCTTTCGTCAAAAAATAGATGGTGTTTTTCAAATCAAACCTGATAGTACTTCCAATATTCAGATAACTTGGAATGGTGGGATCAAAAATATTAAACAAATTAATCATTCGTTTACGACTACTGACAGTGGAGAAGGCTTGTTATTGAATGATAATGTATTAAATAGTTCATCCAATACCGATCAGCAAAACTTTACGTCAGGTCTACTATACACGAAAAAATTAAAGAGACGAGGCAGAAGTTTTTCTTTAAATCTTATCGGATCGATAAATAAAGTCAATACGACAGGACTGTTAGATTCTAAAACCAACCTTTACATCAATTATCTGTCTGGTAGCCAGCAGTTAACCAATCAACAGAAAACCAATAGAATATCTAACAATGCGTCCAATGCCATTGTAAATTACTCAGAACCTTTATCAGAGCATCTATTAATGATCGTTAATTATGGATTGGCCACAGGTAATAGCACATCTAGTCAACAAACATTTAATCAATCAGTCAATAGTACTTATAGCGATTTTGACAGTTTGTATAGTAACCATTTTAAAGTGAAACAACTGACTAATCAATTTGGTCTCAATTTCAACCTGGTTAAAAACAAAACAATGTTAGCTTTTGGCAGTAAAGTAAGTACTGTCAATTTTCGGGAGTCGGATGATTACTCAAAAATGGTATTAAACCGAAATTTTACACTTTGGAATCCACAGGTCAACTTTCAATATCACATTTCGCAGCAATCATCTATGGGAATGAACTATGAAGGTAATTCTAATGAGCCCACAGTAATGCAGTTACAGCCTGTTTTGGTCAATAATGACCCTTTAAATATCATACAAGGGAATCCCAATTTAACACCATCATTTAGCAGCCGTATATTAATTCGTTATCAGTCTTATAATCCACTAAATGGCCAACTTATCGGTGTATTTGCGAGTTACCAATCAGTTACTAATCCTGTGGTAAGTAATCTAAAAACGGATGCTACTGGCAGAACTATTAGTCGGTTTATCAATCTAAATGATAAAAATTTAAAAAACCTTAATTTTTCAGTTTTTTTTGACCGTAAAATTAAACCACTAGATCTCAATTTAGGGATCAACTTTAATATTAACGGGAACACCTATTACGATATTTCAAATGGCAATCTTAACCGAACCAATTATAACGTTTACACTTTACAAACAAGGTTTTCCAAATCTGTTGAGCACCTTTACGAATTTAATGCCTCTCTAGGCCCTACGTACACCGTTAGCGGCTCTTCTTTGCAAAAAACTATTAATAATAATGGAAGAGGCTTTACTGGTAACGGCGACTTTACCGTTTACCTGCCGGGTAAATTTCAGATATCTTCCAATATCAATTATCAGTATAATAGCAAAACAGCTACATTTAATACCGATTTTTCCAAGCTGATTCTGAACAGCTCTTTAAGTAAGTTATTTCTTCGGGAACAAACGCTAAAACTTTCTTTATTGGGGAATGATCTGCTGAACCAGAATACCGGATTTAATAGAAATGTCACCAGTAATATGATCACACAAAGCAACTACAATACGATAAAACGATGTTTTATGATCGCCTTGACCTATGACTTTAATAAAACTGGAAGCGATAAAATAAAAAACAATTAACAACATGAAAAAACTAATTTTAAGTATATGCATCCTAATAATTGTCAACTGCTCTACGTATGCGCAGAACATACGGTTTATTCGTTCAGGGATTATCACCTATCAAAAAACTGTTAATATGTACGCCATCATACAACGAGGCATAACAAAGGAAAACGAAACTTTTTTTAAACCTGCATTCGAAGCATATAAACAGCAACATCCACAGTTTAAGGAATTGAAAAGTACGTTAACATTCCGTAATAATAAAACCTTATTTACTCCCATTGGTAATGTCACTTCAATCATGAGTTTTTTTAATGATCCCCAAATATCCATGCAGAATAATGTTTCCTATACTGATCTGGACACTAAACAATTCATTAGTAAAAAGAAGGTATTTGATGATATTTATCTTTTAAATGATCGTGTACAAAATATTAAGTGGAAGTTTACGGATGAGGTTCGCGACATAGCTGGTTACCCCTGTCGCCGGGCTAATGGTATTATACTCGATTCTGTTTACATGGTTGCATTCTATACGGATAAGATTCCCGTTTCTGGGGGACCAGAATCATTCCATGGTTTACCAGGAATGATCTTGCAATTAGCATTACCACATGAAAACGTAAGCTGGATCGCCACCAAAATTGAGGATGTTAATATACAACCCGATTCAATTCTACCTCCAAAAGACGGTACGATAATTAATTACAAAGGATTGATCGATAAACTCAAGAGCATTACAAAGGATGACGCAAAAAGTGAATCAACGAATTTAAAAGCATTGTTATTATAGCTGACACCATAGATTTTTTGTGCTTTTAAAATCAAGCTGTAGTCTTAAAGCAGTGCATAAGTAGGGACTAAGCAGGGATAAAGCAGGGATAAAGCGTTGTAAAAGCGTTTCTTCGAGAAGCACCATTATAGCATATACTTCGCACAGATAAATTGCAGGTTAAACATGTTAAGTCGATACGTATATACTTTGATCGCTATCTGTGACACGCATATGCGACCGATCTAGGACAACTGTCTATCAACTGTTCCTTGAATAAGATTCAATTATTGTTCGAATTGGTTCCGAAAATATTTCGGAACTGATTTGACTTAACGTTGATGGGGCAAAGCGTCTTATTTGTCATACCGTTGAAGACAAGTTGAATAGATATCCTACCAATATCGCACGTTGGTTAAGGAACAGATGAGGATGTAACGTAGTATGTACGAATCAATACCGAACATTGTAGGCACTTGTATGGACTTTCAAGGACTTTTATCTATAATTAAATAGCGCGAGCATTTTTCAAAAAGCGAATCTTTTTAAAAGAAGAAGTCAGATTTGAACGGTTTTTCTCTACCTGAATACTTGTAAAAGCATTCAGAGTCTTGAGTGCAGTAATTTTTCATTTGAAATCGATATCGTAAAAACGTTATTAAATTTCAAAAATAAATACTTACTATTGTGCTACAGTACCTATATTTTATCCAACTCATAGTTTAAGGATATGAACGTTCACGACAATCTTTCCGATAACGAATTGATTGATCTGCTCAAAGCAAATCAAGAACAGGCTTTGTCTGCTTTATACTTTCGTTACTGGGATAAATTACTGGTTGTTGCAGGAAATCATATCCACGATTATGATATCGCGGAAGAATCCGTACAAGATGTGTTCGTTAGCCTTTGGAAACGTCGGCATTCCTTAGATTTAAAGTACTCGCTAGCCAATTATTTAGCTGTAGCTATTAAATACCGGGTAATCTCACAACAGGACAAGCAATATCGCTATCTTAAAAACATCGAATCGTCATCCAACGAAAATAACTATCACCTGTCTCCAGCAGCAGATGAATTGATCCTAGAAAAGGAAATCTTGCAAAAAATAGAGGCCTCCATCGATAAGTTACCAGAAAAATGTAGGATTATTTTTCGCATGAACCGGGAAGAGGGGAAAACCTACAAGCAAATTGCGAATGAACTGGATATCTCAGAAAAAACAGTGGAGACCCATATCTCTAAAGCAATTAAACACCTACGAAACGATCTTACCTGCATACCTCCAGCTGTTATATTATGGTTAATAGGTAGCCGTTTTTAATATTCATAAAAAATATCAAAAAAATCTTTTCCTTAACTCAGGGTAGACTTTGTCCAAATCAGACTATATAATAAAGAGCATCTGAAATGGAAGAACAATTTGATCAAACTTATATCCTAGAGCTTGCCTATAAAATCAAAACAGGAACCATTAATGATGAGGAATTGTCCCATTATAACAAATGGTATCGTAGTTTAAATAAAGATTTTATTGAAATACCTGAAGATTATGCAAATAACCTTGAGGAGATCCGTGACCGGATGTATACTAATCTGATGCAACAGGTTACTGTTGAAGTTGATGTAAAGATGTTCAAAATCAGCGCTATCTGGTGGAAATCCGCTGCAGCTGCAGTATTATTAATCGGAAGTTTGTTTTTCTTCTTGGACAGATGGGAGCCTGGAATATTAAAACGGGAAGCATCTGTGGTATCACCAAATATTGCACCAGGTAAACAGTCCGCTACCTTGACATTAGCTGATGGTAAAAAGATTGTATTATCTAACTCTTTAAATGGGAAGCTGATTGAAGAAGCCGGAGTGCGTATTACTAAAACTGAAGATGGGGAATTGATATATGAAATGAGTGATAAGACCCCTCCTTCCCGGAATAAAACCAATATACTTTCTACAGCAAAAGGAGAAACTTATCGGATACGTTTACCTGATGGTTCCCTCGTCACTTTAAATGCAGCTTCCAGTTTGACATTCACCACGACATTAAATGATGGAAAGGGACTACGCAAAGTTGGTCTCAGTGGCGAAGCGTATTTTGAAATCGCAAAAGATAAGCAACATCCTTTTATAGTTACCACGAATAGTCAGAAACTGGAGGTTTTAGGAACACATTTTAATGTCAATTCATATGCAGAGGAAGGGGTAACAAAGACAACTTTATTAGAAGGATCGGTTAAAGTTTCAGGAACAACTGGTGTAAAAGTTTTAAAGCCTGGTCAACAGTCAGAACTGTCCGAAAGGGGTATGTCTGTTAAGAATGTGGAAGTTGAGGATGCCGTAGCTTGGAAAAATGGGTATTTTATGTTCAATAGTGAACCTTTGGAAAGTATCATGAATAGGATCGCCAGATGGTACAAAGCGGAGCTGTTCTATGAAGATCCCCAACTTAAGAAAGAAACTTTCTTTGGACGCGTAAGCAGGAGTGAACACCTGGAGAAGGTCTTAAATACGCTCGAAGGAACAGATGTCGTGAAGTTTGAATTAAAGGGGAACGTAATAAAAATTAAACGAAAAAAGAAGTAAACCATTCACTAACCTAAAGACAATAAATATGAAAAATCAGAAAGATAGTTCTTAACCAGAATCTAAGTAGTTTGATATAAAAGACTCCGATTTGCGGTCGGAGCCTTTAAAATCTGATTACAAAAATATTGATAAACCAATTATTTATGAATCAAGCGATTGTGCCGTCCTTCTAAAACTTACACAACGCTAATACAGACAATCAAATGTACAAAATTTATACTAAATTTTTCTGTATGCCTTCTGGAGGTATACCTAAACTGTTATTAATAATGAAGCTCACCACATTCATATTAATTATCTCATTAATGCAGGTTAGTGCAGCAACTTTTGGTCAGAGGATGACTTTAAAGCAAAGCAATATAACCCTTGAAAAAGTATTCAGGGAGATCATCAGACAAACAGGATATGATGTACTAATTACAGATACTAAATTCCAATTGTCTAAGAAAATCAATGTAAACTTTAACAAAGCACCCTTATCTGAAGTGCTAGATCAACTCGTTCAAGGAACAAATCTGACTTATAGTATTGATGACAAAAGTGTTAAGCTGAAGGAGCGCAAAGCCTATATGACAGATCCTACAATTTCTCAACAGCAATACGTTGATTTGAATGGTAAAGTAATTGATGAGAATGGAAAGCCCATAGCGGGCGTTAGCTTATTGGTAAATGGGAAAGGGGCAAGTACAGATCTAGAAGGTCGTTTTTTATTGCGCAACATACATGATAATGATGTTATTCGTGTAACCAGTGTTGGTTATGAATCTATTGATTTTCAAATTATTAAAAATTCCAGCAGTTATGTTTTGGCTGCTTTGAGAAAGAGCCAAAGTGAGCTGTTGAGTATCACTTACGGCGCAAGACCATCGATCACAATAAAGCTTAAGCAAGCAATCAGCGTCTTGAACGAGACTGTAGTAATCGGATATGGAAGTCAAAAGAAAGAAGATGTAACTGGATCAATATCTTCAATAGATGATAAAACGTTAATGCAGAATACGGTGGGCACTGCAAGTTTTGACCGTGCGTTAGGTGGATTGGCAAAAGGAGTATTTGTATCACAAAGTACAGGTGATCCTGGTGCAAGCGCTAGTATCAATATCAGAGGTTTTACCTCTCCTTTTTCAGGAGGAAGTAACCAGCCGCTATTTGTGATTGATGGGGTAAGTTTTAATCTAGATGCTCCTTTCAATACGGGAGGTTTTACAAACAGTATGCCGCAAGCGAATCCACTGTTATCACTTGATCCGAATAATATAGAAAGCATCGACATCTTAAAGGATGCTGCAGCTACAGCTATTTATGGTTCTAGGGGTGCAAACGGTGTCATTATCGTCACTACGAAAAAAGGTAAGAAAGGGGAAAAGACTCAGGTAGATTTTTCATTTACCACCTCAATTGGTAAGCCTGCAAATCAGCTAAAGCTCATGAATACAGATCAGTTTAAAACTTATACCGACCTGATCTTCAAGAACACAGTTGACGCAGTAAATAAGGGGCAGGTAAGCGCTGGTAATCTTGCACCGTTTATTGATGGTAAAATGGCCGATATTAAAAAGGATCTTGTAACGAATAAATATGTGTATAATGGGTTGAATCCTACTTATTTTGGAAAGGAGAATACCAATTGGGTTGATGAAATTTACAGAGATAATGCCTTAACTCACCAGGCCAACCTCAATTTTAGAGGAAGTTCCAACAATACAACTTATAGTTTAGGCGGATCGTATCTGGATCAGAATGGAACCATGATCAACAGTTCTCTAAAACAATATAATTTTTATACCAATCTGAATATGAACTTAAATAAGTTTATTACAGTCGGTAGTTCTATTCGTGTTGGACATACCTTAAATAAGTCAGGAAGATTTGGTGCCGGATCTGAAGCAAGCTCATTTGTGTTAACTGCAAGACCAGATTTGCCTGTATTTAATGAGCAGGGAGGATTTATGTTGCAATCTAATTTTGATTTTGGCTATGAAGCTTTCAGTCCTAATCCTGTGGCACAGTTGCAGTATAAAATGGCCGATAAAGGATATACCTTATTGGGAAATGCCTTTGCAGAAGTAGCTGTGTTGAAAAATTTGAAGATAAAGGCAGATTTTAATACCGGATTATTTCTAACCAAAGGAGATTTCTTTAGCCCAACGGTGACAAACGGTTTTTATCCAGGTAGTCCCTTACAGGAAGCCACATTACAAATTTCAGATGCATTGAACTTCAATAAGGTGATAAATTTGACAGCAAATTATCTACTTGCATTGGATAAGCATCATATGGAATTTGTAGCGGGTTATGCCGTGGATAGAACTACTGTGAGAAGAGGATTTACATATTTCTCTGGTTTTCCAGATGATGAGGTGCTGATTAATGCAAACAATGCTGCCAGTGTAATTGACTATGGTGACGGCAGAATTGAATCGGGTCTCAATTCTATTTTTGGCAGAGCACTATATAACTACGACAATCGGTATCTGGCAACAGTTAACTTTCGTTCTGATGCTTCTTCGAAATTTGGACCGGATAAAAAGCGTGGGTATTTCCCCTCTGTTTCATTAGGCTGGAATATGAATAATGAGGCTTTTTTTAAAGAACAGAATTTGGTTGAACACTTAAAATTAAGGGGAAGTTTAGGAAGGACAGGATCTTCAAATATTGACGATTTCTCTTATTTTCAGTTCTTCGAAAAGGGATTTAGAGATAACGGTATTTACAATGGTTTACCAGCGGTTTTGTTTTCATCAACACTACCTAATGCTGATATTTCATGGGAAACGACAACCGAATACAATCTTGGACTTGATTTTGGTTTTAAGGCAAGACGCGTGTATGGAAGTATCGACTTTTACAACAGGGAAACTAAAGGTGCGTTGGCACCAACACCTTTTCCTTTAGAGTTGGGCCCTGAAGTTTTTACTTCTAATCTGGTAAATATGTCGAACAAAGGATTGGAGTTAGAGCTTGGTGTCGATATATTACGTAACAAGCAGGGGTTTAACTGGAGTGTGGCTGCTAACTGGTCCTTCAATCGCAGTAAAATCAAGTCATTAAATGGAGCTGTTATTCCTTCGTATCAGCTGGATAGTTATATTGTTGGAGAACCTGTTGGAACGATAAAAGGTTATAAGGTTGCGGGCATTTTTCAAAATCAAGCAGAAGTAGACGCTTTAAATGCAGCTGCTGCAACAAAATATGGCGCTGGTACTTATTACGAACGTAAAGGAACAAGTGTTGGAGATTATAAAACCATTGATGTGGATGGCGATGGACGAATTACAGATGCCGATAGAGCTGTTATTGGAAGTATAGAACCCGATTTCTTTGGTGGATTGACAAACACTTTTGCCTACAAAGGTTTTGAGCTGACTGCGTTTTGTCAATTTGTATCAGGTGTAGAGGCTGACTGGAGAAATGCCCGTATGAATGGACGTAGTTATCCTGCAAAAAATAATTTGGTTATGTATGCAGACAATACCTGGACACCTGAAAACCCCAATGCTGAATTTGCAAGGGTGGTGTATACCGATCCAGGAAACAATAGAAAAGTAACCGATCGTAATATTTATGATGCTTCTTATTTTAAGTTAAAGAACCTTTACATGAGGTACACTTTCCCTACAACAATTTCTAAAAAATTGATGGTTTCGAATTTAGCCCTGTTTACTTCCATGTCGAATGTATTCACCATAACCAAATGGCCAGGCACAGATCCAGAGACAGTTTCAGGAGTAAATATTCCGTTAAGAGGTACCAATACAGATCCTTACCCGCTGACCAGAAATATATCATTCGGTTTATCAGTTAACTTCTAAATTCTAAAAAAATGAGATCATTAAATATATATAAGTTAAGTGGATTACTCCTTTTAAGCACGCTTTCTATTGTTCAGTCTTGCAACATTGATGATATAAAACCTTCCAATGCGATCACGGAAGAAAATGTGATTCGTGATGAAACTACGGCGCAGTACGTGCTAAATAGTGTTTATGTAAGATGGCGTGCCTGGTATACAGGTTCATCTGCTGTTTATCAGGGTTATTTGAGTAATGAAATTATTCCAACAGCAATATTGGACGAAGCGGAAGGAATGGATGTTAATAATGTTACGCCTGATAACCAATTTGTACAAGGATACTACACGGAGCTCTATGGCCTTATTAACCAGGCAAATTGGTTAATTGCGTCCTTGGAAGCAGATAAAGCTCCTGGCATGAGTGCTGTAAGAAAAAATGAAATGATTGCTGAAGCCAAGTGTCAGCGTGCAATGGCTCATTTTAACCTATTGAGATGTTTTGGTCAGTTTTATGATTTAAATTCTCAGTATGGTGTTGTAATCAGACTAGAGCCTTCCAGAGGTTTGCAAATAGACGCGAGAAAGACTGTTCAGGAATCCTATGACGCAATCATTAACGACTTGCAATTTGCAGCCATTAATGGGCCAAAAGGAGTTGTACATACCCAGGTGAGCAGCACTACCGCAAGTGCATTCTTAGCCAAAGTTTATCTGTATGCTGGTAATTTTTCTGCAGCACAATCCGAAGCCCTAAAAGTGATGAATAATACGGATAGTTATGGTCTTGAAGGTAATTTTAAAGATATCTTCTTAAAAAGATTCGAGTCTAAAGAGACCTTATTCTCCCCTTTTGCAAATGGTGATACAGAGAAACATCCTTCGATGAGCAGAATTCAACTTACGCTTTATTCAAATGATTTGGAGCAATTGGCTAATAATCAGGTAGCAGGTGGCGGTAGCTTGAGTGGTAATGGCAGTGGATATGATCCGCGATTCAGCTATGCTTATGCCGTCAATTCGAAAGGACCTCAATTCAATGGAAAGTACCCTTATTTTGATCGGGATTTTTCAAATACATTTCCAATATCAGGGCTTACAACCTATCAGCTTAGGATGGCCGAAATCTATTTGATCCATGCAGAAGCAAAGGCACGTTTAGCGACTGGAAACACAGCAGATACTGAGGCAATTGCTGATGTAAATGCAATTAGATTGAGAGCTGGTGGACTGAGTCCGATTGCTCCTGCTAATAAAGCAGCTTTGCTAGTTGCTATCCGTCAGGAGAAATTACTGGAATTATTTGGCGAAAATGGAGAACCCTGGTTTGATATTGTACGTTTTGATCGATTAGGAGACTTGAATGCCGCTACTGTTAAATCAACAATTAGCAATGCGAACAAGTTCATTATGCCGCTGGCTAAGACGGTACTATTAGGTAACAACAAATTAATTCAAAACCCAGGTTATCCAAGTTATTAAACCACCTATACACTTTATAAACAAAAGAAAATGATTAAGAAATTATTATTCATGCTGACCATATGTGGTAGCACCTGGATGGCATTAGGACAAAAGAAAATGAATGGAACAGAGGCGACTGTTGTGGTTGAGCAAAGTTCAGTTAAGGCAGACTCTATGTGGGTTGTTGATCCGATAAAGGATAAGGCTTTTTTTGTAAAACCTGATGCTCAGGGACGTTTTGTGATTACCTTCAAACCCGTTTTTCCACGATTGGTTAAAATTGGAATTGATGCACCTAAGAAATGGCGGATTGAGCTTGACCTGGAAAATGGCGATGCGATAAAGATTGAAACTGATTATGCCGCGAACACCAAGTTTTCTGGTAAAGGGGCAATGAAGGCAGAAGTGCTATTTCGGGATACAAAAGCTTATATTGATGCTGATCGGAAAATGGAAATGGAAAAAATCCCTGCAAATGATTTGCAGCAACAATTTACCCATATCGCCGATCAGTCTATCGCATTTTTGGAAGCTAATAAGCAACATGTCAGTCCTGTTTTTTATAAGGAACAATCAATTAAATTTAAGTATGGTCGTTTGGGGCGTCAGTTTGATGTGCCGATCTATTTAAAAAACTGGGGAGGACGCAAATTGTCAACGGTTATACCAGATGGCTATTGGGATTTGGATAAAGGGCTTAAAATGGATGATCAGTTGCTTTCGAATACGGGGTATACCAATCTTATGATGTATAGTTATGTGAGCTTTTTAAGATTAAAAGCGCTTGCTGATCAGGGAATGCTGGATAGTGCTTTATCTATTGAGAAAAGAACTGAGTTAGATTATAGCCTAATTGAAAAGAACTATACAGGAAAAACCCGTAGTATGGCTTTGCGAACAACGCTACAATCTGGGTTTAACAGAGCTAAAGATGTAGAGGTATTTAAACCGTTACTGGATAAATATATAAGTCAGTATGCTACTCATGAGGATGCTACGTTGGCATTGAGTAACTACAATAGCTTTGCTAAAACGAATGTTGGGAAGGTGCCACCTTTCTTTACACTTAAGGATCTGGATGAAAAGGATGTTACCTTGAAAGATTTTACCGGCAAGGTGGTGTACATGGACTTTTGGGCCAGCTGGTGTAGTCCATGCCGACACGAGATGCAAGAAGGTAATCCTAAATTACATGCAGCATTTAAAGATAATAAGGATGTTGTTTTTCTTTATGTAAGTATTGATGATCGGGCTGATTTATGGAGAAAAGCCATTGCGGAAGATAAAATTGAAGGAGTTCATGTACTTTCGGCAGGTGGTTTTAATAGTCCTGTTGGTAAAGCATTTAATATTAATGGCGTTCCACATTATATCCTTATCGGAAAGGATGGAAAAATAGTTGATAATAATGCGTCAAGACCCAGTGAGGATATAACCCAGACGAAGATTAACGAAGCTTTACAGGCTAAGTAAAATTTTATATAAA
Organism: Sphingobacterium sp. SRCM116780; assembly: GCF_021442025.1. NCBI lineage: Bacteria > Pseudomonadati > Bacteroidota > Sphingobacteriia > Sphingobacteriales > Sphingobacteriaceae > Sphingobacterium > Sphingobacterium sp. SRCM116780. The sequence continues at coordinate 3,629,124 of NZ_CP090446.1, forward strand.
TCCGTTAAATAGCCTTTTAAGTGTTGTATCATAATTATGATGTCGACACTTAAAAGGCTATTTGTTTGAAGAGACTGTATAGTTGATCCCTCAATAAAGTAGCTTTATAGTAAATACTATTTGTTCCGATTGTTGTTCGGAAAAAGTCCATATTATTACTAAAGTTTAATTGCAAAACTGCCGTTGAGTTTTGTAATCAGCCCGTCTGATGAACAAACTATTAAGTAAAATCTTCATACATGGTTATTTTGAGTTTAAATCTAATAATCCACTATTCAAAAGCCAAAACAATTGACAATTCGTAGCAGTTGACTTACAATTCGTTAAGAAGGATGCAATTTGCTATTGGTGGTGAGTTTCGTGAGGGATTAAATGGCATAAAAAAAGGAAACACTCCTATCTGGTTTAAGTGTTCGCTCTTTCAGCGGTCACTTAAATTTAATATTAAAACAAAGACTCTGTCTGGAAATAGAGCAGAGAGATAATGGTTAAGAGCTTTAAATTTTATATAGCAGAAAAGGGAATGAACTACGTATAGTGCAGTATTTCGGTCTGGAGACCTTAGTTTTCGAATGAGGATTTAAGTGATCCTTTGGAACACTTAAACCAGAGTGGGTTTCATAGAAGCACTTCAGCCGCCATATTGCCAAACCAATGTTGTGCGTTCCGCATTGATTACGTTAGTTATATTCAGTTAATTTATCTTTTAATAATTTTTCAAGTTCGTTAAAATTACACTTCAGAACAGTAGAAGTTATTGAGAAAGGTGTTCCAAATTTTTTCATATTTTTTGCCATTAACTTCCGTTTCATTCCACTTGCTTCCTCTAACTTTTCTTCAGGATTTTTCACAAAAATTAGCAAAAATCTCATTAACATAAATTCCACTGATTTTATATCTGTAATCTCATTCCATTTAATTAATCCATTGCTCATTAAACTGATGTTATCATTAATTCCGTTGCTGTCAATTGTCAAATTATTTTTTGAAACTAATATTTTTAATCTGTAAATGCTTGTAGTAAAATAAATTGAGACGAAAACAATTCCAGTCAATATTCTAAATTCTGAACTTATTTTGGATGTAGAAATAAAATTATGAGGATTTAAAATGACAATTATTCCCAAAGTCACACAAAATAATGAAAGGGATAAAGCCATTAGTGTCTTTTTCTTGTCTATTTCAATTTCAATTTTCTTCATTTTATACTTTGTGGTTGATTTTAGGGAGAAACAGTCAATATGCTGATGTACAACTCGAATATATGGCTATTGCTCAATTTCAAAAATTAGCGTAGCGATATGATAAGAGCTGTTTTCCATTTTTATTCTTTTTTATTTTGTTTCGTGTATAAACGTTTAAACTCGCTTATTGACAGATTGGTTATTTGTGTTAAAGAAAACAATCCACTATCCAAATGCCAAAACCATTTACAATTCGTAGCAGTTGGCTTACAATTCGTTAAGAAGGATGTAATTTGCTATTGGTGGTGAGTTTGAGACACATATTTTTATTGGCATAAAAAAAGGAAACACCTATGATAAAGTGTTTCCTTTAGTAGCCCGTAGGGGAATCGAACCCCTGTTTCTAGAATGAAAATCTAACGTCCTAACCCCTAGACGAACGGGCCATTTTTTGCATCTCTTAACGAGATTTCCTTGTTTGGAGATGCAAATATAGCGCTTTTTATCAATCTTCCAAAAAAGATTTCAAAATTTATTAGATCAAATCGAAACCGATATCTCTTCTAAAATATTTTCCTTCAAAATAAATACGTCCAGCGTCGGCAGTTGCCTGTTGCAAAGCATCAAATAATGTGTCTTGTAACGTCGTCACTGCGATAACACGACCACCTGCAGTTACCACATGCTCTCCCTCAGATTTGGTTCCTGCATGGAAAATGATGGACTCTTTTACATTCTCTAAATTTGAAATTACTTTTCCCGATTCATAATCCCCAGGATAACCCCCTGCCACCAACATGACAGTAACAGCTGTTTTTGATGTCACAGTATACGAACGAGTATCCAAGTTACCTTGTGCAACTCCTTCCAATAAATCAACTAAATCAGATTCAATACGAGGTAAAACAGATTCTGTTTCCGGATCCCCCATGCGTACATTATATTCAATTACTAACGGTTCTCCTTCAACATTCATTAATCCGATGAAGATAAATCCCTTATATGGTATTCCATCTTTTTTCAGTCCATCAACCGTAGGTTTGATAATCCGTTCCTCCACTTTACTTAGAAACACCTCATCAGCAAAAGGTACAGGTGATATTGATCCCATCCCTCCTGTATTCAAACCCGTATCTCCCTCTCCAATCCGTTTATAATCTTTAGCAGAAGGCAATACTTTATAAGAATTACCATCAGTCAAGACAAAAACAGACAGCTCAATTCCTTTTAAGAATTCTTCCACAACAACAACATCACTAGCAGCTCCGAATTTCGAATCAGCAATCATTGCTTTTAATTCTAGTTTTGCATCTTCTAGCGTCTCACAAATCAAAACACCCTTACCTGCAGCTAAACCATCAGCTTTTAAAACAATAGGTAATTTCTGTGTTTCCAGATAAGCTAATCCCTCTTCTAAATTTCCTTTATCAAAAGAACGAGAAGCCGCCGTTGGGATACCATGACGATCCATAAACTGTTTTGAAAAATCTTTTGAACCTTCCAACTGAGCACCCTCTTGTTGTGGACCTATAACCGGTATATGTTTCAAATCTGCTCGATCCAAGAAATAATCATGAATACCTTTTACAAGAGGTTCTTCAGGACCTACCAAAACCATGTTGACATCATTCTCCAACACAAAATTTGCAATACCATCAAAATCTGTCACTTTAAGAGCGACATTCTGACCATAAGCACCAGTACCAGCATTACCTGGAGCGATAAACAAATTATGAAGACGTTTACTTTGCGAAAGTTTATAGGCGAAGGCTGATTCACGACCGCCAGAACCAATGATTAGGATATTCATAGCACAAAGATATTTCTTTTAGGCTAAATAAAAGGAGAAAAATTACAATTGTCGTGTTATCCGCTTAAAAACAATGAAATGTTTAATTATTTTTCGTATTTTTTCAAAAACATTGAACATAGATTTATGAGCTTTAAGTCAATTATCCTGAGTTTATTATTTATCGTACCAACTATAACTTTTGGACAAACAGCAATTGACAATTTAGTAGAGAAATTAGATAACTATGCTTCAAAGAATATAAAAGAAAAAGTTCACGTTCATACGGATAAAGACAGCTATTCTGCAGGTGAAAGTATCTGGATGAAACTCTATTGCACGTTATCTCCTGATAATGTATTGAGCAATAGGAGTCGTATTGCTTACATCGACATTCTTTCTCCCAATAATAAGACGATTAAATCTATTAAAATTCCACTAACCGCTGGTTTAGGAATTGGCGATTTTACCATTCCCGATTCTGCAACAGAAGGGTCTTATCGTATTCGTGCCTACACACAATGGATGAGAAATGACAGTACGGCATACTTTTTTGACAAGACAATTCAAGTATACAATGGTCGATCTGATAATACCATGACTGCAGATCAAATCATTATGGTTAATAATAAAACATATTATGCCATTGATCTCAAAACATTAGCAGGAAACCCTTTGACAGAAACTAGTGTGAGCTACAAAGCAATACTAAAAAATGGAAACGAAAAGTCAGGTCGAGAAAAAACAGATCCGCAAGGAAGAGTATTGATTGAATTAAAAGATCAACAACAAGTGGATAAAGTAAATCTAACTTTTAAATCTATAGATGGTCGGATAGTCCATAAAATCTTTACTGTTCCACCTGCTAAATCATCCAATAGTTTGCAAATCTTTCCTGAATCAGGGACAATTATCAATCAAATAAATACAAAAATAGGATTCAAAACACTTAATAATAAAGGTTTAGGAGAAAAGGCAACAATCCAGGTTATAGATAATGCAAATGAAGAAATAGCTTCTTTAGAAACCAATGTATTGGGTATGGCAAGCTTTCCGTTTATATTAGACGCTCAGAAAAAATATACGGCTATTGCTACATTTCATGATGGTTCACAAACGAAGACCACTTTCCCGGAAATAAGTACTTCTGGTTTAAACATGACTGTAGCCAATCTTATTGATGATAAAATATTTGTACAAGTAAACGCGAGTCCAGATCAAATTAATAATGATGAAATTTTTCTAATCGCTCAATACCTAGGAAACACCTTTCATGTTGCGAAACAAAAATTAAATAAAGAAGAAATACTTTTTTCCATTCCTCGAAAAAACATACCTGCGGGTGTCATTCAAATTAGTATTATGAATGCAAACCTACAACCACTATTAGAAAGAATCATCTTCAACTATAGAACAGACAAAGTTTTAGCGATTAATACAAGCACAGATAAAATAAACTATGGAACAAGACAAAAAGTAAAAGTTTCTATTCAAACAGATAGTCACCAAGATTCTATTCGAGTAAGCTCGTTATCGGCAGCTGTTGTCAACAGCAATAAGACAAAAAAAGATAGTGTTTCCAAGACAAGTATATTCACCTCTCTATTGTTATGCTCAGAGATAAATGGATTCATTGAAAATCCGCAATACTATTTCTCAGATCCAAACGGACTCAAAAAATCGGAACTTGATGACCTTATGCTTATTCAGGGTTGGAGAAAACTAGACTGGTCAACTTTTGCCAATATGCCAGAAAAACCAAAATTCAACATGGAAACAGGAATTACAGTATCTGGCACTATAAAAAAACTCGCAAGAAAGGCTATTGTACCCAAAGCAACAGTAACCTTATTACCAACAACAAATCTATTAGGTGGCGTAGATACATTAACCAATAATGAAGGAAAATTCATGTTTGATGATTTAATCTTTGCAGACAGTGTAAAATTTATTATCACAGCCAAAACCGAAAAAGAAAAAAATAGATTAGATATTGACTTAGATAAGATACCAGAAGTTTCAGATTCAATCGGTAAAAACTTACCAGAAATAATCAATAATGTGAACACAGAATATTTAGGAAGTATAAAAAATACCCAAGCCTATTTCGCTCAATTAGAAAAAGCTGGATTAATGCAAAAATCGATACAATTAGAGGAAGTCAAAATAACACGTACTACTCAAAACAAAGTTTCGTCATCTTCCAGTAACTTAAACGGCCCTGGTCATGCTGATCAAATTCTGACAGCAGAAGATTTATCCACGTGCAGTACTTTAGACCAATGTTTAGCAGGGCGATTAGTTGGTGTCATCTTTAGAGATGGTATCCCTTATAATACAAGAGGAAATGGACCTATGCAAGTTGTCCTGGATGGAATGTATATTGATGGGGATCAAATTTCCTCATTAAACATACAAGACATTGGTAGTATTGAAGTATTAAGAAGTGCAAATTACGCCACTATATATGGCTCTTTTGGGGGAAATGGGCTCCTTATTATCACAACAAAAACAGGTTCAGGACTTTCAAGCACCTACACGCCTACAGGAATTCGAACTTTTATGCCAAAAGGATTTCATGTAAATAGATCCTTTTTTAAACCTACTTACGAAACAGGTCAAACAGGGAAATTAACTTCCGATTTAAGAACAACAATACATTGGGAACCCAATATCATCACAGATCAGTCTGGGAAATCTAGTTTTGAGTTTTACACATCAGATGAAAAGGGTCCATATACGCTTATCATAGAAGGTGCTGACTTCAATGGAAGAATTGGCAGAAAAGAAATAATAATTAACGTCACAGAATAATTTAGAAAGTTTTTATGCAACATATACAGGTTAAAACAGAAGACAGGATCGCAAATGTATTTTTGGATCGCGGGAAATCCAATGCGATGGACACTGTCCTATTGGAAGAGTTAAAAAGCACCATACAAACATTAAAATCAGATCAAGTTATTGAAGGGGTCATCATTCATGGTAAAGAAGGCTTCTTTAGTGCTGGATTGGATTTAATTACCCTATATGATTACAATGAACAGGAAATCAAAGATTTTTGGGAGCTATTCTTAAATACGACTCAAGAATTAGCTTCCTTTCCAAAACCACTTGTATCCGCTATTTCTGGCCATAGCCCTGCAGGAGGATGCGTCATTGCACTCTGTTGTGACTATCGTATTATGGCTGAAGGAGAATTTATTATTGGTCTCAACGAGATCCCGGTTGGATTGATTGTTCCCGATAGTATTTTCCAACTATACAGCTTTTGGCTTGGTAAAGCAAATGCTTATCGTTTCTTATTAGAAGGGAAACTGCTAAAACCACAAGAAGCCCTACAAGTTGGTTTAATTGACGAAGTTGTTGCTGCAAATGCCATTCAAACAGCTGCCCTACGTAAAATAAAATCCGTAACCCAGTTTAATAAAGAAACTTGGCAAACTTGTAAATTAAATTTTAGAAAAGAATTATTGGAAAAATTAGCTGTAAATCAAACCGATACGATAGAAAAGATATTAACACAATGGTGGAAACCATCCACACGTAGTATATTAAAAACAATTATTGATAACCTAAAAAACAAACACAACAAGTAGCGTTTTAACGACCAATATTATTTTATTTAAGTCATTGGTTATTCTAATTTTGTAAACTAAATAAGAATTCATTTTCACCTATTAATGATATCAAGCATGTTAAGAAGAATATTTGGACTCTGTCTCATTTTTGTCGTACTGTTAGCCAGCTGTAATAGAACCGCTGAGAAAAAAGAACGTCAGCTTGATTCCATTGATACGATAGCCAAGGACACCCTAGTCAAACCTGTAGACTCTGTCAGTATCCCAGAGGAAACGTCAAAAGGAGAATCTCTTCAACAGGCTATTTCAGCGATTACACATGCATATAACACACAAGATACTAAAACATTAAATCAATATATCGATAATAAGATCGGTTTTTATACGATATACCGACCTGGTGTTCAGGAAATATATGTTCACGCATCAGCGATTGATTTTAATCATCCTATTCCAGACTATTACCCTTACCCAAAATCAAATTTTTCAGGGAAAGTGATCTTTGGTCAACTCCCCATTTATGATTGCGGAAAAGAAAGTTGGAATAAAAAGGGATTGTTTTGCAATAACAAACAACATCCTACTGCGTTATCACACACAGCCAAATACATGAATGAAATTTTAGAATCCAAAATTAGTGAGACAGAGATGCAAAAATTGAAAGCACTAGAAGCCAAAAGTTATCGGGTTATTTTAGCAGAAAAAAATGCTTCTTTTGTTTTTCATATTACACAAAGTGGTGATAAATGGATTTTAACAGTTATCGATCGTGCATATGGCGGTTGTGATGCTTAATTGAAAGAATTTTATTATTATCAATAAAAAAAAGAATTTTAATCCTAAAAATATTTAAATTGACATTTTAATTCAAAAAACAATGGTTAATCTAGATCAAGAAATACAAGCAAAAGTTAATCAATGGCTTAGCTCAGAGTATGATGAAGCAACTCGTACTGCTTTACAACAATTAATTGACAATAACGAAACAACTGAATTGACCGATTCATTCTATAAAGATTTGGAATTTGGAACAGGTGGTCTACGTGGGATTATGGGCATCGGATCCAATAGGATGAATAAATACACGATCGGGAAAGCGACTCAAGGTTTAGCGAATTATTTAAAAAAACAGTTCCAAAATCAGACAATCAAAGTTGCTATTTCTTACGATAGTCGTAATAATTCGCAAGCTTTTGGCCAATTAGTTGCAGATGTATTCTCCGCAAATGGGATCCAAGTTTATTTATTTAATCAACTGCGTCCTACACCCGAGCTTTCATTCGCTATTCGTCATTTTGGTTGTCAAAGTGGTGTGATGCTAACAGCCTCTCATAATCCAAAGGAATACAATGGTTATAAAGCTTATTGGAATGATGGATGCCAATTAACAGCTCCACATGATGAAAATGTGATTACAGAAGTAAATGCTATTCAAAGCGTATCTGAGATATTATTCACATCGAATCCTAATAATATTATTGCGGTTGGAGAAGAAATTGATAACATCTATATTCAGGAAAATAAAAAACTAAGCATTCATCCCGAAGCTGTTCAAGCGCAAAAGGATCTTAAAATTGTATTCTCTCCTATCCATGGAACAGGAATCACGATTGTTCCTAAGTTATTAGAAGCTTGGGGATTCGAAAACGTCATCGTAGTGGAAGAACAAGCGATTCCAGATGGCAATTTTCCAACGGTCATTTATCCAAATCCGGAAGAGGAAGATGCGATGGCATTGGCGAAAAAGAAAGGTGAACAAGTGGATGCAGACCTTGTATTAGCAACAGATCCAGATGCTGATCGTGTAGGAATAGCGATAAAAAATGATAAAGGAGCGTTTCAGTTATTAAATGGAAACCAAATTGGTAGTTTATTGGTATATTATGTTTTAAGTTCTAAGAAAGAGCAAAACAAACTCCATAACAACCCCTATATTGTCAAAACAATCGTAACTACAAATCTTCAAGCTGATATCGCTAAACATTTTCATGTTCCTTATTACGAAACCTTAACAGGCTTTAAGTACATTGGCGAGTTAATGACAAAATTAGGCGATTCTGCGACCTATCTTGTTGGTGGCGAAGAAAGCTACGGATATTTAGTCGGAAGCCTTGTACGTGACAAAGATGCGCCTAATGCTTGTGCTTTCTTAGCCGAGATGACCGCTTACTATAAATCACAAGGGAAGTCATTGTACGATGTCCTTTTAAGTATCTATCAAGAATTTGGATGCTATCAGGAAAAATTAGTTTCATTAACTAAAAAAGGAAAAGCTGGTGCTGAGGAAATCAAAACCATGATGAGCAATCTTCGGGCTAATCTTCCTACATCATTAGGAAATGTCAATGTTATAGAAGTCCGTGATTACCAGAATTCCGTTGCCATTGACATTGCTTCAGGAGAGAGAAAAGCGATTGATCTACCAATTTCTGATGTGTTACAATTCATTACCATCGATGGAGATGTGATTTCTGCACGCCCATCAGGTACTGAGCCAAAGATTAAGTTCTACTGTTCAGTAAAAGCCCCGTTAAAGGATAAATCAGCTTATGCTGATCTTCAGCAGGAATTGTCTGCTAAGGTAGACCGAATGATGGCTGATATTATTTAAACAAAGGACATGAATAAGTGGAAACTACTAACATCAGAATATATTCATAAAGCTTCTTGGGCGACTTTAAGACGCGATACCTGCGAACTTCCAAACGGAATGATCAATGATCATTATTATGTCTTAGAATATCCCAATTGGGTAAATATGGTCGGTATTACAGAAGATAATAAACTGATCGTTATCAAGCAATATCGCCACGCTGCGGGGGAGGTTATTCTCGAGATCCCAGCGGGGACTATGGAAGAAGGAGAAGAGCCGCAATATGCTGCTGAAAGAGAGATGTTGGAGGAAACAGGTTATTCTTTCTCAAAAATTGAAAAAATAGCAGAACTATATGCCAACCCTGCTACAAGCAAAAATATTACCCATACCTACTTAATGCAGGGGGGTAAAAAGATACAAGAGCAAGATTTAGATGAAAGTGAAGAGATCGATGTTTTTTTAGTCTCCATGGAAGAAGCGAAAGAATTACTCCTCCAAAATAAATTTGGTCAGGCATTACAGGCTTCAGCCTTATTTTATGCCTTTCACAAATTGAAAATATTTTAAGGAAAACCCCATTAAAATATTACAGAAAACAACTGATAAAGGGCTATTTTATATCAAAATAGCCCTTTCTTTATGAATTAACAAATTGTTATCTTATCCCCCTTTCCTTTTCCTCAGCCTAGCATTTTTTGTACCTTTGCAGGATGGTAAGGGAAATATTTGAAACCAAAAGAAAGGCACTCAAAATAAATCTAAATGCAGAGATTTATGGCACATTTGCAGAGATTGGAGCTGGTCAAGAAGTAGCGCGTAATTTTTTTAACGCGGGCGCTGCATCAGGAACAATTGCAAAAACAATGTCAGCCTATGATATGACATTTAGTGATGCCATCTATGGAGAAGAAGAAGATGGTCGCTATGTAAGCCGTACACGCTTAACGAAGATGCTACAGCATGAATTTGATTTATTGACGACACGCCTACACAGCGAAAAATATGACAATAAAAAATTCTTTGCCTTTGCAGATACCGTTACCACATTAAATTTTACAAAAACAAACGAACCTCATGGTTGGATTGGTTTACGGTTTCAACATGAGGTAGATGGCCCCGTAAACGATATTATTATTCACGTTCGATTACTTGATAGTGACAACCAGTTACAGCAAAAAGTATTGGGTATCATCGGTGTCAACTTACTATTTGCGGCATACTATTATGCCGACAACGCACAGATCATGATCGAGTCGTTGGTTGACAACTTATCTATAGGATCAGTAGAAATTGATTTAGTAAAAGTAGATGGCCCCTTATTTAAAAATGTCAACGAAAGACTAATCAATTTATATCTTATTGCAAAAGGGTTTGCGAAGGCTGCTATTTTTAGACCTGATGGAAAAGCTGCTCAGATTAAAGATTACCTTTATAAAAAGAACATCATTCTTTTAAGAACAAAATACCGTCAGAAATCGCTTCCGAACTTTGATCTATTCAATCTTGCTGTTGATCAATTCAAAAAGAACACAGGAGCAACTGCAGAAAATACCGTCGTATTAATCGAAGTATTGATGGGTAACGTTCTGGAAGAGGATCATATCATTACCGCAAGTGATCTAGAAGAATTTGCGAAACGTGCAGAAGAACTTTGTTCTACAGGAAACAATATTATGGTCAGCAATTTCAGAAGAAACAATCACCTAGCAGAATTTATCAATAATTTCAAACCAATGAATATTGGTATCGCCACAAACGTTTCCAATCTACGCAATATCTTCAACTCAGACAATTACAATAAAGAGCAATATACGAACGAACTTCTTTCCTATATTTCGGGTATGTTTAACAAAAATATTAAATTGTACGCTTATCCATATTTGTTAAAAAAGGACAACAAAATTATTACGACAAAAAACATGTCCGTTTCTGAAGAAGCAAGACCATTATTTGATTTCTTAATAAAAAATGGCTATATCATTGATATCGAAAACTACGATATCAAACACGTTAAAACGGTATAAAATAATGATAAACAGAAAAGGCTCCAATTGGAGCCTTTTCTATAAGAACTTTTTGTATATCGAATATAGAATTTTCAAATCAGCTTCCTGCAAGGTCGCAACATTCGTATTCTTTTGAATATAGTGCTGTTTAAAAGCCTTTATAGCTGCATCCAAATTTTTAACGTCATAACCAATAATCCGCAAGGCCATTTTGGGATTAAAATCAACAGGAGGGATTTCTAAAAAATCATCGTACCAATAACCAAATCCCTTATCTGCTAAAGTCCTCCACGGAAAACGAGATGGATCATTCTTACGTGTTGGCGCTAAATCCATATGCCCTATAAAATTAGCCTGAGGAATACTATATTTAGTTTTTAAATAAGACAACAGCTCCACCAATGCATTGATTTGAGCATCAGTCCAAGGATCTGTTGTTCCGTTATTATCCAGTTCGATACCAATAGAAGACGAGTTCAAGTCCGTATCATTACCCCATTTACCTGCGCCTGCATGATAAGCACGATAGTAATCGTTAACCATCTGTACCACCTTACCTGTACGACTGACAACGTAATGAGCACTTACACCAGCCTTTTCAGAATGAAATGTTCTAATCGTCTGACCCAACGAATCTTGTGCCGTATGATGAATAACTACAAAATTAGGTTTACGAATACCATAATTGATCGATGCAATCCACTCTTTCTCTATTGACGTGGGCAACTTCACGATTCCTTGGTTTAAGGCAGGAGTTGCTGCATACTCTTTCGAAAATTCTTTCGCTTTTTTCTTATAAACCTTTTCTGTTGTTGCATATTTGCCTCCTACACACGAGGTAAACGCTAACGCCATCAAAAGGATACTGGATATAAATCTACTATTCATTATTTGATGATTGATTCACAAATATACTTTTAAATTTAAAATTGTATTGACGATGAACTAAATTGATACATTTCATTAGACGAACCCTTTTAAACAACGAAGAGCCCTCATCCTAAACGAATGAGGGCTCTTTTTATTTTAATAGCAAGAAATTATGCCTCTGCGTACTCTTCAATAGAAGGGCATGAACAAATTAACGTTCGATCACCTTGTGAATCGTTAACACGTCCTACTGAAGGCCAGAATTTACGATCTTTCACATATGCCAAAGGATATGCTGCTGTTTGACGAGAATAAGGTTTATCCCACTCATCTGCAGTCACTACCGCAGCAGTATGAGGAGCATGTTTCAAAACATTTTCCACGCGATCTACCTCACCCGCTTCAACTGCAGCAACTTCTGCACGGATAGCGATTAAAGCATCACAGAAACGATCTAATTCAGCTTTAGATTCAGATTCCGTAGGCTCAACCATCAAAGTACCCGCTACAGGAAATGAAACGGTTGGTGCATGGAAACCATAATCCATTAAGCGCTTAGCGATATCTGCCACTTCCACACCTACATTTTTATATGAACGACAATCTAAGATCATCTCGTGTGCACAACGACCATTCACACCAGAATACAATACTGGATAGTGATTTTCTAAACGAGCTTTGATATAGTTTGCATTCAAAATAGCTGTTTTAGTAGCATTAGTCAATCCTTCTCCACCCATCATTGCAATATAAGCGTGCGAGATAATCAAGATAGATGCAGAACCAAATGGAGCCGCAGATACTGCAGTGATACCCTCAGCACCAGAAACCTCAACCACTTCGTGGTTAGGTAAGAAAGGTACTAAGTGTGCTGCAACACCAATTGGACCCATACCAGGTCCACCTCCACCGTGAGGGATACAGAATGTTTTATGTAAGTTCAAGTGACATACGTCAGCACCGATACGACCTGGGCTAGTTAAACCAACTTGCGCATTCATATTAGCACCATCCATATATACTTGACCACCGTTAGCGTGTATAATCTCACAGATTTCAATGATAGGCTCTTCAAATACACCATGTGTAGACGGGTAAGTCACCATGAATGAATTTAAGTTAGCCGCATGCTCTGCTGCTTTCGCTCTCAAATCTTCAACATCGATGTTACCGCGCTCATCACATTTTACAACCACAACTTTCAATCCAGCCATAGAAGCTGAAGCTGGGTTAGTACCGTGTGCAGAAGCAGGGATCAAACAGATGTTACGGTTATGATCTCCGCGGCTTTCATGATATGCACGAATCACCATCAAACCAGCATACTCACCTTGAGCACCAGAATTTGGTTGGAAACTCATTTTAGCAAAACCAGTGATCTCCGATAACCAGTCATTCAACTCACCTATCAATTGCATGTAACCCGAAGTTTGATCTGCAGGTGCAAAAGGATGTAAACCACCAAAACTTGACCAAGTAACTGGAGTCATCTCCGCAGTTGCATTCAATTTCATTGTACATGATCCCAATGGAATCATAGAATGACACAAGGATAAATCCTTTGCTTCCAAAGATTTGATGTAACGTAACATCTCATGCTCTGAATGGTAACTGTTGAAAATCGGATGCGTTAAATAAGCGGAAGTACGAACTAAATCAGCAGGAATGGCTGATGCCAATGATGCTTCAATTGATTCGAAATCCACATCAGCAACATTTTTTCCTTTAACCTTAGCAAATACTTTAACAATGGTTTCAATATCTTCAACAGTTGTTGTTTCATCGATAGCGATACTCACGATTGAACCCACATAATTAAAGTTCAACTCATGGTTCAAAGCTTCTGATTTTAAACCAGCAACCTCATTACCCAAGTCAAAACGAACAGTGTCAAAGTAGTTTTTATTTAATTGCGTATAACCTAATTCTTCAACAGCCTGACCTAATAATTGCGTTAAATCATGAATACGGTTGGCAATATTTTTAATTCCTTGAGGACCATGGTACACAGCATAAAATGATGCCATGATGGCTAACAAAGCCTGAGCAGTACAAATGTTCGAAGAAGCTTTATCACGACGAATGTGTTGCTCGCGCGTTTGCAAAGCCATACGTAAAGCATAGTTCCCATTTGCATCTGTTGTCACCCCGATAATACGTCCAGGGATATTACGTTTGTAAGCATCTTTTGTTGCAAAGAAAGCAGCATGAGGACCACCGAAACCCATTGGTACACCAAAACGTTGTGAGTTACCCACGACAACATCAGCACCCCATTCTCCTGGAGGAGTCAATAACGCTAAGCTCATCAAATCTGCAGCTGCACATACAGTAATATCTTTACTATGAGCAGTTGCTGTAAAAGCTTTATAATCTATAATTGAGCCATCTGCTGCTGGATATTGAACAAATGCAGCAAAAACGTCATCTGTTAACTGAGCTTCAGAGATTTCTGTGATTCTTAATTCGATTCCAAAGGAAATAGCACGCGTTCTTAGTACGTCTATCGTTTGTGGATAAGCATTTTCAGAAACTAAAAATACATGAGCATCTTTATTTTTACGAGCAGAAAACAACATGAACATCGCTTCCGCAGCAGCTGTAGCCTCATCCAATAAAGAAGCATTTGCAATTTCTAAACCTGTAAAATCACAAACAACCGTTTGGAAATTTAACAACGCTTGTAAACGACCTTGCGCAATCTCCGCTTGATAAGGTGTATACTGCGTATACCATCCTGGATTTTCAAAGACATTTCTTTGAATAACACCAGGTAAAATCACATCAAAGTAACCCTGTCCAATATAAGACTTGAAAACTTTATTTTTTTCTGCGATTTGTTTTACCCTTTTCAGATAAGCGACTTCGCTTAAAGCAGCAGGCAATTGTAAAGCTTGTTTAGCACGAATCTGTGCAGGAACAGTTTGCTCAATAAGTTGGTCTAGCGAATCAACGCCTAAAAATCCCAACATTTCTTTCGTTTCAACCGAACTAGGTCCGTTGTGACGATCTTCAAATTTCTCTTGAAAATGTATGTTACTCATGTGTGCAAAAAATTAATGCCCTTTGCTAGATTTTTATTTTTTGATTTTCATAAAACAATAGCAAAACAGCTGCTTTTTGGATGCGCAAAGATACATTTTTTCAAGTCCTAAAAAAAGCAGATTTTTACGGTAAAAGTAATTATTATAATGCCGTTATAAAACAATCGTTTGCAGGCTTCTCCAAAGTCAAAAGCTTCGTGAAATAAATTTCAAAAAGACAATTATTTTTTCTATCCCAGGTTTTTTGTTGATGCTCCCATAAAAACAAAAAGCATTTTCTCAGTTGGAGAAAATGCCTCTTTACATCCATTCGAAATCAATCCTTTAGAAAGAGTATCTTAATCCCAGTTGGAATTGATAAGGATTTCCTGAAGGGGTTACAATTCCAGAATTATTAACACGATAGACAAATTCTTGTTTAGCCGTATCAAATCCTGGTATTGGAGGAGTTGTATCTGTTTTAGGAATTCCCACCGCGTATAAATCTTGGTTTGCCAATGATTTATTAACACCCCAAGTCTTTTTCAATAAATTGCCAACATTAAATACATCAGCAGACACTTCGATAGCATGAGTTTTATAAAAATTAAATTTCTTTGCGATTCTGACATCCACCAAACTATAGAAACCATTAATTCCACCATTCCGTTCTGCAACCTTACCCATATAGTCCTGAATATAATTTTTTAGACTTTGGCTTGCGTCTGGGTTATCAAGTAAAGCTTTTAATCCTGTAGCAACATTGGATGCTGTCGAATTATTATTAGGATCGAAAATATACGCCAAGTCATTTGTTCCCGAAACAAAATCACCATTTATATTTCCCCCCGCAAGCAGACTATAGCGTGTGCCCCCCATACCTGAATAACGAACTCCTACACTCACCCCATAAAATGTAGGTAAAGTTCCATAGATAACCACCTTATTTCTAAATTGATTATTGGAGTAACTCATTTTACTGATATCTCGTGGATCATCTTTTACCGCCAAGGAAAGTGTTGCTGTATTCGCGACATTCCCGTTATAAGAGGTATTATCTTTCGCATCGTTCCAAGTGTAACTAACAGAGACAGAACCATCCTTATAATATTGATAACTAGCGTCCAAAACAACTGCAAACTGGTTAACCTTTCCTTTGCTATTCAATTCCAATACCCGTCCAAATTTATTCGAAATACGTCCTGCTTTCCAATCTGGAACACCATTTACAATCGCTGAAGTAGGAACATACACGCCTCTATTATCTTCATTTGCCAATCTAAAGAAAGGATCGTTCACCATATTCCGATCTGTATACATGTAATTATTACGTCCCAAATTCATAAAGGCTGAGATTCCAGCTTTTAACTTCGCTGAGAAAAAATGGGTGTAGGACAAGTTCGCCTTATAAATGACAGGAATCTTTGTATCCTCTGCATACGTATTAATTGTTGGAACCTGAAATGCACTTAAGGTTGGTACAGTAGCATAATCCTTTCGATAGCTCACAAAATCAGGTGTCGGCACATCAGCTCCCCTTACATCAACAGTAGCAAAATGCTTTCCATCAAATGTCAGGTTATTAATGGTCATGTAGTTGTTGATATCAGAAGCAAAAATCCCCGCTCCAAATCGCAAAAAATCCTTATGTTGTTCATTCACATCCCAGGTCATTTGTAAACGTGGTTGAACCACAAAAGATTTCAACTTATGATCTGTCCTTACACCAACCTCAGCAAGCAATAACTCGTTCAATGGTGATTTAGGATACATTCCATAATCCAATCGTAGTCCTCCAATAAAATCAAGTCCTTTTGCCAATTTCGTTTGTAATTGTCCATATGCCCCGGTATTAAAAATATTTCCTTTAACTGTTGGGTCATCCACTAAAGGCACTTCGCGATAAAACGCATAAGGCGTCCTATTTTCAAAATTTTGTAAGGCAGTAAAGTTTCCACTAGGTCTAAATTGAAAACGACCATTCACTTCACTTCCATAGAGTGATTTTGCTCGAGTATACATCAGATCTATCCCAAACGTATAGTTTATCTTATCTGTACTATAGTATAGGTTATTGACCAACTGCAAGACATTATTCGTAAATGATTCTTGTGCAAATCGGTGCCCTCCTAATTGTAAATTTGTTGATAAATCTTTTCCATCAATAGTCGAAACAACATTCTCAACAATAGCACGCGGAATATTACTTGAAGGCAACATATCCCCCGGCGAACTTTTCTGATAAGTATATAAGTGTTGTAATTTTAATTCATTCGTCACTCTTGGGGAAATCGAAGTTCTTAAGGTAGCAAGTAAGCTATTGTCTATATTTTTATCATTCCCATAAGACTCATATAGGTTGATTTTCGTGTTGTCTTCAAGACCCAGATTATTTCTATCATTTGTATAGTTATCTCTAATGGTTAATAGATTTTTATCATTTATCTGCCAATCTATACGTCCAAAAACTGCATCGGAACCTCTCTTTTTATCAAAAGAACCATATTGATTCTCATTTCCCAATCCATATTTTCCTCGACCAATGCTCACAAATTGATCGATGGTAGCTTTATTAATATTAAACCTCTTTTCATCATCTTGTGATTGGATATCTGCAATAATCAATGGACGTGCATCTTGTTGATGATCCCACACCACGAAATAATGTAGTTTGTCTTTAATAATCGGACCTCCGAGGGAGAATCCATATTGATAAGTCGAGAAATCATTGGAACGTTTATTTCCACGAATATCATATTGACTCGACAACCAATCTGCTCTGGAATAAACCCATGCATTTCCCTGTGTTGTATTGGTTCCCGATTTCGTTACCGCACTAACAGTACCCCCGCCACTTCTTCCATACGTTACATCATATTGGTTGGTAACAACTTTAAATTCACGAACAGCCTCAATAGAAATAGAGAATGGAGCACCACTTCGACTTGTTGTCGATCCTGCGGATGTTGGATTTTTTGCTGTCATTCCATCAATGGTAAAATTCGTCGAAGAACCCAATTGCCCTGAAATATTATCTCCTTTACTTAAAGGAGATAAATCCATTAAAGAAGTAAAGTTACGCCCATTGACAGGAAGTTTTACAATATCTTTCGCCGTAACCGCTGTTGCGGCTCCTAGGTTTTCAATTTTATTTTTCATTGATGCGATTCCTTTTAACTCAACGACATCGAGCACATTGGATGTCGCGGCAACATCCACATCAACACGCACAATGTCCCCTTGATTGAGCATATAACCCGACCTCACCTGCTCTCCAAAACCAATATATTTAACCTTAACTGTATAGGGACCTCCTAAAGGAAGCTCTTTGAATGTATAGTCACCACTTCCATTCGTCGAAGTTTTAGTCGTAAACCCTGTCGATTCATTACGAATCTCGACAGATGCACCCTGTAAAGTTTTTTTTTGATCGTCTATTATTTTCCCGGAAATACTTGCCTGTGTGGTTTGTGCCATTAAGGAAGTAGAAGAAGCTCCAATGGTGGTCACTAAAGCCGTTAAAATTAATTTTCTCATTTTTTAGTCTAGTGTTGATGATTTTCTGCTGCAAAAGTATGCGTCGATCATTAACTAAACTCTTATTCTTTATTATGAAATTATTATGTTTAACAGCTGCTCCGAATAAGAAAAAACAAGCAACTTATATTTTATCTGTGAGCATTAGATAATCAATCTGTTATTTTCATAGGCAGACGCATGAGATCAAGGAAAAGAGTTCAATCAAAAGAAATAATAACATACATAAACAAAAAGACGGTCAATTGACCGTCTTTTTGTTTTTTAATAGAGGATTGTAAATTTGAAATCCAAAGGAATAAAATGTTTATACAGTTCTTCAAATAAAGAATCCCCATATTTCACATAGAGCAATCCAAAATTTTCTGTTCTTTCTTGCAAACCTCCACCAGGGAAAAGACGTTCTTTAATATGATCGATATTGGACAGGGCATCTTTGTGATTACGCTTGTCGGCACGCATTAATTTTTTCTCCAAGCTATTGATCGCCTTTTTTAAGCGTGCTTTAATTGCCTCTGTGCTTGGAGATAGGCTGGGATCTATTTTGTGCGTACGGAGCTTTATTTTACCAAATATCGCATTCAATTCCATCCATTCATCACTCAGATTCAAACGATGTTTTGTATGGCGCCGTACATATTCTTTTTTCAAGATCTCGCTATCCTTAAAAATACTTTTAAAAGTAAGATCCTGTCTGAAAATTTTTGAAACGACATTGTCTTCTGTCATCATCGCAGAATTCCGAGGCACAAGAATAGGGAAATCAATGTCATATTGATCGAAATTAGTTTTCAACTGCATCCAATAGACCATTTCTGCCCCACCTCCTATGTAAGCCAGATTAGGTAAGATCATCTCTTGATACATCGGACGCATGACCACATTGGGACTGAATCGTTCTGGATGTGTATCAATTTCTTTTTCCAGCTCTGTTTTAGTAAAATATAAGTCTTGATGTAAAACTTCATATCTTCCATCTGGATTTAAAACAATGCGTTCCCGGTAGTTATCAGTCAAATAAAAGAAATTGATTTCACGCGCATGTACTTGCGTGTCAAATCCTGCCTCTTCCAAAGATTTTGATGTTTCTTCAATCGCTTTAAAACTTCTTTCCTTAATGATATCTTCCCTAATGATCGGTTTAAAAATTTCCTTAAGCTCTTTATCATCTGCATCCAGAACAATTAAGCCAAATTTTTTAAAGAGTTCATGCACCAAGTAGCGCATAGCATCCGCTAATTTTTCATGTTTCAGGTAGGCTTCCTCTACCATCTTCGTTAGCTTACACGAGTTTTCCGAAAGCCCCAATACACCATTATACTGTTTAACAGCTTCAACAATCGTACTCGTATCCATTCTTCCCGTTGCTGAAATCGCAGGGGTATCCCAAACGATTTTCTTTCCTGAAAGCTTCGTATAGTTTATTTCGGCAAAATCATGATCCTCTGTCGCCATCCAATAAACAGGAATAAATTCTTTTTCAGGAAACTGCGCTTTTAAATCATCTGCTAAACGAATAGCGGTTATGATTTTAAATATAAAATATAATGGTCCGGTAAAAATATTGAGCTGGTGTCCTGTGGTAATCGTAAAGGCATTGTTTTCAAGCAATTTCTCTATATTCTCCAATACGTGAGGAGCGGAATCCAATAGATCACCATATTGTGTTTTTAGACGATCAACTAAAAGTGTACGATGAAGGAAGTTTTTTTTCTGTTGGATTTGCCTTTCAAAACCTGTAAATGTTGGCCAATTTCCAATGAAAGGAGCCAAATTTTGATTTTGATTTAAATACGCAATAAGTGTCTTAGAAAAGCTGTTGGTTTCGCTATAGTCTATATAAGTTGCTTTCATCTACCCCGCTAATAATAAAATATAAAATGCGACACAAATTACGGATTTTTATGAAAAAGCAAATTAAAAGCCCAGTATTATAGCCATTCTATGACAAACACAAGAAAGCCTTTCTATTTAAGTTACGATAATCGTACTTAAGTAGAAAGGCTTTATGCAAGATATTTTCGAATACGATTATAAAGCTATTTTAAAATAGTACCGTATAAATCGAAGTCTTCAGCACGATCAACCTGTACTTGAACAAAATCTCCAATACGTGCATAATTCGTTTTTGCTTCCAATATAACCTCATTGTCCACCTCAGGAGAATCAAACTCTGTCCTTCCAACGAAATACTCACCATCAAGTGGGTCAATCAGCACTTTATACGTTTTACCTATTTTTTCCTGATTAATATCAAAAGAAATACCTTGTTGTACTTCCATGATGGCTTCAACACGTTCCTGTTTTACCTCTTCAGGAACATTATCTTCTAAAGAATGTGCATGTGTTTTCTCTTCGTGTGAATAAGTAAAACAGCCTAAACGATCGAAGCGTGTTTCTTCAACCCAATCCAGCATTTCTTGAAAATCTTGCTCAGTCTCACCAGGGTATCCACAGATTAATGTGGTACGCAAAGCAATATCAGGGACTTTATCACGAATTTTATTGACCAAGTCAATTTGCTTTTGTTTACTTGTGCCTCGTCGCATAGAAGTCAACATATTATCGGAAATATGTTGTAATGGCATATCTAAATAATTACAGATATTGGAACGCTCATTCATCGCATCTAGAATATCCATCGGGAATCCAGAAGGATAAGCATATTGCAAACGAATCCAATCAATACCATCTACATCAGATAGATGACGCATCAAATCGGAAAGATTTCTTTTCCCGTAAATATCTAAACCGTAATACGTTAAATCTTGCGCAATTAAAATCAATTCTTTTGTGCCATTGGAAGCTAGAAATTTTGCTTCTTTCACTAAATCATCAATTGATTTTGAAACGTGTTTTCCACGCATCAATGGAATCGCACAGAATGAACAAGGACGATTACAGCCTTCCGCAATTTTAAAATAAGAATAATGTGACGGAGTCGTCAACATACGTTCCCCTAACAACTCATGGCGATAATCTGCACCAATTGTTTTTAGCAAATCGGGTAGATCATTTGTTCCGAAATAAGCATCTACATTTGTGATTTCGGATTCCAATTCAGGCTTATAGCGTTCGGATAGGCAACCCGTAACAATCACTTTATTGATCTTACCTTCTTCTTTCAATTCCGAAAATTGCAAAATGGTATCGATCGATTCCTGTTTTGCATTATCGATAAATCCGCAAGTATTAATGATAACGATATCGTTTTCTTGAATATTAGTTGCCTCATGCACCACTTCCATTTGATTACCCTTCAACTGTCCCATTAATACTTCACTATCGTGAATATTTTTAGAACAGCCCAATGTAACCACATTGACACGAGGTTTTAACTTTGGCTCTACAGCCTTACTATATTTTGTTTTCATATATTGGATGTGGATTACTTGAACAGCGAATCCACAAACTCTTTTTTGTTGAATAACTGTAAATCGCCGATTTTCTCACCGACACCAATGTATTTTACAGGTATTTTAAATTGATCTGATATACCAATCACCACTCCACCCTTTGCAGTACCATCTAATTTTGTTAATGCCAAAGCATTGACATCCGTTGCTTGTGTAAATTGCGTGCATTGTTCTATTGCATTCTGACCTGTAGATGCGTCTAAAACCAATAAAATCTCATGAGGAGCTCCAGGAATTACCTTTTGCATCACATTTTTAATTTTACCCAGTTCATTCATCAAGCCCACTTTATTGTGAAGACGTCCTGCGGTATCAATAATACAAACATCATCACCATTGGATACTGCTGATTGAACGGCATCATAAGCAACAGAAGCAGGATCAGATCCCATTGCCTGTGCGACTACACGAACACCAACACGCTCTCCCCAAAGTTTAATCTGTTCTACAGCTGCCGCTCGAAAAGTATCAGCAGCACCTAAAACAACTTTATTACCCGCCGATTTCAGTTGGTGTGCAAGTTTCCCAATAGTCGTCGTTTTACCGACACCATTGACCCCCACTACCATAATCACATAGGGTTTATGGTTTCCGTATTCAAAATTTTCAAAATCTGAACTATTATTCTCTGCTAACAGGTCTTGAATCTCTTCTTTCAATAACGTATTCAACTCTGCAGTAGACACATATTTGTCACGTGCAACGCGAGCTTGTATACGATCTACAATTTTCAAAGTTGTCGTAACACCAACATCAGAGGTTACTAATACTTCTTCCAAATTGTCTAGAACATCATCATCGATCGTTGATTTACCGACAACAGCCTTTGTAATTTTAGAAAGGAAGCCCTCTTTGGTTTTTTCCAAACTTTTATCTAAAGCTTCTTGTGCTTCAGGAGTTTCTTGTTTCTTCTTGAAAAAATCGAATAATCCCATTTATATGTTCTTCTCTTATGAAAATACGTTATAATTATACATCCAGTTCAAATGCTGTGGCTCAAAGATAGATATTTGAACGCAACAAAAAAAGCCCTTTAGGTAGATACCAAAACGGCTATTTTTTATTCTTTTTAAAGAAAAACTTTAAAAAAGGAAATATTATTAGTTATTTTTTGCAGCCTCAGCTAACGTATCTTTCACTTTATCATTGTGGATCATGCTTTCTTTGAAAGTATAAGCCCCAGTTTTTGCTGATTTCGTTGTAATAATAACCTTTGTATATTCTTTACCGCCACCTTTTTGTAACGATGCAACTGCTTTCTTTGCCATGGTATTATAATATTTTAAACTTAGTGCTTATGCAGCAACCAAGAATGTGATTATTTAATTTCTTTGTGAACAGTAACTTTTCTCAATACTGGGTTGAATTTTTTCAATTCTAAACGCTCAGTTGTATTTTTCTTGTTCTTAGTCGTGATGTAACGAGACATTCCCGGAAGACCACTTTCTTTGTGTTCAGTACATTCTAAGATAACCTGTACTCTATTTCCTTTTTTAGCCATTGTTTTACTTTATTTTGAATCCTAAAAATTACTAGGATTGAAATTCATGAATGATATTTTA
This sequence comes from Sphingobacterium sp. SRCM116780, assembly GCF_021442025.1. Lineage (NCBI taxonomy): Bacteria > Pseudomonadati > Bacteroidota > Sphingobacteriia > Sphingobacteriales > Sphingobacteriaceae > Sphingobacterium > Sphingobacterium sp. SRCM116780. The sequence goes on from NZ_CP090446.1 coordinate 3,652,688, forward strand.
TGCAACAGGCGAGCAATCAATTAAATCGATCCTTTTTTAATAAACTTACCGATAGCAGAAGTGATACCGATTTTGTTAATAGTTTTAATCGCCGAAGTCGAAACTTTTAATGTAATCCAACGATCTTCTTCTGGAATGAAGAAACGTTTTGTTTGTAAGTTTGGATAAAATTTACGTTTTGTTTTAGCATTAGAATTAGATACATTATATCCATTCATTGCTGTTTTGCCTGTTAAATCACAAATTCTTGACATGATATTATGTTATTTTTGTTGTCTTAATTTAAATATGTCTTTTCGCAAAGAGTGTGCAAATATCTATATTTCTTTTATTAATTGCAACAATTTTAAGGATTTATTTTTAAAAATAAACACATAGGTATGCGAGAAGACAAAAATAATGCATTTAAATATATTATATTTGCTTATACAATGAAAATAGTTTTCAACAATTCACAATTCTTAACATCATGAATAAATATCTACGCAGAGGTCTTCTAGAAATTATAATTGCTATTGTCCTCATTTTAGTGGGATATTATTTAATGAACCTACAAAACAACTGGTACAGACCTCTGATGATTTTGGGCGTAATTTCTTTTGGAATAGGTTTTTTACGGATCATCTATAGACTACTCCGTAAAATTGATCGGAATGCGCTGTTAGAAAAAAGAAAAGAAGAAAAACAAGATTAATTATGCTTCATAAAACCAGAGGTATTGTATTAAAATGCACAAACTATTCTGAAAGTAGTGTTGTCGCACAAATTTATACAGAACACTTTGGCTTACAATCTTACCTGGTGAATGGTGCACGAAAACCAAAAGCAAAAATCAGATCCGGTTTTTTACAAGCATTGCACCCATTGGATATGGTGGTCACTTTCAAAAATAACAATAGCCTACAGCGCATCCATGAAGCCCATCAAATTCCTCCATTAAAAACAATACCTTACGATATTGTAAAAAGCTCATTAGCACTATTTCTCAATGAAGTACTTTATAAGATCCTAAGAGAACAAACTGGAGATCCCTATCTTTTTGAATACTTATACCATGCGATTCAATGGTTGGATGAGTCCGAATCAAATCTGGCCAACTTTCACTTGGTTTTCTTAATCAACTTAACTCGATTTTTAGGTTTTTACCCTGTCGAAAGCATAAAAGAATATGCTTATTTCAACTTAGAATCAGCGACTTTTTCCAATCAACTTCCTGAGCACCCCCATGTGCTGCAAGAACCCCACACTTCCTTATTCAGAAAATTGATGGCCACGGAATTCCATTTTTCAGAAAATGTCAAAATGAAGAGCAAGGATCGCCAAATACTCTTGGAAAAAATAATCGATTACTATAGACTACACCTCTCCAATTTCAAAGAAGTGAAATCCCTCTACATTTTAGAAGAAATATTTCATTAAAATAGGTATACAAGTTAAAATATTTTCTTATTTTAGATGAAAATATTTAAAAACTAACAAAACTTAAATTTCATGGAATTAAAAGAAGCATTTTTAAAAGTTGTTCGTGATAACTATGCCAATTTTGATGGTAGAGCACGACGAAAAGAATATTGGATGTTTTTTCTTAGCTATATGATTGTATATCTTGCAATTATAATCGTAGCCGCAATATTATCATCTATAAGTTCAACTTTAGGTGGTCTTGTGTATGGTATTCTCAGCCTTGCGAGTTTAGCTATTCTTGTACCTTCTCTTGCTGTTGCTGTAAGACGTCTTCACGACACCAATAAGTCTGGTTGGTTCTTATTGTTAACGCTGATCCCTCTTGCTGGTTTTTACGTAATATACCTATTGGTTATAGAAGGAGATAGAGGACCGAATGAATATGGCGAAGATCCAAAAGGCGGTGAAAATTCTGGAAATCCATTTACAAACAACAATCCATTCGGACAGGTTGGCAACAACAATCCATTTGGTAATCAAAATAACGAAAATACGCCTCCACCTCCACCAAGCTTATAATATATTTTAAATTCATTTTATATAACAAAAGCCTATTGATATCAATAGGCTTTTGTTATAATTAGGATAGCCCCTTTTAGTTTCTATGTCTTTTCTTCACCTGTCCAGGAGCAAATTCTTTAGCGGATTTTTCTCCGTAATATTTTTTAGCCTGACCAGGAGGCATTCTTTTCCCGTTACTTCCAACCTGATGTGTTGAATGACAAGCGTTAAAAGAAATTAAAACAGCTGCTGCTAAAAGCATAGTGATGTACTTTCTCATTTTGATTTTTATGTTAGTGCTTCTTAACACTAGACAAAAGTCAGTCCAAAAAAAATAAATCAATTGAAAAGAGCTGGATGAGCCTTTTTTTCAAATTTCGATCTGTCTACAAAATAAGACCTTCTAATCATTAAGCATAAACCTGTTGTAAACAAAACAGAATATGCTTTTCCTTTTTCTCATTTTAAGAACACACTGATCCTATAGCAAATGATACTTGCGATTCATAATAATAACATTAGGGCGAAGGAAACAATCACCGTATCATGTACACCTACTTCTTCGGCACCGAACTTCGTAAAACATAAAAAAGCCTGATTTCGTTTGAAATCAGGCTTTTCTACAATAAATATATCTTAAAATCTGATTAGATAACTTTTACATTTACCGCATTAAGACCTTTACGACCTTGTTCAACTTCGTAAGAAACATTATCGTTTTCACGAATTTTGTCTATTAAACCTGAAACGTGAACGAAGATTTCGCTCTCGCCTGAATTTGGGATGATGAAACCGAAACCTTTGGTTTCATTAAAGAATTTTACTACTCCTTCTTGCATTTTGTATTGTATTAAATTTTCTTAAAGATATTTAAAAATTATTAAAAATGTTTAAGTTTTTTATTTTTTTTCCATTAAACCACTTCATTTAAATATTGTCTACATCAAACAAATAGAATGGTTCGATTTTTGAATTTATAAAATTAAAAGAAAAACATGATGAAAAATTTAGTGCTAGGAATATTGCTATTAGCAGCCACACACACAACACAAGCGCAACAAATGATACAGAAAGACATGGTTAGTACAATCGGTAGAGCCGAAGAAGAGGTGACACCCGACATCATTTATATACAAGTTACATTGAAAGAATTTTATCAAGATGGTAATACCAAGAAAAAAGTAACCATTGAAAATCTTGAAAAACAATTATTTCAATCTGCAACAAATATTGGTGTAGAGAAGAAAGATTTTACCATTCAAAATATCTATAGTACAAACTATACAACGAAAAAGAAAAAAGAAACAGATATTTTATTATCTCGTCAATATCGCATCAAAGTGACGCAATTGAATAAATTAAATGACTTATTTGATGGAGTTGATGCCGCAGGTATTGAAAACACATCGATCAGCGAACTTGATTATTCAAAAAAGAAAGAGTTACTTAAGTCTTTGAAGGTAAAAGCAGTACAAGATGCACTAGAAAATGCGAAAATACTAGCCGAAGCCGCTAATCAAAAAGTTGGAAAAGCGATATTACTATCTGAAAGTCCACAAATGTTATATTTTGATTCACCTCGAGCAATGGCCTACAAAACGGTATCTCTTGAAAGTGCTGATGCAGCTGGTGCTAGTCCTGACTTAGATTTAAGTATCAAATCGATTAAAATTACAAGTGAAGTAAACGCTTCTTTTGAAATATTATAATGAAAAAAGAATTATCATTAGCAGATAAAGAAAAAAGAAGAGACCAAGATTTCACTTGGGTCGAACGACTTTCTTGGCTAATGGATAATAAATTCCAAATAGCTGGCTATCGCTTCGGTTTAGATCCTATTCTCAACTTTATTCCTTTTGGAGGAGCTATTGCTGGCTTTGGAACATCCCTGGTGTTAGTCATGGTTATGTGGCGAAATGGCGCTAGTTCCAAATTAGTTGTTAAGATGCTCATCAATATTTCCATTGATGCGATATTGGGAGCAATACCATTCATTGGTAATGTATTTGACTTCTTCAGTAAAGCAAATGAAAAGAACATCAAGCTGATGAAGGAGCATTATTATGAAAATAAACATCAAGGTTCAGCAGTATGGTTGGTATTAATCATACTCACGTTGATACTGGTTTTCACCTCTGCAGCCCTATATGCGCTTTGGTTAATCGGAGAATGGATCTGGGGATTATTTTTATAATTTCATAAAAAATAACCAAATAGCGTTTATATGAAAGTATAAACGCTATTTTTGGTATACAATTTCTAAAATATGTCTAAAAAAAGAATTTTTGCGCTTCTGATTGTTGCGCTTATGCTAGGAGCAGTATTTACCAATCCTAAAAGAGAACAGCATGAACTTGCTGTAAAAGAAAAAACGGAGTCGTTATTAAAAAAACAAGTTGGACAAAAAGAACAGATTTTTGTTAATCTGGGTATGAAGCTCTTTGGAAAAAACATCGTCGATAATTTCGTATCAAAGGCACTTATTGTTGATAACTACTATCTATTTTCGTTGACTAAAATTAAGTGGCAAGGAAAAGAAACGATTATTGGAGGAGGAGCCTTCGGAAAAATCTGGTTAAGCCCCAAGATCGATGAAAAAGCAGATGAGATAGTCGCTGCAATGAAAAAGATGTCCTAGCATGTTAGAGGTTTTATATCAAGATGAAGACATCATTGCCATTAATAAACCCCATGGCTTGTTGGTTCATCGCTCTTCTATTGCTCGTGATGCCTCCGAATTTGCGCTTCAACTGTTAAGAGATCAAATTGGTCAAACGGTTTATCCTGCACATCGATTAGATCGTAAAACAGCTGGTATTCTCTTATTTTCTTTAAACAAGGAGATGGATAAAGAGCTGCAGCAGCTTTTTCAAAACCAATGCATAGCTAAAAAGTATATTGCAGTCTTAAGGGGTCATGCTCCAGAAGAGATGTACATTGATTATCCCTTGAGAAAAGAAAACGGTACGATTCAGGAAGCACAAACGAATTTTAAAACCATCGCAAAGGCAGAGCTTGCCGTTCCATTCGGAAAGTTTCCAACCTCACGTTACACTTTAGTAGAAGCAAATCCAGTAACAGGAAGAATGCATCAATTACGCAAACACTTTGCCCATATCTTCCATCCCATTATTGGTGATCGTCCTCACGGATGTAACAAACAGAACAAATTTTGGAAAGATACCTTTGATATGGACACCATGATGCTTCATGCTTCAGAATTGACATTCGTACATCCCAAGACAAAAGAAACAATCGTAATTAAGGCAAACCTACAACCTGAATTTAATCGCGTATTGTCCATTTTAAACTTAGCTAATAACCAATGAAAAATTTACTCTTAGACTTGGTTTTAACCATTACTGGTATTGGCGCAGCATCTGGTTTAGTCTATAAAGATGAACACCTCTATTTGATTTCTGATAATAGTCGATACCTATATGATTTTTCTATTTCAGAACATTTGTTATCAAAAATCCAACTTGACCAAAATACCGATCAATTAGAAAATATCATCAAGGCTAAAAAACCTGATTTCGAAGCCATTACTTTTGATCGAGATCAATTTTATATTTACGGATCTGGATCAACAAGTAATAGAAATCTACGTCTTAGCTATCAAAAATATGTTCAACAGGAAGATTTCACCCCCATATACCAACGTTTGCAACAACGATTTGCTGTTGACCAAGACAATTTCAATATAGAAGGCGTGATTCATACCGACGACGAGATTTGGTTATTCAATAGAGGAAATGCTGAGAAGGCTCAAAATGGTATTTTCAAAATAGATAAGCTAGATCCTGAGCAAAGTAGTTTTCATCCTATATCCTTACCGCATCTTGATCATGTACAAACAGCTTTCACGGATGCCATTCTCGTAGATGATACCGTTTACTTTATTGCTGCAGCGGAGGACTCCAAATCAAACTACCTCGATGGAGAAGTTGCAGGAACGATTTTAGGAAAATTTAAGCGGAACGATTTCAGCTCATTAGAAACAATAACACTTCCAGGGAAACATAAATTTGAAGGAATCACCTTAAAGGAGAAAACAGAAAAAACAATTTCTTTCTTTCTTTGCGAAGATCGTGATGATGATAAAACAGAAACTAATATTTATTCGTTGATAATGGATCACTAAATCGATTGCATAAATGACAATCTTTAGGTCGAAATCCACGTTTATTTTATAAATTTGTAAATAAATAAAACTTAATCATATTATGATCAAAAATACTGCCCTTACGGATACTCATATCGCCTTAGGAGCGAAAATGGTCCCTTTTGCAGGTTTCAATATGCCTGTTCAATATTCGGGCATCAATGATGAACACGAAACTGTTCGTACAGGTGTAGGTGTGTTTGACGTTAGCCACATGGGCGAGTTCATTCTAAAAGGAGAAAAGGCATTGGATCTTATTCAAAAGATTTCTTCTAATGATGCTTCCAAACTATATGATGGCAAAGTACAATACGGTTATATTCCAAATGAAACGGGTGGTATTGTAGATGACTTTTTAACTTACCGAATCGACGAAAACACGTACTTTTTAGTAGTAAATGCTTCTAACATCGATAAAGATTGGAATTGGATTGCTAAATACAACAGCTTTGGCGTTGAGATGAAGAATATTTCGGATGAAACTTCATTATTTGCAGTACAAGGGCCAAAAGCCGCTGATGCATTACAGTCTTTAACAGATATTGATCTTGCTCCAATGGAATACTACTCTTTTGCGAAAGGTAAATTTGCTGGGGTAGATAATGTGTTGGTGTCTGCTACAGGTTATACTGGAGCTGGTGGATTTGAGATCTATGTTGCGAATGAAGATGCAAAAAAAGTATGGGATGCCATTTTCGAGGCTGGTGCAGCTTACGGAATCAAACCTATCGGATTAGGCGCTCGTGATACTTTACGTTTAGAAATGGGTTTCTGTTTATATGGAAATGATATTGATGATACCACTTCACCATTAGAAGGTGGCTTAGGATGGGTAACAAAATTCACAAAAGATTTCGTTAACTCCGCGAATCTAAAAGCACAGAAAGAAGCGGGTATTCAAAAAAAATTAGTAGGTTTTGAAATGATTGACCGTGGTATTCCACGTCATGATTACGAAATCTTAGATGCAGATGGTAACAAAATTGGTCGTGTAACTTCAGGTACACAATCGCCAACATTAAAAAAATCTATCGGATTAGGTTACGTCGATAACGCTTTCACAAAAGAAGGTTCTGAAATCTTTATCAGTATCCGTAATCAAAGTATAAAAGCAAAAGTGGTTAAACCCCCATTTGTAAAATAGAACAATAAAAAAACGGCTAATTTTGAATTAGCCGTTTTTTTATTTTTTAGTCTGCTCCGTTTTTCTCCGTTCACCCTCTTTCTTCAAATCAAGCTGTACCTTCTTAAAAAGCACGCGTTTCAAAAATATGAATACCACTAACAATGCGATAGCAAGACCACTGATCAATATATTACCAGCTTCATATGCTTTATATCCATAATAGACCGCTGCTACGATCAATAGATTTAATGCAATATTGAAAATAAAATTTTTTGTCATACCTCTATTTTTTACCAATTACCTTCTCCCGTAAGAAGAAGAAATAAACTATTCCTGCTATTATATTGAAAAATATAATAAATACGGCCATTAACATCCGCTCTGTATTGGAAATTCGACCAGAAAATATAATTTCCCGTAATGATAATACCACCCAGATTAACGAAAGTAATAAGGAAATACTAAAAAGTATAGGGAAAATTTCGAGATGAAATAATTTTGTTGCGAGTGCAATGCAATAAAAAGCAAGACTAAACAAAAAGGCCTGCTTAGTTTGATGCTCTAAATTTTTCATCAAAATATAATTTGTTTTAATAATGAGTAATTAGCGACTAATTGTATTATTGAGCTCGTTTCACTCGGTTTTAATGATGATGAATCGATCATGAGCATATTCATTTCAGTTTGCGAATGATATGCCCATGATAGTCTCCTATTAATAAACATCTAGCTCTGGATCGATCTCTGCTTTCCAAGCAAGAATACCACCACTTAAATTCGCTAAATTATCGAATCCTTGTTGTTCTAAAATCATTACTGCTTGAGCAGAACGCTTTCCTGAACGACACTGCATAATGACTGGCTTATCTTTTGAAATTTTATCCACTTCAATTAAAATACCAGACAAAGGAATATTTAGTCCCCCTAAATTAGAAACTTCATATTCAAATGTTTCACGTACATCGATTAATTGAAAATCTTCGTTATTATCAATTTTTGATTTAAGTTCTTCTACTGTTACTTCTTTCATGGTAATTACTATTTATCTCAAACTTAGATAAATTTGCTTTTATATGCAATTATAATCGTCTTTAATATAAAAGCAAGTCTTCGATCTCTCCTCTGCCTTTCAAATTTTATTTATAGCGGAAATTGCTCCTTAATTAACAAAATACGCCTTTACAGTAACACGTCTTTCTGCATGACATAATCATCCAATATATAACCATAATAAGGAATATCAACAGACTCCGTTACTAAAAAGCCTTGTTTTAAGTAAAAATGATAAGCCGGGTTTCCACGATTAACATTAAGTTCCAAATGTGTCAAACCTGTTGAGATCGCCAATTCGGCACTAAAATCAATCAATGTCTTTCCATATCCTTTCCCCTTTACTTCAGGTAAAAGATACAGTTTTTCGATACGTAGAATTGAGTTTTCCTTCATTTGAACAGCAATGAACCCCTTTGCAACCAAATCTTCATACAATACATAGAAGTCTTGTCCACTATGCATCAGTTCATGAATAGCCTCAACAGTATAGTTTTTAGCCAACATAAAATTGATTTGTTCTTCCGTTAAAATAGCTGGATAGGTGGCATGATAGCTGGCCTTTCCAATTTCACTAATTACTATTGCCTCTTTTGGTTCCGCAAGTTGAATCGTTATTGCGCTCATAATCTTTCTGTCAATAAGCATATATTAGGGATAGAAAATTTAATGTTAAAAAATCCATCTTTTTCTGTTCTAAAATGGTTCGTTGAAATTTTTTCTAAACCTACTGTTTCTAAATCACTTGGAAGGGGGTGCAAAAAGAGCTCCTCTCCCGCTGACTTCCATTTTTCAAAACCTGAATGCACAAATATCGTCCGATTATCTTCATGCAGCCAGACTATATCAATGTGTTCAGAAAACTGATTTAAGATTTCTGGATCAAATCCAGCGCCGACAATATTAACCGCTCCATAGCCTTCATTAATCAGGTATTGCAAAGCTGCCTCTATAAAATTTGTTTCAAAAAGAACGGTTTTAACATGTTCCTGAGGTAATACAATCGGTTCTTTCGTAAAAATCAAATCGACTTTATATGATTGGGAAGTAACAGCTTCATAGGAATCAACATCTGTAATGAGCGTTGGACTCCATTCCAGCAGTTGTCCTACCAGTTCAGCATCAATACTATAAACATCTATTATTACTAATGCAGGCTCTTGCTTCTCTCTGACAATATGATGGGAAGACATAGTTTTATTTAATATCCTAAGCGTCTTAACGTCATATACGCCATCAAGCCAATACTCAGTTGTAATGCATCCTCATCGACATCAAAAGTAGACGTGTGCACAGCAGACTGAATCCCTTTTGATTTATTTCCTGTTCCCAAACGATAGAAGCAAGCATTGATTTCCTGTGAGTAATAAGAGAAATCCTCTGCCGCTGGCCAAAGATCTAAATCCAAGACATTTTCTTTTCCTACATATTCTTCTGCAAAACCACGCACAGCGCTTGTCAATTCTGGATTGTTAATTAAAAATGGGTATCCTTTACGAATTTCAAAATCACAAACAGCTCCCATACTTTCTGCCATACCCGTTGCCATTTTAAGCATCTTTTCATGTGCCTCAGCACGCCATTTTTCATCAAAGGTACGAAAGGTTCCTTCCAGATAAACTTCATCAGGAACAATATTAGTAGCCCCATTCGCGACGATCTTCCCAAAAGAAAGTACCGTAGGTGTTCTTGGATCTGCAAATCGACTTGCGATTTGCTGAAGAGCTGTAATGATGTGTGCTGTAATTACAATCGGATCAATATTTTGATGCGGATGAGCACCGTGGCCACCTCGCCCCTTCACTGTCATAAATAACTCATCACAAGAAGCCATATACTTACCTTCCCTGAATCCTACTTTTCCAGCTTCAATAAAAGGCATGACATGCTGGCCTATAATCGCTGCAGGAGCAGGATTCTGTAAAGCACCTTCCTTAATCATGATCGATGCCCCTCCAGGTAGTCGCTCTTCGCCCGGTTGGAAAATCAATTTGACAATCCCTCCAAATTCAGACTTCAACGCATATAATATTTTTGCAGTACCTAGCAAAGAGGAGGTATGGACGTCATGTCCACAGGCATGCATGACTCCCGGATTTTGAGAACCATAACTTCTGCCTTCTACTTCTTGAATAGGCAAAGCATCCATATCACCCCGCAAAGCAATTACTTCTTCAGACACTAAGTCCCCTTTAATTTGAGCGACAATACCTGTATCTGCCATTTCCTGAAAAGGAATATCCAATTCTTGTAAAATGGATTTGACATAAGCCGAAGTGTTATATTCCTCAAACGAAAGTTCAGGATGTTGATGAAGATGTCTTCTGGTTTGAACGGTTTCGTTAAAAAACTGTTGGGCTAAGGCATTAACTTTTTCTTTAATACTTGCCATTCTAAATAAGATTATTGGTAAACAAAAACGTTTTCAGAGAATACGAATACGTTTTTAAATTGTTGACGAAGCAAATTCATAAAATTGTTTGCTTCAGATCTACTTCTGAAATCACCTACTTTGACTCGGTAGTTCGGTTCATCGTAATTGATATAGGTATCGATATCTTTATACATGCTTCTAAATCGAGCTTGCTCTGAGAAAGCATTACTCCGATTACTTCCTGCAAAAATCTGAACTCGAAACCCTCTTACCGTTCTACGCGTAGCAGCGCTTCTAACAACAGGTTTACTTGGAACAGCTACAGGTTTGCTTTCGATAGGATTGATACCCATATTTGCCCGAAAATGTTGCAAAATCGTAATTAATGTATCCTTTACGATAACTACATTTCCATTCTCTTGTGCTTGTACTTTTGAATAAGCAAAGCCAATTAAAGCAAAAACAACTATCAATCCTTTCTTAAGCATTATTAAATATTTTTTTAATACTGTCTAGCTATTCGCGCCGTGACAGTTTTTATATTTCTTACCTGAACCACAAGGACAATCATCGTTGCGGCCAATTACGTTATCATTACGAATCGGTTGTGTAGGACCTAAATCACGTGTATCTACATCTTCGGCACTCACTCCCATTGGAGATTCCAATTCTGCTTTTGTTGCTTGAACCTTCACAGGAGCAGCTTGTACCGAACGCCCTTCTGGAGCGCTCTGCATATTTTGTCCAGGAATCTCACCTTTGAAAATAAAGCTAACAATATCCTTATTCATCGATGCTAACATCGCTTTAAATAAGTCAAAAGCTTCCATTTTATAAATAATGATCGGATCCTTTTGCTCGTAAACAGCATTTTGTACCGACTGTTTCAAATCGTCCATTTCTCTCAAATGTTCTTTCCAAGCTTCATCAATTAAAGCTAAAACAATGCCTTTCTCGAATGATTTGAAGACCTCTTTACCTTCACTTTCAATCGCTTTTTTCAAGTTTGTCGAAACTTGAATACCACGAAGACCATCAGAAAAAGGAATAACAACATTTTCAACAACAGATCCGCGTTCTGCATATACATTTTGTAATACAGGAATGGTATGAGATGCAACAGTGTTTATTTTTGCATGGTAAGCATCAATGATTTGTGCAAACAAACGATCCGTTAAACCTTCCACTTTCGTTTGAGCAAACTCTTGCTCTGAAATTTCTGGATTAACAGCAAATATACGAATGACTTCAATTTGGAATTCCTCATAAGTACCACCTTCTTTTGCATCAATAACAATCTCTTCAACCACATCAAAGATCATATTGTTCAAATCAACATCCAAACGGTCTCCAAATAAAGCGTTTTTACGTTTCGTATAGATTACTGTACGTTGCGAGTTCATCACGTCATCATATTCCAAAAGACGTTTACGAATACCAAAGTTATTTTCCTCTACTTTACGTTGTGCTCTTTCAATAGATTTGGTCAACATGCTATGTTGCATCACTTCGCCCTCTTCAACACCCATTTTTACCATGATGTTCGAGATACGCTCAGAAGCAAATAAACGCATTAAATTATCTTCCAAAGATACAAAGAACTGAGAAGAACCTGGATCTCCCTGACGACCAGCACGACCACGTAACTGACGGTCAACACGACGAGATTCGTGACGCTCTGTACCAATGATTGCAAGACCTCCTGCAGCTTTCACCTCATCGGTCAATTTAATATCCGTACCACGACCAGCCATGTTTGTTGCAATTGTTACTTGACCTGGGCGACCAGCTTCTGCAACGATATCGGCTTCTTTTTGGTGCAATTTAGCATTTAACACATTATGTTTAACCTTACGCAATTGAAGCATACGGCTTAATAACTCGGAGATTTCAACAGAAGTTGTACCCACTAAAACAGGTCTTCCTGCTTCTGTCAGTCGTTGAATTTCTTCTGCTACAGCATTATATTTCTCACGCGCTGTACGGTAAATAAAATCTTGACGGTCATCACGTAAAGTTGCGCGGTTTGTAGGAATCTCAACAACATCTAATTTATAAATTTCCCAAAGCTCACCTGCTTCTGTAGAAGCAGTACCCGTCATACCCGCAAGTTTGTGGTACATACGGAAGTAATTCTGTAGCGTAATGGTCGCATAGGTTTGCGTAGCATCTTCTACCTTAACATTTTCTTTCGCTTCGATCGCTTGGTGCAATCCATCGGAATAACGACGGCCATCCATAATACGACCTGTTTGCTCATCTACGATTTTAACTTTTCCTTCATCAACGATATATTCAACATCGTTTTCAAATAAAGTATATGCTTTTAGTAATTGATTGATCGAGTGAATACGTTCTGCTTTGATCGAATAATCGCGCAATAACTCTTCTTTTTTTGTTGCCTTATCTTCTAAAGGAATTTCCGCTTTTTCAATGTCTGCTATTTCAGAACCAACATCTGGTAAGATAAAGAAAGAAGGATCCTCTCCAGAAGCTGTAATCAACTCAATACCTTTTTCTGTTAATTCTACTTGGTTATTTTTCTCATCAATAACAAAGAATAATTCAGCATCCGCTTTAGGCATATTCTTATTCTGTTCTTGCATGTAGTAGTTTTCTACTTTTTGCAAGATCTGACGGTGATTATTCTCACTTAAAAACTTGATTAAAGCTTTATTTTTAGGTAAACCACGGTAAGCTCTGAATAAAGCTAATCCCCCTTTTTCAGGATCAATATCACCAGCAGTTACAGCTTTTTTCGCTTCATTTAATATGGTATTGATATACGATTTTTGGGCATTTACCAAGCGCTCAATACGAGGTTTCAATTGGTAAAACTCATGTTGATCACCACGAGGGATAGGGCCTGAAATAATCAAAGGTGTACGTGCATCATCAATTAAAACAGAATCGACCTCATCGACCATCGCGAAATGCAATTTTCCTTGTACCAATGCATCTGGTGTTTGGGTCATATTATCACGTAAATAATCGAAGCCAAACTCGTTATTGGTACCATAAACGATATCAGAAGCATACGCTTTACGACGTTGTGGCGAATTTGGTTGATGTTTATCAATACAATCAACACTTAAACCGTGAAATTCAAATATAGGAGCATTCCATTCCGAGTCACGTCGAGCAAGGTAGTCATTCACCGTAACGATATGAACACTATTTCCTGCAAGTGCATTCAAATATGTTGGAAGTGTACCTACCAAAGTTTTACCCTCACCAGTAGCCATCTGTGCAATTTTACCTTGGTGTAAAACAATACCACCAATCAATTGCACATCATAATGCACCATGTTCCAGGTAACTTCAGTACCAGCCGCCAACCAAACATTTTTCCAAATTGCTTGGTTACCTTCGATCACAACATTTTGTTTTTGAGAAGCAACCTCTCTATCAAAATCTGTCGCCGTAACGACCAATTGTTTATTTTCTGTCAGACGTCTTGACGTTTCTTTAACCACAGCAAATGCTTCTGGTAAAATATCCATCAAAACCTCTTCTAATTTTTTATCACGATCTTTAGATAATTTATCAACGTTTTCATAAATCGCAGTTTTTTGCGACATATCTGCACCGTCTGTATCCGCTTCTGTTTTTAGAGTAGAAATTTCGTTATCTATATCTGCTAAATATCCTTTTATTCTATTTTTGAAATCTGTCGTTTTAGCACGCAATTCATCATCACTTAGCGCCGAAAGTTGGTCGTACTCCGATTTGATTTTTTCTACAATTGGTTGAATACCCTTAATATCTCGCTCGGATTTACTTCCAAATAATTTACTTAAAAATTTTAACATAACATTCTTTTCTATCTCAATTTATGACTTTCATTCAATAATGACTCCAAATTAAAATTGCAGACAAATTGACACTAATCGGGCAAATTTAGTTATTAGATATGATATCTAACAGACTATATGTATATTTTTTAGTATTTTTTTATGCCAAAAACAAATTCTTATCTGTTTTGGGGATAAACCCCATCTGTTGTGCTTTATCAAACATCATTTCAATAGCGGCACGCCCCTCTTTTCCCAGTGCTATGGAATATTTATTAACGTAAAGTTCAATATGTTTATACATCACTTCTTCACTCATTTCTTGTGCATGAGCTTTTATAAACGCCAATCCAGATTTAGGATTTGCAAAAGCAAAATCGACACTTGCACGTAATATACGGTTCAGCTTTTCCTTGATTTCTTTTGGTAAACTTCTTTTCACAACAATGCCTCCTAATGGGATAGGACAATTTGTCGTTTTTTCCCAATAGTCACCCAAATCAACTACTTTAAATAATCCTTTCTCTTCATAAGTGAATCGATTTTCATGGATAATCAGCCCTAAATCAATATCTCCAGCTAATAAAGCCCCTTCAATTTCGGAGAAAACAAGCTCTTCTTTATTTTTCAACTGTGGAAAAGCCAGTCCCAATAGAAAATTTGCTGTTGTATATTTTCCTGGATAACCAACTTTCAATAATTCTAGTTCAGCAGTTAAAGGCTCACCTTTGTTTAATTTTTCTTGAAGTTTTCTAGCCAAATTTTCATCCTTTGTGATTAACATAGGACCAACTCCAAAACCAAGCGCGCTGCCTGCGTCCAAAAGTTCATAATCTTCCACAGCATATGCAAACGCATGGTAACTTAATTTTGTAATCGCTAAGTCTCCTTTAAAAGCTTTTAGATTCAATGTTTCAACGTCTTGGTATTCAACGTCGAAATCAAGTCCTTCCGTATCTATTTTATGATGAATTAATGCATCAAAAATAAAGGTATCATTTGGACAGGGAGAAAAACCCAATGTCAATTTCATATCGATAATCTATTTGTAAATATATAGAGAATGGTAGCGATAAAAGTTATCATTAATATTCCCTTTGCAACAGCATCTTTTCCGCCTTTAAATAAAAAACGCATGGCAATTAAGTTAATAAATACCGCAACCCCGTAAATCATCATCGGTTTTTGAGGTGTCCATGTTTGCACAATCTGCGTATATGTCGCCAGTAAATAAGCCACTGCTGGCGCTATAGCACCGAGCAAAAGCCCTAAGCCTAAATTGTTTTTCATATTACTGATCGAATCCCCAAGAATTTAATTCTGGAATAGCATGATGTGCTGTCATATCAAACTGAGTGGGTACAATCGCCACGTAACCATGACTCAGGGCAAATGAATCGGTATCCTCACCCCGATCTTCCAATTCAAACTTACCCGTCATCCAATAATAATCTCGGTCACGAGGGTCTACACGCTCATCAAACTCTTCGACATAATGTCCCCCAGCTTGGCGACAGATTTTGATGCCGTTGATTGCGGAATCATTGGGGAAATTAACATTCAACAATGTACCTTTTGGAAGACCATTTGCCAAAACCTGCTTGGTAATAGACGTTAAATAAGATCTACAATGTGAAAAATCAGCATCATACGCAAAATTATCTAACGAAAATCCAATAGAGGGGATGCCTTCAATCGCACCTTCAACCGCTGCAGACATGGTGCCTGAATATAATACATTGATCGAATGATTCAATCCATGATTGATACCCGATACGCAAACATCAGGTTTTTTCCCTTTAAATATTTTATTCACTGCCAATTTAACACAATCAACAGGAGTTCCAGAACATTTGTACATTTCCACGCCTTCGTATAAATCAACACGATCCAGACGTAACGGACGACCAATAGTAATAGCATGCCCCATACCCGATTGCGGACTATCTGGTGCCACCACAACAACGTTTCCAATTTTCTGCATTTCCTCTATCAAAACTTTGATCCCGGGAGCTGTAATCCCATCATCGTTTACAACCAATATGGTTGGTTTTTTCTTTGTCATGATGCTAATTTAATAAGAAAAAAAGAAAAGCGTTAGATTTTCATCTAACGCTTTACATATTATACAATAAAAAGACTTATCCCAAGCTTTTTAACCAGTCAACAACTTCTTCTCTTGCTTTTCCGAGCTTTTGTTGTAGACGTCCTAATAATTCATCATCTTTACCTTCTTCATAGGCTAAATCGTCCTCTGTCCAATCGGCATATTCTTGTTTGATTTTGCCTTTTACTTCGTTCCATTTACCTTTCAAATTCAATTCATCCATGTGTATGTCCTCCTAATTTATTTACTTGTTATCTATATAACGAAAACAACTCTGGTGTTATTTTGTTTGGATCGGAATAATATTTTAAAATAATAAAAAGGATCAGTTCCCTTTTCATTAACTTAGCCCGCTCAAATAAATTTCCAAATTAAATGGTAAATTTTGTACTTATTATTTTCTGTATCTGTGCGGGAATGTTGTTTAAACATTTCAAATTAATCCCCGAAAATGCCTACAAGAGTATTAATATTTGGGTGTTATATATTGCCCTGCCCGCCGTTTCTTTTAAATACATTCCGCAGATTACATGGAGCACACAGCTCCTATTCCCCGTCATATCGCCAATCATTGTATTTGCCGGAAGCTGGCTATTTATGGAAATTTATTGTCGATATAAGGGGTATAGTCAACGTTCAAGAAGTACATTAGAATTATCTGCTGCCTATAGTAACACTTCCTTTATCGGTTTTCCATTAATCATTGCCTATTATGGCGAACAGAACTTAAGTATTGCGATCATTTGTGATCAGGTCAATTTTATGTTGCTGGCTACTGCTGGGATTATATGCGCGATCAAAGGTGATCGTTCAAATAAAGAGGGTATCAAGACAACCGCTTTGATAAAAAGACTCTTGACGTTTCCTCCATTTATTGCTTGCGTGGCTGCACTTATACTCAGCCAACTAGCCAATATAAGTATATCCGAACCATTTTTTGACAAAATAGCGGCTACAGTTGGTCCTTTAGCATTATTTTCAGTCGGTCTACAATTACAATTTAAAGGGCTTAAACAAGAGATCTCTCAAATCTCTGTGACCTTACTTTATAAATTGATTCTTGCTCCTTTGCTCGTCCTTCTGGCCGCCCTATGCCTAGGTATCCACGGAGATATTGCTCGAGTAAGCATTATGGAAGCCGCTATGCCGACCTTAATCACCGCAAGCATGGTTGTTCAACAGTTCCGATTAAACACCAAATTAATTAACCTCGTTATTGGATTGGGGATCATATTAAGTTTACTAACAACCGCTATGTGGTCTTACATCATTGCTTTTTTTATCTAACCGTTTTCGATAACGATTGCGAAGATTATGGTCGTTTATGATCTTTTAAAGTCTTATTTTTAGGATATTTGTTAAAAGACGCATACATATCAATATGAAAACGAATTATGAATCGCGTTATGCGATTAGTCCAAAGGAATGTAAAACATTAGATACAAAATCATTAAGAGAGAATTTTTTAATCGAAACGATCTTCAAAGCAGATCAAGTTCATTTTGTCTATACACACTATGATCGTTATATGGTAGGTGGTGCAATGCCCGTTTCAGAAAAAATAAAACTAGAAACCATTCCTACATTATTAAAAGAACCTTTTTTCTTGAGCCGAAGAGAGCTGGGAATTATCAATGTGGGTGCTGCTGGTCAGGTAGAGGTGGATGGTACGACCTACGATTTGCAATACAAAGAAGCTCTATATATTGGTAAGGGTGCCGAAAATGTTTTATTCAGCAGCAAAGATGCTTCCCATCCCGCCAAGTTTTATTTAAATTCAACTCCTGCTCATCATCCTTATCCAACGAAGAAAGTAACAAAAGCGGAAGCAAATAAAATTGAATTAGGGTCTTTAGAAACGGCTAATCATAGAATAATCAACCAAATGTTGTTAAACAAAGTTGTTGATACCTGTCAATTGCAAATGGGCATGACAGAATTAAAACCTGGATCTGTATGGAATACCATGCCTGCGCATACACACGATCGACGGATGGAAGTTTACTTTTATTTTGAAGTCCCAGAGGGTCAAGCGGTCTCCCATTTTATGGGACCTGTTGACGAGACTCGTCATATTTGGATGAAAAATGAACAAGCGGTTATCTCTCCACCTTGGTCAATCCATTCCGGTGCTGGCACCAGTAATTATACTTTTATTTGGGGTATGGCAGGGGAAAATTTAGACTATGACGATATGGATAAATCTGCTATTACAGATTTAAAATAAAAACAGCATGAAAATATTATTATCTGCGACCTTGGTATTGGGCATGGCAACGAGTTTGTTGACCCAAAACAAGCATTCTTTAATTATCAAAAACGCATCTTCTTTTGAAAGAAAGGAAGTCGTAAGCATTCCTTATGAAAAGTTTAAAAATCATTTTGGACTAAAAGATACTATTTTCACCATCTTGGATCAGGGCACCAAGAAACCACTGGTTTTTCAATTGGAAAAATTAGGAAAATCTATCCCACAAAACGTTTTGATAGCTATTCAAATAGCTCCTCAAGGAAAATTAGAACTCGCTGTTTCTGCTGATTCACCTCCAAAAGCTGTTGTTCAAACTTTTGCTCGCTACGTTCCCGAGCGCAAGGATGATTTTGCATGGGAAAATAATGTCGTTGCTTTTCGAGCCTATGGAAAAGCATTAGAGGGAACATCCGAAGATGCTCAGGGATTTGATTTTTGGTCAAAACGTACGGATGAATTGATTATCAACGAATGGTACAAAACAGGCGATTATCATGCTGACCATGGGAAGGGATTAGATTACTATTCGGTAGGACAAACATTAGGTGTGGGTGATATGGCTCTGTATTTTGATGATCAAATCCAATACAGCAAACATTACCGTCGATATGAGGTCTTAGACAATGGCCCTATTCGCTCTACCTTCAAATTAATTTATGAGCCCCAGGAGATAAACGGGCACGGTATAACCATCGAGAAGATCGTTTCCCTTGATGCAGAAAGCCAACTGAATAAAGTTACGCTATCTGTAAAGAATATGAATGCCACTTCAACCCCCATTGTTATTGGTCTAGCAAAACGTAACGAGCAGAACCCGAACTGGACGATTAATAAGAAAGCAAATTATTTTGCCTATTGGGAACCTGAACAGAATGGAAATAGCACAGGAACAGCTTTACTATTTCCGACAGGTCTTACAACGTTCATCGATACTCCGACTCAGTTTCTATGGAAAACAACTGTAAAAAACAACCAAAGTCTGACTTACTATACAGGTGCTGCATTCAATAAAGCGAGCAAAATACAATCGATGGATGCTTGGAAAGAGTACTTACAAAAAACAGCTAAGCAGATACAAAAACCTTTAATCATAAGCTATAAAAAATAATGTCTATACTTCAATCATTTGATCTAACGGGTAAAATCGCTTTAGTAACAGGATGCAAAAGAGGAATCGGAAAAGCGATGGCGGAGGCTTTGGCTGAAGCTGGAGCTGATATTATTGGCGTCTCCGCAACATTGGAGTTAGCGGACTCGGATATTGAAAAATCAATTCAATCTATCGGTAGAAAATTTTATGCTTATCGGTGTGATTTTTCAAAAAGAGAAGACTTATATGCTTTTATCCATCATGTAAAAGCTGCACACCCTGTCATTGATATTCTTTTGAACAACGCTGGTAATATTTTACGCCAACCTGCAGCAGAACATACTGATGAATATTGGGATGAAATTATCGAAATCAATCAGAATGCGCAATTCATTTTGACTAGAGAAATTGGGAAAGATATGATTTCACGTGGAACAGGAAAGATCGTATTTACGGCATCTTTACTATCTTTTCAAGGAGGCATCAATGTTCCTGGATATGCAGCCTCCAAAGGTGCTATTGCTTCTTTGACAAAAGCATTTGCAAATGAGTGGGCCTCCAAAGGTGTCAATGTTAACGCGATTGCTCCTGGTTATATTGCAACCAATAATACAGAGGCTTTACGCGATGATCCAGGAAGATCTTCTGCTATTTTAGGCAGGATTCCTGCGGCCAGATGGGGACAACCGGAAGACTTCAAAGGCCCTGTCTTATTCTTGGTTTCAAAAGCCGCGGATTATGTTCATGGAACTATTTTAACTGTAGACGGTGGTTGGATGGGTCGATAGATTAAAGCTATTCGGGAGACTTATTAAAAAATAAGTCTCTTTATTTTTTCTTAACGATTCGAAAACCGAGATTACTAAAAGAGGCATTGGGATTGACCGAACCAATAAATTGCGAATTGAAGGAGGCACAACTATTTTTACTGCACCACCAAGATCCTCCTCGTGCATGGGCTACTTTTCGCTCTTTATCACGAGCTAAAGATCCTTCACAAAATTCAAAGACATTACCATACACATCATACAACCCCCAAGGGTTTGCTTTGAAGGTTTTAACAGGTGAGGTGTATAGATAACCATCAGCAGTATCGGCAACGAGGTGGTCTCTACCATGCCAGATATTGGCAAACTCCTTTATATTCGTCAAACTTACCCCATCAAAATATTTCGTCTCTGAACCAGCTCTTGATGCTACCTCCCATTCATCTAAAGAGGGCAAACGAACACCTGCCCATTCACAATAAGCTAACGCATCCCGATAGGAAATACAAGTAACCGGATGATTCATTTTTTCTTCAATACCAGCTCGACTCACTCCATTTGGATAGCGCCAATAAGCGGTGCTGTCTTGTATCCATCGAAATTCTTCCAGCCCTGGTTCAAATACCATGGCGTTGTGAAAACGCTCTGCTAAGGTGATATAATGAGTCGTCTCTACAAAGTTTGCAAATGCAGCATTTGTTAATTCCGCTTCTGCAATTGAAAAAGCCTCAATTTTAACAGCTCTCTTTGGGTTGTCTACGCTCATCGAATCTCCCAAAATATAAGTACCCTGCTGAATAGTGATAAACTTTTGTTCTTGGGCAATAGACCTGCTACAGCAAAAAATAATGAACATACACAAGATCCAGCTTTCTTTCATCGTGCGATTATTTTGAAGATTTTTGCTTAAAATACGCTTGAGCTGTCGACAATAAAAATTGTTCATTCGCCTGATTAAAATTAACTGAAGCTGTATAGCTGTAATCATCACCATATAATTTCTGATACATCCTGGATTGTAGATATGGTGTATCTTTTCCTTTTTTTAATATTAATGATAGCACGGTCAAAGCATCCTTATCTTTTTTATTTGCTTGATAATAACGAATGATGGCCGGAATACTTTCCCAAGCAGAAATTTCTATGAGAGCAGCTTTTAAATTAACCCCCATATGCTTCTTGATACGAATGGTTTCAAAAATCAATTTTTGAACAGTATCCCGATTTTGCTTCAGAAATTTTCGTTGATCTTCACTCCATTCAACACCGGAAATCGCGGAAGTCAATACGCCAAAGATTTTTTGCTCTTCTCCTTTACTTGTCATATCGTCCACACATGCTTGACTATACATCTCTGGATGAATCATCACATACGTGAATTGCTCTTTTAAGTTCAGTTTTTTTAAGTCCGTTTTTGAAAGTGCAGAAATATGATCTTCAATCATCATATCGCCTTCTGGTTCTTTGATTTTTTTTATTAATTTTTCAACTTTTATTAATCCAAAAGTAGGCTTTGTCTCCTGTTCACGGTATGTTCTATAAACGCGATCTGCTGCTGTTGGTTCCTCATAAACATACTCCTGTGCGGCCAATTTTGTACATAGAAAACAGAGCACACTAAAAACGATTAGCGTTTTGATTGTTCGTTTCATATTACTTCATCCTTTCTTTATAGTAACGATTAGCACGAGCGCAGATTAAATCTTCATTTGCCTTATTGTAATTCAAAAAAGAATAATAATTGCTTTCCGAGCCATACAGTTTTTGAAAGGCTGTTGATTTTAAAAATTCCTCATACTCTCCTCTTTTCATCAATAACATGAGTAAGGTCAATGCATCTTTGTCCAAAGGAGTCTTTTCTATATAGGTTATCATAAAAGGAATCATTTCCCAAGCATTGATCTCTAGAATTGCTTCTTTATAATTTACACCCATTCTTTTACTACGCAGCACAGACTCTTGAATGAGTTGCATAACAGAATCTCGATTTTCAACTAGAAAATCTACTTGTCGTTGACTCCAAAGTGCCTCATTAAATCCCGTTTCAAGAGCTCCAAAAATTTTCTTTTGAATATCATTCTGATACTCTGGAATCGCACAATTTTGCTCTGAAAGTTCTGCATGAATCATGACATAGGTAAATTTTTCTCTTAAACTCAACGATTTAAACTGTGCAGTAGTCAAAGCCTCAATTCCTCCATCAGAGCTTCCCATCGGATCTTCTTTTAATGTAATCGCTGCAATAAGCTTCTTCACTTTCTCTAAACCATAGGGAGGAATGGTCATCTTCGTTCGCCATTCATAATCCTTTTCATCTATACGGTAAGGACTTTTATCTTCTTCCGTTGATTGAGCAGAGGCCTGTGTAAAGCCTGAAAACAATAAGATAAGTAATAAAAAGTAAAGTCTCATTTGCTTTTTTCTTTAAAAATAATCAAAACAGTTGAATTTATCTTTATCTAAGTAATGAATAAGCTGTTACAAGGTAAAATTTTAGTGTTCAACTGGTGTCTATTCCTAAATTACCCTTACACAAATCGGAGTAATTATTAATTTTATATAATATGGAAACACCGAGAAAAGGGAAACATACAGGAGCCCCTGTTACCTACGAATCATCTTTTAAGATTGCAGTTGCCAGAGAATACCTTGAGGGCAATCTGAGCCAGTCACAGCTTGGGCGTAAACATGGACTTAAGAGTGGCGAGGTGGTTCGCTATTTTGTCAACTGGTACAAAAAGAACATCGCCCAAATCCATTCAGGCCTTATTTCACCTGACAGCGAGCTGCCGCCTTTAGCATCCAGCAGTCCTGATGAGCAGCTTCAGGAGGAACTCCGGCTTGCCAGGCTGAAGATTACCGCCCTTGAGATGATGATCCATATTGCAGAGCAGGAGCTGGATATCGATATCCGAAAAAAGTCTGGTACCAAACCGCCAGTAAAATGAAGGAGATATTTATCAATATTCCCCTGAGTACCATTTGCTCGCTGTTTGGCAGAACAAGACAGTCCTGGTATGAAATGAACGCCAGAAGGGACGTTTCGGTGATTCAGGATGGAATGATACTAGAATGGGTCCGGGAAATCAGATCAGTGCTTCCGCGTACAGGATGCGTAAAGCTTCTTCATATGCTGCAGCAGAACCTCAAAGCGCATCATATTACCATCGGAAGGGATGCTTTTTCCAGGCTGATCAGGGACAATGGCATGCTGATCTATCCCAAAAGGAGATATGTGACCACCACGATGTCCTACCATCATTACAGGAAATGGCCGGATATGATCAGCCGGGCAAAGCCCCTGATGGCCGAGCAGGTCTGGGTAAGCGATATTACCTATCTGCGGACAGGCACGGGATTTATCTACCTTTTTCTGATCACAGATGCCTATTCCAGAAAGATCGTAGGCTACCATCTCAGCCAGTCACTAAAAGCTTCCGGATGCCTATCGGCACTCCAAAAGGCTATAAACGGCAGGGAATATAAGCAAAGGCCGCTGATCCACCACTCGGACAGGGGGATACAGTACTGCTGTGATGCCTATGTGGAACTATTGCAGAGAAACCATATCCAGATCAGTATGACTCAATCCGGATCACCCTATGATAATGCAATTGCCGAAAGGGTAAACGGTATACTGAAAACAGAATTTGAGCTCTATAACACCTTTGAGTCCTATTCAATGGCTATTGAACCGGTGTGCAGAGCGATAGAAAGATACAATAATGTCAGACCGCACATGAGCTGTAAAATGATGACACCGGCGCAAAGACATAGTCAGGAAATCACTAAAACAAGAAACAGTACAACCCGATTGTAAGGGTATACACGGACAAAGAAAAAACAATGTAAGGATATATCCGTATAACTTTTTATAATTGTAAGGATTTAACCGTTTAACTATCCGAATGCTGTAAGGATAATTCAGGATAAGACACAGTAGGGAGCTGACTCGTACCTTGTTCGTACCTTGTTCGTACCTCGTTCGAACAAAAACGAATCAGGTACGGTTGAGATACGAATAAACTATGACTTAGATACGTTTTAAAATTAGTATTGGTTACTAATTTATCCTGTTGTCAATAAGCATATACATGCATACTCCTGTTTGAAGTATAGAGAATAGATCAGAAATTTTAATTGATTAAAAAGATTCAGGAAAGAAATGATTAAACAATGTCTTATCTGATGAAAGATTGTGAAGGAGAAGTTGGGTTTATCATGGAGGATCAGTCAGCATGAAAAAGGGGAAACTTCATGAAGTTTCCCCTTTTTTATGCGTATAGTCCCTTTTTTTCTATAAAATCAATGACTTTATCGGGAGTATAGAACTTGATGCTTCTTCCCTCCTTAATTGCTTTTCTAAGAAAGGTGGAAGATAATTCCATCATTGGGGTTTCGGTCATCGTTATGGACGCATGTTCTCTCATCGTACCGCCATTAAATCCTGGTCTTGGATAGACATATATATGATAATCACGTAAGATGATTTCATAGTTTTTCCATTTATTAAACGTTTCCAAAATATCTTCTCCCATGATTAAAACAAATTCTTTGGTTGGATATTTTTCCGCCAAATGGGTCAACGTATCAATGGTATACGATGGTTGTGGTAAGCTAAATTCAATGGAACTTGTTTTTAGGTTCTCCGTATCTTCTATTGCCAAGTTGACCATCTCCAGACGGTCATACATATTTCCTAAGCTTTCCTTCTTTTTGAGCGGATTTTGTGGAGAAACGACAAACCAGACTTCGTCCAGTGCTGTATAATTAGCCATATAATTAGCGATAATCAGATGTCCTACATGTATAGGATTGAACGATCCAAAGAATAAGCCAATTTTAGCCATTACTATTGATTAAGAAAAACGATTACTATTTTCTCTGCCTCTTCAATCGCAACATCTAAATCATAATTTTTTAATATCACGTCGAATTTATCGGCATAAGCTAACTCCGATTCGGCTTTTGCAAATCGTTCTTGCAATTTTTCTTCTGAATCGGTTCCTCTACCACGAAGACGTTCTTTCAATACCTCTAAAGAAGGAGGTTGTACAAAAATAGCTAAAGCCTGATCTGGGAATTTAGATCGTAAACGCAATCCTCCAATAACATCGATATCAAAAATGACATGTTTGCCCTGTGCCCAAATACGCTCTACTTCGGAACGTAAGGTACCATAGAATGTACCAGAATACACTTCTTCAAATTCGATAAACTCTTTTTTAGCTATTTTATGTAAGAAGCTCTCTTTTGAGATAAAGTAATAATCTTTGCCATCCACTTCTTCTCCACGAGGCTCTCTTGTGCTTGCTGAAATAGAAAATTCCAACTTATCACCATGTTTACCTAATAGATGTTTTACAATTGTTGTTTTACCTGCTCCTGATGGTGCCGAGAATATAATTAACTTACCTGCCATTCTTATAATACGTTGAGCAATTGCTCTTTAATTTTTTCTAATTCTTCTTTCATCTTCACCACGATTTGTTGAACGCCTGCGTGATTGGCTTTTGAACCTAACGTATTGATCTCTCTTCCCATTTCTTGAGAAATAAATCCCAGTTTTTTTCCGTTAGAGTCTGAGGCTGTTAATGCTTTTTGGAAATAATTACAATGCGAACGTAATCTTACTTTCTCTTCGGTAATATCCAATTTATCAATATAGAAAATCAGTTCTTGTTCAAAGCGATTCTTATCGACATTTTTTTTGCCAACAGCTTCATCCAGATAATGACTGATACGTTCTCGGATTAAAGGGATACGATCCATTTCTACGGACTCTACTTCGGTCATATAGCTTAAAATTAACTCCACTCTATCTGATAAATCTTTTGAAAGTACGGCTCCCTCATCTGCTCTAAATATATTGAAGTTATCTACCGCAGCGTAGAATGCGTCTAACAATAATGTAGATTCTTCTTCGTCGACCTCTTCATCTTTGTTCGCAATTACTTCTGGCATATTTAACGCCAATTCAAACAGAGAAACTTGTTTGTCTCCTAGTTCAAAAGCAATTTGTTGTAATTGTGTATAGTATTTTTTTAGCAGGTCGGCATTGATGGTTGAAGCTTTTGCTGTTTGATCGGCGTATTCAACATTGACGCTCAGATTAACTTTACCTCTTTCAATGAGTTTACTACACGCTGTACGTAAAGTAGATTCTTTATCTGAAACCGCTTTGGGTAAACGCAGATTTAGTTCAAGAAATTTAGAATTCAAGGATTTTATTTCGACACTGTATTTAACTTTTCCATTGTCTTTTACAGCTGTGCCGTATCCTGTCATTGATTTTATCATATGCAAAGGTAAGAAACATTCCAATATTGCATAATATCAGGGCTATAAATTGATTAATTTACCAATCATGCTTGGCAATAATGACACATAAATAACTTTCTGAACCAGACTTTCTCTTTACGGTTACAAATCCAATACCAATATCCGATAAGGAAGAATTCCACTCATCCATGCCCAATAAATGTTTTCGATGATGATAGCCAGGAGATTCTTTGCCAATAATCAACCCTCGAATTCCTGCTTCTGCAGTAGGCCAATTCCAGGCAATAGATTCGAAATTATTTGCTTTCTTGTTTTTAAGCCAGTTGACATTTAAATCATATCCAGCTTGTTCAATATAGTAATTAACGCCTATGCCTTCGGGACTGACATGATCAAAATAATCGCGCTCTGCCATATCTTTTGCTCTAAACTCAGCAACTTTTGCTAGATCTTTATTCCAAACCAAATTCTTTCGTGTGATCTTATCCAGGTCGAATAAATCGAGCTTCTTTTTAAATTTTTTCGGATTTTCCCGAATCTTATTCAGCAGTTCAAAAGCCGCTTTCGCTTGTTTCTTTTCTACACGAATTTGTGCCGATGAAAATAAAAATAAGGTGCTTAAGCAAAAAATAATAAGGTACTTCATAAAAAAAACTCTTGGAGTAAAAAGACTTTGATCTGATGAATTCGTTAACGTTGTTTTTAATTTTTTATTTGTTGCTACCTGAAGGAGCACAGGAAATAATCAAACGAAAATAATCGTGAAGATGATCATTATAAAATTTTATTGCGCGTTTTTGCTCATCGATAAAGAACAAATCTATTTTAAACAAAAAAAAGGAAGTTTTAGGCTTCCTTTTTCTTTTTAAATTTTTCTTTTGCCACTTCGAAAACAATGGGTAGTATCGATACAGCAATAATGAGTAACACCACTTTTGAGAAATTATCTCTGACGATTGGGATATTTCCTAAAAAGTATCCCGCTAAGGTAATTCCCACGACCCACAGAAATCCTCCTATAATGTTGTAGGTAATAAAAGTCCCGTAATTCATCTTTCCTATGCCTCCAACAAATGGTGCCAATGTTCTTACAATAGGAACAAAACGAGCAATTACGATCGTTTTACTTCCATATTTTTCATAAAATGAATGTGTCTTTTGAATTTGTTCGTCTTTGATGACTTGCTTACCAAAAAGTTTAAATTGGGTAAGCCTCATTCCAAATCGCTTGCCAATAGCATAATTAAGCGAATCTCCACCAACAGCAGCGACCAATAGAATAAGAATCATCAGCCCAATATTAAGTTCATTCGGCTGAGCGGCTAACATCCCTGCTGCAAAAAGCAAAGAATCTCCAGGTAAAAATGGCATGACTACAACACCTGTTTCCACAAAAATAATGAGAAATAGAATGAGGTAAGTCCAAGTCTTATAATCATTTACTATTTCTAATAAATGCTTATCAATATGAAGAATAAAATCTATGATATGCGTGATGATGTCCAAAACAGTTTCAATTAACCAATATTATTTAACATAACCGGCATCACCAGCATTAAGATATCTTCATTTTCTTCTGCTACTGCTGGAATTAATAGACCTGCGCGATTAGCGGTACTCATTTCAATGATCACTTCTTCACTTGATAAGTTATTCAACATCTCCACTAAAAATTTAGCATTGAATCCAATCTCCATATCATCTCCTTCAAATTGACATCCCAATCGCTCGTGAGCTTCATTAGAAAAATCCAAATCTTCTGCAGAAATGTTCAATTCGCTACCTGAAATTTTCAACCTTACCTGGTGTGTTGTTTTATTTGCAAAAATAACAACACGACGTAGGGTATTTAAAAACAATAAACGGTCAACAGTTAATTTATTTGGATTTACTTGTGGAATAACCGCTTCGTAATCTGGGTAACGCTCATCTATTAAACGGCAAATCAAATTAATATTACCGAAACTAAAAAATGCATTTGTCGAATTATATTCAATCGAAACATTCACATCTTCAGAAGGTAAAGACGATTTTAATAATGATAAAGCCTTTTTAGGAAGAATCAATGATGCAGGTTTCTCAACGCCAATATCTGAACGTCTATAACGAACCAATTTATGTGCATCTGTAGATACGAAAGTAACGGATTTATCTCCCAATTGAACCAAAACACCTGACATCGCTGGTCTCAGTTCATCATTACTAACAGCAAAAATAGTTTTACTAATTGCTTCAGCTAGTATCGGAGCTGGCATACTTACAGTATGCGCATTATCGATAACTGGAATTTTAGGGAAATCTTCAGGATTTTCACCGCTCAATTTATATTTTCCATCTCCAGCGCTAATTTCAATCGCTAAGGTATGATTATCGACAAAAAAGGCAACGGGCTGATCTGGTAATGTTTTTAATGTTTCAATTAAAATTTTAGAAGGCATCGCAACTTTTCCTTCTTCCTTTGCCTCAATTTGCAAGGATGTAACCATACTTGTTTGCAAATCTGTTGCAGAAATCGTTAACGTATTGTCTTTTATTTCGAAAAGAAAGTTCTCTAAAATAGGTAGAACAGTACTACTACTTGAAGCACCATTAATAGCTTGAAGTTGTTTTAATAAAATCGATGTGGATACTATAAATCTCATTTCCTAAAATTATGAATTATATCTGCAATATTACACAAAAGAATCTAGATTTTTTAACGCCCGATGATCAAATAATGGAAAGACGTATGGAAACTAATTCATACAATTTATAGGATTAGTAGATTGATTTTCAGCAAAATTATGCTTGTTTTATACAATAATATTTTGTTTATAAATAAATGCTGTCGATTATTTGTTACATTTGTATAGATTAGCAATAGTATATGCAATTTAAAGAAATAATTGGACATGATTTAATTAAAGCTCATTTGATCAACACTGTTCGTGAAAATCGTGTGAGTCATGCACAATTATTTTTAGGCTCTGAAGGATCTGGATCTCTCGCTCTGGCTGTAGCATATGCGCAATATATTAATTGCGAAAATAAGCTTGAAAACGATAGTTGTGCGACTTGTTCCTCTTGTTTAAAATATCAGAAACTTATTCATCCAGATTTACATTTCTCCTATCCATTTATTGCTAAACACAAGGAAGATAGTGCCTCGACATTTATGGAGAGTTGGCGTAAAGCTTTTTTAAGCAATCCATATTTGAACTTAGAAAATTGGCGTCAACAATTGGATGCTGAAAATAAACAAGTCAATATCAATATTGCTGAAGCACATGAAATAATCAAAAAATTAAGTCTAAAGGCTTTTGAAGCTGAATATAAGGTTTTGATTATGTGGTTACCAGAATATCTAGAAAAGGAAGGAAATGCCTTATTAAAATTGATTGAAGAACCTCCTGAAAAGACATTATTTCTACTGGTTGCCGAAAATCAAGATAAAATATTGAATACATTAATTTCGAGAACACAGCTTATAAAAATAAATAAGTTAAGCCATCAAGAAATTGCATCATATTTAATCAACAACAAACACGTTGACCCAAAAGATGCGAATGAAATTGCCTTTATCGCTGATGGCAATATGCAAGAGGCATTAAATATGATCGATACAGAAACAAATGATCATTTTACTTTATTGGTAACTTGGTTACGACTTATCGTTCAAGATTCGGGATTGAATATCATCAGCATTTGTGATGAGGAATTAGCGAAGCTAGGAAGGGAAAATCAAAAAAGCTTTTTGATGTATGCCATTAATATCATGCGCCAGATTGTTTTAATAAAACAAGATCTCGCTAGTTTAGTCTTTCTTCCAGCACAGGAACTTGATTTTGTAAGCAAGTTTGCTGTTCATTATAGCCTTGAACAAATTGAGGAGACAATCAATTTGTTTGAAACAACACATTATAGTGTAGAAAGAAATGCAAATCCTAAAATATTATTTTTAGATTTATCTTTGCAATTAGTATTAATGTTTAAATACAAAACGTTTCCGAAAGGAACTCAATATATATAGAAAACTATGGGATGTGGCAGCTGCTCATCCGGCGGAGGTTGCGGAAGTACGACAACAGTAGGTGGTACTCCGGCAGGTTGCCAAAATAATGGCTCTTGCATGACTAGCGGATGTAATAAATTAGATGTATATGACTGGCTATCCGATATGGATATGCCATCCAACTATAAACCTTTTGATGTTGTAGAAGTTCGTTTTAAAGGATCTAGAAAAGATTTCTTTATTAATTCTGACAATTTATACCTTGAAATTGGTGAAATGGTTGCGGTAGAACCAAGTACTGGCGGATACGATATCGGACACGTTTCTTTAACAGGTGAATTAGTTCGCTTGCAATTAAAGAAAAATAATGTCAGTTTGGATAGTGTCACCAAAAAAATCTATCGTAAACCTACGGAGACAGATGTTGAAAAATTCAATGCGGCTAAAGATTTGGAATGGGAAACGATGCATAGAGCTCGAAACTTAGCTTTAGAACTAGGTCTTTCCATGAAAATATCCGATGTAGATTATCAAGGAGATAAAACGAAAGCTACTTTCTACTATACGGCAGAAGGTCGCGTGGATTTCCGCGAATTAATCAAAAGAATGGCAGAATCATTTCGTATTCGTATTGAAATGCGCCAAATAGGAATGCGTCAGGAAGCAAGCCGTTTAGGTGGTATTGGTTCCTGTGGTCGAGAATTATGTTGCTCTACCTGGTTAACGGATTTCAAAACGGTTTCAACTTCTGCTGCAAGATATCAAAACTTATCGCTGAATACGCTAAAATTAGCGGGTCAGTGTGGTAAGTTAAAATGCTGTTTGAACTACGAATTGGATAGTTATATGGATGCTTTAAAAGATATCCCGAATAATATCGATCGTATTGAAACATTGAAGGGAAATGCTTATTTGCAAAAAACAGATATTTTCAAAAAATTGATGTGGTTCTCGTATCCTGGAGCTGAAAGTTGGATTGCATTACCTGTTGATCAAGTGAAAGAACTCATTGAAAAAAACAAACAGGGTATTAAAATCGATGAGTTGATCACAACGGTAGAAGTTGAATTGAAAGAGGAAAAAATTGTCAACTACGATTATGAAAACGTGGTTGGTCAAGACAGTTTAACTCGTTTAGACGACAAAAATAAAAGAAAACGGAATAACACGAAGAATAAGGTAAAGCAAAATAACAAGCCTAAATCTACTGCAGAGCAAGGAGAGAAACCACAAGCTCTTAAAGTGGATAAACCGCAACAAAAACAAGAGAAAGGTCCAAAACCAGCAAATACGGTGGAAACCAAAAATGCCGAGCATGCTCCAAATAAGGATGGTAATGCGAGACCGAAAAGAAGATTTAATAAAAACAGAAATAATAGAAATAAAGGCAATAATACTGCTCCTTCAGCGGAATAATAACTTTTAATCCTTATTTCAAAAAATTGGCGAGAATGGTATTCTCGCCAATTTTATATCCTAAAAAAATAAAATGAGAGGACGCACATTTTTTTTTAGCTGTATGGCATTGTCATTATTTGTTTCTTGTGATTCAAATACAATTATTGATGAAAATGTAAATATTGACAATAAAGAATGGACCTATTTGAACAAACCAACTTTTAAGGTACATATTTCAGATGCTACAAAAAAGTATGATGTACTATTAAATGTTCGTCATACTGCGCAATATCCCTATGCAAACTTATTTGTTTTAGTACACGAAAAAGGTTTAAAAACAAAAGAATATTCGTACAGAAAAGAACTTAAGCTAGCCGAAGAAGATGGTAAATGGACTGGAAAAAGTGCGGGTTCTTTGTATACACATCAAACCATCATCCATAAAGATTATGTGTTTCCTGACACGGGTATCTATCAGTTTTCTTTCGAACAAAATATGCGAGACAACCCATTGAAAGAAATTCACGATGTAGGTTTGCAGATTATAAACAAATAGTATGAAGTTCCTGAAATTACTTTTGTTTCCCTTTTCAATGGTATATGGACTCATTATCTGGACGAGGAATCGATTATTTGATTTTCAAATTCTAAAATCTAAATCTTATGATATTCCTACAATTGTTGTTGGAAACCTTGCAATAGGTGGTACAGGAAAAAGCCCGATGACTGAATTTATCATCAAATTGCTAAAGGATAAATTTAAAGTAGCCACACTGAGTCGAGGTTATGGTCGAGAAACAAAAGGTTTTCGGTTAGTCCAAACCTCTTCAACAGCGAATGAGGTTGGTGATGAACCCCTCCAATTCAAAAATAAGTTTCCGGATATTACAGTATCTGTCTGTGAAGATCGATGCAATGGTATCGAAAATCTCATGTCTACGCATGAGGTTATTATTCTTGATGATGCTTTTCAACATCGTAGATTGAATCCTAAATTTTCTATTCTGCTATTCGATTATAGTTCTTGTTTAAATCCCATGTTTGTTCTACCAATGGGAAATTTTAGAGATCTTCCTGCTGAGCGTAAACGTGCTGATCTAATTTTAGTGACAAAAACACCAAACAATGCTACGGAAAGAGAAAAGGAATATATCAGAAGTAAATTGATACGAAAAAGTAATGTCCAAGATATTATTTTTACCACTATCGCTTATGGTCAGCTTATTACTATAAATGGTGCATCGTTACAAATAAGCTCACATACGGATATCTTGCTCCTCACGGGTATCGCTAATCCACTTCCCTTAATTCAACATCTCAAATCGCGTGTAAATAGTATTGAGCATCTTGCCTTTCGAGATCATCATGCTTTTGATGAAAATGATATCAAAAACATCAAAGAGAAATTTGAGACCATTGCATCTGATCAAAAAATAATTTTGACAACAGAAAAAGATGCACAAAGAATACGTACTCCAGAA
This sequence comes from Sphingobacterium sp. SRCM116780, assembly GCF_021442025.1. Classification (NCBI taxonomy): domain Bacteria; kingdom Pseudomonadati; phylum Bacteroidota; class Sphingobacteriia; order Sphingobacteriales; family Sphingobacteriaceae; genus Sphingobacterium; species Sphingobacterium sp. SRCM116780. The sequence goes on from NZ_CP090446.1 coordinate 3,686,529, forward strand.
TTTTTAAAAATTTTCAATACGATCCCCATTGCCTACCTTCCGATTGAAATTGCTTTTGAGCATGAACGCATTCAACACAGCGTACAAGATAAATTACTATCTACCTGTGTAAGAAGTGTTAATGAATCTTAAATTTTAATATAGTTTAAACCACGACATACATTATTTGTCTCCTTATCGTTTAATACATAAAGAAGTACAAATAATAATTTATTGTAAACAATTAAATAGTATATCATGAATACATTAAAATCAGGTTTAATAGGCGCATTTCTTTTATTAGGAATAACAGTAATGGCGCAAGATCATCAAGGTAGAAATGCAGGAATGGGGCAACGGTCTCCAGAAGAACAAGCAAAAAATAAAGTAGAAAGATTAGATAAGGAGTTAAAACTATCTCAAGAACAAAAGGATTCTATCTATGTTTATGTGTTAGATGCATCTAAACAACAGCAGGAATTATTTAAAAGTAGCGATGATAGAAAGGCTAATTTTGAGAAAATGCAATCGCTACGTCAATCAACCGATAGCAAAATAAAATCATTCTTAACTGCCGAACAAGCGACATCTTATGAGCAGTTGCAAAAGGAAATGCAAGAAAAAAGACAACAGAGACAAAGAAAAGACTAATAAATAGTATGTATAACAACCAAAAAGGTTCTATTATTCGTAATAGAACCTTTTTTATTTAAAAACTGATAATCAAATAGTTAATACATTATTTTTGTTAAATAAATGTTAAAGTAACAGGTTTGATACAATAATAAGGGTCGGCATGGAGTTTTAGTTGTAGAATTTAACAATTGAATATTTACATCAAAAAATGAAAATCATGAAAAAATTAGTTTTAACAGGAATCGGATTTTTCTTAGCTTTAGGTTTAACATTTGCACAACAAGCTACTCCAGAAGAAAATGCTACTAAAGTAACTACGGAGTTAACTCAAAAATTAAGTTTAACAGACGAACAAAAAACTGCAGCTTATACCATCACTTTAGAACAAGCAAAAGCAGAAGCAGCTTTATTACAAGATACAGCAGCTACTAAAGAGGCCTTGATCGAACAATTCACAAAACTACAAGCTGATGCAGATACAAAAGTGGATGCTTTATTAACAGAAGATCAAAAAGGATTATTCAAAAAAGTAATTGAAGAAAGACCTGCGAAAGTGTTACCAGAAGTAGCTCCAAAACCAGTTCAAGGTGAACAAAAACAAGAGGAGCAAAAAGAAACAACTCCAGTACAACAATAAGATTTGTTCATAAATTTAATCATAGCCGATTAAAAAAGGGATTCTAACATTAGAATCCCTTTTTTAATGAAAGCTATTTATCTTATTAACACAATAAAAAAGAAGAGGTCTTGTTGTTATTGGAACAACAAGACCTCTTCTTTACCTTTTAAAACGAAATGATACTAAGCCTTAAGCTTTTTCATAATATCATTTACGTATGTTTTAAATTTCTTGTCTGTTTCGATCAAGTCTTCCACAGTTTGACAGGCGTAAATGACTGTAGAATGATCTCTACCTCCAAAGAATGAACCAATTGTTTTGAGAGAAGATTTTGTATGGTTTTTAGCTAAATACATGGAAATTTGTCTCGCTTGAACAATTTCTCTTTTACGTACTTTGGATTTAACCATTTCCACAGGAACTTCAAAATACTCGCAAACAAGTTTTTGAATAAATTCCATTGAAATTTCCTTATGCGTATTTTTAACAAAATTCTTAAGCATTGATTTAGCTAAATTTAAATCAATCTCTTTTTTGTTTAATGTAGATTGAGCTAATAAAGAAACCATTGCTCCTTCTAGTTCACGTACACTATTGTCAATTTGATTCGCAACATATTCGACTACATTTTCTGGTAATTCTATACCATCCGAATACATTTTCTTTTTCAGAATTGCCATTCTTGTTTCAAGATCTGGAATTTGAATATCTGCAGATAATCCCCATTTGAAACGACTTAATAAACGTTCTTCTAATCCTGCTAAATCCTTTGGAGCTTTATCAGAAGTTAAGATTACTTGTTTACCAGATTGGTGCAAATGATTGAAAATATGGAAGAAAATATCTTGTGTTTTCTCTTTACCAGCAAAATTATGCACGTCATCCATGATGATAACATCCATTGCTTGATAAAAATTTACGAAGTCATTAATTGTATTATTCTTTAGTGAGTCTACAAATTGTTGACAGAATTTCTCACATGACACATAAATAACCAGCTTATCTGGTAAGTTTCTTTTAATTTCATTACCGATAGCTTGCGCTAAGTGTGTTTTTCCCAAGCCTACAGCTCCATAAATCATCAATGGGTTGAATGATGTGCCTCCAGGTTTGTTGGCTACTGCAAAGCCAGCAGAACGCGCTAAACGGTTACATTCCCCTTCAATGAAATTATCGAACGAATAGTTTTGATTCAATTGCGGATCAACCTGTAATTTTTTTAATCCTGGAATAACAAATGGATTCTTAATATCCTTATTTAAGGATACTGGCACAGGAATAGATTGTTTCTTCCCTTCTGCCCCATTTCCATTCGAAGGAATATTAGTCGTATAGGGAATAGAAGCTGATGACTTCTCTACCACGATATTGTATTCCAACCTACCTTGTTCACCTAAAAACTTTTTTACGGTCTTGCGAAGAATACCAACGTAGTGTTCCTCCAACCACTCGTAAAAAAATAAACTAGGTACTTGAATAGTCAAAACGTCACCCTCCAAACGTACTGCTTTCACAGGCTCAAACCAGGTTTTAAAACTTTGCGCTGGTATATTGTCTTTAATGATTGCCAGACAATTATTCCAAACACTTGTACTCGTTTTTTCCATTCTAAAATTGTTAATAAGTTGATTTCCAATAAGCGACCAAAAATATGTTGATAACTTTCTCTTAAGACGAAGATGACAAAAAAAAATCAGCTAAAAAACTAAAATTTGAAATTAATTTAAATTAACTAATAACCAGGTAGTTACTTAAAAAAATCACGCTTTTTTTTTAGCTAAATTTGAGATTAAAAAATTTTATTAACATTCCAAATTTTTTATGCTTTTTTTATACATTTTGTAAATTTTTGTCCATATATCGTGAGTTGGAAACAACTCAAATTTCGAACCAAATTTGTTATGAAAAAAATATTAGTCTTATTTACTGTTTGTATTTCAAATATAAACAAAAAGAGGAATCATATTATGACATGATTCCTCTTTTTGTTTATGAATTTTATGCTGCTGTTGTTAGCTCACCATAGCATTTGTTTTTATTCCTTTTGCTAGTTTACGACATTCTGTTGCAATAGCTTCAGCATCATAATAGGCTACATTCCACTGATCTTTTTGTTCAGCATGCTCAATGATAGCATCTGGGATACCTAATCGAACAACTTTATTACTATACTGATGATCCGCCATAAATTCCAGAACTGCAGAACCTATACCTCCTTGTAAACAGCCATCTTCAACGGTAATGATATTTTCAAATTTTTGCAAAACCTTATGTAACAATTCTTCATCCAATGGTTTTGCAAATCTTAAATCATAGTGCGCTGGATGTATTCCTTCTTCTGCCAATTGTAATATAGCTTTGCTCGCTTCATTACCAATGGCACCAAAACTCAATATCGCTAATCCTTCACCATCTTGAATCAATCTTCCTTTACCTATTTCAATTTCTTTGAACGGTTTTTTCCAATCGATCATCACACCATTACCTCTTGGATAACGAATAACAAATGGTCCTTTATCTTCCAACTGGGCAGTATACATTAAGTTTCTAAGCTCTTCTTCGTTCATCGGCGCAGAAACAGTCATATTTGGAATACAGCGCATAAATGCAATATCATAAGCGCCATGATGCGTCGGTCCATCAGCTCCAACAACTCCTGCACGGTCTAGACAAAATACAACATTCAGTTTTTGTAAAGCGACATCATGAATAACTTGGTCAAATGCACGTTGCATGAATGACGAATAGATATTACAAAATGGCATCAAACCTTGTGTAGCCAATCCGGCACTAAATGTAACCGCATGCTGTTCGGCTATTCCTACATCAAATGAGCGCTCTGGAAAGGCTTTCATCATGATATTCATGGATGAACCTGAAGGCATAGCTGGTGTTATCCCAACTATTTTATCATTCATCTCGGCTAACTCAACTAAGGTTGTACCAAAAACATCCTGATATTTAGGTGCCGTTGGTTTTTCAGAAGCTGATTTTTTTATTTCACCTGTTATTTTATCAAATAAGCCTGGAGCATGCCATTTCGTTTGATCTTTTTCAGCCAATGCATATCCTTTTCCTTTCATGGTCACACAATGCAATAATTTAGGGCCAGGTATATGACGTAAATCTTCCAATGTCTTCGCTAATTTCTTGACATCGTGTCCATCGACAGGACCAAAATATCTAAAATTCAATGATTCGAAAAGATTCGCATTTTTTAATAGGGTTCCTTTTATACTTTTCTCCAGCTTTTTAACCGCTCCTAACGCATTAGGTCCCATTTCAGATATCTTGGACAAGATTGCTCCAATATCATCTCTAAAGCGATTATATCGCTTAGAAGTCGTAATACTGGTTAAGTATTCTTTTAATGCTCCAACATTAGGATCAATAGACATACAGTTATCATTTAAGATAACCAATAGGTTTGATTTCTCTATTCCGGCATGATTCAAAGCTTCGAATGCCATACCACCAGTCATAGCACCATCACCAATAATAGCAATGTGCTGACGATCTTTTTCACCTTTTATATGGGATGCAACAGCCATTCCTAATGCCGCTGAAATAGAAGTAGAAGAATGTCCTACACCGAATGCATCATATTCTGACTCTCCACGCTTTGGAAAACCAGATAAACCGTTAACAATTCTATTGGTATGAAAAGAATCTCTGCGACCTGTTAATATCTTATGACCATATGCTTGATGACCAACATCCCATATTAACTGATCATAAGGAGTGTTCATAACATAATGTAATGCCACTGTTAGTTCAACAACTCCCAAACTAGCTGCAAAGTGACCACCGTTAACAGAAACTAAATCAATAATATATTGACGTAACTCCTGACTAACCTGTTCTAATTGGTCTTCATTGAGTTTTTTCAGATCAGAGGGATCATTGATTTTACTTAATAATTCTCCAGCATCAAATTGCATAGTATTCCTAATTACTTTAAAATATGGATACAAAATAACAACTTATTTATTACAAGTAACGTATTTATAACATTTTTTGTATAGGACATTCAACAGTTATATAAGCATATGGTTTTAATACTTTGAAATAAAAAAGTTTATATTATTACGTATTTTTGCTTTCGATATGCAAATAGAAGAAGGATACGAAATAAAATTACCTCAATTTGAAGGCCCATTTGACTTGCTCTTATTTTTTATTGAAAGAGATGAATTAAATATACATGACATTCCTATTTCTAAAATAACAGATGATTTTCTTTCTTACGTAAGTCAGATGCAGGCATTGGATATGGAAATGGCCAGCGAATTTATTTTTGTTGCTTCTACCTTAATGCGCATAAAAGCTAAAATGCTTTTGCCTCGTCCAGAATTGGATGAAGAAGATAATGAAATTGATCTGAAAGAAGGCCTGGTTCAAAAGCTGATTTTATATAAGCAATTTAAAGAGACTTGTGAAGATTTAAAATTGTTAGAAGATGAACGTCTCAAATTATATAAAAGAGGAAATACCAACTATGATATCAAAATTGCCAGACCTCAAGATAATACAGGTGAGGAATTGAATAGTTTTGATCTTTATAAGCTTATGATGGTCTATGAAAGGATGATGTATCAATATATACACAGACCGCAAGAAGTAACACATACAGTTGTAAAACATCCTTATACCATCGAACAACAGAAAAAAGCAATAACAGATTTAATTGAAATGAACGAACAACTTGATTTTCAATATATCCTTAAAAGTTCGGAGAATAAGGTTCAGTTTGTCTTTAATTTTTTAGCCATCTTAGAAATGCTACAACAAAAATTATTGCAGATTGAAATTGGCTTAGGTTATAATGACTTTAATATCCGAAAAAGAAGTAAGGAAGAACTTGATTTAGTTGATATCGAAGAAGAGTTAGTCGTAGAATAACAAAAAAAGAGATCATATTAATCTCTTTTTTCAATTTTATAAATTAAAGATTAATCTTTAAAAGCATTCCAACCTTGAGCGGTAATGGGATAAACCTTTCCCGATTTAGCAATCATTTCACATCCTGCATTTGCTTCTGTAATATGACCAATAATAGTTATTTCCATTGATCCCTTTATTTTATCATAGTCAGACTGCGGAATCGTAAATAATAACTCATAGTCTTCTCCTCCATTCAATGCACATACAGTAGGGTCAATACCAAATTCTCGAGCTGTTTCATAAGTCATCGGATCCAATGGTATTTTATCTTCATACAATTTACATCCTTTGTTAGATGCTTCACAAATATGAATGATCTCAGAGGCCAAACCATCAGAGATATCAATCATAGCATTTGGCTTTATTCCTTTTTCTGCCAATAGCTCAATAATGTCACGTCTAGCTTCTGGTTTCAGCTGTCTTTCTACGATATAATCTTTACCTTCTAAATCGGGTTGAATATTTGGATTCTCCAAGAAGATATTCTTTTCACGCTCTAATAGTTGCAAACCAATGTAAGCTGCTCCCAAATCGCCTGAAACACATAGTAAATCGCCTTCTTGTGCACCGGAACGATATGCAATTTTATCTTCATCAGCAAAACCAATACTCGTTACCGAAATAACCAGCCCTTGCACAGATGCAGAGGTATCTCCACCAACCAAATCAACATGATATTTCTTACAAGCAATCAACGCTCCTTGATATATTTCTTCAACAGCTTCTAACGGAAATTTAGAAGATAGACCAATCGAGAATGTTATTTGAGAGGCTTGTCCATTCATCGCATAAATATCACTTAAATTCACTTGAACTGCTTTATATCCTAAATGTTTTAATGGAACATAACGTAAGTCAAAATGAATTCCTTCCAATAAAAGATCTGTCGAAATTAACGTCTTTTTATTAGCAAAGTTTAATACTGCAGCATCATCACCAATACCTTTAATCGTACTTTCTTCTGTAATTTCAACAGCTTTAGTCAAATATGAAATTAAACCAAATTCCCCCAACTCACCTAAATTCGTTTTCTCTGTATTATCAAATTCTAACATATCTGTCTCTATTTTTAATTATAATCCCAATTGCGCGGATATCTCCAACATACGCTCAATAGGTCGCTGAGCACGAGCAACGATAGCGTTATCCAGTATAATCTCTGGGCTCTCGTATTTTAAACAATTATATAGCTTCTCCAATGTATTCAATTTCATATGAGGACAATCGTTACACGCACAAGCATTATTAGGAGGAGCAGGAATAAAAGTTTTATGTGGACTAGCTTTTTCCATCTGATGAATGATTCCTGACTCGGTAGCAACTATATAAGTTGTTGCTTCATCGTTCATCGTATATTTTAACATACCCGAAGTTGAACCTACGTAATCAGCTGTTGCTAAAATATGATCTTCACATTCTGGATGTGCAATAAATTTTGCTTCTGGATTTTCTACTCTTAATTTATCAATCTTATCCTGAGAAAAAATTTCATGTACCATACATGCACCATTCCATAAAACAAGATCTCTACCCGTTTTCTTTTTCACATATGCACCAAGGTTACGATCAGGACCAAAAATTATTTTTTGATCCAAAGGAAGACTCTCAACAATTTGTACAGCATTACTTGAAGTACATACGATATCTGATAATGCTTTTAATTCAGCGGTACAGTTTACATACGTAATCACAATATGATCTGGATACTGTTCCTTAAATTTAGCAAACAGATGCGGTGGACATGAATCCGAAAGTGAGCAACCCGCTTTAGCATCCGGTAACAATACTTTCTTTGATGGTGATAATATCTTAGCAGTTTCGGCCATGAAATGCACTCCTGCAAAAACAATGACATCTGCACTTGTTTTTGCAGCTTCTTGTGATAAACCCAAACTATCCCCAATATAATCAGCGATATCTTGTATCTCCGCTTCTTGGTAATAATGCGCTAAAATAACTGCGTTTTTCTCTTCTTTCAGACGTTTGATCTCTTGAATCAAATCTAAACTAGGATCAATAGGAGCATCAATATAACCCTTAGCTTGAATATCGTAATTTACTAAATCCATTAATTCTTCTTCTTAATTTGATTTACATCACAAAAATAACAATACTTCTTCAATAAATCTTTGTAATCGAAAATGATGTTTATAAGTACGCTTATAAGTACTTGATAAATGTAAATAATATAATGTAAATCAATAAATTAACACAGTTATCCACATTACACTTTTAACTAATTTTTATAAATGTTAATAAGTCAACCAAAAAGAGGTTATTTTTTATATTAAATAGCTTAAAATAAGTAATTTAACATATTTTTTAACATACAGATATTTGTCAAATTATACCTGTTATTAAACGATTAATCGAATAATTAAAGAGCTTGAGAGTTACGTATTTAACATAGTTATCCACAAAAAACTAAATATGAAATTCTAAAGGGATTAAATCTAAAAATAAAGGCTTTTATAATCTAATGATTAAAGTTATATCTTTTCTGTTTTGAAATAACTTCGTATGATTCATTTGAGAAAATGAATGTTGATTTTAGAAAGATAATAGAAGAAATTAAAGAATAGCAAATTTAAAATTGAATACATACCTCAAATCAATAAGACAAAGCTAAACTATTTAAAGTCGCTACAGATTACTTATTCTAAAAATTATCCACAAAACTTTCAAATATTTAAATGTAAGCGACTTAAATTTCAGCAATCATACCACTTAAAATTGATCAATAGGATATTTTAAACTTTAAAAAATTTAATTATTGCAATCTAAAGAGAAAAGAATCCTAAAAATCATCAAGATCAAAATGTGATAAATATCAAAATATGTTGAATACTTACGAATATGCCATTCTAAAGAGGTTAAATTAAAAAATGAGTTCTAAAAGTTTAAAATTATAAATCTAGATATAATTTAGAAATGGATAAAGCGTCTGCTACTATTATTTTTATTAAAGAAATATAGGTCTTATCAGCGTTAAAAAAATAGAACACTTTTCAAATATCAAATTCTCAGAGCCTATACTGAACAAATAAACCTTTACAGAATTCATTCTAAATTCTTTTAGCATGAATATTTCATTTATAATCAATTAAAACGTAATTCTATCAAGTTTAAAATCAAAAGAAGTGAAAATTTTTAAATTTAAATGTCTAAAAACATGAATTTTAGGCCTTTAGATTCCATTATTCACAAAATATTTAATAAAATTATAATTTATATCATTCTAAATGGGTTTAAACTTGTTTTTAATAAAAATAAAGTTCATGAGAATTGAATATTTCGTGTTTAGACTAACAGTTACTAAATCATCGGATTCTAAAAGCCTCAAATGCGTTTTGACAAAACTAATCAAAGAAAATCAAACGTATTCCACATTCTCTTTTTTTAATAAATAATAATTTTTTTAAAGTAAAGAAGTCTTATTGTTTATTAGTGTGTGGAAAATGGGGATAAAACCTGTATTTTTTATTTTGAAATAAGGATTTGATATAGTTATTAACAATTTATTAACATAAAATTCATTTTAAAGCCTTGATTTTTAATACTGTGGTTTTTGTTGGATTTTATTTTCAATATAAAATTGTGAATTTTTTGACTGTTAGAAATTGTTGACAATATTGGTTTTTTGTGCTAATAACTTTTAGAAATTTAAAGGAAAATTGAAGTTATAAACACACAAAAAAAAGTTATCATTTTTATTTAACCTTTTATTTACACGTTTTCCACATTTTTTGTTAATTTGAATAGTGAAAAATGTGCTTGTCACATGATAATTTTATTTTATGTCAGAAAGAAAGGTTGATTTCTTGGTAATTGGATCAGGAATAGCCGGATTAAGTTTTGCTTTAAAAGCAGCTGATCATGGTAAAGTGTTGATAGTCACGAAGGCTAACGAAGATGAGTCAAATACGAAATATGCACAAGGGGGAGTAGCTGCAGTTGTGGATAAGTCTGATAGCTTTGAACAGCATATTATTGATACTCAGATAGCTGGAGATGGATTGTGTGATGTTGAAATTGTGGAAAACGTAGTTAGAGAAGCTCCAGATCGTATTAACGAACTTATTTCTTATGGAACTTCATTTGACAAATCAGATGCTGGTGTATATGACCTAGCTCGAGAGGGTGGCCATTCTGCACATCGGATCCTACATTATAAAGATATTACTGGTTATGAGATTGAAAGATCCTTGCTGCAAAAAGTTCATGAACATCCAAATATTGAAATTTTAACACATTATTTTGCGATTGATTTAATCACGCAACATCATCTGGGCGAATTTGTAGATAAGCAACGAGATGATATTAAATGTTATGGTATTTATGCATTTAATACCAATTCGCATCAAGTAGATAAAATTTTAAGTAAAATTACGGTGATGGCTTCTGGTGGTGCTGGGCATGTATATGCGAGTACAACGAATCCAACCATTGCTACTGGTGATGGAATTGCTATGGTTTATCGTGCAAAAGGAAAGGTTAGGAATATGGAATTTATGCAGTTCCATCCAACTTCTTTATATAATCCAAGTGAGTCTCCAGCTTTTTTAGTGTCTGAAGCTGTTCGTGGATTTGGAGGAATTTTGAGACGTGTGAACGGTGAAGATTTCATGTTAGAATATGATGAAAGAGGATCATTAGCTCCTCGGGATATAGTTGCCAGAGCGATAGATTCTGAAATGAAAAAGTCAGGTATTGATTATGTTTATTTGGATATAACGCATCGCGAAAAAGAGGATATTATTAAACATTTTCCAAATATTTATGAGAAATGTTTGTCTATAGGATTAGATATGAGTAAGGATTATATTCCTGTTACTCCAGCTGCACATTACTTGTGTGGAGGCATCTATGTGGATAACTATGGACGAAGTAGTATACATAATTTATATGCTTGTGGTGAGTGTTCTTCAACAGGCTTACATGGTGCTAATCGATTAGCTTCTAATTCGCTCCTAGAGGCGCTAGTGTATGCACATCGGATTTATTTAGATGCTACTCAAATTTCTTTGAAAGCTGATTATCCAGTAGGTGTTCCAGATTGGGATGATTCAAAAGCTAAACTCTCAAATGAAGATATTTTAGTGACTCATAATCTACGTGAATGCCAAAAGGTAATGAGTGATTATGTAGGTATTGTACGCTCTGATTTCAGGTTAGAAAGAGCACTCAATCGATTACATTTACTGTATGCGGAGACAGAAGATTTTTACAGACATACCAAACTATCTATAAAATTATGCGAATTGAGAAACGTGATCCAGGTAGCATTTATTGTTACTAAATCTGCCTTATTGCGTAAGGAAAGTAGAGGATTACATTTTACTACAGATTATCCGCAACATGCTGATACATTAAAAGATACTATATTTTAGAAGACATGACCTGTATATTAGCTGTAAAGGGGGTAATTCCAAAATATCATGATACTTGTTTCTTAGCGCCTAATAGTACCCTTGTTGGCGATGTGGAGCTTGGAGAGCATTGTTCTGTTTGGTTCAATGCTGTAATAAGAGGAGATGTTAATTTTATTCGTATTGGTAATTATACGAATATACAAGATGGAGTGGTTATCCATTGTACTTATCAAAAGGCTGGAACAACGATTGGAAATTATGTCAATGTTGGTCATCAAGCTATGGTACATGGATGTGTTATTCATGATTATGTTTTAGTTGGTATGGGAGCGATTGTTATGGATAATGCTATCGTAGAAAGTAATGTTATTATAGCTGCAGGAGCTGTTGTATTGGAAAATACAATTTGTGAGTCTGGTTATTTATATGCTGGTGTACCAGCTAAAAAAATTAAAGCGATAACTGATGAACAACGAAAGATGTTACAACAGTTACCGCATAATTATGTCTTGTACAGCTCTTGGTTTGATTAATTCAGTTCATTCAATTCTTTTAAACTGAATGTTTCATTTTGTTCCCAATTAGCTCGTATTGTAAATATTTTATTGAGATAAACAAGGGGTTCTGGTTGCGTTAATTTATAAACTTCTCCAGAATCCCAAATACCATTTTTATTATCATCTCTAATAATTCTAATGGAATACTTACCTCCTGGAAATTCTTTATAGATTAGTTTACCTGTTAAAGTATTTAAAATATCTTTTCTGAAAACTTTGTCTTTTTTCTCATTAATAAGCTCTACCAAATATTGTTTCGTACTATCAATATCGGTGAAGGTAAAGGTAATATCGCCATAGTTATCGCTATCATCATAGGTTAGATTGATTTTATATTCTTTATTTTTCTCCCCAAAATAACCTTGCATTGCACCTTCTTCTAATACAATTTGATAGTTTTTTTCTTTTCTCCAATTGTAACGGATATGATAAAGATTACCGATAGTAGTATCCAATTGTAATTGAAAATTAGTTTTTGAAATGCTATCTTCTATAAATTTTACCTTGCTTTTATCTATACTTTTGATAGGTGTTAAAGAAGATAGTGTTAAATGTTTTACACGATCAACTTTACCTGTGCTCGGTACTATTATTGGAGCTATAGTTCGATCTAATTTCAAATTAGATTTTTTAATAAGTATCGTATCTAAAGGTGTATTATTTTCTGTTAGTACAAATTTTATAGAATCTCTTTCCAGATTATTCATGTAGATATAAGCAGAATCATTGGCTTGCGAATACTTAACAATTTTAGTTTTGTTATTATCTTCATCATTTAATAGAGTTAGATTAGGATCTTTTACTCGTCTATTAAATGCTAAGTATATTCTTCCAGAATTTTCTATTTTCTTTTCTAATACCCTAAACTTAACAGCTGGTCCTTTTGATATCTGCAGATTAATATTGCTTAAATCTCTATCCAATACCACAGAGTCTTTAAGAAAACCAATCAGTTCATCTGGATTATTATATATACGATCATTGTTGGCTTCTTTTAGGGCATATATGCGATAAGTATTGGCTCTTAGATTATTTATTTTATAGTTACCTGAACTATCGGTTTGTGCAAATATATTGGCTTTCTTTTTACCAAAAATAGAATCTTGACTTATTGGAATCAATAAAACACGAACCTCTTTCTCAGGTTCTTTTGTTAATGCATTTTTTACATTACCAGAAACGGATAAGGAATCAATTTGGTTTCCCGTAGCAAAAACATAGCTATAATTAATAATTGGATTACTCGCATTATAATCAACAAGTCCTTTTCCAAAATTGATCGTATAGGTTGTATTTTTTTCTAAGGAATCGGGTAAAGTAATTTCAAGTATTTTTTTCTTTACTTTAAATTGAGGTAGCTTATCCATATCTGGTGATATGCTAATCTCCTTTTGTTGATTATTTAATTTTATATATTCATCCAATGTGATACTAATTTTTTTTTCTTTGAAATTTTTAGAAAAATTAGCAGGAAACTCATTCAATATTTTTGGTGCAATTGAATCTTTAGGACCACCAGTTGGTTGCTTTATGCTCGCACACTGTATTGTTAATAGAATTAACAATGAAAAAAAACTTAAAACCATTAACTTTGAAAATAAAGTACTTTTAAGCCCTTTTAAGCCACTTTTATGTTTTTTTGAATCCAATATCATAAATGAAATAATATTTCCTTGTATAGCCTTATTTTATACTGTTACTTTATTTAATGTAAATTATTGATAATCAATAATTTAAGACATATGAACCATTAAAACACTAATATCAGAAGGTGAAACACCCGATATTCTTGATGCTTGACCTAATGTTCTAGGTTTTACTTTTGTTAGTTTTTGTCTTGCTTCAATAGAAAGAGAACCTAAAACCGAATAATCAAAATCTGGATTAATTTCTCTATCCTCCATTTTTTTCATTCTATTTACAATTTCCATTTCTTTCTCAAAATAGCTTTCGTATTTAACTTTAATTTCTGCTTGCTCTATCGTCTCTTTATCAAACTGATTTAAGTACGAACCAAATTCAAGATCTCCTTTTGTTAAATCATAAATGTTGATTTGTGGTCTACCTAATAAGTTGGCAAGTTTAGTTTTTTGTGAAATCAAACTTGATCCTACTTCTTCTAAGATAGGATTTATCTTGTCAACTGTAGTAGAATTTTGTTTTAAATATTGAATAATGTTATCCGCATTTTTAATTTTATGATTCACTTTATCAAGACGATCTTCTCCAACTAGCCCTAATTTATATGCCAAGGGTGTTAAACGAATATCAGCATTATCTTGTCTTAGTAATAAACGATGTTCGGCCCTTGAAGTAAACATACGATAAGGTTCATCTGTACCTTTTGTTACTAAATCATCAATAAGTACACCAATATATGATTCAGATCTTTTTAGTATCACTTCTTTGTCATCATTAATTCGTTGATGCGCATTAATTCCTGCAATGAAACCCTGAGCTGCCGCCTCTTCGTACCCAGTAGTACCATTGATTTGTCCAGCGAAAAATAGATGTTTAACGCGTTGTGTTTCTAGAGTAAGGTCTAGTTGCATAGGTGGAAAGAAATCATATTCGATTGCATATCCTGGTCTATACATTCTTGCATTTTCAAATCCGGGGATTAGTCTTAAAGCTTTTTGTTGAACATCTTCGGGTAGAGAAGTTGAAAAACCATTCACGTATATTTCAACCGTATTCCATCCTTCAGGTTCAACAAATATTTGATGTCTTTCTCGTTCAGCAAATCTATTAATTTTATCTTCAATAGATGGGCAATAACGTGGACCTAATCCTTTGATTCTACCGGTGAACATTGGAGATCTTTCAAAACCAGTCTTCAACATCTCATGTACTTTTTCGTTGGTATAAGTAATCCAACAGCATCGTTGTTCCGTTGGTAATGCTACATCTGTATAAGAAAATTTACCTCTGTTCTCATCACCCCATTGTTCTTCCATAACAGTATAGTTTAAACTTCTGCCATCAATTCTTGGAGGTGTACCAGTTTTCATTCTACCTGATTCGAAACCTAAAGATACCAGTTGTTCTGTTAGACCTGTAGCAGCCTTCTCTCCTGTTCTACCACCTCCAAATCTTTTTTCACCGATATGGATGACGCCATTTAAAAATGTTCCGTTTGTTAAAACAACAGCATCCGATTTAATTTCGATACCCAATGAAGTAATGACCCCACATGCTCTACCATTCTTAACGATTACTTCTTTGACTGTATCTTGCCACATATCTAATGTGGGTAAGGCTTCTAGTTGAAGTCTCCACTCTTCAGCAAAACGCATACGATCATTTTGTGTTCTTGGACTCCACATAGCTGGACCTTTTGATAAATTGAGCATTCTAAATTGTATAGTCGATTTATCTGCTATGATACCAGTATAACCTCCCATTGCATCAATTTCTCTTACGATTTGTCCTTTTGCTACACCACCTATTGCAGGGTTACAACTCATCTGAGCAATCACTCCCATATTCATGGTAATGAGCAATACGGATGAACCCAGATTAGCTGCTGCTGCTGCTGCTTCACAACCTGCATGACCAGCACCTACTACAATAACATTATATTTTTTGAACATGTTGTTTTATTTCAAAGTTTCACGTGAAACACGGGAGAACAGTGTATTATTTTTGTATGCTACTTTTTAAACGTTTCACGTGAAACGTTTCGTATTTTCATCTACATTAAATCTGCAAGCGTTAACCATCTTTCAGATTTTTTGTCAATCTGTTTTTGAATATCTTCTATTTCTGTTGCAATGTTAGATAATTGAACATGATCAATAGTGTTTAGAAGGATATTGTTTTTTTCTTCTAATTTTTCTTCCAACTCCTGTATTTCTTTTTCTAGTTTTTCATATTCTAACTGCTCCTTATAAGAAATCTTTTTCTTATCTTCTTTTATCGTTTCTTGTTTTTGAACAGGTAAATCCTTTTTCTGTTTTTGTTCTTTCAATAATAATTCTTGCTCGATTTTATAATCAGCATAATTACCATTATAAATATCAATCTTACCCTCACCTTCAAAGATGAATAATTGCTCTGTCAATTTATCTAATAAATATCTGTCGTGAGAAACCAAAATAAGCACACCATTGTAATTCATGAGAAAATCTTCTAGCACATTCAATGTGTCAATATCAAGATCATTGGAAGGCTCATCTAGTATTAAGAAATTTGGATTCAACATGAGTACCCGCATCAATTGTAATCGCTTACGTTCTCCCCCACTCAGCTTGTTTACAAAACCAAATTGTTTTTCTGGGGGAAACAAAAAGTGCGTTAATAATTGAGAAGCGGTAATCACTTCTCCGTTTGCCATCTGGATATATTCCGCTATATTTTTGACAACATCAAGTACGCGATCATTTTCATTAACCTCTAGTCCACCTTGTTTGTAGTAGCCATATACAGTAGTTTCTCCTACAGCAATATTTCCGCTTGTTACCGTTTCATTCTGTGTGATCAAATTTAAAAAGGTAGACTTACCTGTTCCATTTTTTCCTGCTAAACCAATGCGATCTCCTTTTTTGAAAACATAAGAAAAATCATGAATGATATTCTTATCTCCATAATTTTTAGAGATATGTTCCAACTCTAATATTTTAGAACCTTGTCTACTTATTTTAACACTTAACTGAACAGAGTCGTTTCCTTTTTGTCCTTTAGATTTTTCTTCCAACTCATAGTAAGCATCTATTCTAGATTTAGATTTTGTACCGCGCGCTTGTGGTTGTCTTCTCATCCATTCAAGTTCACGACGAAGTAAATTTCTGCTTCTTTCTACCATAACAGAATCGATCGCTTCTCTTTCAGATTTTTTTTCTAAGAAATAGGCATAATTTCCTTTATAACTAAAAAGCTTACCCCTATCCAATTCTCTAATTTCTGTACAAATATTATCTAAAAAATAACGATCGTGGGTAACTAAAAGAACAGTTTTATTTCCTGTTGTCAATAACTTTTCTAACCATTCAATAGTTTCAATATCCAAATGATTGGTTGGTTCATCTAAAATATATACATCGGGTTCGTCAATTAAAAGTTTAGCAAGTGCTAACCGTTTACGTTGACCTCCTGATAAGCTTTTAATGTCTTGATGAAAATCTACAATATTAAGCCTATTTAAAATAGTTTTAATATTGTATTCATATTCCCAGGCATTAAGTTCTGTAATTTTTTCTGTGAGTTCTTCTAGTTTAACATGATCAATTTCTGGCATGGCTAAAAGTTCCTCATAATCTCTGATAAGCCTTTGTTCTTCGTTATCTGTAGAATAGATGAAATCATTAATAGAAACAAGACCATCAAATTTAGGATCTTGATCTAAAAACCCGATTCTAATTCCCTTTTCTTTAACAACCTTTCCTGAGGTGGGGTCTAATTTTCCACCTAATATGGATAGAAGAGTTGATTTACCTGTACCATTAATCCCAACTAAGGCTACTCTGTCGCCCTTGAGAAGTCCAAAATGTAAATCTTTAAAAAGCCATCTGTCATGAAATGAGTGACTTACTTGTTCCGTTGCTAATATACTCACGTTAATTTCCTAATTTTCCTTTATTAAAATCGATTGCATTCACGATATAATTGTATACAACTAATTGATTTTCAGCGATATATAATTATATATGCGTTTTCTAACTCTGTATTATACGAATTAGTGTATTTTTATTTTTATGTATTTATTACAACAGTAGAGAATTACTACGATGTGATAAACTATATGCAATAGTTAGCATCATTTACTAGCATTTTATTTTATAAAGATGAAATGATGCGCTATCATTTATTAGGAGTTTTAAATAAGTTGATCTCAAACAACTGCAAACAGACAGATCTATTTTCCAATATTTTCTATAATAAATGGAGAAGAATAGCTGTGTAATAATCAAGTATGATTTTTTCTATTGAAAATTATACTTGATTATTGTATCGTGCAAAAGTAAGTAATTTCCTTCTTTTTTGTTTGTAATCTTTAGAGAAGATATATAGAAGATGAAATAAGAATGATATTGATTTAGTTCAATAGGTAATTTGCGATTAAATTGAAACGTGGTATTTCGACTTCGAAAGCAGAATCATCTATCAATTTTATCATTTTGTAATAGCCCTCCATAAATCCCATTTCACTTTTTAGATTGCATCCTGAGGTATATTGATGTGTCTGACCAGGTTCGATAACTGGTTGCTCACCTACTACACCATCACCATAGACCTCATTATAATTTCCAATAGAATCAAAAATATTCCAATACCGGCTGATGAGCTGGATACTGTAATCACTTAAGTTTTCTATACTTATCTGATAAGCAAACATAAAATGATCTCTTTCTGGATTAGAATATTCAGGTTGAAAAATGCATTCAACTGAAATTTTTATTCCCTCTGTAATTTGAGTTATCATATTGTATTTCCTGATGTTTTACTAAGTTACTAATAATGAGTTTAAATACTTATAAAAAGGAGTAAAAATGAACAGGTTTTACATTAATTTGAAAAATGTAAGCGATATGGGGGACATTTTAGTAGGTTTGTATGATATGGAAAAAGGTACATTATTTTTGATTCCTGTTCCTCTGAGTGAGGAAGCATCAGTGAAATCTTATACTTCATATTTAGTGGATACCATTAATAGTCTAGATGAATATATTGTAGAAAATGAAAAGACAGCTCGTAAGTTTTTGAAACAAGCGGGATTAAAGATTCCGCAAAAAGACCTGACGATCTATGACTATGGTAAACACGCAAGAGACAAAGGCAACATTAAAGATTTTTTTAAAGGATTATTAGCAGGAAAGCATGTTGGCTTAATGTCTGAGGCAGGTTGTCCTGGTGTTGCTGATCCCGGCGCTGATGTTGTTGCGGAGGCACATCGCTTAGGAATTAAGGTTGTTCCATTGGTTGGACCTAGTTCGATCTTACTTGCTTTAATGGCATCAGGTTTTAGCGGACAAAAATTTGCTTTTCAAGGATATCTACCTATTGATAAGATTGATCGTTCCAAAAGGATAAAAGAATTGGAGGAATGTGCTATAAGAGAAAAGCAAACACAGATCTTTATAGAAACACCATTCCGTAACAATCAATTAATGACAGAGCTTTTAAGATCTTGCAAAGGAAATACAAAGTTGTGTGTTGCCTGCGATTTGACAGATGAACAAGAATTTATCAAAACCTTGACAATTGATCAATGGAAAAAGCGAACGGATGATTTTCATAAAAGACCTGCCATATTCTTGCTTTATTAGTAAGGTCTATTTTTAATTCTCCCCTACCCTATTTCAATTCATACCTACAACAATAATTAAAAATACGTTTTTTAGGATTGTTTGTAGGTTTATAAGAATGAATAAAGATTTAATTGACTTGTTTTTTTATTATAAATAGAATCAGGAAATGGCTGCAGCTTGTTTATCAAAATTTGTATAACTAATTTTAACATAGAATATATTTTTAGATGTGTTTTATTAGGATATTGATTATGAATAAGATATTTACTTTTATATCGACTTTAGTTTTACTATTTCTAGTACAACAATCAGGAACACAAACAGGTAATTTTTTTATCAAAGAGCAAAGAAAAATAACAGAACAACAATAGAAATGTCAGCAGATCATAATCCTCAGATAAAGAAATTAAAAGAATTGGTATCTTTACTGCATAACGAGAATTTGAATTAATGGATCAAACAGAATTACAAGAACAGCTATTGAAAGAAATTTCAAAACCAGAATTTATTTATACTGCAATTGCAGTTTTTACTATTCGTATTCTGATTTGGTTATTATTTGCGAACACGATGCGAAAAACGTTAAAACTCGTTGCTCCTGAAAATCAATGTATAAAACCTAATCAAGTATTTGGTGTGGCTATTCCATTGTTTAATATTTATTGGAATTTTGAAGTAGCAAAACATTTACGAGATTCCTTAATTAATGAGTTTTTTGATCGTAAAATAGCTATTGATGAGGCTCCTACTTATAAAAAAGGATCGCTATATGGATGGGTTTATTTGGTCACAAATATTCCCTTCTTACCGAGTTTTATTTCTATTTTGGCTGTTATATTTCATTTTGTTACTTTGATTAATTATTGGGTAGATATAAATAATTATAAACGTATATTAGAACAACATAACACATTCAGATCCACGGAAGAATTAGATAATACACATGAAAATTAAAGATATTACATCTTATTTGGAAAAATTGGCGCCATTAGATCTGCAAGAGTCTTACGACAATTCGGGTTTAATTGTAGGTAATCCAGATCAAGAGATCCATAAAATAATGATTTCTTTGGATTGTACAGAGGCCGTTGTTGATGATGCAATTGCTAAAGGTTGTAATTTGATTGTTTCCCATCATCCTATTGTTTTCAAAGGACTTAAAAGATTTAATGGGAACAATTATGTAGAACGTACAGTAATAAAGGCCATTCAACATGATATTGCTTTATATGCTATACATACAAACTTAGATAATGTAACTGGAGGTGTAAACTCTAAGATTGCAACACTTTTAGCACTTCAAAATCAAGCAATTCTGGAACCGAAATCTAATCTGCAATACAAACTTGTCGTGTATGTACCTAGAAGTCATGTTGAACAAGTGCGTGCCGCTTTATTTGAAGCAGGCGCAGGTAAAGTAGGTTCTAAATATGATGAATGTAGTTTCAATACAGCAGGTTATGGGACATTTAAAGCACTTGCTAATGCACAACCAACGATAGGAGAAATTGGAACTCAGGAAAGAGTTGAAGAAACACGTATAGAAGTTATTTATACAAAATCTATTGAACGGAACGTACTATTGGCTATGTATGAGTCACATCCCTATGAGGAAGTCGCTTATGACACATTAAGATTAGAAAATAAAAGTCAAGAAGTTGGTGCAGGTATCATTGGAAATTTGGAAAACCCAATGACAGAGCAAGATTTTCTAGCCTATTTAAAAAACAATTTAAACCTAAATGTTATTCGGCACACGGCTTTACAAGGAAAATCTGTTTCACGGGTTGCTGTCTGTGGAGGATCGGGAGGCTTCTTGTTAAATGCAGCTAAGCGATCTGGTGCTGATTTTTTTGTTACTGCTGATTATAAATACCATGAGTTTTTTGATGCAGAAAATCAAATCGTGATAGCAGATATTGGACATTATGAAAGCGAACAATTTACGCAAGAATTATTGTTCGATATAATTACAGAAAAATTTCCTAACTTTGCAGTCCTAATAACAGAAGTAGATACAAATCCTATAAAACACTATTGTTGATGGAACAAACCGTAGAACAAAAATTGAAAGCATTATGGTTATTACAGGCCATACATACTAAAGTAGATAAAATTCGCCAAATTAGAGGGGAATTACCTATCGAGGTTGCAGATCTTGAAGATGAAATTGCGGGTTTAGAAACACGTATCGAAAAGATCAGAACAGACTTAGATGAGCTGGAAGATGCTATCGTTAAGCGTAAGAACATGATTAAAGACGCTCAGGCGGCTATCAAGAAATATGAAGGCCAATTGAACGAAGTAAAAAATAATCGTGAATATGACGCTATTTCAAAAGAAATTGAAATTCAAGGATTAGAAATCCAAGTTTGTGAAAAAAGAATTAAAGAATATGAATTCGAAATTCGCAACAAAACCGAAAACTACGATACAACTGTTTCTAATTTAGAATATAGCAAAGGTGAGTTAGAAGGTAAGAAAAAAGAATTGGAAACAATTACTTCTGAAACTCAAAAAGACGAAGACGATTTATTAGATAAAGCAGCTAAAGCAGAAGGAAATATTGACGAACGTTTGAATAAAGTATATTATCGTTTGCGTAATTCCTTTAAAAATGGTCTTTCTGTAGTTTCTATCGATCGTGATAGCTGTTCAGGATGTCACAATAAAATTCCTGCACAATTGCAATCAGAAATTCGCCAACGTAAAAAAATCATTATCTGTGAACACTGTGGTCGTGTTTTAGTAGATGAAGGTATTGTTTTGGAAATCGAACAAGAGTACGGTTTCTAACAACAAGCTATAACGATATTTAAGCCCCAATTTTTAAATTGGGGCTTTTTTATTGCAACTTATTTGATATAAATGCCTTGGGGACGGATAATGCTAAATTAATGATTATTTTTGTCGGGCAATTAAAACCCTATTTTATATATGATAAAACCTAAATTTAAGTTTTTAGGATTAATGATGGCTTTTTCAGCAGCCTTCTCCGTAGAAGCACAAGAAACTTTGCTATTAAGAAGTCCTAGCATGAGTACGGACAAAATCTCTTTTGTTTATGGTGGCGATATTTGGATATCGGATAAATCTGGTGCTAACCCAAGAAGATTAACAACAAATCCTGGTGTAGAACAAAACCCTATCTTCTCTCCTGATGGCAAACAGATTGCTTTCACGGGTAATTATGATGGTAATACAGACGTCTATGTGATGCCTATTGAAGGCGGGGAACCAAAGCGTGTTACTTTTCATCCTTCATCAGATGTGTTAAGAGGCTGGCTAAATAACAATGAAGTATATTATACAACTACCCGTGAATTTAATTACGCATTGAGTCCTCGGTTATATTCCTCATCCATTACAGGATTGACATTGGATAAATCTTTGCCTATGCCAGAAGCGTTTCAGGGAAGCCCATCAAAAGATGGTCGTTACTGGGCATATATTAAAAATACAGATCCTACAGAGCGTGACCGTGTCGCATTTAAACGCTATAGAGGTGGCGGTATGCCTTCTATTTGGATCTTTGACACAAAGACAAGTCAAATTGAAACAATTCCTGGAGAGCGTTGTAATGACGTGAAACCAGTATGGTTAGGGAATAAAATTTATTTTCTTTCTGATCGTAATAAAATCGTAAACATCTATTCTTATGATATTAAATCAAAAAAGGTAGATAAGTTAACAAACTTTACTGATTATGATGTTAGAACGTTAAACGGAACAGGATCTGAATTAATTTTCGAACAAGCAGGTAAAGTTCATATTTTTAATATCAATTCAAAATCATCATCAGCTTTAGCGATAAATGTAAGTGGAGATGCCCTATACAAGCGGCCGCATTATGATAACATGCGTGATGATATCCGGAGTTTGGCTATTTCCCCTAGTGGTCAGCGTGCATTACTAGAAGCTAGAGGAGAAATATTTTCGGTACCAAAAGAAAAAGGAGAAGCTCGCAATATTTCGAATTCGCCTGGAGCACATGATAAATTCCCAAGCTGGTCACCAAATGGCAAATGGATTTCCTATATTTCAAGTCAGACAGGTAAATATGTTCTTCAATTGCGTGATCAATTTGGGAAAGATGAACCTATGACCTATTCATTGGGAGAATCTAACTTTTATTTTGAACCAACATGGTCACCAGATTCAAAAAAATTGTTTTACAATGATTCCCACTTGAATTTATTCTACATTGATATTGATACAAAGAAAATAGTCAAGGTAGATACAGATCTGGAAAGTGGACAAACAGGTCGTGTTTCCAATCATTTTGAACCAAGTTGGTCTCCTGATTCCAAATGGATTTCATATATAAAAACATTACCAAATACTGTCTCTGCAATGTTTTTATATAATGTTGATACGAAGGAAAGTAAGCAAATTACAGATGGTATGAGCGCTATTCGTTCTACAGCTTTTAGTAGAGATGGGAAATATCTGTTCTTTACTGCAAGTACAAATGTGGGATTGACGAATTCGGGTCTTCATATGTCAGCAACTGAACGAAGAGCTAATTTTTCAGCTTATGCATTTATTCTTTCTAGTAAAAATCCGTCATTTATCAAAAATGAGAGTGATGAAGAAACAATAAAGGAAGATAAGTTAGAAACGGAAAAACCAAAAGAAGTCGCTAAATCCGATAAAAAAGAAAAGGGTAGTAAGAAAGAAGAGTCTAAAAAAGAAGCAGAAAAGGAAACTGTGAAACCTATAGCTGTTGATTTTGATAATATCAGCAACCGCATCGTTGCACTTCCAATTGGTGATGGTGTTTATGGAATTAATGGGACTGTGGCCAACCAATTAACGTATGTTAAAAATGGAACTCTTTATGCTTACGATTTTACAGATTTAAAAGAGAAAGATCTTGTTGCAGGTGTTCGTAGTTATGATATCAGTGCCGACGGTAAAAAGATGATCGTTCAGACAAGTGCAGGAATCAGTATTGTACCAGCTGGTCAGAAAGTAGCCACTCCTACTACTGGACAATTGAAATTGGATAATATCAAGCAGTTGGTAGACCCTGTAGCAGAATGGAAGCAAATATTCGACGAAGTATGGGCAATGCAAAAAGATTACTTCTATGTGGAAAATATGCATGGTGCAGATTGGAATGCCGTAAAAACGAAATATGAGAAGTTCTTACCATACGTAAGTCATCGATCTGATTTAGGCTACCTGTTGAATGAGATGATGGGTGAAATGGTTGTTGGACATAGCTATATTTATCCAGGCGATCAACCAACTACGCCTTCCGTAAGTGTTGGCGTGTTGGGAGCAGATTATTCAATTGATAAAGGGTTTTATAAAATTGATAAAATCTTTACTCGATTAGACTGGAATCCTTCTTTCAATGCACCATTAGCTGAACCAGGATTAGATGTTAAATCCGGTATGTATTTAGTTGCTGTTGATGGCGTAGCACTTACAGCAGATATGAATTTATACAGTCTATTTGACAATACGGTTGGAAAACAAATTACAATCAAAATAAATACGAAACCGAGTTTAATCGGTGCGAAAGAATATGTGGTGAAACCGATCTCTTTCTCTGATGAGATGAATTTGAGAAGTACAGAATGGACGGAAAGAAACAGAAAACGAGTAGAAGAATTAAGTAAGGGTCAAATTGCTTATATCTACATGCCTAATACGGGAGCTGAAGGTTATACAGCATTCAATCGCTATTACTTCTCACAGATGGATAAGAAAGCATTGTTGCTAGATGAGCGGAATAATGGTGGTGGCTGGGTTGCTGATTATGTCATTGATTTATTGTCTCGAGATTTGATCGCAGGTTGGGGTATACGTGATGGGAAAGGATTTAATACGCCTGGTAACGGTATTTATGGACCAAAAGCGATGATCATTAATGAGAATGCGGGCTCTGGAGGTGATATGATGCCTTATATGTTCCGATTCAAAGGATTGGGTAAATTGGTTGGACGTACCACAATGGGAATTTTAGTCGGTATTAGTGGATATCCACCATTATTGGATGGCGGTCGTGTTACTTCTCCAAATTTTGGTGTATATGATTTAAAAGGAAATTATATTATCGAAAATGAAGGGGTAGCCCCAGATGTTTTTATTGAACAAACCCCAAAGGATTTATTGGAAGGGCGCGATCCTCAGTTGGAGAAAACAGTTCAAATATTATTGGATGAGATGAAAACATATCCATATCAGAATATGAAAAAACCAGCGGATCCTATCCGAGTGAATTAATTTGAATAATCTTAAAAAAGAGTTGCGCTTCAAAATTTTGAAGCACAACTCTTTTTTAAACATAATTTATATCTCTTCTAAGAAAACCGTCTTTTCAGTCCTAGTTTTCTAAAATTAACGGCTATATATTAACCTCGAAGATAATCTTCCTGATCAGGAAGATCGGTAAGAATTGACCATATTTCCTTTTAATATGATATATTTAGCAATTAAATCATGTTTTAAGAGAAATGGAAGAAACAATTGAAAGAATAAACCCTGGAAATTCATTGATTAAACTATTGTTGTTTATGGCCATTTTTGGGGTGGGTATCCAACTGTTAATCATGGGAATCGCCCTATTGATCATGAAAATAATGCACCCCGAATCCCCCTCAGATTTTTCTTTTTTACAAGAGAGTTCCGTTAGTCTAAAGATAATGTTGCTCATGAGTAGTATATGTACATTTATATTGCCTGCTTGGTTGTTATATCAGATAGAATCTCGTGTAAACCCTTATTTTCAAAAAATAAAAGACATCCCAATCATCCATTATATATATGTTTTTGCGGCTATGTTGTGTTTTATTCCAATGATGGCATTAATTGCGCATTGGAATGAATCTATGCAATTGCCAGCAAGTCTACAAAGCATACAGGAATGGATGAGAGTGAGTGAAGATAGCGCTGCGGTGATGACAAAGAAAATCGTCGAAGAATCTACTTGGACAGGACTAATTGTCAACCTTATTATCTTAGCTATAATACCGGCTATTGGAGAGGAAATGGTTTTTAGGGGATGCCTTCAAAATATTTTTGGACGCTGGATAGCAAATAAACATCTAGTTATTTGGCTCGTGGCCATACTTTTTAGTGCTTTTCATCTACAATTCTTTGGCTTTATTCCAAGAATGCTTTTAGGAGCTTTTTTTGGTTATCTCTATGTCTGGAGCAAAAATATCTATTTGCCAATTTTTGGACACTTTGTCAATAATGCAAGTGCCACTATCACAGCATTCTATTATAGCAGGAAAGGTATTTCTTTTGAAGAAATGAATAAGTTTGAACAAGAACCAATTTGGGTTTACCTTGCAAGCTTAATATTTACTGTTATTTTTGTAGTATTATATTATCATTCAACTAAAAAAATAGCACATGGAGCAAGGCTGGAAGAAAATTAAAGTCTACACAAACGCAATAGAGGCTGAAATTGTCAAACAAATGTTAGAGGAGAGCGGAATACCTGCTATTATATTGAATAAGCAAGACTCATCTTATCTGACTTTTGGTAAAATAGAGCTCTATGTCAATGAACAAGACGAAGATCAGGCGTTAAACCTGATTGTCTCAACAGTAGAAAACGAATCTGAAGATGAAGACTAGAGCGATTACCGGATTTTTCTTTATCATAGTCATGGTAGGATCTATGCTTTTGGGTCCAACGGTATTTTTAGGTTTCTTCACGCTGTTGAGTGCTTGGTGCTTATTTGAATTTTATGGTATTGTTGATTCAGAAGAAAGAAAACCGAATAAGCTTTTAGGAATACTGACAACGATCACCCTGTTTACAACGACAGCATGTTATAGTTTAGGTTGGTTAGAAGCAAAATTCATCCTGTTATGTATTCCATTGTTTTTAGCGGTTTATATACAGGCTCTTTTTCAAAAGCGAGCTTTTCCTTTTAATGATATTGGTTTTACAATTTTAGGTATTGCATATGTCGGTCTCCCCTTCTACTGTTTTACAAGACTTGCATTTATTGGGTCTGATTTTAATCATTTTTTACCATTAGGTTTTATGATTTTATTGTGGACGAATGACACCGGAGCTTACTTAGCTGGAAGAAGTCTCGGAAAAAATAAACTCTTTGAGCGAATTTCCCCTAAGAAAACCTGGGAAGGATTTGTTGGTGGTGTTGTTTTGGCTATCCTTGTTTCAATGAGTTTTGAAAAATATTTTGGAACAATTCCTCAATGGCAGTGGATAGTTGTTGCCATTATAATAGGTGTTTTTGGTACGATAGGTGATTTAGTGGAGTCGATGTTAAAAAGAAGTCTGAATGTGAAAGACTCTGGACAGATTTTACCTGGTCATGGAGGTTTTTTGGATCGATTTGATGGGTTATTATTCGCGGCACCTTTGGTGTATTTATTTTTGTTGTTAATGAATTAAAATCATATTTATGGGACATTTAAATCAAAACACGTTTACTTTTTTAAAAGATTTGCAAGATAACAATAGTAGGGAATGGTTTGCTGAGCAAAAGGATCGTTATGAAGCCGCTTTAGCAGATGTACGTCAACTCGTAGCAGAACTGATTACAGCATTATCGCAATTTGACCCCCATATTCCGGCGGATATTCAACCTAATAAATGCTTATTTCGAATTTATAGAGATACACGTTTTTCAAAAGATAAAACACCCTATAAGAATTGGTTTGGAGCTGGTATTTCTGTAGATGGTCGTAAATTAGATGGTCCAGAATATTATATCCATATATCTCCAGAAAATTCTTTTATTGCGTGTGGTTATTGGAGACCAGAAAAAATGCACTTGGATGCCATCCGTCAGGAAATAGATTACAATACAGAAAGATTTAATACCATTGTACAAGATTTGCAAGACAATAAAGGACTTTCTTTAGAAACAGAAGATAAACTAAAACGCCCACCTGTTGGATATGATGCTGAACATGTTGCGATAGAATTTCTGAAATTAAAAAGCTTTGTTACCCACCAAGCTTTGTCAAATAAAGAATTGACAAGTAAAGATGCTATGGATAATATAATAGCTTCCTATAAAACCATGCTTCCTTTAAAGCAGTTTTTACATGAAGCTATCGATAATGATTAGTTCTATTGAGGAAGACTTATTTTACCCATACAAACTGCGGGAGAGTCTTTTATTTGGCTGGCATTATCTTTGTCCCCAACTAAAGTTTCATTAGCTAAAAGAGCAAATAAAACAGCTTCTTTGGCATCAGGATCTATTCCTAGGTTTTCGAATGAAGATACAGTATACATCGGTAATCCCTCTTTGATTTTACTTAGCAATAAAGGGTTATGTAAGCCTCCACCACTGATATAGATATGAACATTTGACAAACTCATGGATTGTTTTTTTATCGCATCTATAATGGTTGTTGCGGTAAACTGATTTAAAGTGGCCATGATATCTTCTGGTTTAATATCGATCACTCCCGATTGCTCTTGACATGTTTTCAAATAAGTCAAATTAAAAAGCTCTGGTCCGGTAGTCTTTGGAAAAGAATCTTGTAAAAAGGGCTCTTGTAATAATTGTGCCAATAGGGGTTGATTGATAATTCCTTTTTTCGCAATTAAGGCATCTCTATCCATTTCCACATCAAAGTTCTCTTTTGCAAATTGATTCATAATGGTATTGCCAGGCCCTATATCTGTTGCAAAAGCTTGTAATTCGCTCTGATGATTGGGAATAAATGTATAATTAGCGATACCCCCTATATTCAATAAAAATCTATTTTCTGTAGCATGAGAGAATAACAAATAATCTCCATAAGCGGCCAATGGAGCTCCCTCTCCTCCTGCAGCGATATGTTTTTGTCTAAAATCAGAAAGTGTAATAATTCCAGTTTTTACTGCAATATGGTCAGCATCTCCAATCTGCAAAGTACTGTTAGGCATTCGTGTATCCTTTGTCAGACTTTGAGGAGCATGATAAACGGTCTGTCCATGACTGGCAATACAATCTATTTGACTGTTGGGTATTTTCCAGTCTTTTAGCGCTTGATTAATGAGTTCTGCATGTATATTCCCTATATACGCATGAAGTCCACACAAGAGTTGTTGATCGATATTCCTTTTTGCAAAGACACCTCTAACATAACTTCTAAACGCATCTTCATAGTCCATCGTTACAAAGCGGTCAAGACTTATTTGGGTAGATTTTCCACTTTTACTTATTTTACAAAGTGCAATATCCAGTCCATCTAAAGATGTTCCAGACATTAAGCCGATAATGAATCGGCTATCTTTTTTTGAGATTTGGTAAAGTTTTTCGATCATCGCATTCATCTGTTAAAAATAGGTACAAAATGTGATACAATACACAAGATTTTTGGGATATAAATTTATTTTGTAACTTCATCCCGTAATTAATTATACGATAAAAAAAGTAAAAATGAATTTTCCAGCAGAATTAAAATACACGAAAGACCACGAATGGATTCGTGTTGAAGGTAATGAGGCAGTTATTGGTATTACTGACTTCGCACAACGTGAGTTAGGTGATATCGTTTTTGTAGATATCAATACTATAGGTGAAGAAGTTGCTGCCAACGAAATCTTTGGAACGATCGAAGCTGTAAAAACAGTTTCTGATTTATTCATTCCAGTTACAGCAACCGTATTGGCTGTAAACGAAGCAATTGACGCGTCACCAGAATTAGTAAACTCAGATCCTTACGGAGAAGGTTGGATTATTCGTATTAAATTGAATAATGCAGCAGATGTTGATGCTTTAT
The DNA here is from genome assembly GCF_021442025.1 of Sphingobacterium sp. SRCM116780. NCBI lineage: Bacteria > Pseudomonadati > Bacteroidota > Sphingobacteriia > Sphingobacteriales > Sphingobacteriaceae > Sphingobacterium > Sphingobacterium sp. SRCM116780. The sequence continues at coordinate 3,716,602 of NZ_CP090446.1, forward strand.
TAACTGCTGATCAATATAAAGAAGAAATCAACGCGTAATTTTAATACTTACGTTCAATAAAACCAAGAAGGGGCCATCTATAGACGGCCCCTTCTTGGTTTTATTGAATGACTAATGTTGTTGTTACATCAAAAGTATCATTTTTGATTTTGCTTTCTATGGTTGCTGATTGGAGATAATGAGTCTTAGGACTCAAAAAATACTGGCCTGCAACAGTGCCGATAGATTTTCCTTCAGCCATTATATTCCCTTCGCAGTGAATCAATATTCCTTCTGGAGCAATACTTTTAAGTGTATAAGTCTGTTCTATTTGCCCTAAATTCTCATTATTATTTGTAGCTTTCCACTGATCTCCAACTTTAAGCGCATAGTTAGGATATTCAACAGAAGCTTCTTTGAAGAAATTTGGATCAAAAAAGCCATTTCCTTCAGGTAAATTTTCGACAGCAGTCACTTTACCATTTAAATTCATAATAGACACAACGGGTTTTTCAAAAAGAGTTTTAAGTTTTTCATGGATTTGTTTTGAAAATTCATTAGTATCTGGATGCTTAGAATCATAATTAATGGTCATCATTCCGACATTCATCTCTAGGAGCATTTCCGTATATTTTGTTGAATACGTTAGGGTGCTATCAGTTACCGCAGTATTGGTTGTTGTCGATATTGTTGTTGCTTCAATGATTGAACTTTCAGAACCGGCATTGACATCTATGGTCATATGCACTTTTTGTGGAACCGGATTGTTGAGATCTGGTTTTAGCTTTAATAAAATTTTTTGTTGAGCGACCGAGATAGAAATAATAAAAAAGGTCAATAAGGCTGCTGATAATGTCTTGATCATAATTAATAGGTTTATAGATCACTAAAATATAAAAGTCCTTTGGTAATGCCAAAGGACTTTTATGAATGAAAGAATTAAATTCTTTTTTATTTTTTTATGTATGCTACTTCTTTTACCGCTTTCACAACTTTAGCAACACTTGGAAGAGCTGCTTCAATTAAAGTTGCTGCGTATGGAAGAGGTACATCTGCTGCTGTAATACGAACAATTGGAGCATCTAAATAATCAAAGGCATTCCGTTGTACCGCATAGGTTATTTCTGAAGAAATAGAAGCCAATGGCCATGCTTCTTCTACAATTACCAATCGATTTGTTTTCTTAACAGATTCAATAATAGCAGGGAAGTCAATTGGACGAACAGAACGTAAGTCAATTACTTCTACATTGATACCTTCTTTTGTTAATTCTTCAACTGCAGGTAATACTACGCGAGGCACCATTTTACCAAAAGATACAATGGTAACATCTGTACCTTCTTTAACGATATTCGCTTTTCCGATAGGTAAGTAATATTCTTCTTCTGGTACCTGTCCTTTATCACCATACATCACCTCTGATTCCATGAAAATTACAGGATCTGGATCTATGATAGCTGATTTTAATAAACCTTTAGCATCATAAGGGTTTGAAGGAACCACAACCTTTAATCCAGGTGTATTGGCGTACCAGTTTTCAAAATTCTGAGAGTGTTGCGCTCCCAATTGTCCAGCATTACCCGTTGGACCACGGAAAACCATTGGAATTGAGAATTGGCCTCCACTCATCGAACGAATCTTAGCTGCAGCGTTGATGACCTGATCAATGGCAACTAAAGAAAAGTTGAATGTCATGAATTCAACAATTGGTTTTAAACCATTCATCGCAGCACCTACTGCGATACCAGCAAAACCCAATTCTGCAATAGGCGTGTCTATCACACGTTTAGCTCCGAATTCATCCAGCATACCTTGGCTTACTTTGTAAGCACCATTGTATTCTGCAACTTCTTCTCCTAATAAAAATATTTTTTCGTCTTTACGCATTTCTTCGTTCATTGCTTCGCGAAGTGCTTCTCTGAATTGTATCTCTCTCATCAGTTGTAAAATAGTGTCAAATTTTAGATTACAAATCTACTATTTATTATTGATATTTTGAAGTTCATGTACCTCAAAATATGAGGGTTTATGTCACTTTTTAATAACAGGATGGCAAAAACGGCAATATGAATTCAAAACTAGACATGATAAATTTCATCTAATATTTGCAAAAGAACAGCGTTACTATTCTGAATTGCTAAAGGAATATTCCATAAGGCACGATTGCGTTTTTCCACATAGTTCGAGATTCCTCTTAGCTGTATAGCCTGGATATTCTCTTGCTTGGCAACTAAAAACACCGCGGCTCCTTCCATTGATTCTGTAAGAACTTCGGGTATTTGTGCCAATAATTTTTGAATTTCATATTGATTCCCGTGAACCTTATTGACGGTTATTCCTAATCCAGATGGAAAATTCTGGATCACTTTTCGAATCTTAGGTGATTGTATCGCGTTATAACGTGCTGTTCCAAATCCAAGCTCGTCTATCGATATAAATTGATCATTATCCTCAGCTCCCAGCTCTGAAAAAACTTCTTGATCAATAGATACCACAGCACCTATAGGTATTGCACGATTAAAACAACCACCTATGCCTATATTTATGATTAACTCATAGTCGTTTTTCGCGAGATGTTTCCCTAAATGATAAGCCGTCTGTGTCATACCAACAGAGGTGATTAAATAATCGGTATGCGGATAGTTATTTTTTAGATTAATATAAGGTTGAATTTCGAAATCTGTAGCAGCTACTATTAGTGTTTTCATGTTTGAGAAGCTTTGTACAATAATAATAATTATTTACGCAAATATGATTGTAATCCTATGGACGAAAGTAATAATTATGGTTGCAAAGACGTATCTTTGCGTTATTATGGTATATATCACTCGTCGTGAGCGTTTTTGCGCTGCACATAAGCTTTACCGAGAAGATTGGAGTTTGGAACAAAACAAAGATGTTTTTGGCAACTGTTCGAATGTTAACTGGCATGGTCATAATTATGATTTATTTGTAACAGTCAAAGGTGAGGTAAATCCGACTACAGGCTTCTTGATTGACTTGAAATTGATGAAGAGCATCATTTTAGAAAATATCATAGATAAGGTCGATCATAAAAATATCAACCTCGATGTCGATTTTATGAAAGATAAGATGGCTTCAACAGAAAATATTGCAATTGAAATATTCCGTGTTTTGAAACCATTATTTGAAGAGCAACACGTGCAATTGCATTCCATTCGTCTTCACGAAACAGAAAATAATTACGTCGAATATTTTGGCGACTAATCTTATACACTAATTTATTTAATAATTATGAGTAATCACTCATTTGAAGAAGAAGAGTTAGACGGCTACGTTAAAATCGATCAATATAATAAAGAAAAGGTCGATCGTATAGCAGCACATTATACAGATATTTTAGAATGTCTAGGTGAAAATCCAAATCGCGAAGGGCTATTGAAAACACCGGAGCGTGTAGCAAAAGCTTTTCAATTTTTAACGCATGGATACGATATCGATCCAGCTAAAGTATTGCAGGGTGCAATGTTTGAGGAAGACTATAGCCAAATGGTTGTCGTAAAAGATATCGAAGTGTATTCGATGTGTGAGCATCACATGTTACCTTTCTTTGGCAAAGCACACATTGCCTATATTCCAAATGGTCATATCGTGGGACTAAGCAAGATTCCTCGTGTCGTTGATATTTTTGCTCGGAGGCTGCAAGTACAGGAGCGTTTGACGAATGAAATTCGGGATTGTATTCAAGAAACTTTAGGAGCGAAAGGTGTAGCTGTAGTGATGGAATGTAAACATATGTGCATGGCGATGCGCGGAATTCAAAAACAAAATTCTGTCACAACTACATCTGCTTTTACAGGTGCGTTTCAAAACGATGTAACACGGTCAGAATTCTTAAGACTGATCACAGCAAAATTAACGTAATTCAATAAAATTCAATAAAAATTTGAGTCCAACTTTTGTAGAAAGGTTGGACTTTTTTTTCTTTAGGATTAAACCTTTTTAAAAAATAGTAATCTTAGAAAAGTGTTTTTCTGATAAATGAAGACAGGTGGCTCTTTTTTGATGATATTTGTTGAAAGATTAATTGTCTGTATATCAGATGTTTAATTTTTATTTTTTCTAAATATAAATCATGTTCAGTAATTTTGTTGTTATGGACATTTGTAATGAGCAATTAGAATCCTACTTAGTCGACACATGTGATGAAGAATCTTCTTTGCTTAAAAGTGTCAATAGGGAAACTTATCTAAGGGAAACGATGCCACATATGTTGTCTGGCCATTATCAAGGAAGAGTGCTTGCAATGTTGAGTAAATTGGTAAATCCAAGTTCGATTTTGGAAATTGGTACGTTTACAGGATATGCGACACTTTGTCTCGCAGAGGGGCTGTGTAAAGGTGGCGTGTTACACACAATTGACATCAATGCTGAACAAGAAGAACGTGTTCAGGATTACTTTGATCAATCAGACTATGCAACACAAATTAAGTATCACATTGGTGATGCCGCGGAAGTTATTCCAACGATTGAAGGCAACTTTGATCTTGTTTTTATAGATGCAGATAAAAAGCGGAATCATTATTATTACGAATTGATTCTAGATAAAGTCCCGTCTGGGGGACTGATTTTAATAGATAATGTCTTGTGGAAAGGCAAAGTATTAAATGAAAATCCAGACAACCAAACAAAGCAAATCATAGATTTGAATGGACAATTAGCTCAGGACCAGCGAATCGAAAAGGTTTTATTACCAATTCGAGATGGACTTTTTGTATTACGCAAGAAGTAATTAGTGAACTAAATGATTCTTTATGAATTTAAAAACATTAAAAAACTATGTTGTTGTATTCGTTTTGATCTTAAGTAGTTATTCTACTTTACTTGCTCAAAGCAATCAATTTTATATTGAAAAATACAGCCCCGTAGCACAAGAAATGATGCATGAACATGGTGTTCCTGCCTCCGTAATTTTAGCGATTGCTATGCACGAAAGTGGAAATGGTAAAAGCAGGATTGCAAAAAATCTAAATAATCACTTCGGTATTAAAGGAAAAAATAATAGCAAAGTGATTCATTCAGCATATAAAGGTTATAAATCAGTTCTTGATTCTTATAATGACTTTATATCAATAGTCAAACGAAAGAAAACGACCAGCTCGCTTTTCGAAGAAAAGCGAGGAGAAGGCTACAGAGCTTGGGTCGGTGCTTTAGCAAAAGCTGGATATTCAACAACAAAAGATTGGTCTGCCAAAGTAATCAGAACAATTGAAATGTACAATTTGGATAGTTATGACGACAATTCTTCAAGCAATTCCAAAAGACTTTCCTCTATAAAATAACTCCTCCTCCACAAATGAAGAAACTTGCCTTTATACTATTTGCTTTTACAATTATATTTAGCTCATGCTCCTCCAAAAAAAGTACTATAAATAAAGGGAGTTCACATCAAAGTTCAAACTCCAACACGAAACCCAATAAATCAAAACCATCTGCGTCTGGTAATGATTATGTCGAGAAGTATAAAGGAATTGCTATATCAGAAATGAATAAGTATGGTATTCCTGCAAGTATTAAATTGGCACAAGCATTACTAGAATCGGGTAATGGAAATAGTTTTCTGGCTACTGAAGCGAATAATCATTTTGGTATAAAATGTGGCGGCGTTTGGAAAGGGAAATCAATTACACGCCCAGACGATAAGATTGATGACTGCTTTAGAGTATATGACAACCCAGAACAGTCTTTTCGAGATCATTCCGAGTTTTTACTTCGTAAACGTTATTCTGATTTGTTTTCATTAGATAAAAACGATTACAAAGGTTGGGCAAAGGGGTTGAAGGCTGCGGGTTATGCAACAAATCCGAAATATCCCGATTTACTGATTGATATGATTGAGAGATACGAACTTTACAAGTATGATCGTACAGAAACAGTTGTAGAGAAGGAAAAAAGAGAGGTAGTCGTTGAAAAAGAAATTGTTCAAAATACTGTGGAAACACCTCCTGCTGTTAAGACAGAGCAAATTAAAAGTCCTGTCGCCATGCGTATTCATGAAGTGAAGGCAAAAGAAACGGTATACTCTTTAAGTAAATTATATGGTATTACTGTTGATCAACTAACAGAATTGAATGGGTTGACAGACACAAACTTAGCCATTGGACAGCTATTGGTGATTTCGAAGTAAACATCAAAAGATGTTAAATATTTCTCTTTTGACAACCTAAAACGTAGTTTTACGAGAGTGAAAACTCTGAAAAATATCTTTATACTAATTCTTTTGCTTGCGATGGCTCCTATAGCTTTTGCACAAAAGAAAATAGAGGGTATTGTTTCCGATCAACATACCAAACAAAGAATATCTACTGTTTCAATAAGAAATACAAGAACCAAATCCATGGTTTTTAATAATACAAAAGGAGAATTTTCTATTTTTGCGGAAACTGGTGATACACTTATTGCGACTTCGAAGGAATATTTTGCAGATACCTTACTTGTTAAAAATACAAATGTTATTTTGTTTCATTTGAGGCGGGAGTCTATTTATATAGATGAAGTCTCTGTTGTCGCTAAAAAAGATCCGGATGAAATATTGAAAAATGCGAGAATTGATTATGAAAAAGCTTTCCGGTTGTCAGAACCAGGAGATTTGTTCTCTGTGGGACAGAATGGGGCAGGACTAAGCATCAATTCAATTTATAGTCTTTTTAGTAGGGAGGCGAAAAATGCAAAAAGACTGAAAAAAATAATAGAGAATGATTATAAGGATAATATTGTCGATTATAAGTTTTCAGAACAATTGGTTAGTCGCACAACGGGACTAACGGGTGACGAGTTAAATAAATTTAGAAGAATTTTTAGACCAAATTACTTTTTTATCGTCAGTTGTAATCAATATGAACTGACAAATTATATTAAAGAATGCTATCAGAAATATCAAAAGAATCCTTCTCATTATTTTATTGAGCCATTACCAACAATAAATCATAAATTAGTACCTTAATTAAGAAAAGAAAAAAGCGTTGCTTGATATGAAGTTACAATCCTTATTTGCCTTATTAATTCTAGGCCTATCTTGTGGAACACTCCAAGCTCAGGTCAATTTGAAAGATCTAAGAGTTAAACCAGATTCTGTTATTTCAGACAGTAAACAAGAAAATATTTCATTAAAAAATATTCGTCCTATTGTCCCAAAATTAGATTTGGAAGTTGATTATTGGAAACATTGGACTAGGTTTGGTATCATGGCCAATCAGGCGTATTTCAATGAAGATTGGACGGGTGGTGGAGTAAATTCATTAGCATTAGGATTTAATATTTACCATAAATCCGACTATACCCGAGATAATTTTAATTTCGTAACAGAGTTGGATCTGAAATATGGGAAAGTGAAAAACCGAGATCAGTTGGCTAAAAAGAGTAATGACCGCATATTTTGGGATAATAAGGTTTCATATAAACTTTCAAAAAATTGGTCCTTATTTACTTCTCTCACCTTTGAATCACAATTTGATGTAGGTTATACTTATGGGGCTAAAGATGGACGAGATACGATATCAGCTACTGTTTCTGCTTTTATGGCTCCAGGCTATTTGACAGAGTCTCTGGGTCTTGAGTATAAACCAAGTAATGAGTTTTCTTTAAGATTAGGTACAGGCACTGCAAGACAAACATTTATTTTAGATGACCGTATCAAACCGTTGACGATAGAAGAATATAGCCGTAAATATCCAGATCGCGATCCAATAGTGAAGGATCAAGAACAATATGGAGTTGAGGCAGGAAAAATGTTTAAAAATGATTTAGCTTTTCAGATAACCGCTAATTTAGATAAAAACATTACTAAAAATTTGAATATAAAAAGTAGATACAATCTCTTTGCTAATTATAATAAGATAAACGATCCAGCTCATCGATTAGATTTAACCTTAACAGCTAAAGTGACTTCATTAGTCAATGTATCACTCAATGGTATCGTTGTTTATGACTCAGATGTCGTAGCTCGCGTACAGGCAAGTGAAAGTTTAGCTTTGGGAATAACATACAGTTTGCCAAGATAATGACCTTAAAGTATCTTATTTGCAGCCTACTGGTGCTTTGTGGGATCGGTTCTTTTACCTCCTGTAAAACGAAATCAAACACGACAAAAAATTTGACCAAACAAGCAATAGTTGCTCCTGTCAAAGTGGACACGATCATTAAAACGGTTATCATCCACGATACGATTCCGAAATTAAGTGTCGGCGAAAGTAAGGTATGGACATTGGGCAAGGCCGGTATACATGCAGGCATACGTCAGGAAACAGCTATACACTATGATATTCGTAAGCCAAATTATGTTATTATCCACCATACTTCACAAAATAGTATCGACCAAACCATTCGTACCTTTCAGATTGAGCACACCAAAGTGAGTTCGCATTATGTCATAGGGCGTGATGGAACGACTATACAGATGTTGAATGATTATGTGCGGAGCTGGCATGCAGGTGTCTCCAAATGGGGCACACTTACAGATATGAATTCGATTTCTATTGGTATTGAGTTAGATAATAATGGAGAGGAAGCATTTCCTCAAGTTCAAATTGAGGCTTTAATGGTCTTATTAGATACCCTGAAAACGAATTATGGTATCCCTACAGCTAACTTTATCGGTCATGGTGATGTTGCTCCTGCAAGGAAAAATGATCCAAGCAGTTATTTTCCATGGAAACAATTAGCCGATAGAGGATTCGGTATTTGGTATAATCCTGGAGAACTAGTAACTCCTCCGGACAACTTTAATGCTATTGATGCATTAAAGATTATAGGTTATGATACGAGTAATTTGAAAGCCGCGATTATCGCATTTAAAAGAAAGTTTATCATCAATGATGTGAGTCCTACGCTAACCCCCTATGATAAGAGCATATTATATAATCTGTATCAAAAATATTAAAGCTATTCTGAGGAATGGCTTTTTTTACGTCCCAACATTTCGATTAGAAAAGCAAGTAGCATAACGAATACACAGCCGATCACATTAAGCCATAGAAAGGCTATGAGATCCATTTTCCAAATCACAAAAATAAAGACCTCGGTTAAGATTGCCGCATAGAAGACTGCCTTTCCGCCTATCTTTTTCATATAAAATGCTACGATAAAAATACCTAAGATCGTACCATAGAATAGCGAACCTAAAATGTTGACCGCTTCGAGTAAATTACCAAGTTTACTTGCAAATAAAGCAATTGCTATAGAGAATATACCCCAGAATAAAGTCAATATTCTAGACCAGAAAAGATCTTGTTGCTCTGTAGAATTCTTGTTGATAAACCTTTTATAAATATCAACAGTGCTTGTAGAGGCCAAGGAATTAAGAGCGCTTGCTGTTGAACCCATAGAGGCGAGAAAGATAACGGCAATAAGAAGTCCAATTAGACCTTTTGGAAAAGTGCTCTTAACAAACGATAAGAATATATAGTTGTTATCATTCGTTTCAGCTTCTGGGTTATTTTTCTTGATTAATGCGATGACTTCACTTCTAATGTCATTTAGTTTATCGTCCGAATGCTTGATTGCTATTTTTGTTGCATCAATAGTAGATTGATTACCCGCATCAATTGCTGCAGTTAGTCGATTGATCGTTACCTTTTTTTCATTCGTAAGCAGTAGATGCTTCTGCTCTAGAGCATCATAAGAGCTGCTGTATTCACTTTGTTTTAATTTGTCTAGCTCAGTTTGATTGAAAAAAATAGGGGGACTGTGGTATTGATAATACACAAAAACAAGAACCCCAATCAAGAGGATACAGAATTGCATGGGTATCTTCAATAATCCGTTCATCAAGAGACCTAACCTGCTTTCCTTTATGGATGACCCAGTTAAGTATCGACCAACTTGACTTTGATCCGTTCCAAAATAAGAAAGCTGTAAGAAAAAACCACCGATAATACCTGTCCATACGGTATATTGATTGTTGAGGTCAAATGTAAAATCTATGGCATTCGTCTTCCCTGATTTTCCAGCAATGTGGAGCGCCTTATATAAACCAATATCTGCAGGTAAAAGTTGTACGACAAGTATTCCTGCAACTAAAAGGGCTCCAAAAATAATGCTCATCTGCAACATCTGTGTATGTGATACCGCTTTAGTACCGCCATATGTCGTATAAATGACTACGACACTTCCAATTAATAGCGTTGTGGTCGTTAGATTGATGTGTAAGATACTCGCAATAATCAAGGCTGGAGCAAAAATACTGATACCTGTTGATACTCCTCGTTGAATGAGGAATAAGAAAGCCGTGAGCCCTCTAGTTCGAATATCAAATCTTTGTTCTAGGAATTCGTAAGCTGTAAAAACACGGAGTTTATGAAAGATAGGAACAAAAGTAATACAGAGAACAATCATGGCCAAAGGAAGGCCAAAATAGAATTGAACAAAGCTCATCCCTGAACTATAAGCAAGTCCGGGAGCGGAAAGAAAGGTGATGGCACTTGCTTGAGTAGCCATCACCGAAAGTCCGACATGATACCAAGGCAAAGATTGATTGCCAAGTAGATATCCGTCAATATTTTTAATCCCCCTACTTTTGTATACGCCATAAAGGACAATCAACAAAAGAGTAAGGATAAGGACTACCCAATCTATTGTACTCATGAAAAGTATTCCGTGAATAAATAGAGCAATAGTATGACCACGATAAGGCTAAGCGCTACAAGAATATAAAAGCGTTTCCACCTTCGGTCTAAGGGAGTTATATCCCTATCTGTCATGTGGTTTTTGAGCGTAAAGAAAGCTGTTGAAAAAGATAGCAATAATTAATCCTATAACAGCTCCTCCTATAATACTTAAAAATGTTTCGTTTGCAGCGAATGAAATTAAAGCCCCAAATATCACACCGATTAATACGATTAATCCTTTTGGATTAGGTGTACATGAGCTGTTTTCAACTTGATTTTCCATTATATTATATGTTTATTATATGTTTTATTTTGATTTTGATAACAAATTTACAAATAATCTGTAAGCTCCAGGAACTCCAGCAGGCAATTGTCTGAAAAATGACAATGATGTATAGACAAATTTACCACTTCCATAGTTAGCAATCAAGAGTGACCCTTTATGAAGAGGTTCATTTTTATCCTGTATTTGTATCGGTGTTTGATATTGATTATCAATGTTCTCCGCAAAGTACAGCCCCCGCTCTTGTACCCAATGGTCAAAATCTGCCGAGGAAATTTTATTGGGGTAATTGAATATAGGGTTTTTTTGATCAAAATGTACTTCTGCGAGTTCTTCTGTTACTCTGCTTCTGCCGATGCTGAAAGGGTATGGTCCAAATTGATTAGAAATTAATTTGCTGTCAACATTATATTGTTCAATTACAGTTCCTCCATTTTTAACGTATTCCATTAGTCGAGGACTTATTTGCGACATCGATTTTAAGACATTAAAAGCTCTAATTCCTACAATAATAGCATCAAATCGCTTTAGATCTTGGTGTAATGCTTGTGTTTCTGTAAGCATCTCTACCCCTATTCCTATCGCTTTTAAAGATTCTGGAATAAGATCGCCTGCACCAGCTAAATAACCAACTTTTTTAATAGGTACCTGTAACTGGAGGTTACTTATTTTGACGGTTAAATCAGGAAACCAAGTAATTGTAGGGATATGGTTGTAGTTAATCTCGCGATTGATTTTGACTTTTTCTTGATTGGAAAATTGAAAAGAAAGGGTATCTAATCGGGTTTCTTTTGTTAAAGCTTGAATCGTAAGTTCTTGAGTAATATGTTGATGCGTATCGGTGAAATTCAATGTAAAATCAGCGGGTGTGATTTTCCAATTTGCATTTAAAATAGGAGTAATCGTTTCACTTATATTTTTTGAATTACTCTGATTTTCAAAAGTGAAAGTTATTTTTTGTGAAGTACTGTTTGGACTTAACAAAACAGTTTGGTCCGCGTCTCCTGTTACTTTGGGAGACACAGCAATTGGATTATATATTTCACCTCTTACAGGATCTGTAAATTTATATTGAATAGGTTTTTTATACTGTAACGACTCACCATTGATCAGCAAGTCAAAATTGACAGCAGGGTAATCTTGATTTTCAGGATATCCTGTTTTGTTAAAATCAGAAAAATGAAATCGACCAATACTATTCGGCTCATTAAGCCAATAAGGTTGACTAAAATGGGTTGCGCTATCGACCGTTTGAAAACTTGTTAAAGCATTGTTATCTAGTTTTTGATCTATTTGCTGTTGATTTATTTTAGAAACTAAAATAGAGACATCGTCTGATCTTACTATCAATTGATTGAGTACTTTTATGTCATCTCCTTCAGCATAATGGCTTTGATCAGCAATACTTTCTATTCGTATTCCTGCACAAGCAACTATTAAATCTTTAATTTCTGTAGACTTTTGACTTTTCCAATAGGGATCATCGATCTGATTAACTAAACGCAATACCTCAAATAGCTTTGAAATAGATTTCTCAGGATGATTGAGTTGATAAGAAGTATTTATTTCTTTTATCATTTTACTGATGGTTGGACCATTCTGTATTTTTGACCAAGTCAAATCTATTTCTTCAAAAGGGTTGTGCTGCGCTGGTTTTCCGGCTACAAACTCAAAATACTCTTTGGCTTTACCAACTTGTGCTGCACTACCAAAACCTTGACTTTTGTGCGAAGAGCGACTTTGTGCGGCTATTTCGCCATAAGATTGACCAATTAAAGGATTATACTGACCAATTTCTACCTGAAGTTGATTCTCATTGGTTGTGTTTTGATTACCAAAGTTGAATGTATTCCAAACGAGACGAGTCGCTTGCCAAGGTTGGACAAGTTTTAATTGTTCTGGAAATTTTGTAGGATCTGCAGCTGCAAGAAATGCTTCATGTGCTAATATGGCAGATGCTTGATGGTGACCATGACCAGCTCTCGCATCTGGAGGAAACCGAGTGATAATGACATCTGGTTGGAATTTACGAATAATCCATACCGCTTCTCTCAACACTTGATCTTTCTCCCAAAATTGAAACGTTTCTTCAGAGGTTTTAGAAAAGCCAAAATCAAAAGCTGATGTAAAAAACTGTTCTCCTTGATCGATCCTTCGAGCAGCTAAAAGCTCCTGTGTTCTGATGAGCCCGAGTTCTATTCCCTGTTCAGTACCGATTAAATTTTGACCACCATCTCCTCGAGTCAAAGATAAATATCCAGTTCTATAATGCTTTTCTTGTGCTAACCAAGCAATCAATTTGGTGTTTTCATCATCTGGATGAGCTGCAAAATATAAAACTGATCCAAGTACATCTAATTTTTCTAATTTTGATTTTATAATAGAACTATTCCAACTAGTTGCAGATTGTTGCGCTTGAGCCTGAGAAACAAATGCCGAAAAAAGGAGCATATTGCTGAGGAGAATTGATTTTAACATACATTAAAGGTAATTAATATTGTGATTAAATAAAAAACGGAAATCCTTTTGCAAGCATTTCCGTTTTTAACAATTAAAATATTTTTTTAAATACTATCCTTCTTTAGTTTGATGTTTGGATAGCAACCTCATTATTGGTAACCTTTAATATGCATAAAGATAGTATAATCTTTATGCAAGAATAGCATTAATTTAAAAACAAGTTTTCCACAAAAACAGGGTTTTAAACATTTGCGGCTAAAAATTTATACCAAATGATAAAAATAATTATTTTAACCCGTTGGGAGTAATTATTTGAAGTAAAATAAATCGCCCAAACCAAGTAATGACGGGGATTAACTGGAGACCAAATTGGGACCAATTCCTACCTGTGAGCACAATGAGAGCACGGTGCGTGCACCGTGAGTCCACCTTTTACTGTACTCACACGGCGCTCCCACCCTACAGGCAAGGTACTCACAGTCCAGAGTTGGTCCCAATTTGGTTTTAATTTGATCCCTGGGACATCTCTAACCGTTTATCGAGATTGAGATGTTCATCCATAACACTTCATCTATTCTCAAATAAAAGCGAAATCACCCGAAAAGGTGGACAAACAATTTAATTACACCCAACGGATTTATTTTAAATGTTTTATATGCAAGATTTATTTATCGATCGATCCTAAAACACGCTTCATAAACATGTTTAGTGCCTCCTTTTTGCTATTTCCTTCTTTTACTAATTTATGAACCTCAACAGCACCATGCAGGTTAGAAAGTAATTCACCAATAACGTCTAATTCTTCATCCTTTAAAGGAGCTTCTACCAAAGATTCTAACGTCTCAATGGTTTCCAGTACATAGTCAAGGTCGTTTTGTTCGATAAACTCAGTGATATGTTTAATTACTGGAAGCTTCATTGAATAAGTCGATTAATGCGTCAAATTTATTTGTTTGTACTTGATTTACTAGTTTTCCGTTTTTAAAAGCGGCAAAAGTAGGTAAGTTATTTACGTTTGCTAGTTTTCTAGATTCTGGAAATTTTTCTGCATCAGCAATTACGAAAGCTACATTTTCATTTTCTGTTGCTAATTTTTTGAATTTTGGTTTCATAATTTTGCAGTTACCACACCAAGTAGCCGCATATTGAACCATTACAATATCATTATCATTTACAATTTCTTGTAAATTATCATTATCTAATTCTTTTAACATGATTTTTGTTGTTTATTTCTTAAGAAAGATGAATAGACAAAGGGGATAAGGATTCACCCCCTTTGTTAAAGGCTTTTGTAAGCCTTATCGTTTTATTTTTGACCAGCTAAGTAACTAGCAACACCATCACGAGTTGCATTCATAGCGTCTTTTCCTTCTTCCCAGTTAGCAGGACATACTTCACCGAATTTTTGAACATGTGCATATGCATCGATCAAACGTAAATATTCTTTTACATTACGACCTAGAGGCATATCGTTTACAGATTCGTGGAATACACGACCAGTTTCGTCAATTAGATAAGTTGCTCTATAAGAAACTGCAGAACCTTCTACTAAAGTACCATATTCAGGATGCTCTATTTCTTTGATATCCAAAATACCCAATACAGAAGATAGATTGCGTGTTGTATCAGCTAAAATTGGGTAAGTTACACCTTCAATACCACCATTATCTTTTTCTGTGTTTAACCAAGCGAAGTGAACTTCATTTGTATCGCACGATGCACCAATAACGATTGTATTACGTTTCTCGAATTCAGGTAAAGCCTCTTGAAAAGCGTGTAATTCTGTAGGACATACAAAAGTGAAATCTTTTGGATACCAGAATAAGACTACTTTTTTACTTTCTTTAACTGCTTTTTCGAAGACGTTGATTTGTAAATTGTCGCCTAAATAATCGATTGCATCTACTGTAATGCTTGGAAAACTTTTACCTGTAAAACTCATAATATATCTTTCTATTTTGTTGGCACAAAGATACCGCAAAATTGGGTAAAAACGAATTGATTTTATCAATGACACATTGTAAAAATCTATTTTTACATTGGTGCTACAATAAATTTTATCGATGCTGTTTTTCTTGATTTTATTTTTGGATATATGGGACAAATTGATACCTTTGCAGCACTCCAAAAGAAGGTTGAGGTATGTAAATCTTAATGCTTTAGGATTCAATAAATTATACTGGGGGGGTTCCAGAGCGGTCAAATGGGACGGACTGTAAATCCGTTACTTCGGTTTCGAAGGTTCGAATCCTTCTCCCCCCACAGTATTTTTTCTCTTCAATTTTTTCATTAACATTTAAAATAAGTTTGGGATTGCGCAATATATTTGAAATATTTGCACATACAATGATGGCCCTGTAGTTCAACGGATAGAATAGGTGTTTCCTAAACATTAGATAGCAGTTCGATTCTGCTTGGGGCTACAAATTTTACATGAACAAAAAAATCCTATCACGTAGGATTTTTTTGTGCCAATAAAAACCAAATTACTTCATGTTATCTCGACCTGAGATATCAACATATAAAAAGCAGTCTTACGATAGCAGTCTATTTGATCACTACATTTCGTTAATTTTCTAAGAAGTAAGGAATATAGTTGAGCAGATTAATTCATCTAACTAAAGTAGCCTGACAAGATTACTTTAGGTTATATTGCCTCCATTGAAAATAAATAGCTCTACTTGATGGATCAATTCAGAGCTGAAGAAAGCTTTTCTTTACCCTCCATGCTATTCATAAGTAGTGCCTAAGTAGGGATCAAGCGTACATAAAGCATAGATAAAGCGTACATACAGTATTAAAAGCATACCTAAAACGCACTATCAACGCACTTACCACGCTCTTACCAGTTCCAAATATTGTGCTCTCTTGAATAACGCTTTTAGGACGCTTATACCCTGCTTAGTCCCTGCCTAGGGACTGGATCATGAAGCATATTCCTGCTTACATGCTGCGTACTAATCTTATCCTTTTGAGAGAAAGATCAGTTTTTTAAAAAATTTGCTCTATAATTTTTGGGAGTAATTCCTGTAATTTTTTTGAAAAGTTGTGTAAAATGAGAAGCTGTATGAAAATTGAGTTCATAGGCAATTTCAGCAATATCTTTACTCGAATGGAGAAGAGCTTTACTGTAATTGATATCAATCTCATTAATCCATTGCTTTGGTGATTTCTGCGTTACACTTTTCACACATTTATTGAGATAGTTTTCAGTAACCGATAACTTATCGGCATAAAAAGCAACTCTTTTCTCATCTACATGATATTTAAACAAAAGATCGCGAAACTGTAGAGATAGTTCCATAAGTCGTGTAGATGATTTGTGCACTCCGTCGAGATCTGTGTGGAGCATTTTTAACAAAATAAGATGAAGCATGGTAATCAATACTTCATTAACATCCAGATTGTTAAGCCAAAGTTCCTGTTCCATTATAAAAAGGAGCTGTGTAATCGTATTGTACGTAAGGCTATCCAACTTCAGGCATGGGGTCATAAAAAAAATACTTGTCCTGTGCTTTGGTAATTCCTGCTCGGATAAGATGCTATTCTCATACGCTAGAAAAAAACCTTCAATATCGTCAGATAATTCCATGGTAGCCGTGATCGTTCCTTGTTTAATAAAAATAACGCCACCTTTTTCCGCCGCATATTCTTTATCCTCTAGATATTGTTTGATATATCCATTCGTAACAAAGATGATAAAGTTGAATGTAGTCCGATATGGAACTACTGGCATGAGAATTCCTTTAAGATAATTCTCCAACCGGTAAAGTTGTACATCCGCATTATTCGCTAATATTTTCTTCGTTATATTGGGAAGAAAAAGTTTTTTATACTGAAAATTGGATAGAACTTCCATGATCCTTATTAATATTACTAAAAGTGAGTACAAATTTGATGCTGAAAAACAGCCTACCAAATTATTTTTAAAACTTATAATATACGCCCATTTTCACTCCGAAAGGATTTCCTGCTGTATAGGTAAGATCAGTAACAGATGTCTGTTCGTTTCTCAACTGAGTTTCAGTAGCAAACTGCGCCTCATTCCATTTAACATTGAAAAGGTTGTTAACCTGTAGATTGGCGCCCCATTTTTGACGGTTATAGGAAAGCATTAGAT
Source organism: Sphingobacterium sp. SRCM116780 (assembly GCF_021442025.1). NCBI lineage: Bacteria > Pseudomonadati > Bacteroidota > Sphingobacteriia > Sphingobacteriales > Sphingobacteriaceae > Sphingobacterium > Sphingobacterium sp. SRCM116780. The sequence goes on from NZ_CP090446.1 coordinate 3,734,069, forward strand.
CATTAACAAAGTATGCTTTTGTCCTTATACTGTTATCTTCTATAGCAGGTCTTGATCCTAGATAACGATACTGCATTCCTAAGGAAAAACCAGTAAGAAAATCCCAGTTTACAGACCCCGTACTTGTTATTACTGGAGCAAGAGGGATATAATCTTCACCCTTCTCCGCCTCAATAAATCTTGCATGTGAATAATTAAAATCAGCATTCAGATAAAAATTCTGTAAAGGTTGAAAACGGATTCCCAGATCGGCTCCATAACGTCTGGATTTTCCCGAAGGTTCTACAACCGCATCATCTCCGACATACACAAATTCCTGCTGTAACGACATATACCATAATGTCGGTGTAATGATCAATGATTTAAAAGGATGCAACCTTACTCCAAAATCTCCACTGATCGAGTATGGCAATGTTTTGTCTCCTATATTCTGAATAACGACTCTTATGTCATTGGAGTGGAAGCCCATTCCTGTTTTTAAGAACCACATGACATCATCACTTGTTGAATATGAAAAGTTCAGTTTGGGACTTATTCTTATAGCTTCAGATGACTGTCCAGAAGGAAGTTGCTCAACATCCAATAAATTATGCATATTGAAAATAAAATGATCGACTCGAAGGGCAGGATTAATCGTCCATTTTCCTGTTTTCCAGATCAGTCCAGAAAAAGCATGAAGATTGGTTTCCGTTCCGGTAACATCAGATATTTTATCGAGCAACAGATCTCTATGATAAACATGATTAAGCTGCAGGGTGTTGATATCATCGTTTCTAAAACCAATTCCTGATATCAACTTCAGATCTCCATTAGACACCGATATGTCCTTTGTATATTTCACCTCAGTTCCGTAGATATTTCTTCCATCTGTCTGCTGAATTTCATCTCCATGATCCTTGTCTTTTAAATAGAAAGTAAAATCTGAATAGAGATTAAAGTCATATTTTGAATACCAAACCATGGCATCAATCTGGTCAGACGGTGAAATGATATGTTTGTAATTCATTTGAAAATTGGTGCGCGAAGTGCTTCCTCCTTCTGTCGGATCAATGCTTCCCCACCTATCGATGATTCCTTCATCAACCGCACGTTCGGGAATCTGTCCTGAGGCATTCCAAGAAGAATTAAATGTGGAAAACTGAATATTAAAATAATCATTAACAGTAATCCACTGGTTATATTTCCCGAAGATATTTATTTTGTTAAAGTTTTGTTTTATAGCAAACGGACCATCTGAATAATTGTATTCTGCAGCCACATAAGCTCCTTTTCTTCCTGTAACATCGTTCAGAATATTGAACATTCCTAGTATCCTTTTTGTATTGAAAGAACCTCCCTCCAACTTTACTAGACTATTTTTTAATTTGTCGTAAGTCTGGAAATCTACATATCCAGCGGTATTAAAATCTCCGCGATCCATATAATATGCCCCTTTTCCAAAGTCTATATTATTGACCGTTTCGGGAATAACAAAGTGCAAGTCTGAATATCCCTGTCCATGAGCATGAGAGACAATATTGACAGGCATTCCGTCTACATTTACACTTACATCCGTTCCGTGGTCTGCATCAAAACCTCTTAAAAATAGCTGTTCTGCCTTTCCTCCTCCTGCATGTTGCGCTATAAACAATCCTGGAACTTTTCTTAATAGATCCTGAGCAGAATTGACAGGAAACTTGTTGAGATCAACTTTCGTGATTGCAGATAAAAAAGAACTGTGATTGACGGCTACTTCAGCGATCTGAAGCGGATTATGCTGAAGAAAAATAGTCTCGTTTCTATCTTCTTCACTTGTAATCGCCCATTTTACTTCTTCATATCCCTTATGATTGATAATTAAGGTATCAGGAAATGATTTCGAATTAAATTTAAAAGATCCGTCCGATCCAGAATGAACATGACTGGTACCATGATCATACTGAATCAGCGCATCGGCAATTGGAAATTTATTATCTGCATCTTTAATTAATAATTGTTTTTCTTGAGCCACAACCACCCCATTCAAGGATGTGGAAAGAAAAATAAACATTATTTGGGTGATTCTCATTGCTCTTCTATCTTTTCTTTAGAAACAACTTTAGGAAGAAAGATCTTTTGTAAAAGAAGAGTCGCCCATGTTCCTGCTACGAATGGAAAAGTAAGCACACCTCCTACTTCACTGAGGATATTGTGGTCAATTAAAAAATCATCAATAAGAACGGTAATCAATACAGACAACAGCACCCATACTCCATCTACTTTTTTGAAACCAGAAAAAACAATGGCAGAAAGTACTGCGTTAAAACCGAACAATCCCATATGGATCCCATCAATCGACTCTCCATTGACATGTGAAATATAAGCTCCCAATATTGATCCGACTAGACCATATAGTGCAGCAGCTGGTGAACTGATAAAAACTGCAATAAAGAAAATAACTCCTGAAAGAACACCTCCTTGAAAAATCACTTCACCAAAAGCATTGGTACCCGTTAAAAAATCACTATAATCTACAGGTTCTATTTTTGCCGTTATCATTTCCGAAGGTAGAGTCTGAGTAAAGTGATGCAGAACAAAAACGCTAATCCATGTTATGAGAATAAAAGGAAAAGTAAATACTGGAATTTTCTTTTGAATAAAGAAATGCTGAATAATGCTTGCTAGCGCTCCCCCTATGACAATAAGAACCCAGATCAATAATGTCGTCTGAAAGACAAAGGATAAAGCAACTCCTACAAGTGCCGCACTAAAACCATATAATCCTGCATTGATTTCAGATTTATTATAATTCAACTTCATCGCGATATAGGTTCCTGTCGCTGTAGCGACTATGACAGCAACACCACCCTGCCAGCTTCCCATAAAAATACCGATCAGAAACAGAAGCCCAGTCCATCTGTTTTCCTGAAGCATGATTTGCCCGATTCCTTTTAAGATGTTATCGATAAAAGGAATTTTCTCAAAAAATTTATCCATTGTTATTATTTATTTAATTTTTACCATCCTAAAAAAACCATTCCTATTCCGCAAACTGTCACTACAGCTCCGCTTACAATTCCCATGTAGCGTTCCAATTTTTCTGTATTGAATAACGTGGAATAGCCGTAACGTCCCAATAACACCATCCCCAGCATTGTTAAAACTGTCGTTATTGTAAAAGAAGTAACTAAAATCATCGTTTCGTACATGGAATGTTTCACTCCTGAATAGAACAATAGCGGAATCAAAGGCTCACTTGGACCCATCACAAAAATCATGAAAAGAACAAGCGGCGTAACTTTTATTCTTTTTTGAGGCATGACTATTTCTTCATGGTTGTGTTGGTAGACATAAACATCGTCTCCTAATACATCAAAATGTTTATGAGGTTTATTTCGAATAGCCTGAATTAGACCATAGATAAGATATACTCCACCAAAAGTAAGTAATGCCCATCCCGAAAAATTTCCTCTCAAATCCTGAAACCATGAAATTTTGTTAAGCTGCCAACCCAAGAAAACACCAATAAATCCCAATACTAAAGAACTCATCACATGTCCCAATCCGCAGATTATTGTTAAAACTGCTGTTTTCATCCTACTCCATTTCTTTGATTTGGAGAGTACGATAAACGGCAGATAATGATCTGGTCCAGATGCGGTATGTATAAAACTTATCGAAACTGCACTTAATAAAAGTGCCCAAATCGTGCTATTCATTTATTCATTGATTTTGTTACACCTATCCGTTTTATTCGCTGATTTAAATTTCAGTTCTAATAAGATAAACTTATATTTTATTCTAATGACCAGAGCGTTTCCTGAACGTGAAGAAAAAAGTTATACATCATTTCTCCTCCATGCCCTAAAGCCCTTAGTACAAATCCATTATTTTCCATTGCCGACACACCGATCTCCATTTCCTCATGATGCTTTTCTGAAGCTTTAATAATGGTTTCTATCAGTTCAGTCTTATTCACATTGTCTTTTGTGCTAAAGAAAATAAGGGTTCCCTGATGCGTATACTGCTCTAGATTTCCTATACTGCTGATCGGAATCAGATCGGGCTGGATAAGTACATTGTCTTTTATAACTAATTTATTGTCATAATAAATTTCCATCAGGTTTTGAAATCGTTTTAATTTAAAAACCTCACCGTAATGCTTCCTTCCGCAAGTAATAATCTCACCAATAATGATCTGGCTATTTTTGCCAATATGAATCTGAGCTTTACTTTTGAAATTAGAATCTTCATGTGGAACTACCGGATGGGGTACATAAGCAAAAGAAGTATTCTCCTGCATATGAACATTGAGTTCCTGAACAGCTTTATCTTTCATATTGAACAACCTCTGATAAGACTGTGATTGTAGCTGAAGTGAAGCTCCAGCTTCCAAAGAAACATCTAAATGATAGTGATCTCCATCCAGAATTCCTGGCGATGAACTCATAATCATCTGATAAAGTTTACCATCACTTTTACGTTGTCCCACAGAAACTACTCGGAAAGGAAGAGTTACGTACAGATCTTTCACATACGATTTACCCTCTTTGTATCCAGCAATGATATTTAGTTGGCTGTCCATTTATCTTACAAGATTCGGTTCTTCACATTCCTCCAGAAGCGCATATTTTTTGATCCAACCAATCACTTTATCAAGCCCTTCATCCGTTTTAAGGTTGGTGAATACGAAAGGACTTCCGTTTCTCATTCTTCTGGCATCTCTTTCCATCACTTCAAGACTAGCTCCTACATGTGGTGCAAGGTCTATTTTATTAATGATCAATAGATCTGATCGTGTAATTCCAGGGCCACCTTTTCTAGGAATCTTTTCCCCTTCTGCTACATCAATGATAAAAATACTTACGTCAGCAAGATCAGGACTGAATGTTGCCGATAAATTATCACCTCCGCTTTCTATGAGAATCAATTCAATCTCTGGAAAACGTGCTGCCAACTCATCCACGGCTTCCAAATTCATACTTGCATCCTCACGAATAGCAGTATGAGGACATCCTCCTGTTTCTACTCCTATAATTCTTTCGTGAGGCAACAGGCTATTTTTAGCCATAAATTCTGCATCTTCCTTCGTATAAATATCATTGGTAATTACTCCAAGATCATATGTCCCGAATAGTTTTCTGCTTAGACGTTCCAATAATGCTGTTTTCCCTGAACCTACAGGTCCAGCTACTCCTATTTTTATATATTTTCTGTTTTCCATTTTTTTAATTTTAAGTCGACTTATTGTAGATCAGGACATATATAGCCTTGAGTACAACGTTTCATGTTGCATACATCGGATATCAAAAGATGTATTACAAAGACCCACTAAATCCCTTTCCAATTCGATCGTTTCTGTTACGGTCTTTTCCATTACTGCATACAAGGAGAATAAAATATCCTGGCCATCCAACTGCCCGAGTGGGACTAATTTTACTGCATTGGTAATCATTCCTGCTAACGAAGTGTAATAAAACCCTAAGAGAGCTTGATATAAAGGAATACCCATCAGGCTTGCATACATGCCAAATACAATACAGTAATGAGAATTGGCTTCACGATTCAAAGTTGCTTTTTCGAAAGCTTCCATTAACGGGAAACTATCTTTCCTTTTAAATATCTTTATGAGACGCAGTCCAAGTTTTTGGCTTGCCTGACGGATTTCTTTTGGACATTTTAAAGCATTGATTTCATTATCCAGCTCCAACAATGCCAGTAAGTTTTCCTGTTGCGTTGCTTCATAAGCAAGTCTCATGAACGCCCCATCGTTATATTTAAGATTATGCTGAAGCATATTTTCTACAAATTCTTGAGCAGTCTGTCTGTTATATACAATTCTTTTCTGTACATATGTTTCAAGACCATTAGAATGTGTATACCCCCCTATCGGCAGTGTGGGGTCTGAAAGATGTAACAGACCTGCCAGAAAATTCAAATTCATATTATTCATCTTTTGAAGAAGCCATTTTTAATATTTTAGTAAATATGGTGGAACCTAAACTTGTATGCCCATGAGGTTCTACATTAGATTTTAAAAGATTAAGCAGTTTTACATGTTGTCTCTCAGGAGCAAATCCGCTGGCTTCCAGCCATCTGTACATCGGCATTTCAAACGGCAGCAGTACTTTATCTTCCTGAATAAATAGGGGAATATGTTTGTTCCCGATTTCATAACAGACAGTTCCCATTTCCAGCATAGAAGAAGGCGACATAACAATAGCTTCGCTCTCTAAAACATTAACTGCAATTATTTTCTGTTCATTTTTGAAAAGAATATCGCCTTCCCTTAGGCGCTGCCCTTCTCTCAGAAATTTAATAGCAATATCTTCTCCACTACGTGTTTTTTTTCGCTGAATTCTCTTTGTACATTCAAACCATTCTAGATCGAGATAATCTATTGATCTTTCATTGATAGGGTATTCGGAAATATTACCTATCGTTTCATTAATAATCATTAATTGTCAGATCTTTTTTTGAAATTAAAATTCTTAGAAATTCCACCTCCGAAAGTGGAACCACTTATTCCGGCTACATAATCTCTGGTCCATCCCTCTCCTTTCACTTTTGTCTGAAGCATAGAAAGCTCAGCAAACTTGAATTTCAGTGCCCATCCACCGCCAAGGAATACGGCAAATAAAGGATAAGCGCGAAGACGATAACCATTAAAATTTTGCATGGAAGCAGAAACATCAGACGATTTCTTTCCCCAGACATAATGCGCATCGACCTGCCCTATCAGTGCAAAATATTTTCCTAATGAAAGTGATGGACTATACCAAACTCCCGCTTCATTCTGCTTGTAAACCATACGATCATTGACAGCATCTTTTGCAAAGGCATAATTGACCCCAATTACATCATTGTTGTTGATAAAATATCCAACACCTATTGGCACACCCGCATTGCTACTGGTTCCTAAAGAACTGCTACTGCCAGAAGGGCTATTCGTTTTAGAATAATCAAAAGAACCGTAGATCATGAACTGCCCTTTAGGCCCGTCATCGGTATCTTTAAGTCTCATTCCTCCTAAAACTTGGGCATTCACTGAGGTTGAGAATAAAAACATTCCAACTATCCCAAAGCAAAAAACTATTTTATTAAAGTATTTCATTTGATATCTTTTTTATTTTTTGAGAAAGGCTCGGCAAGAATTCCGAGCCTTTAAAAAACGGTAATATTTAGAATAAGTAATACAATTGTGTTAAGGGAAGTTTTTCCGCTGGTTCACATGTAATATATTCTCCATCTACTGTTACTTTGTAGTTTTCAGGATTCACTTCAATCGAAGGAGTTTTATCGTTATGAATAAGATCTGCTTTAGAAATATTTCTACAGTTTTTAACTGGAAGAATCATTTTATCCAGCTTATATGAAGAAATAGAGCCATTATCGATCGATATTTGCGAAACAAAAGTAGCACAGGTGCCAAATTTAGCTTTACCATGAGCACCAAACATATTTCTGTAAATTACAGGCTGCGGTGTCGGGATAGAGGCATTAGGATCGCCCATTTTTGCAGCAACAACAAAACCACCTTTTAAGATCATCTCTGGTTTTACGCCAAATAATGCAGGTTTCCAGATCACCAAGTCTGCTAATTTACCAGGCTCAATAGATCCTACATATGCTGAAATACCATGAGCAATCGCTGGATTTATGGTATACTTTGCAATGTATCTTTTAGCGCGGTAATTATCATTCTCAACTCCTTGATCTTCTTTCAACGATCCTCTTTGCTCCTTCATTTTGCTTGCTGTCTGCCAGGTTCTTGTGATCACCTCTCCTGGTCTTCCCATCGCCTGAGAATCGGAACTCATGATGCTGAATACGCCCATATCATGCAGGATATCTTCTGCAGCAATTGTTTCAGGACGAATACGTGAATCAGCAAAAGCAACATCTTCAGGAATATTTTTACTTAAATGGTGACATACCATCAGCATATCCAGATGCTCATCTATTGTATTGATTGTATAAGGACGTGTAGGGTTTGTTGAGGCAGGAAGCACATTTGGATACATTGCCGCTTTAATAATGTCGGGTGCATGTCCTCCTCCTGCTCCTTCTGTATGGAAGGTATGAATTACTCTTCCATTTATTGCTGTCATCGTATCTTCCAAAAAGCCACCTTCATTCAACGTGTCGGTATGGATGGCCACTTGAACATCATATTTATCAGCTACTTTTAATGAAGCATCAATGGTTGCAGTCGTTGCTCCCCAGTCCTCATGAATTTTTATTCCCAAGGCCCCTGCTTCTACCTGTTCTTCAATAGGTTCTTCAGCAGAACAGTTCCCTTTTCCAAAAAATCCTAAGTTCATCGGATATTCTTCTGCTGCCTCCAACATTTTTTGAATATTGAACTTTCCTGGAGTACAAGTCGTCGCATTTGTTCCATCATTAGGACCTGTCCCACCTCCTATCATAGTGGTAATTCCACTATATAAAGAAGTATCAATCTGCTGCGGGCAGATATAATGGATGTGCGTATCAATTCCTCCTGCTGTTACAATATATCCTTTTCCTCCATGAACTTCTGTAGAAGCGCCAATGATCATATTGGGAGAAACTCCATCCATAGTATCAGGATTTCCTGCCTTACCAACACCGACGATTTTCCCATCTTTGATACCAATATCCGCTTTTACAATTCCCCAGTGATCAATTATTGTCGCTCCTGTGATACAAAGGTCTAATACACCCTCGTCTCTTTTTGCACTTACATTCTGACCCATTCCGTCACGAACTGTTTTTCCACCGCCGAATACTGCTTCATCGCCATAATGAGTGAAATCTTTTTCTATCTCAATAATTAATTCGGTATCTCCTAGACGGATTCTATCTCCGGCTGTAGGTCCTAATATATTGGCGTATTGTTTTCTGTCTACCTTTAAACTCATCTTAGTAGTTTTTAAAATTTAACTGTTTGGCTTTAGCAAGACTTTCTTTTTTCTGTGCTTCGGAATCTACCTGTCCATCCACAAGATTATTGAAACCCGCAGCCTTTTTATTTCCTCCAATTTCTACAAGCGTTACTTCTTTTTCTTCGCCTGGTTCAAAACGAACTGCTGTGCTTGCAACAATATTCAATCTTTTACCAAAAGCTTTTTCGCGGTCAAAGCTCATAGCTTTATTCACTTCGAAAAAATGAAAATGAGAACCCACCTGAATAGGACGGTCTCCTGTATTTACTACTTTTATGGTTACAGTTTCTCTGCCTTCATTGCAGATGATCGTACCTTCTTTTACAAAAATTTCTCCTGGTATCATCATACTTTTAAATTTTAACGAATTGGATTATGTACGGTTACAAGTTTGGTTCCATCTGGAAAAGTAGCCTCGATTTGAACATCATGGATCATGTCAGCAACACCAGGCATTACATCATCTATGGTAAGAATCTGTGCCCCTTCTTGCATCAGTTCTGCTACCTTTTTACCGTCTCTGGCACCTTCCAGTAAAAAATGACTGATAAGAGCTATCGATTCAGGATAGTTTAGTTTAAGGCCCCTAGCCTTTCTTTTAAGAGCTAGCTCTCCTGCCATATGAAGCATGAGTTTCTCTGTTTCTCTGGGAGTTAAATGCATATTGTTTTATTTAAAATTGAACATACGTCATCTTGTTTGCCTTTCTAATACAGGCAAATAAAGAAGTATTGATAAAAATTGAAAAATGGGGATGGATCTTACAGATAAGTATCTAAATACAAATCATATGAATCCATTAATTAAAAAGAAGGGATTACCGACCAGCTATCTGTAAAGCATGATATAAGATATATCTTGGTATACTCGTATAATTGTAATTGGGAACAGCAAGCGGCTGTGTATGGAGAAAAGAAGTCTCGAAAAAACAACTGATATATTCGCGAACACCGATAGCATAATCAAATTTTACTTTTTCGAGATCATCAGAATCTAAATCATCTTGGACATCAGATAAACTATATAGTTCAGTTTGGCTCTGATGATCTAATTTTTGTAAATGTTTATTTTTTGTGGGTTCTTTAGATAAAGATGAAGAGCTATTATTTATATGAGCATACAAGCCTGCACACAAAGCTGTAGAAAACAGCAAAAAGAAGAACAGGACAATTTTATTTTTCATACTCATTTAATATTAAAGTAAATTTATATCAATCATAAACTTCTGCCTATCAAAAAGATCATTTAAAATGTTCAAAATCGTGACAAAAATGAATAGTTTAACAAAATCGTAGTATTTCGAGGCCTTTTTGTGAAGTTTTTTTATTTAAAATATAAATCTTCTAAGTTGGGGTAATAATTTTTAGCCTATCATATTTTTCCTAATTCTTTCCTAAATTGAATCTCAATTTTGTTGTATAAATAAATTTTAACGTTATGGTAAATTGGAATTTAATTAACAGCAGAACGATCAGAAAGGATATTGTAACCTATATTACAAGAAATTATCCATCTGTGGTAGTAGATTCTATTGAGAAAAAAGAGGATGCTTATAGAATAAATTTAATGAATGACTTCTATTTGATGTTTAATAAAAAAGGAGATTTTGTTGAAATGGAAAAAGGAAGACCAAATTAAAAGCAACTTTGATTTGAAGGTTAATTGATAAGTAATAAATTAGGTGAGTAGCGCATTCCTTTTTTGCTACTCACCTAATTACTTTGCCTTAACTTCTATTATTGATATTCTTAGAAATATCATAAGATATTATCTGTCTATAAATTTTTTTACTCCTATCATAGAACTACAATAGAAAGACACTTCATTTTGGGATAAATATTGTTATTTAATTTCTCTAAAAATTCTAAGCTTTGTCGACATAATAAACATCATAATACCAAAGAAAGCAAATAAGCCATAGGAATAACGTAAACTAGATAGCTCAGCGATATATCCGATTAAAGGAGGCCCCATTAAAAAACCTAGGAAACTGATACTAGATACCATTGCTAATGCTACTCCAGAAGGTACTTTCTTATTTTGTCCTGCAACACTGTATACTGTAGGAACATTGCAGGCAACACCAAGGCCAACCATCATAAAGGCCAACGTACAAATATAAAAATGAGGAAAAATAACGGAAGTCATCATACCAACAAACATCAAAACCCCACTAATTTGTAAGGTGCGCCGTCTGCCTATTTTGCTAATAACAAAGTCGCCTATAAATCGTCCAAGAGCCATCATGATCATAAATGATGCATAACCCACAATAACAAATTGCTGAGGAGCATGAACAATCTCTTTAAAATAGACTCCACTCCAGTCAAACATTGCTCCTTCTGTTGCCATACTAAAGAACCCGATAATCCCTAATTGTACTAAGCTACTTTCTGGTTTAGAGAAAAACGAAGTTTTTTTTGTTTGCTGTGCCTTTCCTGGAACCAAATATTTGTAATTTACTAACGTGTTCAAGATAACTAATACTAGGATGATCAGAAAGTGAGGTATCGTATCTATCGAAATATTCATGGTCAATAGACCAATAAGTGCACCTGTAAAACCTGCAATACTCCAAGCGCCATGAAAAGAGGACATGATTGATTTCTTAAAAATCTTTTCAACAGCCACCCCTTGTGTATTTACAGCAATATTGGACATATTACCAAGTACCCCAAAGAGAAACAAGATCGCGCCTAATTCCCAGGCATTGCGCGTAAATCCAATCATACATAAGATCATTGCATAGATAATCACCACAATACGAAGTACTTTGGCACTACCATATGTTGTCACTAATCTCCCAGATAGGGCCATCGTGACCAATTGGCCAACAGGTAGCATCAATAGAATGGTACCCAGCTGACCTTCTGTTAAATGCAATCGTTCCTTAATGATTGGTATCCGACTTGCCCAAGAGGCAAAAGCTAATCCTTGACAAAAATAAAACAAGGATACTGCAATTCGGATACGATTACGTTTGTTATAGAGTTCTTCTTCTGGGGAGGTTAAGGGTGCTTCCATGCTTGTTTATTTGAGTAGCCAAAGGTACAAGTAAGAAATTAATAATCTTGTATTTATTGTCCTCCCGTTTAAAAGCCAGTAGCTTTAGCCTCCTATCTTATTGTATCTGATATTTCAATGAGTGTGATCGGAATCTATATGTTTTACTTAATGACAACCTGAATTCCTGCCATTTTAGCCTTGTATTTGATCTTTTCAATCAATCCATAATAACTCCAATTGCGAAGAAGAAATTCATCTTTATTGTATTCATTGACTAACAACAGTGTTCCAGCTTGCGATTTCACACAGATATCGATCAATCGACGACTATAGAGATGAAGTCGGCTATCCACATAGTTCTTTTCCTTTTCATTATAATGCTCTAAACTTTTGAGTTTTCTTTTTCTACCGTTTCCGCCTTTGTTATAGTGGGAAGCCTTTTGCAAACGATGTCGCGCCGCTTGTATTGCCATAAGTCGATATAGAAACTCTTCCTTAGTCCCGATTTGATAACGGTCTTTATTAACAAGAACTGAAATTGGATGTTCTAGAGAAAGGGAAGCCTCTGCAGTGATATGACCTTTAAGAATATGATCTTCTTGAGGCAGCTCCAAAGATAAAAGTAAAAAGATTTTATTTTTTATAATCTTAATGGAGCTTGCACAAACCTTTATCTGACCCACCAGAGTACGTTGTAATAATACGCGTTTGTCAGAGTGATCTTTACCAAGATAAGTACGAAAAGGAATTTTAAATAAATCAAATTTAAAATCCAGCCCATTTCTACCGTTTCTTAATTGAATAGCTTTTGCGGAGAAAGGAATAGGCATATCTTTTTTATAATTCCGCAAAGAACGTTGACCTTTCCAGTAAGCCAATCGGTCGGTTTGAAAATTTTTGATCAAAGTTGTATTAACTTGAAAAAGGATATCTGATGGAACCTGATCTTTAAAATAACTGGAAAGGAGTAGGTAGGTTGTATTTATCCGAGAAGTTATCAATATTCCTTCATCGTCCTTTTCATCATTGGTCAATTTGGTCTTAATATCAGTTTTGAGGTAAATAAGATCCTTTAAATTTTCTTGGATATATTGATGTGTTAGAACAAGATTGGCACCTCGAAAGACAATATCCTGCCATTCGAGTAGTTTTTTGAAATACGCGACTCGTTTTTCTTTATCGTCAGAATCGATAAAAACTTGGATCTTTCGTGTCAGTATGATGGTCTTAGTCCTGTTCATTTTTTAAAGGGTTAATCGTATAACACAACTTAAGGTAACCCCCAGGCTCTTGACGGATTTTGTGGCAATGAGGCTGCCTAAGCTGTGTTATAATATCGTATATTGGTATTGAAGTGTACGTTCCGATTTAGGAAAGGCTATTGCTTTTCAATGTTTTTTGTACACGTTTATTCATATATAGTTTTTTAAAGGGTTAATCGTATAACACAACTTAAGGCAACCCCCAGGCTCTTGACGGATTTTGTGGCAATGAGGCTGCCTAAGCTGTGTTATAATAGCATATATTGGTATTGAAGTGTACGTTCCGATTTAGGAAAGGCTATTGCTTTTCAATGATTTTGTACACGTTTATTCATATATAGTTTTTTAAAGGGTTAATCGTATAACACAACTTAGGACAGCCCTAGGGCTCTTGACGGCTTTTTTGTGAAACTAAGGCTGCCTAAGTCGTGTTATAATAAAATATATTGATACTGAAATGTACGCTCCGATTTAGAGAAACCCGATGCATGCAACACTTTGTTATAGTAAAACTCTGTTCATGTTCTTTAGAAGAGTTAATGTCTAAAACAACTTAAGGCAGCCCAAGGGTCTTGACGGGTTTTGCGGAACAAGGGCTGCCTAAGCTGTATGGGTTATCAATAGAACTTATTGAGATGTAGTTGTTTATTTTTGTATAGCTATTTTTAATAGTGCATGTGTTGTGTATATCTTTACAAACGGAGTTTCTCAATAAGTCACCTTAATAAATAAGAAACGAACGATGATGAAGATATTTAGCGAGTGGCTATTGCCCTCACCCTAAGGCATCACAAGAAACCTCTTTTCATGGTAGATGAATAGTTAAATATTGCTGAGGGTCTGATTTATCATAAAAAAATAGATATTTATCTCCCTTTTATAATAAACATAAACATAATTGTGTATAGCTTTCAAATCAGGAGCCTTAACAAGACCAATATGAACAGACCCTAATATCGTATTTACTCTTTATAAGTTGCGGTATATACAATACCGATGGTAGTATATGCATTCAAAGATCTTATCAGATGATTTTTGAATGGATATTGACTTTCTATTGAAAGAGCAATCCATGTTTATGAAATTAAAAGTATTTAGTGAGTGGCTATTGCCCTCACCTTATGGCTTCACAAGCAGCCTCAAATTCTTTATCAATACCAATAAGTCAAAGAACATATTGAACGGATGATAGAAATAACGAAGGAAAATATTTGCATAAAATTTCCATTGCGGTATTCTATCCCACATCTCGATAATCATTTTTTTTGTTGATCCTAGGCTTTGTTGGCTGTTGCTCTCAGGTTATAATCGGGTTATGAGCCATAGGATTTTAAGGTAATTTTAATAATTCTCTCTGCTATTGACAGGAGAAATTATACTTGTTTTTCAAATAGAATTTTTCATTTTTTTGTTCTCTTCGCGAGTTCATAATGCATAGGCTATCATTCTCTGCCTTTGTTATACAAATATAAAACTTAATATTTAATTGTGCAAGATTTTTTATTTTTTATTTGCAGTACGATTGTGCAAATAATTATTTTATTTGTTTGTGTCAAGAACTAATCAAAATATCCTAGAATATATTGGCGTTCAATTTCGTTTGAAAAGGGAGGAACTTTACTTTTCACAAAAAGATATTGCTGATATGACAGGAATTACCACTAATACAGTCTCTACAGTAGAAAGAGGAAAGGGAACTACTCTGAACAATTTCTTGTCGATTTGTCGTGCTTTGAGTATACAACCAAAGCAACTGTTTGAACAAGATATGGATCTGACACCTCTATACGAACTTCCTCCTCTAAATAAGCGTAGGTTAGAAATCACACAGAAGCTGGATGATTTGGTGTACAATTCTGATTTCTTTGATACGCCAAGACGTGTCTCGGAAGTTTTATCGGCATTGAAATCGGATAAAACTGACAGTAACAAATTTTCTGTATACTTAGCAAGTTATTGCAAAGAAGACGTCCTAGAGTACACAAAACAAGGTAATTTTAACCGTTATAGTAAAAAAAGATAAGCTATCTCATCCTCCCTTTAGGTAATGATTACCTCTTCCAAATAGTATAATAAACGCAGGAATAAGACAGTTGTTTATTCAGGCATTTCTATAATCTCCCCTTATGCTATCACTTAATTGACTTAACATTCTATCTATTGATCCAGCCAGTTTTTGAAATCAGTTACTTTTTCACGACTCACGATCATATCATCACTTCGATCATGATGTAAATAAATACGTAATCTAGAATTAGAATGGATGGCAATATCCTTAATATGGTTAATGTGAATGATATGACTTCGGTTAATGCGAAAGAACTGCTGTGGATCCAACAGATTTTCTAGCTGTTCCATCGTAAAATCAAGTAAATAATCATGTTGATCTGACGTACGACAGTAAGTTCCTTTGTTTTCACTATAAAAACAAGTAATAGAACTCGTCTCGATGATTTTAATCGACTGACCAATTTTGATGGTAAACCGTTCTTTATAACCCTGATTTTTTGTTGTTAATAAGGCTTTTATGTTATCTAGATCAATAACTGACTTACTTTGCTCATGTTGTAAAAACTTATCGAATGCAAAAACTAACTCCTCATCAATAATGGGCTTGAGTAAATAATCTATGCTGTTTAATTTAAAAGCTTTTAGGACAAATTCATCATAAGCTGTTGTGAAAATCAGGGATGATTTTATTTTTTGATTTTCGAATATTTCAAAAGACAAGCCATCAGATAATTGAATATCCAACAATATTAAATCGGGATGTGCATGCGTCGCAAACCATTCCTTAGCATCCGCTACAGCATGGAGAATCGTTTGCACTGCGTAGCCCATTTTTTCGATCTTACGCTTTAATAAACGTGCGGATGGCAATTCGTCTTCGATGATAATAATATTCATGATGAGATCTCTTCTTTGGTGATCAAGGGTAGTGAGACGGTAAAATGAGTGGCCGTTTTTGTTATGATTACTTCTTTTTTTGTTAAAAGTGCATAACGTTCTTGAATATTCTTGAGACCAATCCCTGTACCGTTTATACTTTCTTTTTCCTGTAAATTATTTTGGATGTATAATCGATCATTCTCTTTGAATATTCGAATTTCCAACACCTTTGTAGGACTTAGTGCATTGTGTTTGATTGCATTTTCAATCAGCAATTGCAAAGCAAGTGGTACAAGCTGTTCTTGACTCAGCATATTCTGATCCTCTATTTTGATTTTAAGAGCATCTTCAAACCGGATCGACAATAAGGTTAGAAAAATGCGTGCAAAATTGATTTCTTCGCTAGCTTCTATTAAATTTTTGTCTTTTTGTTCCAATACATAGCGATATATTCTGGATAAAGATGTCGTAAAGTTGACCGCTTTTTGAGGATCCTCTTCGATTAAGCTTGTTAGCACATTCAGACTATTAAATAAAAAATGAGGATCTAACTGATTTTTAAGAGATTCAAATTGTGCAGTAGCCGTTTTAGTCAGTTCCTTTTGTTTTTTTAGTTGACCTTCTTTAAACCTTTTATAGAAGTAAAAACTGAATATCAAAAGAGAGACAATGATACTGATTAGAATCATGTTAAAATAAGTATCGTAATGCTGTTTTACGATAAAATTTTGAAAAGATAAGTTATCTGTGAATTTTTGTACAGAAAACGTGACAATAAAAACAACTATTATTGTTAAGACTGCTGTTCCTGGAATAAACAATAAGATTCTTTTAATATATTGGGTACTTTGTGGAAAGATTTTACTAATCTGATGATAAAGAAAAGTATTTCCCAGGTAAAGAAAAAAACCAATTAAGAATCCAGATAACATCTCTTCCGACAAGACAAAAGTTGAAAAATTAAAACTGGGATTAGAAGCAAAATTAACAGCAGTAATAATCGTACAAATAACCGCAGTAATCAGAAAAGCATTTATGCATGCATCTTTAAAAGATCTCATCGCTTATTATTTATTTACCACAATTTTGAATAATCTGTTCAGCTCTTTCTTTTCCCCAAGTAGGAGCAAAAGGAATAGTTGATTTTTGTACTTCAAACAAATTTAATGCTTTCTTGACAGCTTCACACTCTTTACTAATATCTTGATTAAAATATTTCTTACTACCCATTTGAAATTCTGCTATCCCCATTGCAGCACGAGGGTTCGTGGGATCCAATTGGATTGCTTTTTCATACAAAGCCATAATCGTTGGGCTTAATGTTTTTGCTTTTGTCATAGGATCGGTTGTTAAATCGGCGATAAGGTTCATTGCTTTCAACGTTAACCACTCCGAATTATTTTCCTGCGCACTATTTTCTAATAGATGCTGCGCACTACTAATTAATGTTGCCTTTTCCTCCATATCATTAGTGGCAAAAGCGGACGTTGTCAATACAAGAGCTTGATAATAGACTGGAATCCAATTTTCCTTTTCTACTTGAGAGACGCGTTCGAATTGCGCAGCTGCTTCGGTAGATTTATCCGATTTCCAAAGAGTCAATCCCTGCTGCATTCCTTTTTCATAAGCTGACTGTGCAAAAGCTGTGGTCGAAAATAAGAAGACCAATGCGGTGATTAAAGTTTTCATATTATATTTTTTAGTTGTTTCAAATTTGATCATTTACAAAAAAGTTTACTATTTAAATAAACCCAATTGTCGATTTTTAAGGATGAATCGTTATTTATAAATTATCCAGTTGATTCTCTTTTTTGTTGGAGGATATCGTCCAGAAAAATCCAACAAAAATAAATCGTTTGGCTGTAGGTGTAATCGCTAAGCGATTGTAAATACCTTGTTGATTGGGTTGTTCTGCATATTGATATCCATATATAGGACTACTTCCTAAAATATTGCTAATCGAGAAATGTATTATCTTCTGTGGAGAGATTAAATAAGACCAACTCCCAGAAAGCATATTGTAACCCTTAGTCTTACCCTGCATATAAGAAGCCTGATTACGATCGTCAAAACTTCTTCCTGATAGATAGTTATCCGTTAAGCTGATTTGAGAGTGTAGCGAGTTGATCCAATATTTAGCGACCACGGAAAATGTATGTCTGAAAACATAAGACGGTACCACCGATAGAGGAGCATCTCCTTCATTGCGTTTAGTATCCGTAAAAGCATACGATATCCAATATTGTAAATTCTTGATGGATTTATTGTCACGTAAAAAAACATCTAAGCCTTGTGCATAACCCTCGCCTTGATTATTAAAATTCGTTTCATTCGTTATCGTTCGTGTAGTGTATTTAATCAGGTTGTTATAGTTCTTTCTATAGGTTTCTAATCTAAGAGTCCGACCATTTTTCTCGTAATAATAATTGAGAATGTAATGTTGTGCTTCTGACCATTTTAGATGCGGATCATAAATCAGAACCTCCTGTGGTCCTTGTTGATGAAAATCACCATAGGCAAAAGAGAATTGGCTATGAGGATTCATCAAATAACCTATCGAAGCCCTTGGTTCAACGATAAAGGACTGTTCGTTACTTTTAGTTCCTCTAAGACCCAATTTGGCAATGACTTTTTTCGTCAATGCATATGTAGTTTCTGTATATGCCGCTACAACAGATGATTGTAATTGAAAAGTTTTTGTTGCAGATGGATTTATAAAATCCTGTTTGTAATTGGTGAAAAAGTAGTCTATACCTAAGGTGCTTTTTAGCTTATTGTTCCAAGACTTGTTCAGTTTTTCTTTAATATGGAGTGCTGTTTCCTGATGAGGCATACCCATACTGTCTGCGTAGAGTTTATCGTTTAAATAACCGAGACCTATCCCCGATTGTAAATTCCATCGATTGCCAAGTTGTTGCTCATAGTTGGTATTCCAATAGATATTTTTTGCTGTTTTTTTAACTAATATTGGTTTCGCGTAATTGCTATTGGCTTGGTATAAACCCATATCCTCGAAATTGAAAGACGTGTACATACTTATAAACCCAGTGTTCAACTTTTGACGATATATGAGTTCTCCAGAAGCATTTTCATAAGGCTTTGTCCAATCAATATTTGGTGTGATGATTTTACTGTATGGCTTAAGATTGGTATATGAAGTATTAAATGTTAATGATTTTGTCTTCCAGTTTTGAGTATTGCTTAAGCCTAAGCCTACTGAAGAAATGGAAATTTCCGATTTATTCTCTTCAATTTGATTCGGTGTATTAAGAATCAACACACTGGATAGCGCATTTCCATATTCCGCTGAATAGCCTCCAGTTGAAAAGTTGACACCTTTGAATAAGAAAGGAGAAAAACGTCCCCTTACAGGAACGTCATTCGGAGAAGAGCTGTAAGGTTGAGCTACTCGAATCCCGTTGATGTAGGTTTGTGTTTCAGATGCATTACCACCATGTACCATCAATCGACCATTTTCACCAGCAACCTGTGCTCCTGGTAACGTCGCTAGGGCACCAAAGATATTACCCATACTTCCAGCCGTGGAGACGATATCCAAGGGTGTCATGACCGTATTTTTCCCATTGTCGCCAGCTTGTAATAAACCTGCTTGGATTACGACTTCATCCAATTGCTTCGCTAGTTCATCGAGTTGAATCAGTATTGGTTTATTTTGAGAAAGATCAATAGTGATTGATTTAGATTCTCTTCCTATCGCGGTAAATTTTAATATTTTGATGCCACTTTCAGTCGTCTCGAAAACAAAGTTTCCAAGTGAATCTGTAGTCCCTCCATCATAAGTGCCTTCAATAAAGATATTGGCATAGCGGACGGCTTTTTTATTTTTGTCAATGACCTGACCATGTATCTGTGTTTGGGCAACAGCATGTAGAGAACAATAAAGGAGTAAGAATAATATAAATTTCATGATCTTCTAATTTTCCTGTGAAAATCAGAAGAGTAGCCAGAAGTTACAAATAAGAATTGACCAACTGTTGCATTATAGAGATGGACTGTATTTTTTTGAATATTTTCTGTTTATATGGTTACTGCTTTTATTGTATAATGATGATAGATTCCAAATATTTTTAATGTAAATGTCTTATTTTGATTTTTTTATTTGATTTAAGAAAATAGTCTATTACATTTGAGGAACAATGTCGACTTTGTAGCTCAGCTGGTAGAGCAATTGACTCTTAATCAATGGGTCGAGGGTTCGAGCCCCTCCGAGGTCACATCAGAAAAGCTTTTCCAAATGGAGAGGCTTTTTTGCTAAAAGACATTTGTTTATTTACTATTCGAAGGGTTCCTTAAATAATAGATGGAACTTGAAGTAATCATATTCCTATAGGTTTTATAAATTTAACGCATGAAGCTTATTATATTTGATTTAGACGGAACTTTATTGGACACTTTACAAGACTTGGGAGATAGCTGTAATACTATCCTTCAGCGATATGGCTATCCAGCACATCCTATTGTCTCCTATAAAAAATTTGTAGGAAATGGGGTAAGAAACCTTATTGAACGTGTATTGCCTATAGAAGCCCGAACCAACGAAACCATTGAACTTTTGTTAACATCATTCAAAGAATTTTATGAAAAAAATGCAAATCAACAGACCCAACCCTACCCAGGAATTATTCCTTTGTTGCAAACACTTAAATCAAATAAGTATTTGATCTCTATAGCATCTAACAAATATCACGAGGCAGTGCTTCCGTTGATAGACAGATACTTTCCTGAAATTGAATTTGACTTGATTTTAGGGCATAGAGATGGTCATGCACCCAAACCAAATCCAGATATTGTTTTAGAAACACTTCAGATATTGGGTATTCAAGCTTCAGATTGCTATTACGTAGGAGATTCATCCGTAGATATGGATACAGCTAATCATTCAGGAACATGTGCCATTGGTGTGACTTGGGGTTTTCGGGATGAGGTTGAGTTAAGGGAGCATGGAGCAGTTCATATTATTCATAGACCACAGAAATTGTTAGATATTATTGATTAATGATGATTGGGGAAAGAAGAGTAAGTAACTTAATAAAAGGAACGTAATCAGGAATGCTGCAGGATACCCTTTTTGGGAGTAATATATCTGATGAAGTGATCTTATTTGACATCCAAGAAGATACCGTTAGTAATGAGATGATTATTCGTTCATTTTTTTATGCGGAAACCAAACGTTTTTAATCATTAATTGTTTAGCATGTAAACTAATGGTTATTGTTTGTATTTTAGCTACATGAATATAAAAAAATTTGCTTTCATTTTTATTGGGTTATTGTTTTGTTTACGCTTAACAGCGCAAAATAAGACAATGGGAGAGCACAATAATTGGATATTCGGACCATCCGTTGGTTACCAATATCAAAGCGGAAATTTCCTCAAAGCTTCTGCCTGGGGATTATTTGCTCCCAATGCAACACAGTATATGAAAATTGATGCTGGGGCTAACTTTACATGGATGTTGGGAAAAACAACAGTTATACCAGAATTGGGATTTACTTACTATTTGAATGATTTTGTATTATTTCCATTCGTGAAGGCAGAATTAACCCCATATACAGTAACCCCTAAAGTTGGAGTCAGTATATTTTCTATCTTGGATATAGGTGTTGGCTATGGATTTGATATCAACACCAAAAAAGATTTTAAACCAATTGATGGAGCAACCCTTTCAGTAGGTTTGAATATTCCTTTAAATTTTCATATCTACTAAATTGCGTTCAGTGAAGAGTTTTATCGTTATTTTTTTATTTACATGGACTATAATTGGTTTTTGTTCTCAAGTAAAAGCTCAGGATATGCTATATGGGCCATCTGTAAGTTATCAATATCAAAAAGGAAGTATCGTGAAGACAGGAGGTTATTTTGCCTTTGCTTTTCTAGGAGAGAATATATTGAAAACAGATGTTACGGCCAACTTTACTTGGACACAGAATAAATTTGACGTTATCCCTGAAATAGCACTTTCTTTTTACCCAGAAACCTGGGCGGTGGCACCGTTCTTAAGGGCTGAAGCAACACCCTATACATTTACCCCAAAAGTAGGTGTCAGCCTCGCAACATTGATTGATTTAGATCTTGGATATGGATTTTCTATTGCAGACAAAAAGGGTTATCTTCCAATGAAAGGTTTTGCAGCTTCTCTTCGTTTTAATATTCCTTTAAACTTTAAGCTTAATATGTAAGGTTCTACTACATAAGAATCTGATTAATTTCCATAAAAAGTTTAGGTTATTTAACCAATCAATAGGATTGATTTAAAATTTTAAGCTCCTTGCAAAAGTAGAATGGAAATTGTTGTTTTGTATAGCAAATCCGATTCTTTAATTATTCATGAAAGATTTTACTCAATTACAGCAACCAACAGGTCGAATCATCCACACTAAGGGGCAAGACTATCTTTTTTTTGGTGGTACTGCATATCTCGGTTTGTTAGTCAATCCCAAATATCTGGATCTTTATATGGAAGGAATTCGTACATATGGATTGAATAATGGAACTTCTAGGAACAATAATATCCAATTGGACATCTTTGATATTGCGGAAAAAACTGCTGCAAAGCGTTTCGGTTTTGAAGATGCAATGATGATTTCAAGCGGATATTTAGCCGCGCAATTAGCCGTGAAATCTCTTTCTTCATTTGGAGAGTTGTTATATGCACCGAATTGTCACCCGGCATTGTGGCTCGATAAGAATCCAGATGTAAATGGAAATCATGAATTATGGTTGAAAGAAATTGTGCTTAAAATAAATAGTTCGGATCAGGATTCCTTTGTGATTGTGAGTAATGCTTTAGATAATCTGACGCCATCCCATTATGATTTTAAAGAGTTATTGGCAATTGATTCCCATAAAAAGATTGTTTTACTCCTTGATGATTCACATGGAATAGGAATTGTTCGTGAAAATCAAGTCTCAGCTGATGTATCCATATTTGAACAAACGCATATTGAGGTTGTCGTGTTGGCTTCTATGGCAAAAGGATTGGGAATTGATGCAGGTATTATTTTATCATCCAATAAGTACATGCGGCAAATGCGAAAATCGCCTTTTTTTACAGGAGCCTCCCCTGCTTCACCCGCAGGACTACACGCGTTCACCTATGGAGAAAAGGTCTATTTGGATCAGTTTGAAAAGTTGCAACATAATATTCAACTATTTTCTTCTTTGATTGGCAATCGCGTAAAACATATCGATCATTTTCCTGTGTTCACCTCTGAAGATCCAAAATTGTATCAACAATTGGAACAGAATGGATTTTTAATCTCCAGTTTTCCATATCCTTTGGAAACAGACCCTCCTTTGAACAGAATTGTCTTAAGCAGTTTACATGTTTCCGATGATTTGAAAAAATTAGCGGAGGTAATTAACGATTAAGAATAAAGTCATAGGCTTATCATTTGTTTCACGTGGAATGATAAAAAGTGAAATTAAACATTTGATATTCAGTAATAAAGTGTATTTTTGTGGCTCTTTGAAAAATAAGTTTAGCGGTTGTATATGGCTAATCTGTTGTAAATGATCTCTTTTGGAATTATTTTAAAATAAAAAAAAAGGTAAAATAATTTCCAAACCTCATTTTAAAGAGATACTTTTGCAACCCCAAAGTATATTTGGTTAAAGGTTGAGAAATAAATAATTACAGTAAAATTGATATGACTAAAGCAGAAATTATTGCAGAAATCTCTAACAAAACTGGCTTAGAGAAAGTGGATGTTCAAGAAACCGTAGAGGCATTCTTCAAGGTTGTTAAAAACGCAATGGTGGGTGGTGAAAATGTATACGTAAGAGGTTTTGGAAGCTTTGTTGTGAAGAAAAGAGCTGAAAAAACAGCTAGAAACATTTCTAAAAACACAGCAATCATTATCCCTGAACATTTCGTTCCTAGCTTCAAACCAGCAAAAGTATTTGTTGAGAAAGTGAAAAACGGCAATAAATAATCTTAAAAATAGATTAAAATGGCAAAAACCAAACAAATAATTGTAGTCGGCGTAGTTGTTGCATTAGTTGCGGTACTATTCGCTCAGCCTATCAAAGGTTTGGTAAACAAGGAAAAAGAGTCAGCTCAAACAGAGCAATCTTCTTCTGAAATTAATTTGGAGAATGTATCGTTAATGACAAAACAAGGGTTAGATGCAAATTTAATCAAAGATATTTCCGATATTGAGACCCAAATTGCAAAGTCATCCGGTGAAGAAAAGATTTCTTTACTTCAAAAGTTGGCTGGAAAGTGGGATGATTTGGCAAAACCAGCTCCTCAAGGATTCATATATGAAGAAATGGCTAAAATTTCTCCAAAGTATGAATACTGGTTAAAGGCAGGTAACTCTTATCGTACTGCTTACACAAATTTACAAGATTCTACATTAGCACAAGCGTTGACGCAAAATGCAATTCGTTCTTACGAAGCTGCTTTGAAGCTAAATGCCGCTAGTTTAGAAGCGAAAACAGGCTTAGGAGCTGCTATGGTATCGGGTACGAATAACCCAATGGCAGGAATTGCTTTACTACGTGAAGTTGTTCAGGCGGACCCTAAAAATGTAGAAGCAAACAAAACTTTGGGATTGTTTTCATTACAATCTCGTCAGTTTGATAAGGCGATTGATCGTTTCAAAACAGTAATTGAATTGAAACCAGATGCTGAATCTTACTTTTATTTAGCCACAGGCTATGAAAATATTGGGATGAAAAGCGAAGCTGTTGCTGCTTTTAAACAAAGTAAACAACTTGCTGCAGACCCTTCCCTCTCACAATTTATTGATCGTAAGATTGAGGAATTGAGTAAGTAATTAATTTATTAGTTTATAAACATTTAAAAAAATTAGCTATGCCAAGCGGAAAAAAAAGAAAAAGACACAAAATGGCTACTCACAAACGCAAAAAACGTTTAAGAAAAAATAGACACAAGAAAAAATAGTCTTTCTTGGATAAAGCTTCGCCAAGTTATTGAAGTATGAAAATACGGTAATAATAACGCTGAAGTTTGATAATCTACACGTAATTTGTTGCGTGTAGATTGTTTTTTTATAAAAAAACGTTCTTTAAGTGTTTAATCAGATACAATAAAATTAGCAGGGTATGCTAATTTGTATCGTAAATATGTAGCTGTTGGTAAAGGAATTAATTATCGATTCTACTCCTGAAAAAGGAGTTACTATTGCTTTGCTACAAGATAAGCAGCTTGTTGAACTAAATAGGGAAACGGTTAACAATAATTTTTCAGTTGGAGATATTTATCTTGGGCGGATTAAGAAAATTATGCCGGGATTAAATGCAGCATTTGTAGACGTAGGATACGAAAAAGATGCTTTCCTCCACTATTTGGACTTAGGTCCTCAAGTTCAATCTTTGCTTAAACTTACTCGAATAGTAAAGAATGGCAGTTATCAAGAGAAACTGCTGAATAGTTTAAAGCTTGAAAAGGACATCGATAAGGCTGGTAAGATATCTGATATCTTAAGCAAGAATATGCTTTTACCAGTTCAAATCGCAAAAGAACCAATATCAACAAAAGGACCTCGTTTGAGCTCCGATCTATCTATCGCAGGTAGATTTGTCGTACTGGTACCTTTTTCAAGCGCAGTTTCCATATCCAAGCGAATCAAAGGAAGTAACGAACGTACACGCCTAAAGAAAATTGTCGAAGGAATAAAACCTCCTAATTTTGGAGTGATCATCCGGACAGTATCAGAAGGTAAGGGTGTCGATGAGCTTCAGAAAGATTTATTGGATCTAATCTCTAAGTGGGAACTATTTACCAAGCGCCTTAGGACAGCGGAACCTCCTCAAAAAGTACTAGGTGAAATGGATAGAGCTTCTACCATTTTACGCGACTTATTGACTGATGAATTTACACATATTCATGTAAATGACCCAGTTATATATGAAGAGACGAAATCTTATGTTCAAGACATCTCTCCTGATCTAGAAAAAATTGTTAAGCTTTATAAACATAAAGAACCAATTTTTGATCATTTTGGGGTTGAAAAGCAAATCAAAGCTGCCTTTGGGAAAACTGTTACACTTCAAGGTGGTGCATATCTCGTAATCGAGCATACTGAAGCACTTCACGTGATTGATGTAAACAGTGGTAATCGTTCTGCTAATAAAGAGAACCAAGAAGACAATGCGCTCTTGGTCAATATGGAAGCAGCAAAAGAAATTGCGCGTCAATTGCGCTTAAGAGATATGGGAGGTATCGTGGTAATCGATTTTATCGATATGCACAAACCCAATCATAGAAAAGAGCTGTACAGCTTCTTAAAAGAGTGTATGGCAACGGATCGTGCGAGACATACAATATTGCCTCCAAGTAAATTTGGATTAGTGCAAATTACACGTCAACGTGTCAGACCAGAAATGAATATTGTTACAAACGAGAAATGTCCCGCTTGTGCTGGTACTGGGGAAATCCGATCAAGTATTGTCCTGATGGATGATATCGAAAATAATTTAAGTTTTATTCTTCAAGAACAGAATGAAAAAGGAATATCACTTTGTGTACATCCTTATATCGCCGCCTTTATTAAGTCTGGCTTTATTTCTAAAAGAATAAAATGGTTTTTGAAGTATCAAAAATGGATTAAGGTTATTCCAGTTACTTCATATTATTTAACTGAATTCCGTTTCTTTAATGCGAAAGACGAGGAAATTAAGTTATAATCGAAAGAAATTTGAAAGGGTTGATCATGTGATCAACCCTTTTTTGTTTTTAATCGCTTGCTCAAAAGCTAAACAATCCAATTAATTTTTATACCGTCTTTTTCCATTTTTCGAAAATAGGTCATTTGTCTTTTAGCGTAACGATGAATTTCCGTTTCTAATTTTCTATAAAACTCTTCGTAGTTTAATTGTCCTAAAATGTATTTGGATACATATTTATATTCTAAACCATAATAGTGGAGTTCTTCATGCGAGATACCTCCTGCTAATAAAGATTGCACCTCTTCTATCAATCCTTCTTGAAGCCTTTGATGTAATCTTTTTGATATTTTGTGCCTTCTTGTTGCCACATCTGGATTTATCCCAATAACAATACAGTTTAGATTCTCACTGCATGTTGTAGTCATGGGATTGTGCTTAAGCCATTCTAAAATTTCTATACCACGAATGATTCTTTTTTTTGTAGATAGATCAATATAAAGATCATCAGGTTTTTGATAATTTGCCAATTGATCTAAAAGCTCGTTTCTGTCTAGTTGATACAAAGATTCTTTAAAGCCTGCTTGAGAGGGGATTTGTGCGTATTTAGTACCTTGAATAATGCTTTGTAGATATAGCCCAGTACCTCCACATAGAATGATTCGTTTTTTCTTGTGCAATAAAGATTGATATACTTGCTGAAAATCTTCTATGAATTGGCCCAAATGATACTTTTCTCCTGGTTCACAGATATTGATAAGATGATAGGAAATATTTTGATATTCGGATAAGTCTTTGCCTGTTCCGATATCCATTCGTCGATATACTTGACGAGAATCTGCGCTGATGATTTCAGCATCTAGTTCTTTTGCTATTTGGACTGCTAATGCTGTTTTTCCAGAAGCAGTAGGTCCTAAAATAACAATAACCTTCTCCTTTGGCAGATCGGTAAGTGCCAAAGAAGAAAGTAAAGTTTGTTGTTCATTTATCACACAACAAATTTAGTCCATTTTTCAGAACCATTATTGTTGTTGACTACATTTTCTATAAAAGCCATCCCTCTCACTCCTTCATGTACTTGAGGGAAATCTTGCATTTCTGCGGTTGGCGTTCTTCCTTCGAGTTTTGCAGATACTGTTTGAGCAAAATTACGATATATATTACCAAAAGATTCTAATAAACCCTCTGGATGTCCAGACGGAATACGTGTATTGTGAGTTGCAAATGAACTTAACTGATTAGGGCTATTGTAAGCATTTCCTGTTCGGAATACTTGACGTGGCTCGCCTAACATTTTAATGATCAAATTATTTGGATCTTCATTAGCCCACTCTAAACCTCCATTTTCACCATAAATACGGATTCTTAATGCATTCTCTTCTCCTGCTGCAACTTGAGAAGCCCAAAGCATTCCTTTTGCACCCTCTTCAAAGCGTAATAAAACAGAACCATCATCATCTAAATACCGACCTTCAACAAAAGAAGTCAAGTCAGCGCATAATTCTGTGATTTTTAATCCTGAAATGTATTCTGCAAGATGAGCAGCGTGAACACCAATGTCACCCATAGCTAAAGATCGACCAGATTTTTTAGGGTCTGCACGCCATGCCGCACCAGCATTCCCTTCCCGTTCGGTCAATTTACTTAACCATCCTTGTGGATATTCAACAACAACTTTGCGAACTTTTCCGAAATGACCAGCTTTTATCATCGCCTTTGCTTGTTTTACCATCGGATAACCCGAATAGGTATGTGTTAAGCAAAGTGTTTTGTTCGTTGATTTGACAATCTCTTCAAGAGATTTAGCCTCTTCTAATGTTAATGTCATCGGTTTTTCAATAACTACATTAAAGCCATGCTCCAAAGCCATTTTTGCAGGAGGATAATGCATAAAATTGGGCGTTACAATCGTTAGAAAATCCATACGTTCTCCCTCTGGAAGCTGACTTTCTTTTAGAATCATTTCTTCATAATTCTCGTAGCAACGATTTTCAGGAATGAATAGATCTTCTGCAGACTGTTTGTTGATTTCAGGATTGATACTGAATGAACCACATACAAGTTCGATTTTACCATCCATATTTGCTGCGATACGGTGTACGGCTCCAATGAAAGCATCGTTGCCACCTCCGGCCATACCCATTCGTAGTTTTCTCTTCATGTGATATATTTTAATTTGTTCGATTTAGATGAATCACAATATACAAAAAATGATTTTATTTTATAGTAAGAATCATTTTCAAGCTACCTAAATTTTCTTTTAAATAACCCTGTGGAAATTCTTTTTCCAGTTCCAGATATTGATTTTCATCTCTAATGAGGGTTCGGAAATCATCATGT
This sequence comes from Sphingobacterium sp. SRCM116780, assembly GCF_021442025.1. Classification (NCBI taxonomy): domain Bacteria; kingdom Pseudomonadati; phylum Bacteroidota; class Sphingobacteriia; order Sphingobacteriales; family Sphingobacteriaceae; genus Sphingobacterium; species Sphingobacterium sp. SRCM116780. The sequence goes on from NZ_CP090446.1 coordinate 3,763,107, forward strand.
ACCCAAAATTTGAGGGGTGCAATTTCTGATTTTTTAGTAAAACCAATTTTTTCCAATGCTGAATCTTGGCTCCAATCTTTATCGGTATATGTCATGATGTCGCTAGGATGAAAATCTCCAATAAAAGCTTTAATGAGCTTGCTAATTCCCCCAACGACATTATAACCAAGTTTGTTGCAGAATCGGATTAACTCAAAAGAACGATAATGTTCAATATTTAATTCTGGCATTTTTCGCCCACCACTAAATACGGCTAAGGAAATAAGTTCACCATCTAAAAATAAACCATAACGATATTTTCCTGGCATCGCTCCTTGTAAGTGATTTTCCGCTAAAAAATCTATGGTGGTTTTTTTATCTACTCGGGCAACAACAGTTTGCCTAGCATAAGCTTTTTTCTGATGAAGAGCAATAGCAAGAATTCTCTTGACAATAATGTCATATTTGCTGTAAAGTATATCTTCATCAATATGAATCGTTTTTTGACCTTCGAACGGCACCCGTTGGGGAATATTTCTTCCATAAAGCTGAATAATAAATGGAAGTTGCTCACATTTTATTACTGTAAGTGAAGGTGTCACCTCATTTACAAGAAGTTCATGAGTTAAATTCTTTTGTAGGGAATCACAAAAACGTTGACGTAGTTGATAGTAGAGATCAGTCATTTTTCAAAAACAAAAATATGATTTATTAGGTACAAACTCTGGTTTTCGAATGAATTTTAATGCTTACCTTTGTTTTTCAAAAAAAAATAATAGTATGAAACTTCCAATTGTGGCTTATGGTGATCCAGTATTGCGTAAGGTAGCAGATGAAATAGATGAAGATTATCCAGATTTGAAGCAACTGATTGCTGATATGTTTGAGACGATGTATGCAGCTCATGGTGTTGGCTTAGCAGCCCCACAAGTAGGCCTGCCTATTCGTCTTTTTGTCATTGATGCAACACCTTTTGCTGAAGATGCTGAAGAAGAAAAAGCAGTTTTAGCTTCTTTCAAAAAAGTATTTATCAATCCCATTATGGTTGAGGAAACTGGAGATAAATGGGCATTTAGTGAAGGCTGTTTAAGTATTCCTGATATTAATGAAGATGTAATGAGACATCCAAATATTAAAATTAATTATCTGGATGAGAACTTTGAAGAGCATGAGATTGATTTAAATGGTTTGGCAGCTCGCGTCGTACAACATGAGTATGATCATATTGAAGGGAAACTGTTTACAGATAAATTGTCAACGTTGAAGAAAACAATGTTGAAAGGAAGACTAGATGCAATTTCTAAAGGAATGATCCGAGTTGCTTATAAAATGAAATTCCCATTGCAAAAGAAAAAGCGTTAATCACATTAACGCTTTTTCTTTATCCACCCACAATGGGGAGCGAAAACTTAAATTTTACGGCTAAGATACGAACCATAAATACTAAGAGTGCACTGAGAAATGCATTTATATTGTCGTCAATGCCAAAATAACGTAATGTAACAAAAAGAATCGCTCCGGATAAACATGCTGTTGCATAAATTTCTTTTCTAAAGATTAAGGGTGTCTCATTCATTAATGTATCTCGAATAACTCCCCCCATTACCGCTGAGAACATACCTAGAATAACTGCTGCAATAATAGAGCTTTCGTAGATCAGAGATTTTTGTAAACCCACAATAGTAAAAAAACCAATACCTATTGCATCAAAGAGTGTCAATGTTCTCGAAAACTTATCTAACTGATTATTGAGAACTACGGAGAGAAAAACACCAACGAATATAGCGATTAAATAATTTCCATCATCGACCCATATTGGACGAAGGTTTAAGAAAATATCCCGTAGTGAACCTCCTCCAATAGCCGTTACAAATCCAGTAAAGGTAGCGCCAAATATGTCAATTTTTCTGCGATTGGCAGCCATGGCTCCCGAAATAGCAAAAAACATAGTGCCTAATAAATCGCTGTAATAGATATAATTGACTGTTGCCATTTATTTATGTTGATCAAAGTATTGCTAGCAAAGGTATGATTTTATTGAAAATTTAATTGTTAGCCTTCCTTTTCATACTTTAATTTTGTTTGAATTTATAAAGAATAGCTTTTTCTTTATTTCCTGCTTCAGTGCTAATGTAGAGATTATTCTGACTGTCAAAAGCTATCCCTTCTGGTTGTTCAAACAAGTTAGCGTTTAGTGGTTCAACTGCTTTTACCTTCCAATCTTGATCTGTGATGACAAGAACCTTATTTGCAGAAGAAAGAATATACCACTCATTTGTAGCTGGGTTTTTGGTTAGTGCAGAGGGTTTAAATGACTTCGAAAATTTATAATCAAAACCATTTAGGTCTTTATTCGCTATTTTGAAAACTCCCTTTGACGTTAATGTTCCTGTGTCACCTATCGATAAGATATATCCCGAAGTATTAGACTCTTTTTTATCTCCTTTACATTCTTTGCAAAGTGCATAAATTAGATTGCTTTCTATATCAATAGCCAAGCTTTCATATTCTCCTTTTGGCAGTAAATCTTGTTGAGTTGCTACATTTTTTATATCATCTTTTTCTGTAATAGGAAAAGAATAGATCGTTCCATTGCTTTTTAATATATAGATATGCGTGTTATTTGCAACGATGTCTTCATAATCTCCATCTTTCAGAAACGGAGTCGATTTGATCTGCTGATCTTCCATATTTAATGAAAATAACAATCCTTTCTCATCTTGTACAGCATAGATATATTGATCATCATTAGGCAAAAATGTAATACCGGATATTTCTTTTAAATCTTCAGGTAAGTTTAGGACTTCCCCTGCGTCCAAACGATATGGAACAGATAACACCTCATTTGTTTCTGGCATTTTTGAGTTATTTGACGTTGAAGTATTGGTTTTTGGATCTTTATTTGGGTTACATGCAGCCAAAATGTTAGCTGTTAAGCTTAAAACTACTATAATGGATTTCAATGTATGCATGCTGTATGTTCTTTGTAGATAAGAAAATGTAGATAATCGAATACTTGCTGATAAATTTTCACGATCCATATCCAATTAATTATATATAAATGTATTTTATTTTTTGAAAAAACTCAAATTATAAAACATTGTTTGTTCTAAAATGAGAACGAATATAATATTCATACATTATATATAAGATCTTTATTGTAGATAAATAATAGGAACTGTTTTGATGTTTTGGTTGCCTTTGGGAACTTTTCGGGGCAGGTTGTTATGCCCGCTACTTGGAGAGCCTCTTTTTACAGTATCTTTTCTCTGCGAGCGTTAACCCTGCAGGCTGTTCCTGCTGTATCTGCGAATAATATCCTTATCCAAAGGAAACAAGCCACAGTAGGATATTGCAGCCAGGAATAACCTTATCTCGGATCAACGGTCTATTTTATGCTCCACGGCCAAAATTAATCGTTCAATGTTACAGCCAGTTAAGGTTAATATTAAGAAATAAGTCAGAAAAGGTTAGGAAGTGAGGCTAAGAAGTTGTTATCTTTGCACCACTCCGCAAGGGAGGAAGGGTTGTTCCGAGAGGAACGGCATTGAAAAAAGAAGGGTTTAAGCTTGCTTGAACGCAGAAATCTGAGGAGAAGCGATAAAAAATAAATTTAGATTTATTTTGGAATTTCGGAAAAGATTTCTACCTTTGCAGTCCCAACGGAAACGAAGGGAATAAAACAAGAAAAGATCGGGGCGCAATGCCGAAGATATAAAAGCAGAAGCGTGAAGCGGATGCGAAGCAAGTTCTTTAAAAATATAATCATGTAACGTAACGAGTAGTGTTGAGAAACAGCGAAAGTTAAAAAAATCAACCTGTCAATTTTAGAATTAGAAATAAAAATACAAGACAATTCTATTTATTATAAATAGTCTTGATCTTACCCTTCATTTTACAATGGAGAGTTTGATCCTGGCTCAGGATGAACGCTAGCGGCAGGCCTAATACATGCAAGTCGGACGGGATTGGGATCAAAGCTTGCTTTGGTTCCATGAGAGTGGCGCACGGGTGCGTAACGCGTGAGCAACCTGCCCATATCAGGGGGATAGCCTCTCGAAAGAGAGATTAATACCGCATAACATCATTTAACGGCATCGTTGAATGATCAAATATTTATAGGATATGGATGGGCTCGCGTGACATTAGCTAGTTGGCGGGGTAACGGCCCACCAAGGCTACGATGTCTAGGGGCTCTGAGAGGAGAATCCCCCACACTGGTACTGAGACACGGACCAGACTCCTACGGGAGGCAGCAGTAAGGAATATTGGTCAATGGAGGGAACTCTGAACCAGCCATGCCGCGTGCAGGATGACTGCCCTATGGGTTGTAAACTGCTTTTGTCCAGGAATAAACACCTCTACGTGTAGGGGCTTGAATGTACTGGAAGAATAAGGATCGGCTAACTCCGTGCCAGCAGCCGCGGTAATACGGAGGATCCAAGCGTTATCCGGATTTATTGGGTTTAAAGGGTGCGTAGGCGGTCTTATAAGTCAGTGGTGAAATACGGCAGCTCAACTGTCGCAGTGCCTTTGATACTGTAGGACTTGAATACACTTGAAGTGGGCGGAATAAGACAAGTAGCGGTGAAATGCATAGATATGTCTTAGAACTCCGATTGCGAAGGCAGCTCACTAAGGTGTGATTGACGCTGATGCACGAAAGCGTGGGGATCAAACAGGATTAGATACCCTGGTAGTCCACGCCCTAAACGATGATAACTCGATGTTGGCGATACACAGTCAGCGTCCCAGCGAAAGCGTTAAGTTATCCACCTGGGGAGTACGGTCGCAAGATTGAAACTCAAAGGAATTGACGGGGGCCCGCACAAGCGGAGGAGCATGTGGTTTAATTCGATGATACGCGAGGAACCTTACCCGGGCTTGAAAGTTAGTGAATGATCCAGAGACGGATCAGTCCTTCGGGACACGAAACTAGGTGCTGCATGGCTGTCGTCAGCTCGTGCCGTGAGGTGTTGGGTTAAGTCCCGCAACGAGCGCAACCCCTATGTTTAGTTGCCAGCACGTCAAGGTGGGGACTCTAAACAGACTGCCTGTGCAAACAGCGAGGAAGGTGGGGACGACGTCAAGTCATCATGGCCCTTACGTCCGGGGCTACACACGTGCTACAATGGATGGTACAGCGGGCAGCTACATAGCAATATGATGCTAATCTCTAAAAGCCATTCACAGTTCGGATTGAGGTCTGCAACTCGACCTCATGAAGTTGGATTCGCTAGTAATCGCGTATCAGCAATGACGCGGTGAATACGTTCCCGGGCCTTGTACACACCGCCCGTCAAGCCATGAAAGTTGGGGGTACCTAAAGCATGTAACCGCAAGGAGCGTGTTAGGGTAAAACCGATAATTGGGGCTAAGTCGTAACAAGGTAGCCGTACCGGAAGGTGCGGCTGGAATACCTCCTTTCTAGAGCATTCGGAATTGAAGCTCGTTACGTATACACATGGTTAATATTAAGAAAACAAAGATGAACATTTGAAGAAATGTGCCCGTCCCTTTAGGATGGTCCATTGAGAGATGAAGAATGATAAGCTAGTCCCGTAGCTCAGTTGGTTAGAGCACTACACTGATAATGTAGGGGTCAGCAGTTCAAATCTGCTCGGGACTACCATCTAAGATCAGAGATGAAAGATAAGAGACAAGAGACAGAGTAAATAGTCTCGGATCTCGGCTCTGAACTCTGCTGTCTACACAAAGGGGAATTAGCTCAGCTGGCTAGAGCACCTGCCTTGCACGCAGGGGGTCATCGGTTCGACTCCGATATTCTCCACATCTCTGGATATGAGACGATAGATATGAGACAAGAGACACTTATGGGCAACCATACCAGATCTCAAATCTCCCATCTCTGATCTCACATCTAGAAGAAGAGTTCTTTGACATATTGAAAGAAAAAAAATTACAAGAGAAGACAACAGTAGAGACCATACTGTGGTGTGCTTGATGTATTGAGAAGACCCTCGGTCAAAAGCCGAACGGATCGATGCGTAGCACCATGGTTATATATCAAAAGCAACCCATAGTAGCAAAAGGGCTATGAGGTGAAGAAAGTAAATAAGGGCACACGGGGGATGCCTAGGCTCTCAGAGGCGATGAAGGACGTGATAAGCTGCGATAAGCTTCGGGTATTAGCAAATGTGATTTGATCCGAAGATTTCCGAATGGGGCAACCTAGCATACTGAAGGTATGCTGTATAAAACGCGAACGCGCTGAACTGAAACATCTAAGTAGGCGTAGGAGAAGAAAATAATAATGATTTCCCAAGTAGTGGCGAGCGAACGGGAAAGAGCCCAAACCGGTGATGTTACGGCATGACCGGGGTTGTAGGGCTGCGATGTGGCATTAGCAGACAGAAGTGGAATGGGATGGGAAGCCCAGCTATAGACGGTGATAGCCCGGTACACGTATAGAAAGCTAGCCTAGCAGTACCCTGAGTACCGCGGGGTCGGAGACGCCCTGTGGGAATCTGTCAGCACCATCTGATAAGGCTAAATACTCCTGAGAGACCGATAGTGAACTAGTACCGTGAGGGAAAGGTGAAAAGAACCTCGAACAGAGGAGTGAAAAGAACCTGAAACCGTGTGCTTACAAGCGGTCGGAGCTGGCGGGTCCAGTGACGGCGTGCCTTTTGCATAATGAGCCTACGAGTTACTCTTGTCTGGCAAGGTTAAGCGGTTCAGCCGCGCAGCCGAAGCGAAAGCGAGTCTTAATAGGGCGCATAGTCAGATGAGGTAGACGCGAAACCTTGTGATCTACCCTTGGGCAGGTTGAAGTTGCAGTAACATGTAATGGAGGACCGAACCGATAAACGTTGAAAAGTTTCCGGATGACCTGAGGGTAGGGGTGAAAGGCTAATCAAACTGGGAAATAGCTCGTACTCCCCGAAATGTTTTTAGGAACAGCGTCGGCATGGAGTCTTATAGAGGTAGAGCTACCGATTGGGTGCGGGGGAGTCAAATCCTACCAAATCCAGACGAACTCCGAATGCTATAAGATATGGCCGGCAGTGAGGCTTTGGGTGCTAAGGTCCAAGGCCGAGAGGGAAAGAACCCAGACCATCAGCTAAGGTCCCTAAATATACGCTAAGTTGAACTAACGAGGTCCGGTTGCCCAGACAGCTAGGATGTTGGCTTGGAAGCAGCCATTCATTTAAAGAGTGCGTAACAGCTCACTAGTCGAGCGGCCGGGCGTGGATAATAAACGGGCATCAAGTGTATTACCGAAGCTATGGATTTGCAGCATAAGCTGCATCTGGTAGGGGAGCATTCCATGTGGGGCGAAGCGGCCTGGTAATGGACCGTGGACCGTATGGAAAAGCAAATGTAGGCATAAGTAACGATAAGGCGGGTGAGAAACCCGCCCACCGAAAGACTAAGGTTTCCTGATCAACGCTAATCGGATCAGGGTTAGTCGGGGCCTAAGGCGCATCCGAATGGAGAAAGCCGATGGACAACTGGTTAATATTCCAGTACTTTTTATAACTGCGATGTGGTGACGGAGTAGTGACACTGCCGCGGACTGACGGAATAGTCCGTTAAAAGGCGTAGGTATAGGGACGGTAGGCAAATCCGCCGACCCTGCTGAGACCCAATAGTACAGCAAAGCTTCGGTGGCGCTGATAGAGCAGGTAAACAGACTTCCAAGAAAACCCGCTAAGCTTCAGGTTATAAAAACCCGTACCGTAAACCGACACAGGTAGTCGAGGAGAGAATCCTAAGGTGCTCGAGTGAATCATGGCTAAGGAACTCGGCAAAATGGCCCTGTAACTTCGGGAGAAGGGGCGCTTCCTTGTAGCAGTACAAGAAGCCGCAGTGAAAAGGCCCAGGCGACTGTTTAACAAAAACATATGGCTTTGCAAAATCGAAAGATGAGGTATAAGGCCTGACACCTGCCCGGTGCTGGAAGGTTAAGAGGGGATGTCATCGCAAGAGAAGCATTGAATCGAAGCCCCAGTAAACGGCGGCCGTAACTATAACGGTCCTAAGGTAGCGAAATTCCTTGTCGGGTAAGTTCCGACCTGCACGAATGGTGTAACGATCTGGGCGCTGTCTCAGCCATGAGCTCGGTGAAATTGTGGTATCGGTGAAGACGCCGATTACCCGCAACGGGACGGAAAGACCCCATGCACCTTCACTATAGCTTAACATTGGAATTGGGTACAGGATGTGTAGGATAGGCGGGAGATGTTGAAGTGGCTTCGCCAGGAGTCATGGAATCAACCTTGAAATACCGCCCTTTCTGTATCCGGTTTCTAACTCCCCGATGGGGAGGACATTGTTTGGTGGGTAGTTTGACTGGGGTGGTCGCCTCCAAAAAGGTAACGGAGGCTTTCAAAGGTAAGCTCAGTACGCTTGGTAACCGTACGCGGAGTGCAATGGCATAAGCTTGCTTGACTGTGAGACCGACAAGTCGACCAGGGTCGAAAGACGGACATAGTGATCCGGTGGTTCTGTATGGAAGGGCCATCGCTCAAAGGATAAAAGGTACGCTGGGGATAACAGGCTGATCTCCCCCAAGAGCTCATATCGACGGGGAGGTTTGGCACCTCGATGTCGGCTCGTCACATCCTGGGGCTGGAGAAGGTCCCAAGGGTTGGGCTGTTCGCCCATTAAAGTGGCACGCGAGCTGGGTTCAGAACGTCGCGAGACAGTTCGGTCCCTATCTGTTGTGGGCGTTGGAAGTTTGAGTGGATCTGTCCTTAGTACGAGAGGACCGGGATGGACTGACCGCTGGTGAACCAGTTATGCCGCCAGGTGTACGGCTGGGTAGCTACGTCGGGAATAGATAAGCGCTGAAAGCATCTAAGTGCGAAACTAGCCACGAGATGAGACTTCCTTATAGGGCCGTAGCAGATGACTACGTTGATAGGTTGCAGGTGTAAAGGTAGAGATACCATAGCTGAGCAATACTAATCACCCGAAGCTTTCTCAAGCAACGCATACACTGTTGTCTTCCTCTTTGATTTTTTCTTTCAATTGTCTATAGATTAGATATGAGACGATAGATATGAGAGACCTAGATTTTCCGAAAGGAATGATCTGACCTCCGATCTGATGTCAAATATGAGACTTAAGATAAATACATGGGCGACCATATACTATCTCAAATCTCCCATCTCAAATCTAATATCTAAAAAACATTTTAGGTGCCTATATCGGCGGTGTCTACCTCTTCCCATTCCGAACAGAGCAGTCAAGCCCGCCAGAGCCGATGGTATTGCCGTAACAGGTGGGAGAGTAGGTCGGTGCCTTTTTTTATACAAATAGCCTTTTAATAAGGCTATTTCGCTTTTAATCTGATTTGTTTTACATCAATTTAATTGATTCAAAATATTTTAGGTGTCTATATCGGCGGTGTCTACCTCTTCCCATTCCGAACAGAGCAGTCAAGCCCGCCAGAGCCGATGGTATTGCCGTAACAGGTGGGAGAGTAGGTCGATGCCTTTTTTTATACAAAAGTTCTTAAGATTATAATCTTAAGGACTTTTTTCGTTAGATATAATTGTTATGATATTTATTTTTCCCATTATCATAACATTATTACGAAATTCCCAATAGATACTCATTTAATTTCTTTAAACTTGAATTGTTGCATACATATTGCGCATTTAAGTATTCTATTCTCAGTTATGAAAATTAAATATATTGTCTTTGCACTCTTAATACTTTTATTTGGGTATTTGGTTTGGCAAAGAATTGCAAAAAACAAGGAAAAGGCTGGTACACCAACTGCGGGAAAAGGTAAGGAGACTACAATGGCTGTATACGGTGCTATCATTAGTACTGAATCATTTGCTGATAATTTGAGTTTAACAGGAACAATAGAACCTGATGAACAAGTCGAAATTCGTTCGGAGGTCTCCGGGTTAATCGAACAATTAAACTTTTCTGAAGGAAATAAAGTGAGCAAAGGTGCTATCCTAGTTAAGATTGTTGCATCTGATTTATTAGCGCAGTTGGAACAAGCTAAAACGAGAACTCAACTAACTTCTGAGAATGAAAGAAGAGCGAAACTATTACTTGAAAAAGAAGCTATTAGCCAAGAAGAATATGATATTGCAAGTGCGGATTATCGAACCGCTAAATCACAAATAGCTTATATTCAAGCGCAATTATCAAAGACATATATTAGAGCTCCTTTTTCGGGAACTATTGGCCTTCGATCTGTATCCAGAGGAGCTTATATAATGCCGACTACAGATATTGCTAAATTGGTGAAATCGGATAGAATCAAATTATCTTTTTCTATTCCGGAAAAGTACGTAAATAGAATAGCAGTAGGTAAGCAGGTTTCATTCACTATTCCAGATTCTAAAGAAGCATTCGAAGCTAAAATCTTTGCAATAGATCCTGCTGTTGATTTGAATACTCGAACATTACTAATCAAAGCCATAGCAGACAACGGACATGATAAATTTATGCCAGGTATATTTGCTAATGTAATTTTGCCTTTGGAAACTATTAATGATGCTTTAATGGTACCATCAGAAGCATTAATTCCAATTCAAAACGGAAAGAAAGTTTTTATTGTGAAAGAAGGAAAGGCTAGAGAGGTTATTGTAGAAACAGGTGGAAGAACGAAAGATAAAGTCAATGTTTTATCAGGTCTGACAAGTGGGGATACCGTACTAACAACAGGAATTATGTCTCTGAAAGATGATGTAAAGGTAAAGGTTACATTACGTTAATTGGCTATTATGAGTTTGTCTACAACAAGTATTAAACGTCCAGTACTAACGATTGTATTGAACTTGATGTTAATACTATTCGGTATAATTGGTTATACGTATTTGGGAGTACGCGAATTTCCTTCTATTGACCCTGCTCAAATATCAGTAAGGACCAGTTATGCTGGAGCGAATGCTGATATTATTGAATCACAGATAACAGAACCGTTAGAGAAAGCAATCAATTCTATTGATGGAATTAGGAATATCTCTTCTTCAAGTAATCAAGGGACGAGTAATATTACAGTTGAATTTAATTTAGGAAAGAATTTAGAAGAAGCGGCAAATGATGTGCGAGATAAAGTCTCTCAGGCTTTAAGGAGTTTGCCCCAAGATATTGATGCTGCCCCAGTGGTATCAAAAGCGGATGCCGATTCAGAACCAATTATTACGATGACGATACAAAGTTCTGAAAAGAATATTTTAGAGTTATCGGATTATGCTGAAAATACAATTTCTCAAAGACTGCAAACCATTCCTGGTATAAGTTCAGTTCAAATTTGGGGACAAAAAAAGTATGCGATGCGTCTTTGGTTGGATCCGGTAAAACTGAATTCTTATGGGGTTACTGTACTCGATGTTAGATCTGCATTGAATCTGCAGAATGTCGAATTGCCTTCGGGAAAATTAACTGGATCTAACACGGAACTAACAGTAAAGACTATAGGGAATTTGGCATCTGAGGATCAATTTAATGATATCATAATCAAATCTACAGGTAACAGCATTATCCGTTTAAGTGATGTGGGCAAAGCTGCTCTAGAAGCAGAAAATTTTGAAACTAAAATGTCAGATTCGGGTCTGCCCATGTTGAGTCTGGCAATTATTCCTCAACCTGGAACGAATTATTTGGAGATTGCAAAGAGCTTCTATAAAGAATTCGATCAGCTTAAGAAAGATTTACCTGCAGGCATTGAAATGAAGATAGCATTGGATAATACTCTTTTTGTGAAAAAAGCTATCTTAGAAGTCGCTGAAACATTGTTAATATCTGTCGTACTTGTGGTGTTAATTATTTTTCTGTTTTTTAGAGATTGGGCAATAGCATTTCGCCCTTTAATCGATATTCCAGTATCGTTAATTGCTACATTCTTCATTATGTATCTCTGTGGTTTTTCGGTTAACGTCTTGACTTTATTAGCAATTGTATTGGCTACAGGTTTGGTTGTGGATGACGGGATTGTGGTGACAGAGAATATATTTAGAAAAGTGGAAGAAGGGATGTCTCCTATTCAAGCAGCAATTAAGGGTTCTAATGAAATCTTTTTTGCGGTTATTTCTATTTCGATTACTTTGGCAGCTGTATTTTTACCAGTTGTATTTTTAGAAGGCTTTGTCGGGCGCTTGTTTCGAGAGTTTGGGATAGTTATCGGTGCAGCAGTATTGATTTCTGCTTTCGTTTCATTGACTTTAACACCCATGTTAAATGCATATTTGATGAAAGGCGGTGAACAAAAGAAAACCAAATTTTATAATAAAACAGAACCTTATTTTATAGCACTCACTGATGGCTATACGAATTCATTAGTCAAGTTTTTGAAAAAGAAATGGTTAAGCTTTCCAATTATTTTATGCTGCTTTGGTCTTATTTATCTTTTCTTTAATCTGTTGCCCAAAGAAACCGCTCCCTATGACGATCGTAGTTATTTGATGATGAGGGTAACAGCTCCTGAAGGGGTTTCTTATGATTATATGGATAGATTTATGACAGAGTTAACCACACTTGTCAATGACTCTGTTCCTGAAAAAGATGTTAGTTTGGTCATAACTTCTCCAAGCTTTGGATCTTCTGCAGCAAATAGTGGGATGATTCGATTAGGTCTAGTTCCGCAAGATAAACGGAAACGTACACAGGCTGAAATTGCTCGCGATCTATCAAGATTAACTAAATCTTCTTCTGAAGCTAAAGTTTCTGTGACCGAGCAACCAACCATTTCAGTAAATCGAAGAGGGGGTTTACCGGTTCAATATATTATACAGGCCCCAAATTTTCAAAAGTTAGAGGAAAAAATCCCTCAATTTATGGATGCTGTAGAAGCAGATCCTACATTTTCAACTAGTGATGTGAATTTGAAATTCAATAAACCCGAAGTTTATGTTAGTATTGATCGTGAAAAGGCTTTAAGTTTAGGAGTCTCTATTTTAGATGTTGCGCAGACATTACAAATGTCACTATCTGGTCAACGATTTGGATACTTCATGATGAATGGTCGTCAGTATCAGGTCATAGGACAATTTGATAAGAAGGATACCAGTACACCCTTAGATCTTGCTTCTATTTTTGTGAAAAATACAGAAGGTAAGTTAATTCAGTTGGATAATATTGTGAAGATCGAGGAGCGAAGTAGTCCGCCTCAACTGTACCACAATAACCGTTATATGTCTGCTACAGTATCTGCGGGCCTTGCACCCGGGAAGAGTCTCGGTGAAGGAATTGAAGCTATGGATCGTATTAAACAAAAAGTTCTAGACGAGACTTTCACAACAGATTTAGGAGGTGAGTCTAGAGATTTTAAAGAAAGTGGTTCAAATACCATGTTTGCGTTTGGATTAGCCTTATTATTGATTTATCTTATTTTGTCAGCGCAATTTGAGAGTTTCATTGATCCATTTGTTATTATTATTACAGTACCGTTGGCCGTCGCAGGAGCATTATTTTCGCTGTGGTTATTTGGTCAATCTTGGAATATATTTAGTCAAATTGGTACCATTATGTTAATTGGTTTGGTAACTAAAAATGGAATTCTGATTGTAGAGTTTGCAAATCAACTTCGCGAAGAGGGTAAAACAAAATATGAAGCAATTGTTGAAGCTTCAGGAGCAAGATTACGTCCTATTTTGATGACATCCTTGGCTATTGCGCTTGGAGCATTACCGATTGCACTATCTTTAGGAGCTGCCTCTACCAGTCGTATTGGTATGGGAGTAGTCATCGTTGGGGGGACACTATTTTCCCTTGTATTGACGTTATTTGTTATTCCCGCTATCTATTTAATGTGGTCTCGTGTTAAACACCATAATCCAGAATTTTCGACTATTGAAGATTAATATGAATAAGATTTTTTGTCTATTATCATTGTTTTTTTTGCCATTAAGTATTGCTTTTTCGCAAAATGTATTGACTGCACAAGACGCCGTATCTATTGCTATGCAGAATAATTTTGATATTTTGCTTACGAAAAAAGATGTATTAATCTCTCAAGAAAATCTAACATATGGTAATGCTGGGATGTTACCAAATTTGACTGCTAATTTTAGTCAAAGTAATAGCACTCAAAACTCAAAACAAACACAAAACACGGGAGAAATTAAAGAGTTAGCTAATGCAAAAAATAATAGCATGAACTACGGTGTTAGTTTAGGATGGACAATTTTTGATGGTTTTGGGATGTTTGCTCGATATGAAAAACTAAATCAATTAAAAGCCAGAGGTGATCTGGAGTTAAAATCAGTGATTTTAACGACCGTTGGTGATGTTTTGAATATGTATTACAGCATCGTTTTGGAAAAGAATTTGTTAAACACAATAGATTCTTCTATTGTTATTTCTAATGATCGCTTAAGAACTGCAGAAAATAGATTCCAAATTGGGAAGGCTTCTAAATTGGAAGTGCTCAATGTTCAAGTAAACTTAAATGAAGATCAATCTTTACGATTAAAAAAACTAGAGACCATTACTAATTTAAAAACTGAATTAAATCGTTTAATGGCAAGAGATTTAAATGTTGATTTTCAAGTTGAAGATGAGTTGAGTTTTGAAGAGAACTTAAAAATAAATGAGCTACTTGATTTAGCAGCTACTCAAAATCTAGATCTACAATTAATAAAGATGGATAAAAGATTGGCTGAATTGGAACAAAAAGATGTTAAATCAAGACGACTTCCCGTTGTAAGGCTTAATTCAGGGTATAATTTTTCTTCATCAGAATCTAGCTTAGGCTTTGTATCCCAATCAAATGCTCGAGGATTGACTTACGGACTGACAGCATCATTTAATATTTTTGATGGTTTCAATCAGCGGAAAGATGAGCGAGTAGCGAAGCAATTGGTGGAAAAAGCTGCTATACAAATTGAAAAATCAAAAGAGCTTATTAATGCAACTATTTTAAAAGCATATCAAAGCTATATAACGAATATAAGTCTTGCACGATTAGAAGAGAAGAATGAGAAAATTGCTAAACAGAACTTAAGTATCACCTTAGATAAGTATAAAATAGGAACAATCAGTGCAGTAGAGTTTAGAGATGCCCAAGAAAATTATGTAAATGCTATGAGCCGATTGAAAGAAGCAACTTATCAAGCAAAACTGTCCGAAATAGGATTAAAAGAATTAGTTGGAAACCTGGATCTACACTAATATATTAGTATGCTAAGAAGCCTTTAAAAGGATTCTTAGCGTTCGTCTTCTGTATAAAAATCTAAGAGAGAGCTCATATAAGGATCATCCCATCCACTTACAATATCATCGTAATCTTCTTCAGGAATATTAGTATGGTTTATCTCGACCGAAGTACCCCTTTTGTGCTCATGTAGTTTAATAGTAACGATGGAATCTGACTCTTGTTCACCGAAATACCATTGTTGAACAATTTTCTTATTGGGATCTAAGGCAATAAACTTACCAGTAATAGCACCATCCCACATGGAGAATTCACCATCAACAACAGGGCTAATTTCTACTAAATCACCTGTCCAAAGACGAATGGTGATATCAGTTGTCAATGCCAAATAAATCTCTTCGGGTTCTGCTGGTATGATATAATATTTTTTGAAATCTTTCATATAGGTACAAAAATACATTTAATCTGAAAGAGAGTGTAAATCTTTTTGATCTTTCTATAGTATGCTATCTGATTTATATTTATTCATAAATTTTTGTTTCAACTTTATGAAAGTATACAGAATGTGATAAGAAATGAAAATTAAGGCTTCTAAGCGATTGTTTTAAATAGTAAGGTTGTCTAATTTCTTTTCATGTTGAGCAATCCTAAGGAGCTTAACTTGCTGTTGTTGGGGCTATAAAATAAAATTGTTGAACTTATTAAAAGCAATAGAATGGCTAAGTCTATTTGGAGTTTAAAATAGGATGTTGAATGATAAGTTGGCAAATGTCTTTTGCTACTTCGGTTTTTGATTTCAGGGAAAACTCTTGTATATTTTCATGGCGGTCAATTATAGTCACTTTGTTTGTATCTGTGGCAAAACCAGCCCCTTTATCTTGCATTGAATTTAAGATAATGAAATCGAGGTTCTTTTTAATTAACTTACTTTTGGCATTATCAATTTCATTGTTTGTCTCAAGTGCAAAACCAATCAGAAGTTGTTTTTCGGTTTTTTCAGAACCAACTGTGGCTAAAATATCAATTGTTTTTTTTAATGCAATTGAAAAGCTATCCTCTTTCTTTTTGATCTTTTGTGTTGCCACCTCTATTGGGGTATAATCGGCGACTGCGGCACTCATAATAATAATATCAGACTTAATGAAGTAGTTTTCGACTTGTTCTAGCATCTGTTGAGCAGAAGTTATGTTGATGCGATGAACATCATCCGGAGTTTCTAGTACAGTAGGACCACTAATTAGTGTTACATGTGCACCCAATCTTTCCAGTTCTTTGGCCAGTGCATAGCCCATCTTACCACTAGAATGATTTCCAATAAATCGAACAGGATCTATAGCTTCATGCGTTGGACCAGCAGTTACTAAAGCATTTTTACCCGCTAATGGAAGCTGCTCAGAAAAATGATTGGTTATAAACTCCAGTATTTCTTCTGGTTCAGCAAGCCTACCTTCTCCAATTAATCCACTTGCTAATTCCCCATTTTTAGGATGAATTAATATATCTCCATAAGATTGAAGTAGATGGATATTATTTTGAGTAGAAGGATGTTTCCACATATCTAGGTCCATTGCAGGAGCAAAAAAGACGGGACATTTCGCAGATAAATAAACTGCAGTCAATAAACTATCGCATATGCCATTTGCTATTTTTCCAATGGTATTTGCTGTTGCTGGAGCGATAAGTATTAGGTCTGCTTGTAATCCGATATGTACATGATTATTCCATTCCCCAGTTTTTGGATCGAAGTAATCGATTAATACGGGATTATTAGAAAGAGTAGACAATGTTAACGGCGTTATAAATTCCGCAGCTTCTTTTGTCATAATGATTTGAACTTTAGCTTGTTCTTTGACTAATAGTCTAGTTAGATGTGCAATTTTGTATGCGGCAATACTACCGCATACAGCAATTACAATATTTTTTCCAGCTAAGCTCATGGCAATAAAGATGGCTTTGTGTTAGTCTTGCTCTTTTGCAGGATTTCTGAAGTAAATCTTGTCATGTAGAAACTCATCAATTGCAATAAGAGTAGCTTTTGGCATACGCTCATAATGTTTTGAAATTTCTATTTGCTCACGATTTTCGAATACCTCTTCCAAGTTATCATTGTTGCTAGCAAATTCTGCAAGTTTACCATTCAATTCTTCTTTGATGTCAACTGAAATTTGATTAGCACGTTTGCTGATCACTACGATTGACTCATATAAATTGTCAGTTACTATGTCTAGTTGTCTCAAGTCACGAGTTACAGTTGAATTTGCGACAGTGCTGTTATTTTTTTGACTCATCTTTTTGGGTATTTTCTTTGTTTTCTTTAATTTCCTTTTGCGCTTTTCTTTCCTTTTCTTGCTCAGCTATAGCTTTATTTATGGTTGCTACTTGAGCAGAAGCGCTTTTCATTTTCTTCTCTGCATCATCACGAACGGATTCAGCATCCTTAATATACTTACTATTAGGGAAATTTACCGCAAATGAGCGATAATAATCAATAGCGTCATTAAATCGATCTGCTTGCTTAAATATCACACTCTGATTTGCGAAGTTATATTGAGATTTTAATGTTAGATACTCAATTTCTTCAGCATATTTTGTATCAGGATATTCTTTTAAGACATTTTGCAAAGCAATTACAGCAGCTCTATAATCATCATTTAGCCCCATATCATAGAGCAGTTTTGCATTTGAAAAAGCTTTAAACTCTAATTTGTCACGTAGCTTCTGAATTAAATCCCCAGCTTCTTTTGCTCTTTCAGATTCAGGATATAAATTGACAAATAATTGCAAAGCATCAATTGCTTTTTTTGTATTCTCCTGATCTAAAGATGATCTTGGAGAGTCTAAATAATAACAATAAGCAGACATGAATCTACATTCTTCAGCTCTTGTACTATTTGGATAGACATCTGCAAAATCTTTAAAGTGATAACGCGCTGATGTATAATCTTTTAATCTATAGTTTGCAAAAGCTGTGAAATAATATAGATTTTCTGCTTCAGCCTGACCTCTAAATTTACTCCTCAAATCTTCGAACAATATTAAAGCTTTGCTATATTTTTTCTTATCATAAAGTTTTACCGCTTCTTCATACTTCTGAGCGATATTATTGCTTGCGCGTAATTTCTCAAATTTACTTTTACAGCCACTGAATGATACCAATAACAAAATTCCGGCACACAAAGCCGCTATACGCCTATTTAAAAACATTTTACAAAGATAAGTGAATTTGTGATACTAATCAATTAAATTTTTATGTATGCAATATACTTCAATATTGAATGCTGTACAATCAAATCTATTTATATTAACTTTTTTTAACCTTAATATAGAGAATCGATTCTTTATTGTCATTTCCCTGTTTAAAAACAATGACAATCAATTTATCGCTATCTCCTTTTAGTATATTTTGATTATATTTACAGTTGAATTTTAGTATTATAATAGTATGACATTAAAAGAAAGAGTTGAACAGGCATTGGATTCGATCAGACCTTATTTGGAAACTGATGGTGGAGATGTTAGTGTGGAAGAAATCACTGCAGATAATGTTGTTCGTTTAAAATTGTTAGGCGCCTGTGCTTCATGCTCGATGAGCATTATGACTTTTAAGGCGGGTTTGGAACAAGCAATTAAAAAAGCAGTTCCAGAAATTACGGCTGTAGAGGCTATCAATATTACAGATATGGATGACCCGAATGCAACTCAACCGATCTCTAAAGTCTTGTAATTGATCGTTTTAATTAACACAATTTAACAGCAGCCTAACTGTTAAAGTATTAGATTTGTTCTATGAAATTCAACTACCATTTTGTAATTGCTACGCTTTTTATGTTTTTAGGATATTCTTCGTATTCTCAAGAACGTAAAATATTGCAGTTTAGTGGTATCGTAGAAACGGTGAGTTCAGGACTTCCTGTTGGATACACAACAATTACAAATGAAAGTTTTCGTAATGAAGCACATATGGCCAATAATGAAGGATTCTTCTCATTCGTTGCTCATGTAGGAGATACGATTCGCTTTACTTCAGTTGGTTATGAAACGTATAAATTTGTTGTTCCAGAAATAAGTGGTGATCGATTTTCTACTGCTATTGTTATGAAAAATCTGATTGTTGAGCTTCCTATGGTTACACCGTATCCTTGGGCAAGTATAGAAGAATTTAATATCGCATTTATGAATTTGGAGGTAAATTCTGATAATGTCATTCGTGCTAAGCGAAATATGTCCAAAGAATCAATAGATGCAATGGCAGCGGTTATGCCTAGAAGTGCTGAGGAAATGCATAATTATAATGTCAATGAAAATCATCGAGGACTTAGTAATAAAGTGATTAACCAGCGGTTTGCAAATCCACTGTTAAATCCATTTGCTTGGGGAAGTTTAATTCAGCAAATATCTAAAGGAAAACAGGGAAGCAAAAAATTGGACTACTAATTACTAATCTGTTAACTTCAACTTGTTTAATTCTGCAACACTTATTTTAGCGGAAAAGTATGATATTAATCCAGAGATTATACTAATTGTAAAGAAGACAATCACAAAGTCACTGAAACGAAGTGCTACGGGGTAACTATCAATTAACATATTGGCACCTTCTTCAACTTTAATTAATCCGTAATTAATCTGCAAAAAGCAGAAGAGATATCCAATTATTAAACCTGTACTACAACCTAATATCGAAATCATTAACCCTTCGTAGAAAAATATCTTTTGAACAAGTGAACTATTTGCTCCTAGATTTTTTAAGATGTTCATATCTTCTTTTTTATCAAGAACAAGCATTGTTAATGATCCGACAATATTAAATAAAGCGATTATACTAATTAATGTTAGGATAAAATAAACAGCCCATCTTTCTACACGTACGTTTTTATAGAGTGTAGGATTTTGTTCCTCTCGATCTTTTACCACAAAATTTTCTCCCAATTGAGTTTGGAGATCGTTTTTCAATTTTTGAATCTGACTTTTGTCTTTAACATAAAACTCAATAGCAGATACCCGGTTATATTCTCCTAACGCTTCTCGAGCAAAAGTAATAGGAGTAATAATTAGATTATCAAAATCTTGTTGGTACTTTAATACGCCTGCTGGTTGAATCGATCTTATATTAAACTCATCTGCAGGATTTGCCGAATTTTTAACTCCTTTACGTGGAGAATATACATCGATTTGATTAAGGGCGTTTTGAACGGAAATACCTAAATTTGCCTGAACTCCAGCTCCAATTACTGCATAAGAGACATTGTCTTTCATAAGGGTATATTCACCACTAATTAGAAGACTATCTTTGGCTTTATGATCGATCGAGTTAGCCTCTATTCCTTTTATAGTACCGATGTATTGTTTATTATCATACTGCAATAAGATTTTTTCTTGGAGTATCTCTGTATAATTTAATACATTGGCATCTTTCTTTAACTTTTGGATACTCGGTATATTTGCATCAAATAATTTACCTGTCCTAGGCTCTATTTTAAGTTCTGGGGCAAACTGGCTATACATGGATATAATAATGTTTTCCATCCCATTGAAGGAGGATAACAGTATAATAAGAGCAGCACTGCTTACCAAAACACCAATGACACTTATACCAGAAATAATGTTTATCGCATTAACCGTTTTCTTTGAGAATAAGTATCTTTTGGCAAATAGAAATGGTAAGTTCATTGTTTTTAATTTCTAATGAATGGATTTGTCACTTTCTCAAAACCTATCGTTGTCGTGGGGCCATGTCCAGGATAAACAGTTACCTCATCAGGAAGTGTATAAATCTTTTCTTTGATATTTTTTAATAATAAATCATGATTACCACCTGGTAGATCTGTTCTACCAATGCTGTTTTTAAATAAAACATCTCCTCCTATGAGAAATTTTTGATCCTCGTTATAAAAACATAAGTGAGCAGGCGAGTGACCCGGAGCAAATATTAATTGTAACTCGTAGTTTCCAATTTTTACGATTCCTTCTTCTGGTAGAAATGTTTCTCCTATAGGTGAAACATCATATCTAAATCCCATTTGAGGAGCATAATTTTGTACTTCTACCAATACAGGAAGTTCTCCTTCATGAAATTGCGGATAAAGACCATACGTGTCAAATATGAATCTGTTTCCCAGCACATGATCAATATGGCAATGTGTATTTAGCAAGATCTGAGGTATTAAATTATTCTGCTCAATAAAGTTTGTTAAAATCTTTTCTTCAGAGGCTCCATACATACCAGGATCTATAATAGCACAGTTCTTTTGTTCATCATAAATGATATATGTATTCTCTTGATAGGGATTAAAAGTAAAAGTTTTTATCTGTAACATAAGCTGTAAAAATAGAATTTTATTTCCAATGTAAGATATTCAAGAGATAATCAATATCTGAATAATAATTTCCTAAAATGAGTAAGATAAAAAAGAAAAAATAGATTTAATGATCTGAGATGCTATTCCAGATTTCCCAATTTTTTTCCGCTTGTAGTTCCAGCATCTCAAGCCCATTTTTAATTTTGGCTCCTTGATGTTTTCCTTTTTTAAGGAACTCGGTTTCCTCAGGGTTATAAACCAAGTCATACAATAGATGCTTTGGAGTTATATGTTGATAGGGAATATCTGGAGAATTTTCAATATTAGGAAAAGTACCTACTGGAGAACAATTGATGATAATAGAATACTCCTCTAAGATGTTAGGAGTAACTTCATCATAAGTAAGATTATTTTCTTTCTTTACTCTGCTAACAAACTTGTATTCAATATGGAGTTCTTTCAAACCATATTCAACCGCTTTCGCTGCACCCCCATTTCCCAAGATCAATGCTTTGTTATGCTGTTGCTCTAAAAGAGGCTTCAACGACTCCATAAAGCCAAATACATCCGTGTTATATCCTTTTAAGTATGAACCCTTACTGTTATGTTTAATTTGAATACAATTGACAGCTTGAATTGCCTTTGCTTCTGGAGATAATTCGTGTAGATAGGGAAGCACACTGATTTTATGTGGGATTGTGACATTAACCCCATAGAAATCTTTGTCATTGAAAATTTTTTCAAACTCATGGATATGCTCTATACTATATAGATCATAGTTTATATCTGTAATGTTTTCTTTTTTAAATTTCTCTAAGTAGTATTTTTTAGAGAAAGAATGCCCTAAAGGAAAACCAATAAGTCCTAACTTTTTCATTCGATTATTTAGGAGAATATTTTTTTATAATTTCTGAAATGATGTGATTCCCTTGTAATTGAGGAAGGTAATCAAATAGAATGTAATGTTTTTCTGGGTCAGTAGCTAAACCTAGCTCTAGAAAAATAATGGCATCATTATATTTTCCATTTGCAAATAAATATGCGACCATTCTAAAATATAATTCAGCAGCTTCAGGGTTATTTGTTATTGCATCTGATATGATATCAATCGCTTCATCGACCTTGTCTTGTTCGAAGAACAAAGAAGAATAGTCCAGCCAAGCATCGATATCCAAAGGATTTAATTCGACAACTTTAGCGTAAGCTTCTTGTGCAAGGTCTATTTGTTTTAACTTATAACGAGCATCAGCAATTGCGAACCAATAATCTGGGTTCGAATCTTCGAGTTCTAAAGCTTTTTTATAAAAATGTAACGATTCAAAATAACGTTCTTCAAAATCGAGCGTTACACCTATACCAAACCAGGCATCAGCTAAATCGCCATCCATTTTAACAGCTTTTTTATAGTATACTCGAGCTTCCTCCATTTGCTCTAGCTTTTCCAAACATTCACCTATAGCACAATAAGTATCTGCACTTGGGTTTTCATATTCGAATGTTTGTTTATAGACATCCAAAGCTTCTTGATAGCGATCAAGATTCACTAATGCATTCCCTTTGTTGAAATATGCAGAAGAAAAATTTTCTTTGATTAAAATTGCATAATCATAGGCATCTATCGCTTCAGGATATTTAGTTAGCTTATGATATGCATTACCTAGGTTATACCATGCATAATAAGAATATGGTTCTGAATCGATGTATTTCTTATAAAACTCTACACTTTCTTCTTGTTTATCCAATATGTCATAACAATACGCCAGCTCATATAGCGCTTCTTGATTGTCCATATTTAATTCAAGCGCTTTTTTTAAATAGTAAATTGCCTTTTCAAAATCCCCTTCTCCTTGATAAACCACGCTGATGTGGAAATAAACTTCATCTTTATTATCTGACAAGCTTAAAGCTTGAAATAGTTGCTCTTTAGCCTCAGTAAATTGTGCTCTAGCACCATACACACCTCCTCTAATAAAGAATATATCTCCTTCAGAAGGCTCCAATAACTCTGCTTTAGATAATGCATCTAATGCCTTATCAAATTGTTGTGTTGCTGAATATAATTGTGCTTGTTTGAGTAAAAATGTAATATCAAAAGGGTGTTGATTTATTGCATATTCAGCTACTTGTAATGCTTTTACAGGATCATTTTTTTCACTATAATAGTCAATAATACCTTCAAATGCCTTTGAATCGAAGAAGTATTGATCTTCGTTTCTTATCATTTCCTCATACCGATCAACTGAGTTTTTTCTGTCCTCAGGAGAATCAAAATCAAATTCCTCTTCCATCATCCTTGTATAATCTTTCTATAAACCCAACTATAGTTGAAAATAGTGATTTTTAATTACTATGTCTAATTAATTTATTAACAAAATTAATTTTCTATAACAAAGGTACGGATTAAAGTATGCAAAATAAAAAAGCCGACTCTTACGAGTCGGCTTTCTAAATTATATATTAAATATAATTATTTTTTGATCTCAACACGACGATTTTGAACACGACCTTCTTCAGTTGCATTAGATGCTACTGGATTAGCCTCTCCGTAACCGTTAGCTGTGATTTTAGATGAAGCAACACCAGCGT
The DNA here is from genome assembly GCF_021442025.1 of Sphingobacterium sp. SRCM116780. Taxonomy (NCBI): domain Bacteria; kingdom Pseudomonadati; phylum Bacteroidota; class Sphingobacteriia; order Sphingobacteriales; family Sphingobacteriaceae; genus Sphingobacterium; species Sphingobacterium sp. SRCM116780. Next base: position 3,787,056 of record NZ_CP090446.1, read on the forward strand.
TAACTAAGTATTGTTTTACTGCGTTAGCACGGTCTTTAGATAAAGAAACATTGTATGCTTCAGTACCTTCAGCAGATGCATAACCATCTAAAGTAACAGATGAGTTGTTATCACGTACTTCTTTAGCCAATTTGTCTAAAGTAGCGTATGATTGAGTTTTTAATACAGAGCTATCAAATTCGAATTGAATTGGAGCAGTGTAACCGCTTGCATCAGTGAATTCATTAGCAGCTGCCTCAGGGAATTTGATTTGACGACCAGATCCATCAACTACTGCACCAGCAGGAGTGTTAGGCTCTTTATCGAATTTATCAGAAACACCGTCACCATCAGAATCAGTATTCAATGTGTTAACAGTACCTTCTAAAGTAGATACACGTTGTTTTAAAGCTTCAACTTCGTTACGTAATGAAGGATCTTTCAATTCATCATACATTGTAGCAACTGGGTTAGCAAAAGTCAAGTTTTGTTTGTCTCTTGAACCTAAAGTGAATTCTAAACCACCATAAACGTTAGAGTATTTACCTTTAACATCTGAACGACCTGGACCGAATAATAAATTATCATCAGTGAAGTTCATTGTGTAACCTAAGTTTAATGCAACAACTTCAGATAATTTAAATTTAGCACCTACACCAACTGGTACGTAAGCAGCTAATTTAAAATCTTTATCGCCAGTGTTTGTACGGTCACCGAAGATTTCAGCACCCCAGTTACCTTTTTCGTTGTAAACTTCAGTACCAGTGAAATCGTTGTTAGCATATTGAACAGGATTGTTCGCTAATACTCCCAAACCTACTTTAGCGTAGAAGTTAACTGAATTTTCTCTTCTTAAGAAGTCGATAGTACCCAATTGGAATACACCATTTAAGCTAGCAGCCCAGTTTACATCAGTTTTAGCTGATTTTGCACCAAGGCTATTTTCAGAAGCTGGTCCAGAAACATCATGATTGTATGTTTTGATAGAACCACGGTTACCTTCTAATTCTAAACCAAATAAGTGAGAGAATTGTTTACGAACTGTTAATCCGTAGTACTCACCTACTTTATTTTGGAAGTAACCAACTTTTTGACCGAAATTGTTAGATCCACCGATCAATACATTTGGTGTAGTGATACCACCTTGGACACCGATAGACCAAGTTCTGTATTGTGATCTTCCACCAAATACAGTTTGAGCTTGTGCTACATCAGCGAAGCCTAAAGCGGCAACTAAGGAAGCAGCAACTGCTGTTTTTTTAATTGTAGAATAGTTCATACTCTTGTTTTAAGGTTATTTATTAAATTTTAATTGTTCTTTTTAATTATGCAGTCGTTAAAACGCGACAACAATTTCAAGTGATCAAACACCGTGCCGAAATTTGAAATACACGTTACTAATTTAATTCTTACATTAGAAAAACGTTCTTTTTTTTCTTTTATTGTAAAGCAGTAAACAAAAAACTCGGACGAATGTACCAATTTTTTGTTTTACTTTATTTTTTATTTGTAAAATATGCTGAATTATTACAATATGTAGTGTATAATGAACAAAGTGATGGCTCCTAGTAATGCCGAAACAGGAATTGTCAATACCCAAGCCCATAATAAACTAATCGTAACACCCCATCTTACAGCAGATACTCTTTTCACGACACCAACCCCTATAATTGCACCTGTAATGGTGTGTGTTGTTGATGCAGGGATCCCAAAATGTTCTGTAATACCTAAAGTCAATGCACCAGCTGTCTCTGCTGCAACTCCTTCTAGTGGGGTAACTTTCGTAATTTTTGTACCCATGGTCTTTACAATTTTCCAACCACCGCTCATTGTTCCTAATGAAATTGCAATATAACAAGTCAAAGGAATCCACTCTGGCATGTGATCAGTATTGTGTAAATATCCACCTGCAACCATTGCAACGAAGATAATACCCATTACTTTCTGTGCATCATTGCCACCATGAGCAAAACTTAAGGCTGCCGAAGAGAATAACTGTAGTATTTTAAACCATTTCTCTGCCGATGCAGGTCTTGAGTTTTTAGCTATATTAATAATGATGAGTGTAATAATAATGGATATGACCATACCTATTATAGGGGCAAGAACAATAAATGCAATTATTTTTAAAGTTGCATCAATGTTAATGGCATGAATGGGATCTCCCCCTGTAATAAAAGCATATGCCATTCCAGAACCAGCAAACCCGCCGATTAACGTATGTGATGAGCTAGAAGGGACACCGTAATACCACGTGAAAAGATTCCATCCAATCGCAGCTAATAAGCCAGCAAAAATTACTTCTAATGTAATATATTGTTCTAATACAGTTTTGGCAACTGTATTGGCTACTTTATGATCAGTAAAGTAAAAATAAGCAGCGAAATTAAATAACGCAGCCCATAAAACCGCCATAAAAGGGGTTAATACTTTTGTTGAGACAACAGTAGCAATTGAGTTGGCAGCATCATGGAAACCATTAATGTAGTCAAAAGCAATCGCTAGTATAATTACAACAATTAATAATGTTGACATCATAATATGAATGTGTTAATGTGCTAGAATCGCAATTATGCGTTCTTAACTAAGATACTTTCTAATACATTTGCTACATCTTCGCATTTGTCTGTAGCGTCTTCCATCGCTGATAATACTTCTTTGTATTTGATTAAAGTGATTGCATCCTTTTCAAATTCAAATAAATCAGCAACTGCTTTATCAAAAATATAATCTGCTTTGTTTTCAACACTATTGATACGAACACAAGAATCTGTGATATTCCGAATGTTTTTAAGATCTTTTAATTCAAATATTGCTTTTGCAACATGTTCCGTCGCTTCAACAATTAAATCTGCCATGTCGATCATCGGTTCAGTTGCACGCTGTACCTTATAAAGGTCCATCCTGTTTGAGGCTCCATGTATAAAGTCGGCAACATCATCCAAAGAACTTGCTAAGGCATGAATATCTTCTCTATCGAAAGGAGTTATAAAATTTTTACCTAATTCAAGGTGAATTTGGTGTGTGATATTGTCACCCGTATGTTCTAAATCTTCGATTTTACGAACGATTTCCTTGCGATCCTCTGAGTCACTTGCGTGAACTGCTTCTTTAAGCAACTTGGACATTTCAATTAAGTTGCTACCTGCTTGTTCAAATAAAGGGAAAAACTTTTTATCCTTAGGAACGAAATACTGAAAAATGCTATTTAAAGACATATCATTATTAATTATTTTTTGCGAAAGTACTAAGTTAATGTTAACTTAATGTTAAGCTTTCTTAATGTTAATGGTCGGTTGATAAAGTTTACAATTGGGAAACTTTTTCCAACGTAAATCCAAATGTCGTGCCAATACCTTCTGTACTTCTGACGTTTACATTTTGTTGATGCGCTTCGATGATATGTTTGACAATAGCTAAACCAAGTCCAGATCCCCCAATTTCTCTCGATCTACTTTTATCTATTCTGTAAAAACGCTCAAAGACTCGACTTAGAGATTTTTCCTCTATACCATATCCATCATCTGTTATTTCTACTAAAACTTGTTCGAATAAAGGAAAAATACGAATCTGGCTTGTACCACCAGATCTTCCATATTTAATGGAATTCTCGATAAGGTTTACAAGTACTTGATTAATTTTATGTTTATCCGCTTTTACCCACTGGGATGTTCCTGGTTTAATTTTTAATATGATCCGAATATTGTGGGTTTTTGCTTTATCCTCTAAGGATTCTTTTGTTTCTTTAATGAGTTCAACGATATCAAACTTTTCAATATTCAAAACCATTTTTCCTGATTCTAACTTAGCTATTTCATCCAAATCCTGAATGAGATAATTAAGGCGATCTACATTTTTAGAAGCTTTATTTAAAAATGTTTTTGCCATTTCTAAATCTTCTTCCATTAAACCATCCTGGAGCGTTTCAATATATCCTTGTATAGAAAAAAGTGGTGTTTTGAATTCGTGAGAAACATTCGATAAAAATTCTCTTCGAAATTTTTCTTGGGATTTTAATTGTTCAATTTCATTTTTTTTCGCTTTAGCCCAAGCTTTCACTTCATTTTCGGCATCTGTGATGGGATCAGCTGTCATCTGTTCACCTAAAGCATCTTTCAGGTCTTTTCCTAACTTCAGATTATGTATCAACTTGTACATCGTATTGATTCTTTTATAGATATAACGCTCAAATACAAAGTTGAACAGTAGAAAACTGATGAGAGATGCAACGATAAAAATAAGTAAAAATGTTTTCCAGTCTGCATGATAGTAAAAACTAACCGCAGAAATAGCAAGACCTACGGCTAATGAGCAGTTTAAAACAAGCTGTCTAAAATTCATGTATATAAAATATAAAAGGCTTTAGTATTTACCAAAGCCTAAGATAATTATTCCTTTATTAATAAATTATTAAAACTTTCCGATGATAGTTTTACCCCCAACAACTTTATCTCCGATATTGACATTGATTTGAGTTCCAAGAGGTAAAAATAAGTCAACACGAGAACCAAATTTGATAAACCCAAACTCCGAACCTTGTGTGACATTGTCATTTTCTTTTACATACCATACAATACGACGTGCTAATGCACCTGCAATTTGTCTAAAAAGAACCTCAACCCCTTGTGCGTTTTTGACTACAACAGTAGTTCTTTCGTTATCTGTTGATGATTTTGGGTGCCATGCAACTAAAAACTTTCCTGGATGATATTTGAAAAAACTAACAATACCACTAATTGGGTTGCGATTTACATGCACATTGATTGGCGACATGAAAATTGACACTTGTATCCTTTTATCATGAAAGTACTCTGTTTCCACTGTTTCCTCAATAACCACAACTTTTCCATCTGCAGGACATAAGATTGTACCCTCTTGTGCGACAATTTTTTTAGTTGGACTACGAAAGAATTGAACAATCGTAATAAAAAGAAATCCTGACAGGATATAAATAATCCATTTGATAAACTGAGGAGCATCATAATAGTCTGCAACAGCATTCGCAATAAATATTACTAAAACAGTAATTGCCAAACTTGTATATCCTTCTTTGTGAAATTTCATGCTTATAATGTTTTTTGCAAATATAATCAAATAGTCCTATTGTCCTTTTTCTCGATGAATTATTATTGGTAGAAATGTAATTTTCCCTTCAGAATTTTTATATATTTTCCCTGCAATAGTAAGTTTATCCTCTATTGGCAGCCCATTTTCCAATGAAGGATAATAGAAGTCGATATTCGATAATACGTTCAATAGAAGATTATTAATATGGTTAAACGATGTTGGCTTTATAAAATTGAATTTACTTGGATCTCCATACTTGTCCAATTTGACCGAATACTCAAAACTATCTTCCGTAAAATCTTTTAGATCAAGTAAATTGAAAACTTCTGTTAGATTTTTACTGATCATCATATTGAAGTTTGAAACATCATCAAAATTGCAGGCTTTAAAAGTGAGTGATTCCGCTCTGGAAAAAGGATCATAAGGTATTATCCCAAATCTAGTTTGCTTGTAGGAATTGTCGGCGACATAATCATTACCAAGGATTAATTCCCCATTTTGATAACTCTCTGTTGCGATTAAAGTTTCTTCTTCACCTTTATTATACCCAGATATTCTCCATTTACCGTCCTGTTTACCATCTTTTATTTTTCCTTTTGCCATATAGAACTCAAACCCATATCGATTATAACCCTCAAATGGAATGGAGAATGCAAAAGTTCCATTTCCATTGATGACTTTCTGTACACCCTCAGGTAACCAAAAGTTATTAATTAAAATAACACTATCTGTATACAAAAGATTCATAGCTGGCTTATTATTGGGATAATAATGGTTCACTTCACCTGTAATGATATTATTTACAAAAGTTGCTTCCCACTTTATTTTACCATTTGAATGGTAAGCTTTGAATAATCCCTCTTTTACTCCATTGTTATAATTCCCCTCCAGAATGAGTCTTCCATTATTATTAAAATCTTTGAAAGATCCATCAAATTTCTGTGTTTTGGTATTTAATTTAACAACACGTTCAATAGACTTAAATTCACAATTCTTCTCTGCTAAATAATAATTTTTATCAAAATAGAAACGAAAAGTATTGCCCTCTACTTTTTCATAATAAATAGGTTTTTCTTGTGCTCTAATACCATTCAAAAGTAAAATGCAAGTCATCAATGTGAACAAAAATCTTCTCATAATTTAAGTTTCTGCAGTTTATTGTTTAATGTGCTTCAAGCCAATTTTTACCCTGGCCGACCTCCACGACCAAAGGAATCTCTGTTTTGATGGCTGTTGTCATTTTTGTTTCAATAATTTTTTTGAAAATCTCCACTTCATTTTCAGGAACATCAAACACAAGCTCATCATGTACTTGCATAATCATTTTACCGGTCAAGTTTTGATTTTTGATCTCCTCTTGAATGGCGATCATTGCAATTTTAATCAAATCTGCTGCAGACCCTTGTATAGGTGCATTGATTGCATTTCGTTCCGCAAAGCCCCTAACAGTCATATTTGCAGAGTTAATATCTCTCAAATAACGTCTTCTCTTCAGAATTGTTTCAACATAACCATTTTCTTTTGCGAAATCTAATACTTCACTCATGTATCTTTTAATGCCAGCATATTGATTAAAATATTGATCAATAATTTCAGCCGCTTCTTTACGAGGAATCCCTAAACTTTGTGATAGACCAAAAGCAGATTGACCATAGATAATTCCAAAATTGACCGCTTTTGCATTTCTACGTTGGTCAGAAGTAACTTCGTCTAATGCTAAACCATACACCCTTGCTGCTGTAGCACGATGAATATCATGACCAGAAGTAAACGCTTCCATCATATTCGGATCTTTGCTCAGTTCAGCAATAAGACGTAATTCGATTTGCGAATAATCGGCAGAAAGAATCACATTACCCTCATGACGAGGAATGAACGCCTTTCTTACTTCACGACCACGTTCCGTTCGGATAGGGATGTTTTGCAAATTGGGATTCGTTGAACTTAAGCGACCAGTAGCAGCAACCGCTTGATTGTAAGAAGTATGAATCAAACTAGTATGCGGATTAATTAATTCTGGTAAAGCATCTACATAAGTAGATTTTAACTTCTGAAGCTGTCTGAAATTTAATATATCTTGTACGATATCTGACTTATAGGCTAACGTTAATAGTACATCCTCTCCCGTTTTGTATTGACCAGTTTTTGTTTTCTTTGCTTTAGGATCTAATTTTAATTTATCAAAAAGAACCTCTCCCAATTGTTTCGGAGAAGCAATATTGAAGTTGACACCCGCTTTTTCATAAATGCAGGATTCCAATTCTTTAATGTCAAATTCTAGGGTTTTAGAAAACTGTTGTAATGCGTTAATATCTATACGAACACCATTTCTCTCTATCTCTGCTAAAACATATACCAATGGAAATTCTACTTTGTTTGCTAAGTCAAGCGTATTCGTTTCTTCTAATAAAGGTTTAAAGATTTCTTTTAATTGTAGTGTAATATCAGCATCTTCTGCAGCGTACTCTTTGATTAGATCGAGCTCAACATCACGCATGTTACCTTGCTTCTTTCCTTTGCTACCAATCAATTCAGTAATAGAAACAGGCTTATAGTTTAGATAATTCTCAGACAAGACATCCATACCATGTCTCGTATCTGGGTCAATTAAATAATGAGCAATCATTGTGTCAAAAATTGGACCTTTGACAGAAACTTGATAGCGAGCTAACAATAAAATGTCATACTTAATATTCTGACCAATTTTTTCTATTTGATCATTTTCTAAGACAGGTCTGAAAATATCAAGAACCTGTTGAGCCTCTTCACGAGTTTCAGGAGTAGGGACATAGTATGCTTTCCCTTTTTCATAAGAAAAAGATAAACCGACGATATCTGCTAGATTCGCATCTAAGCCTGTAGATTCTGTATCGAAACAAAAACTAGTAAGTGTGGAAAGCTGCAGTGCTAATGCCTCTTGTTCTTCCTTCGTATTCACCAGAATATAGTCATGATCAGTATTTTCAATCGTATGGATTGGTCCTGTTGGTACCTCTTCCTCTGTTAAGCTGAAATCCGTAGGAAGAGAAAATAAATCCATTTGACCAGAATTATTTTTCGGAGCATCTATCTGATTAAGACCTTCTCCAAACACCCGCTTGCCGAGTGTTCTGAACTCCAATTCTATAAATAGAGGCTCTAAAACTTCCTTGTTTGGCTCTTCAATTAATAATTTTTCCTCTTCAAGTTCAACAGGAACATCCAATAAGATCGTTGCGAGCTTTTTCGAAATTAATCCCTGTTCAGCAAAATTCTCAATATTCTCACGTTGTTTACCTTTTAACTGATTCGCATTTGCAATGATATTTTCCATCGATCCAAATTCTTGAATCAATTTTTTTGCTGTCTTTTCACCAATTCCAGGTATTCCAGGGATATTGTCTACGGCATCACCCCAAAGGCCCAAAATGTCAATGACCTGATTAACGTCCGTTACCTCCCATTTTTCGAGAATTTCTTTTACCCCTTGTATTTCAGCACCATTACCCATGCGTGCAGGTTTATAAATAAAGATATTTTCTGATACCAATTGACCAAAATCTTTATCTGGAGTCATGCAGTATACTTGAAACCCTTCTTTTTCAGCTTTTTTTGCAAGCGTTCCTATAATATCATCTGCTTCATACCCATCTTTTGTAATGATAGGAATATTAAAGCCTTCTATTAACTTGAAAATATATGGAATCGCCGTTGAAAGATCTTCAGGCATTTTTTCACGATGTGCCTTATAAGCCTCAAACTCAATATGGCGAGCTGTAGGTGCAGCTGTATCAAAAACTACCGCTAAATGAGACGGCTGTTGGTTTTTTAATATTTCCAGCAACGTATTTGTAAATCCCATTATTGCGCCTGTATTTAATCCAGTAGAAGTAATACGAGGTGTTTTGCTTAATGCAAAATAGGCTCTATAAATAAGGGCCATGCCATCTAGAAGAAATAGTTTTTTCACGAATTCTAATTTTAAGGTAACGCTTACAAAGGTAATAAAAACGATAAACCATAAGTTTAATAAATTTTTACGAATTTTGCACTATGATAGAGGTGCAAAAAGAACATATATGAGAGGATTAGTGACTAAATCTACGGGTAGTTGGTATCAAGTGTTGGGAGAAGATGGAAAACGTTATGACTGTCGTATAAAGGGAAAATTTCGAACAAAAGGTATTAAAAGCACAAATCCAGTTGCAGTTGGAGATTGGGTTCATTTTGAGATAGAGCCAGATCTTGAAAGTGCTGTTATCAATGAGTTGGAACCTAGGCGTAATTATATCATCCGCAAATCTGTTAATCTTTCTAAACAGACACAGATTATTGGGGCTAATTTAGACCAAGCATTTTTGGTTGTGACATTAGCCTCTCCACCGACATCCTTAGGATTTATCGATCGTTTCTTAGTAACTGCAGAAGCATATAGTATTCCTGCAATCTTGATTTTCAATAAGTTGGATCTTTTTAGTGAAGAAGGGCTTACTATTTTACAAGACTATAAAAGTATTTATGAGCATATAGGCTACCCCTGCTATGAAGTATCTGCATTGACTGGCTATAATATTGAACAACTGAAAGACTTATTAAAAGATAAGACTACCCTGATATCGGGGCATTCAGGTGTTGGAAAATCAACGTTAATTAATGCGATTGTTCCAGAATATGAAGTTAAAACAGGAGATATTTCTGATTGGTCTGATAAGGGAAAACATACAACAACGTTTGCTGAAATGTATGATCTTCCGCTTGGTGGAAAACTGATTGATACACCAGGCATTCGTGAGTTGGGAGTTGTGGATATTGAAAAACAAGAATTATCCCATTTCTTTCCTGAGATGCGAGCATTGATGAATCAATGTCGATTTGACAATTGTCGACATATAAACGAGCCCGGATGTGTCGTTATGGAAGCTGTAGAAGATGGGGATATCGAATCTTCCCGTTATGATAGTTATCTAAGCATCTATCACAACGAGAATAATCGTATGTAATTTATTTTTTCGCTATAAAATCTTGTAAATACGTGCATTCACGAGCTGCAACTTGATAAAAAGCTGTTGTACTATATTGATCTTTTAGCTGGTGAAAATACTTGTTGTGAATTGAAAATTGATAAAAGGGATTTTCAGCACTACTTGCATAATATTTCCACCTGCTCTCATCATTCAGCTCATAGTCTTTTTGTTCACATTTAGCTAACATAAAGGTACATTTAGCCTTGAAATTTGGATCCGAACCCAATTCTCTTGCTTTCGCATACCACTCTTTTGCAGTCTTTGTTTGCGTATAATTCCTTTTCCAATAATTTTCTGGTTTAGTGTTATTGTCGTATGAAGACCAATCATAGGAAACCAAAGACCAAGCATTTCCATAGGTGCTCGTTTGATAGAGCGCGTTTGCCATTTGAAAATAGTAGTCCGCTTTCTTCCCATTTCTCGTTTCTGACTTTATTAGATTTTGAAATTTGAGCATACGAGCCGCATATTCTAATTTTGTCATAGCAGTAAGGTCATATCTTTTGGGATAATCATTGATGGTGACAATAAATGGATTAGGAGCAATTACCTCCTCTGAGTACCAGTTACTATATTCCTTTGATTTATAGGTTACAGGCAATTTCTTAAACGTTTTTACGGCATTAGTAAAATCTAATTCTCTGAGATAAGCCGTTCCCAATAATTCTGTCAAGTAAGTTTTATTTACCTTTTTAATATCCTCCAATAAAAATTGCACCATCTTCGAATGTCTTTCAGGCTTTTCGATATACTCTTGCACCTGTATCAATGTCTTTGGTGTTAAACTGTTTTGCCAAAATTCTACTGTACCGTATTGCAAGTTATCTTCCAGTGTATCCTTTACAAACCCATAATTGTAGAAAATGTCCGCTTTGACAGCTGCTAAGCTGGCTAGGGCAGTATCTTTCTTTATTAAATATTGATTGACGACGATATTTTGCAAAATATTTCTTGAAATAAGGCTATAAGAGCCATTTGCAAATGCACTGTAATAGCGATCATCACTTCCTTTTACTTGTTCTTTTTGAGATTTTTCTTGTAGCCATCTTAATGTTGCGATTAACTGATCCTCATCCAATGATTTATCTTTTTCCCAATCTGTCAACTGCGTCAGCATACCTGTTATACGGAACTGATCTTTCAAATTTTCATTCAAAGATTTAGTTTTCACCATCTTCAAGTATTGCTTTGCTAAATCATTTTCACCATTTAACCAGCTGAGGTAAGAAGCTGTGATTAAACCCAACTGAGGTTGAACATATTTTTTGTCTTCATATATTTTGAGAGAAAGCGCCCTAATATCCTGTAAATGCTTTTGAATATTAGCTTTGTTTTCATCCTCATACCAACTTGAATAGCCATATCCCAATAGATGAGGTTTAATAAAATAATTTTCGATTTTATTTACTTCTCTGGTTAAAAGAACAACATTGATCGTATTGGCAGGGTCCAATCGATAACAATTTTGAAGATATTCATCATTACTATTAGGGTCGTTAAATCCGATCATTGCATTGATATTGAACTGGTCTGCTTTGGATTTCGCAAAAGCAAATATTTCAGCATCCGCTACCGTAATATAGTGAAAGTTGTCATAGGCTAATATTCTTCTTTCAGGAGATTTCGTAAATACTTTAGAAAACAAGAAAGCTGCTTTTGCAGGATCGCCATTCTTTCTGATTGACCCTGCATAATTGGATAGTGCCCATCCCAAGACAGGAGATTTAGATTTTGCATTCGCTAGATGTTTTTCATAAATCGCGATACTTTTTTCATACTTCTTAGCGAATAGATATAACCGGGCTGCCTGGTATGCATATCGTATTTGAAGAAAACTATTCTTCTTGAAGTTGAAGATATTTCCTTCAGCTTTCTTTGCAAACGCTTCTATTTCATCAAAATTTCTTTCGTCAGGACTCCACGGATCTTGCGCTATATTGGTTATGGGCTCTTGATCTTTGGTGAAATTGAAGTACTCAAGTTCAGCTTTGTTTTCTTTTAATAAAAGACGTTGAACAAAACTATTGTCTTTGACGGAATCTGGTAAAGTTTTAAGATCTGTTTTTTCATGGAGAAGCAGAGTGGTCTCCTGGTTGGCTTCATACATCATCGCCAAAACATCTTTTTCTTTAACTGTAGCGCCTAAATGATTGATCCAATCATTAACATTTACTTTAGCCTCGCTTATCGGCTCCTGTTCTGTATATAAAAACTGGTATGGAATAAATTGAAAAGCCGAAAAACTATTGTCTTCCAGGTTTGGGAGGAAATACGTTTGTTGATTGTCATACGGATCGATTTCTGGTCCACATGCAATATTGATGGCCATTTCACTAAAATAAAGGGCTATTGTTGCGCTAGAAAGCAGCAATAATTTCTTGTAAATCTGCATAAGTATATTGGGATACAATTTCGGGTGCTAAATGATAGAAAATAATTCTATTTTCTTTTCCTTGGAGTTCCTTATTCAAAAATTTTGCAGTTAGAATAAGTTGTTCTTTGGTTACGAATTCATGGCGAATAACATCACCTTTTTTAAGGTTCGCCTTTTCTAAGTTCTGATTGAGTAGGAATAGTTGTGTTTTAGGATTTTGCGTAAAAATAGACTTATCATCCAGATCACTTCGGTCAATGTATTTAGATATACCGATATATTCATGATCACGAAAAGCCACATACCAGTCAAAAAGAGGTAACGCAATATCTAAAGCTAACGGATAATTTTTCAAACTACCACTCAGATAAGTATCCAAATCCTTCTGATTTAAAATGGAGTTATGATCCCCAAACTGACGAAGGTTCCCCATATTATAGCACATGAGCGTAGCTCTCTTAACAGGAGGAATACCACTTGTTTTAATATTCTTTATTTGATGAAGCCTAACTGTTGATGTTAAAACCACCTGACTTAACTCAGGCATCGTTTGTAGAAATGCCAATAAATAAAAGAACTTATCTCGAGAAGTTTTAGTCCAGTCACAATCTATCTGTAGTTCTTGAAATAGATCATGTCCTCCTTGTTTGATTTTTTCGGTGACAAAAGGAACAATTTTATGTGCAAGCCCTCTTATCTGAAGGCTATCTAATTCTGTAAATATTTTTTGATTGATAAACACAACGGGTACCAATTGCTGATTTTTATCAACTTTTTGTTCAAAAGATATGGGAGATATTGGAATAGGTTCGACACCACCATCTTTAAAATCAATATCCATGATACGAAGAAATAACGTATTGGACTTCAGCTTTTGTACCACTTCTTGAGATAAGGTGTCTGTTTTATAAATGGTTTTCCAATAATAAAAACCAACAGCATGTTCTTTTTTTTGACAAGAAAAGAGTAATATTATGTTGACTGAAATAAAGAGTAATCTTTTTACTTTCGGAGACATGATGGATCGTACTTCATGAAATGATTCGTATAAATAAGAATTTTATTGAAAACAAACAAAAGTATGAATAAGTTGTTTTCTTTAAGTTAAAAATAGCCAAATAATTTTACTAAAAAAGCGAATATCTTAATGAAGACAATTTGGAAATGGATTATAGGAGTAATTGTAACTCTTTTAATAATCGTGGGGAGCTTAGCATGGTATTTTAGTGTACATTGGAAGCCGCTTTTGGATCAAAAATTTAAAGAACTGGTATTAGCCTCTACAGATAGCTTATATACGGTTACGTATGATGACTTGGATATTAATTTGGCTTTAGGAAATGTTAGTGTCAGCAATCTTATTCTAACATCTGACAGTACTATTTATCGCCGTTTAGAGAAGATCAATAAAGCTCCAGATAACCGTTTTCAGATAAAAGTTGCGAAATTAAAATTTCGTAACTTTTCTATTCGAGATATGCTGATGAATAAGGAACTGTATCTCAAGAATGTCGTATTGGATACACCCAGCATTCACATGATTAATGAGTACCATTCCTACAATGATACCGCATCAGCACAAGTGAATAAGCCTTTATATGAAAAGATAAAAAAGACCTTAAAAAAGATACAAATAAAGGAAATAGAATTAAATGGAATAAATTTTAAATATTCACAACTGCAGAAGAATATTTATCAAGATTTTGAAATAAAAAAAGTGAATTTAAAAGTGCAAGATGTTTTGGTAGACTCTACATCAATTTCTGATGAAAGTAGATTTTATCATACAAAAATGATCGATATCGAAGTTCCTGGATTTACTTATAAAACAGCAGATGGATTTTACAAAGTGGATTTCGATAAATTGAAAATTAATACCCGAGATCGCAATATTTTATTAACAAAAGTAGTTTATCAACCAATATTAAATAAGTCAGCCTTCTATAAAAAGAAAGGAAAAGGGGGGAGCTATATAGTGATGAAATTTGATACTGTTCGTTTTGAATCTTTTGATTTTAAAAAATTACTTCGAGACAAGAAAATATATGCCACAAAGACACAACTTAAAAATGGCCTATTGGAAATTTATTCTGATAAGCATTATCAATCAAAACCTGTCAATAAGATCGGAAGGTCTCCTCATCAGCGGCTATTAAAAATGAATACAAAGTTATCCTTGGATACTGTATTACTTCAAAATACACATATTAGTTATTCTGAACTTAGTGGAAAATATAATCAGGTTGGAACGATTACATTCGATAAGAGTTATGCAACGATAAGCAATATGACAAATGACTCTTCCACTCTAGCGAAAAACAAGTGGATGAAAGTTGATTTTCTGAGCAGAGTGATGAATAGTGGTCGATTGAATGTCTTGTTAGGTTTTGACATGACCTCCAAAGAAGGTTTTTATACGTATAAAGGTAGCTTAGGCGCAATGCAAGCCCCAGCATTTAATAAGATTCTAAAGCCGTTGCTCAATGTTGAAATAGCTTCGGGTAATATCAAAAGAATGTCTTTTGATATGGAGGCAAATGATAGAAGAAATTGGGGACAATTTAAATTTGATTATGATAATTTAAAAGTTAATATTCTAGGGAAGAATGCGGATGGTAAGCTAAAAAAGAAAGGATTAGTTTCTTTATTGATAAACGAGCTGTTATTTAATACCAGCAACCCCAATGAATTTGGAGAGTACATCACTGGAAGAGTCAATTGGCATCGGAATCCTAATCATACGTTCTTTAAAACCATTTGGCAAAGTCTCTTGGATGGTATTAAACAATGTGTTGGTTTGAGTAAGGAGAGAGAAGCAAAATTAATGCGTGCAGCAGAAAATGCTCAAAATACGATAAAGAAAGCGAATACTGTCGTGAATAAGACTAAAAGCTTTGTGTCACGCATTTTCAAAAAGGATGCGGCAGCAATTGAGCAAAGGAAAAAAGAAAAAGAATTAAAGAAAAAAGCAAAAGAGGAGAAAAAACAAGCAGAAAATAAAGTGAAAGAGCGCGAAGAAATGGGGTAGTTTCACGTGAAATGAAAGCAGCGTCTAAAGACTTCTGGATTTACCAAGTTATCAGTATGTTTGTGCAAGATGGGGTCAATATTAAGTTTTTTAAAATTTGTCTTTAAATATAAAAATGGAATTGTAGACCAGATCATGCTTTATGTAAGCATGATTTGTGCTTTGGCAGTTATCTTCCATGTCGGTTATGTAACAGACCCAGATTTAGCAACTCCTTTAAATCAAATTATTTATACGATGTTCTACGTCTTGTTTGTGATGACAGGACTTCGTACAGCTTCGTCTATTTTTGCTTTGAAGAAAATTGCGGTAGAGCATTATGCAGGTTTAGTTATTCTTGCTTATTTTTTTTTAATCATAATCGCTCGATTTACAACTGTTTCTTCCGTCGAATTATTCGGAAAAGATCAATGGATTTATTTGGGTATTTATCTTGTTTTCATTGCTGAATTATCCAAGAGGACCTTATTTTTCGATAACTTCTATTTTAATCCAACGATTTTATTTGTTATCAGTTTTCTTGCATTAATTCTTATTGGCACTATTTTATTGATGCTTCCAAGGACTACACTAGAAGCGCCATTAAGTTTTACTGATGCCTTGTTTATGTCAACAAGTGCTGTATGCATTACAGGTTTGTCAGTAACGGATATTTCTACTAATTTCTCTCTTTTTGGACAAACCATCATCTTGGTTTTAATTCAGATTGGGGGACTGGGAATTATGACTTTTACTGGTTTTTTTGGTTATTTCTTTTCAGGAGGCTTCTCTTTCAAGAATCAATTGATGTTTGGTGAAATTTTGGGAGAAAACAAAGTTGGGTCTGTTATCAAAACGTTGTTGACCATCATCTTTATCACCTTGCTTTTTGAATTACTTGGAGCAGGATTGATTTTTAGTACATTGGATGAAACTAATTTTCCAACGGTAGGACATCAAGTTTTTTTTGCAGTTTTCCATTCCATATCCTCTTTTTGTAATGCTGGTTTTTCAATATTAACGGATGGAATTACCAATGATGCCTATAAGTTTAACTATAATTTCCAATTGGCATTGTCTGCATTATTTATATTGGGAGGACTTGGTTTTGGTATTGTACTGAATATTTACTCTTATATAAAAGACTCTGCCATCTATTGGTATCATCGTGTTTTCACTAAAAAGAACTATAAACATAAAGCATGGAATTTTAGCTTTAATTCAAAAATCGTACTCGCCTGTAATGCTTTTATTATCATTTTAGCCACAATATTTTTCTTTCTGTTGGAAAAAAATAAAACACTATCTTTTGAGAAAGGTGCTGTAGGAGAATGGATAACTTCATTTTTTATGGCCAATGCTTCGCGTTCTGCTGGATACAATAGTATTGATTTATCATTTGTATCCATGCCTACAATTTTATTGATTATGTTATTGATGTGGGTTGGAGCATCCCCAGGCTCAACTGGCGGAGGGGTTAAAGTAACGACTATTGCTGTTGCTATAATGAATATTATTGCCTTAGCTAGAGGGAAAGAACACATTGAACTATTTAAAAGACGTATCGCTGGTGAATCGGTTCATAAAGCATTTGCTATTATTCTATTATCGCTACTTACAATTGGTATCAGCTTTCTATTGTTGGTATTTTCAGATCCCGATAAAAGTTTTAAAGCATTATTGTTTGAAGTTGTCTCTGCGTACACCACTTGTGGGTTGAGTTTAGGTATCACACCATCCTTAAGTATTGCTGGAAAATTTATTGTGATGATGACCATGTTTGTTGGCCGAGTTGGTACGTTGACACTACTGGTTGCTTTTATTAAGAATATAACAAGAAGAAATTACACTTTCCCAGAGGAAAAAATACTTTATTAAATAAAATTGTATGAAATATATTGTTTTAGGACTTGGACATTTCGGGAGATCACTGGCAGTGCATTTAACAGAATTAGGACATGAAGTAATTGGAGCAGATAAAAGTCTACTTATTGTAGAACAATTAAAAGATAAAGTAACACATACCGTTTGCCTTGATTCAACAGACAAAGAAGCAGTATCCTCTCTTCCTTTAAAAGACTGTCATGCCGTTATTGTTGCCATTGGCGAGGACGAAGGGGCCTCTTTATTAACTGTGGCTTTGATGAAGCAGTTAAAAGTGAAGCGGATCATTGGGCGTATTGTTTCTGACTTACAAAAAACAGTACTTGAGGCGATGGAGATTGGCGAATATATTATGCCAGAAGAAGAAGCGGCAGAAAGGCTCGCCATGCGTCTAGATAACATTGACATTGTGGATTCGTTTAAGGTTTCAGATAAGTACAGTATTATTGAAACAAAAGTCCCCGCCAAATATGTAGGGATGACACTCCGAGAAGCAAATTTGACCAATATATATCGCGTTATTGTACTTACTACTGTAAAGATTGTGGAAGTTAAAGACAATTCCGAAACAAAAGCCATCAAAGAAGCATCTGGCATAGCGAGTTCGGAGACGAAATTAGAAGAAGGCGATATTTTAGTCCTTTTTGGTGAGTTATCTAACATTAATAAGTTGATTCAAAAGGGAGAATAAATTAAATAGACCATATTCACAGGCAAATAAAATTCCTTCTGACATTCTAAATCGAAAATAATATAAATTGTAAAATCAAATGTATATTTTTGATTTTCGTAAATTTTGGTAACCTCATAATATAGATGAAAAATTGGTTTAAAGAAAATTCAGCACATCTCATCGTTATAGCGATTTTTGTAGCGCTTGTATTCTTTTATTTTACTCCAGTGTGGCAGGGACAGGTTCTGGCACAGAGTGATGTCGTTCAAGCACAGGGCGCACAAAAGGAAATGTTTGATTTTAAGCAGCAAGATGGAAAAGCGCCATTATGGACAAACTCCATGTTTGGAGGTATGCCGACCTATCAAATCTGGTCAGCGAGTGAAAATAATATCGGAACCTACATCTTATCGGCTGTTAAAACTGTTTTCCCTCAACCGCTGGATATTCTTCTATTTTATTTACTAGGAGGCTATTTCTTATTAAATGTCTTGCGTATTCGGCCTTGGTTGGCCGCGTTAGGAGCCATTGCTCTTGCCTTTACCTCTTATAATTTCATTTATATCGAAGCTGGTCACGTCACACAAGCATATGCCATTGCCTTTATGCCTGCTGTCATTGGCGCTGTCATTATGTGTTACCGAGGGAGTAAGCTTTGGGGGCCTGTTTTGTTAGCCTTATTTATGGCTATAGAGATTCGTGTGAACCATCTACAGGTAACCTATTATATGCTAATTGCATTGATGGTTTATGTAATCTTTGTTCTCGTTGATGCGATTCGTGATAAAAAGTTAAAAGAGTTTTTTATTGCCTCAGGTTTACAATTAGCTGCGGTTGTTGTCGCTATTTTAGTGAACGCTTCCATACTAATGCCTACTTATGAGTATAGTAAACTAAGCACACGTGGACATGCTAATCTTGTTAAAGTTGATGAAACGAAAGAAAAAGGCTTAGATAGACAATATGCTTATGAGTGGAGTCAAGGAGTGGGAGAGACTCTTACTTTTTTGATTCCTAATGCTTATGGTGGTGGATCTAGTGGCGTATTAGACGAAAAATCTAATGTCGCCAAATTCCTAATGTCAACATTTGGAGCACAAGGAATGAGTAATGTCCAAGCTGCTGAGATTGCGAGTAGAATGCCCGTGTATTGGGGCGATAAACCTTTTACTTCAGGACCTTGGTATTTTGGAGCGGGGGTATTGTTCCTATTTGTACTGGGATTAGTCATTGTTAATAATAGACTTAAATGGTGGATTTTAACAACAACTATTCTGATTTTACTACTATCTTTCGGTAAAAACTTTACATTGGTTTCGGATCTATTCTTTGACTATTTCCCGATGTACAATAAATTCAGAGCAGTGGAATCTATATTAGTGATTGCCGCACTCATGATTCCATTAATGGCTGTATTGACATTGAATGAATTAATTACTAGAGCCGATAAAATAGAAAAATTAGATAAAAAAGTACTATATACTTTTATTGGCTTAGGTGGTATTTGTTTACTTGTTGCCTTTGTTCCTGACCTTTTTCTAAGTTTTAAAAACAAGGAACATGCACAATTAGTGGAGAGCTTGACACAACAAGTAGGAGATCAAGCAGCAGCTAATCAATGGGTAAATAATTTGGTAAAGGATCGCGCTGCAGTAGCTAGTGCTGATGCTTATCGGTCATTTGCAATTGTTTTGATTACCTTTTTGGCACTATGGTTTTTTATCAAAAAGAAACTTTCAGCCAATGTTTTAATTATTGGATTGGCCGTTATTTTTCTATTCGATCTTTGGAGCATAGATAAGCGATACCTTAATGATAAGTCTTTTGTAGAGAAACGTTTGGTAACAAATCAAGCATTTCAAGAAAGAGAAGTAGACCAATTGATACGCATGGATAAGGATTTAAGTTATCGTGTTATTGATTTAACATCTAATCCTTTTTCAGACGCTCGAGCATCCTATTATCACAAATCTTTAGGTGGATATCATGCGGCTAAATTGATGCGATTCCAAGAGTTGATTGAAAATCAATTCAATGGAGCTGTCAATGAAGATGTGTTGGATATGTTTAATGTTCGATATGTCATCACTGGCGATCCACAAAAAGGAGAACGTATCCAACGTAGAAGTTCTGCCGCAGGCAATGCTTGGTTTGTTGATCAAGTAACTTTTGTGAAAGATAATGCACAGGAGATGCAAGCGATCAGTAGCTTTAATCCTTCAAAAGAAGCTTTTGTAAACGAAGAATTCAAAAATAAACTTAATGGTCAACGTTTAGGACTACCCGCAAATGCTTCCATAAAATTGACATCCTACCATCCAGACAAAATGGTCTATGAATATTCTACACCAACAGATGCATTTGCTGTATTCTCTGAAGTGTATTACGAAAAAGGATGGAAAGCATTTGTGGATGGTAAAGAGGTTCCTATTGTACGTGCCGATTATATCTTGAGAGCGCTTCAGTTACCAGGAGGTAACCATAAGGTTGAATTTATTTTTGACCCAGAATCGCATAAAATTGGAGGAATACTTACTTTGATTGCCTCTATAATTTTAGGATTAGGGTTAGCAGTCGCTATTTATTTCTCTGTGAAAAACGGAAAAACTAAAGATGCAACAGTCTAATTGAACTGTTGCATCTAATCAATCTTTATAAAACCTTTAGAATAACTTGAGTTGAGGATCTGTTATTCTAAAGGTTTTTCTATGATGTGGGGTTATGCCAAGTGAGAGAACAGCACTTCTATGCTTAACCGTTGGATATCCCTTATTATTTAACCAATCATATTCTGGATAGTCATTTGCTATATTATCCATATAATCATCTCGATACGTTTTGGCTAGTATAGATGCAGCTGCAATAGATAAATACTTACCATCGCCTTTAACAATACAATTGTGAGGAATTTCCTGATAAGGAATAAACCGATTACCATCCACCAAGATATATTGCGCTTTTAATTTTAATTGATCGAGCGCACGATGCATCGCTACATAAGAAGCATTGTGTATATTGATTTTATCAATTTCTTCTGCAGATACACTTGCGACTGCATAAGCAAGCGCTTCTTGTTCAATGATACTGCGTAATTGCATTCTCTTTTTTGCACTCAGTTGTTTTGAATCGTTTAGCACTTCATGATGATAGTCTCTTGGAAAAATGACAGCCGCCGCAAAAACGGGACCTGCTAAGCAGCCTCTTCCAGCTTCATCACAACCAGCCTCTATAAGTTCATCTTGAAAGTATGATAATAGCATATGATATATTTTGAAACACAAAACTACAATATTTTATCAATAGCCTATACGTGATCCTTTTTACATATTTATGTAGCTTCTTTTTGAGATAGATGATAGGCATAAATAGGATAAGACATAGGATTTAACTGGTAAACTAATAGGGAGCTGATTCGTACCTCATTCGTACCTTGTTCGTACCTCGTTCGAACAAAAACGAATAAGGTACGTTTGAAGTTCGAATAAAGTCCGTTTAAAATACAATGTAAATTAGACGTGTCTTATCCTGAATTATCCTTACAGCATTCGGATAGTTAAACGGTTAAATCCTTACAATTATAAAAAGTTATACGGATATATCCTTACATTGTTTTTTCTTTGTCCGTGTATACCCTTACAATCGGGTTGTACTGTTTCTTGTTTTAGTGATTTCCTGACTATGTCTTTGCGCCGGTGTCATCATTTTACAGCTCATGTGCGGTCTGACATTATTGTATCTTTCTATCGCTCTGCACACCGGTTCAATAGCCATTGAATAGGACTCAAAGGTGTTATAGAGCTCAAATTCTGTTTTCAGTATACCGTTTACCCTTTCGGCAATTGCATTATCATAGGGTGATCCGGATTGAGTCATACTGATCTGGATATGGTTTCTCTGCAATAGTTCCACATAGGCATCACAGCAGTACTGTATCCCCCTGTCCGAGTGGTGGATCAGCGGCCTTTGCTTATATTCCCTGCCGTTTATAGCCTTTTGGAGTGCCGATAGGCATCCGGAAGCTTTTAGTGACTGGCTGAGATGGTAGCCTACGATCTTTCTGGAATAGGCATCTGTGATCAGAAAAAGGTAGATAAATCCCGTGCCTGTCCGCAGATAGGTAATATCGCTTACCCAGACCTGCTCGGCCATCAGGGGCTTTGCCCGGCTGATCATATCCGGCCATTTCCTGTAATGATGGTAGGACATCGTGGTGGTCACATATCTCCTTTTGGGATAGATCAGCATGCCATTGTCCCTGATCAGCCTGGAAAAAGCATCCCTTCCGATGGTAATATGATGCGCTTTGAGGTTCTGCTGCAGCATATGAAGAAGCTTTACGCATCCTGTACGCGGAAGCACTGATCTGATTTCCCAGACCCATTCTAGTATCATTCCATCCTGAATCACCGAAACGTCCCTTCTGGCGTTCATTTCATACCAGGACTGTCTTGTTCTGCCAAACAGCGAGCAAATGGTACTCAGGGGAATATTGATAAATATCTCCTTCATTTTACTGGCGGTTTGGTACCAGACTTTTTTCGGATATCGATATCCAGCTCCTGCTCTGCAATATGGATCATCATCTCAAGGGCGGTAATCTTCAGCCTGGCAAGCCGGAGTTCCTCCTGAAGCTGCTCATCAGGACTGCTGGATGCTAAAGGCGGCAGCTCGCTGTCAGGTGAAATAAGGCCTGAATGGATTTGGGCGATGTTCTTTTTGTACCAGTTGACAAAATAGCGAACCACCTCGCCACTCTTAAGTCCATGTTTACGCCCAAGCTGTGACTGGCTCAGATTGCCCTCAAGGTATTCTCTGGCAACTGCAATCTTAAAAGATGATTCGTAGGTAACAGGGGCTCCTGTATGTTTCCCTTTTCTCGGTGTTTCCATATTATATAAAATTAATAATTACTCCGATTTGTGTAAGGGTAATTTAGGAATAGACAACGTTGATATCAAATTAACAACAAGAAAATGCAATGATAGATAAACAGGAATATAATGCTGTTTAAAGTGATTAATTGTCCAAGAATAGTACATGTTTTATTGTAACTATTATGTTAAGCTTTAAGTTTTACACTTATTAACAATAATATTCTCTTTTTTTGTATAATTATTTTAATTAATACTTATCAGTTTCCATGTCAATAGAAGTATGAATGACAACTTGTTTGATTATTAAAAAGCTGACTATCAGTAATGTAAAATGAATTGTAATCAAAAGTCAACTTGTTATTCAACTCGATCTTTTAAAATAGATGTCTTGATCATTAGAAATCGAAATAGATAATCACAAAAAATAAATGTATATGATGAGGATTACCTTCCTTTTATTTTGTAATATATTCCTTTTGAGCTGGGTCGCTCAGGGACAGACAAAATCTGTTCAAGGAATGCTGAAAGATGATAAAATCCGTGTTGTCGCAGGAGCGTCAGTTAAATTGATCTCCGATCAAGATTCTATGGTTACCAGCTCATCGATAGCTGGTATATTTATTTTTAACAATGTTAAAGCTACTAATTTTAAAATTTCAGTTTCGAACTTGGGTTTCGAAAAATTTGAACAAGAATTTACTTTTCCAGCTGGAGAATCAAAATATATAATTCCAAGTTTCACTTTGCAACAATCGTCCGAACTATTACAAGAAGTTGTTATTGATGGTGTACCTACTGTAGTTGTGAAAGGCGATACGTTAGAATATACGATGAAAGACTTGAAGTTGCGAGATGGGTCTGTTGCAGAAGATGCCTTGAAAAAATTACAAGGAGTAGAGGTTGACAAAGACGGTAATGTGACTGCTCAAGGAGAATCTGTAAAACGAGTTCGTATCAATGGTAAGGACTTCTTTGGAGGTGATGTTAAAACAGCAACACAAAATTTACCAGCAAATATTATTGAGAAAATGCAAATCGTGGATGACTATGGTGATATGGCAAATATAACGGGTAATAAAAATGGAGATTCAGAGAAAGTCTTGAATATCCAGATTGACCCGAAATACAACCAAGGCCATATGACTACTTTGCGAGCAGGCTATGGTACAGAGGATCGTTATCAGGCTACAGGAATGTGGATGGGCATGAGAGAGGGAGAGCAGATTTCAGTTTTAGGTAATCTAAATAATACGAATGCACCATTGTTTGATTTTAATACGAGTGGTGGTGGTGCTCGTCGTCAACAAGGGGGTGGAGGACGTCGAGGAGGGGATATGTTTGGAGGTTCTAATGGATTGACTAAGTTAGGTTCAATAGGATTGAATGCTCGAAAAGATTTTTCGGATAAATTGACTGTTTATGGTAGTTATAGTTATAGCCATAGCAACAATACCACGTTGTCCGATATGTTCCAACAAAATACATTAAGGGATATCATACAAAACGATAGTATTCATTCAAACTCGAATACGATTGGTGCTAGCCATCGCTTTGAAGCGAACTTAGAATGGAAACCTTCAACTAGAGATTATATTAAAATATCACCTCAATTTGGATTTGATGATGGAGATGCAAATGCGTTAACAAATTCAATTACTTATCGAAATGAAGAATTTAATAACTCACAAGATCAAAACACGTTCACACATTCAACAGCACCTCGCTATGGTATTAGTGGTTTATATAATCGTAAACTGAACGATAAGGGACGTAATGTCTTCTTAAATATGAATTATAATAATGCTAAAACGGATAAAGATCAGAATGCGATATTACAACGATTGTTAGAAGATCCTAATAATGCAAACGCTTCTTTAAATTCAATTTATGAGAGAACAATACAAGAAGCAAGTAATAAAAGTTGGAATGCAGGTGCTTCATTGAATTATACGGAGCCATTATCTGAGAAAGGAAAATTGGAGCTAACTTACGATTTCAATAAGAATAAATATGACAACTCAAATTTACAGCAAGGTTTTGATAAGGAAAATAATCCTATTAGTGATGATCCAAAATTAAATTTTGATTACAATTATGATTACTCCTTTACCACACATAGGATTGGAGCGAACTATTTGTATAGCGGAGATAAAGTAACCTACTCCATTGGTGCAGCTGCACAACCCTCTCAATTAAGAGGCGATGCCATTAGCTCTGACTTATCTGTACCAATATATCGCAATAATTTAAACTGGATGCCAATCGCTCGTTTTGAATATAAATTTTCACGTCAAAGTAATTTGTCAGTGAATTATTCAGGATCAGCAACAGAACCCTCCGTTACACAGATTCTACCTTTTGATATGAGCACAAATCGTACAAGCATTGTGATGGGTAATGCAGACTTAAATCCAGAATTTAATCATCAAATGAATATTAGATTCAGGAAAAATGATTTTCAAAAAGGAAATAATTTCTTTGCTTTTGTAAATGCAAATTTAGCCAATAATAAGATTGTGAGTTTAAATAAATCATATTTGGGAGCATTGAGAAACAGTAATACGGGCGCTATTGATACCACGTTGATATCAGAAACACGATATTTAAATGAAACAAATGATCACCCTTATGGCATTAGTACTTTCTATCATTACGGTAAGTCATTGAAAGAAAAAACATATAATATTATGTTGATGGGAGGAATATCCTTTAATAAAAGGATAGGGTATTCTTCTACAGATAGCTTAGATAATGTCGGTTTAAAAAACATTTCAAAAAATATCGTTTTTAATCAAGGTTTGATGTTTAGGTATAATCCTTCTGAAAATTTTGAAATTAATCCTGGGGTAAGATATCAGTATAATCATACTGAAAACTCATTGACGAATAGAACAACAAATATTTCTTCTTGGACACCGACTTTAATTGGTTCTGTAAATATTACGCCTTCAACTATTTTTGGTGCGGACTTATCAAAACAATTTAATCAAGGTTATGGATCTGGAATTAATGCTAATCCCTTTATCATTAATACCTATGTTGAGCAGAAGTTCTTAAAAGGTCAACGAGGAACAGTTCGCTTACAAGCTTTTGATTTATTAAATGAACAAACAAATGTATCTAGAACTGTTAGCGAATCCATGATCACAGATAGTCGCACGAATCGTTTGGGACGCTATTTTATGTTGTTGTTTACCTATAAATTCCAAAAATTTGCATTGGGTTCTCCTGATGGAGACGATAAATCACGAGGAGGTATGCGACCTCCTCGTATGTAATAAATGATAAAATTTATTAATAAAATAATTGAATGAACGGTCATGGTGTAGTCACCATGATCGTTTTATTTTATTTAACGCCAGTTTTCTATATCCCATCAACGTCATTTTTTTGCTGTTTTGATAGGTAATGTTTTTATTTAGTTAGTTTTGTTTGAAAAAAAACGGTTATGCTCATATTTGAAAAATTAACACCTGAAAATATTGATACCATAGTTGCGATGATGCAAGATTTCTATGCAATTGATGGATATCATATGGATGCTAACTCAAGTAGAGATAATTTTAAAACTTTTCTCCAAGATGATAAATTGGGTCAATCCTGGTTAATCAAAGAAAATGATTTAGTATTGGGCTATATTATTGTTGTTTATTTCTTTAGCTTTGAATTTAAAGGAAGAGTTGCCTTATTAGATGAATTGTATCTCAATGCAGATGCTAGAGGGAAGGGCGTCGGGAAAAAAGCGGTACAGTTTGTTCAAGAATATGTAAAAGATGCTGCTTGTAAACTTGTTTTGTTAGAAGTGGAAGAACATAATTTTCCCGCTCAGAAATTATATGAAAGTCAAGGATTTGTTTTTCATCCGAGAAAAATCATGCGCTATAGCATCGAAAATTTTAACTAGAATCTCCTAATTAACTATATGGAATACGAAATAATACGCTTATCCAATGGAATACGTGTGGTTTTTCAACAGCAAAATTTACCGATCACACATGCTTGTATGTTGATCAATGCAGGGTCGAGAGATGAAAAGGAAGGTAAATTTGGGGTCGCACATTTTATCGAACATTTGCTTTTCAAAAGAACAGAAAGAAGAAGTACAAATCAAATTTTAAATCATTTAGAGGCTGTTGGTGGCGATCTTAATGCTTATACCACTAAAGAATACACTTGTGTGCATGCCTCATTTCTAACCCCCTATTTGGATAAGGCACTGGATTTATTTGAGGATATTTTTTTTCACTCTACTTTTCCAGATGAAGAGTTAGAAAAAGAGAAATCCGTTATTATAGATGAAATGGCTTCATACTTGGATAGCCCTGAAGAGTCGATCGTTGATGATTTTGAAGATATCGTATTTGCAGGTTCTGGTCTGGGACATAATATACTAGGTCTTGAAGATCAATTATTAGCTTTGACAAAAACAGATATTCAAGATTTTATAAAATCAAATTATGATACAAATGAGATTGTCGTTTCGATTACAGGTAATTATACAATCAAACAGGTAGAGCGTTTAGCCAATAAAATTTTTGCTCCCGTTCCTGAAAATAAAATCGAACGTGAACGTAATGATGTGTCAACAATAGCAGTTACACACATTGAAAGCCCTAAGCCGATCAATCAGGTACATTATATGTTAGGGTGTCATGCTTACAGTTATCGTGATGATCGGAAAACAGGTCTTTTATTGTTGAATAATATGCTGGGTGGAATGGGAATGAGTTCTATTTTGAATCTTTCTATTCGTGAGAAATATGGAATTGCTTATACCATTGAATCCAACTATACCATGTTTTCTGATTCGGGATTATTTAGTATTTATCTGGGTACAGATGAAGAAAAAGTAGAGAGGGCTAAAAAATTGGTCTTTAAAGAACTGAATAAATTATGCGAAAAGGAAATGACAGCAGGACAATTGCAAAAGGCAAAACGTAAATTTATTGGTCAGATTGCACTTTCAGAAGAAAATAGAATGAGTATGATCATTGCTGCTGCCAAAAACGTAATGGATTATAACCGCATTGTTGAATTGGATGAGATCATTGAGAAAATACAGACCATATCTGCCGCAGAGCTATTAACCATTTCAAAGGAAATTTTAGATCCATCGCGTATGCTATCTTTAAGCTTCATCCCAGAAGATTAATTTTTAGTGGATTTCATTATATTTGCTCATTAGAATAGAAAAAATTAAATATGAAAACAGCATATGTATTTCCTGGTCAAGGAGCTCAGTTCGTGGGAATGGGTCAAGACTTGTATAATCTGAATGAAGAAACAAAAGCTTTATTTGAAAAGGCAAATGATATTTTAGGTTTCCGTATTACGGATATTATGTTTGCGGGTACAGAAGAACAATTAAAGCAAACGAATGTAACACAACCTGCAATATTCTTACACTCTGTGATTTTAGCAAAGGCTTTGGGAGATCAATTTAAGCCAGATATGGTTGCTGGTCATTCTTTAGGCGAGTTTTCTGCTTTAGTGTCTGCGGGCGCGCTCTCTTTTGAAGATGGGCTGAAGTTGGTGGCGCAACGAGCAAATGCGATGCAAAAGGCTTGTGAACTACAACCCTCAACTATGGCAGCAATCTTAGGTTTAGAGGATGCGGTTGTTGAAAATATTTGTGCACAAATAGAAGATGTGGTTGTTGCAGCCAATTATAACTGTCCCGGTCAATTGGTTATATCGGGATCTATTGCTGGCGTAGATAAAGCTTGTGTTTTATTGACTGAAGCAGGGGCAAAACGTGCTTTAAAATTAAATGTTGGAGGTGCGTTCCATTCTCCATTGATGGAACCAGCGAAGGTTGAATTACAAGATGCAATTGAAGCGACTGAAATAAAATCACCTATTTGTCCGATCTATCAGAATGTTGATGCAGCGGCATATACAGATGCAGAAACAATTAAAAAGAACTTAATCGCACAATTAACAGGAGCTGTTCGTTGGACGCAAACAGTTCAAAATATGTTGGCAGATCATGCGGGGGCTTTTGTGGAAGTTGGTCCTGGTAATGTATTGCAAGGTTTGGTGAAAAAAGTTGACCGTCAGGTACAAACCTCGGCAGCAAGTATAGCAGAATAGTTACTTTTAAGAATAAATAGAAAAAGGCGTCTATAGACGCCTTTTTCTATTTATTACGGAATAAGATATAATGATCTTTCATCACCTGATTGACGAAATCATTGGGATGCATGGTTGATTTGACATCCATAATCGTCTCTAGTTTTTGAGTAAGGGCTAAAAGAATGTTATAGTCTTTCCTCTTGACAGCACCATCGTAGATTTCTTTTACCTTATTTGCATCTTGGTCGCTTAATTTGATTACTTGTGGAAAGATGATGTCTTTCTCTGATGGGACATCTTCAAAGATTGTCTGTTGTAAATTTAATTTTGCTTTTAAACTAATGACAGATGTTTCTGCGGATAAATCGCCAATGCGTTGTCCGTACTTGGATAAGGCAATTGAGGTAATCGCTATTCCTCCCATACACATCCAAATATCAACCAGAGAAAATGTCCAACGGGCAAAATATTGATAGAAATTAGCGCGCGTTCCATCGATCTTAACCACTTTTATTTTCATGATTTTCTTTCCGAGACTTTGCCCTGAAAAAGCCGTCTCCATAATAACAGGATAAAAGAAAGCTGGAAGCGTCAGTAATGATAGGATACCAAAGAATAACCAGGAATCTCCCATATTAATATCGAAAGAGTAAAGGATGGTAATTATTAAGATATAATAAACGATAATAATAAAGTAGTCAATCGCAAAAGCGATAATTCTAGAGCCTAAAGAAGCTAAATTATATTCTATTTTTACGTTCTGTGGTGTATTTATTAATAGTTTATTCATATATTTGAAATAGCCGGTTTAAAATTTATATTAATGAGAGAAGCTTCATTCATAGAACGAAATAAAGAAAAATGGTTGTCAATTGAAAATAATTTATCAATTCATGTTGATGTTAATCCCGATGAACTTGCCTCAAATTATATCGAACTCACAAATGATCTAGCATATGCACAAACTTTTTATCCAGAAAGTAGGACAAAAGATTATTTAAATGAGTTAGCCATTTTAGCACATCAAAAAATATATAAAGATCAGAAAGCTTCCGAAAATAAACTTAAGCATTTTTTTTCATATGAAATACCACATGCTGTATGGCAAATGCGAAGACCGTTGTTGTTTTCTTTTCTGATTTTTCTTTTGGCGAGTATTATCGGATTTTTATCTGCTCATTATGATGAGAGTTTTGTGAGGCTAATTCTAGGTGATGCCTATGTTGATGAGTCTATCGATAATATTCGAAAGGGAGACCCTGCGGCTATTTATGCATCAGGTAATAATTTTGGATCTGCATTAGGGATTACCATTAATAATGTACGAGTTGCTTTTTTAGCTTTTACGTTTGGTATTTTTTTTAGTGTGGGAACAGGTTATATTCTTTTCTCTAACGGCATCATGTTAGGAGCATTTCATTATATGTTTTATGAATATGGTGTTCTGCAAAAAGCAATGTCCGCAATTTGGATACACGGAACCATAGAAATTTCTGTTATTATCATAGCAGGTGGTTGCGGTTTGATGTTAGGCAATAGTTTCCTATTCCCAAAATCTTATAGTAGAATGGAATCCTTTATTCGAGCAGCTAAATTATCAATGAAGGTTTTAGCGAGCACAATTCCTTTTTTTATACTTGCAGGTACATTGGAGGGCTTCGTTACACGTTACTATCATATTTCTATGACCATGTGCCTACTGATTATAACCATTACATTTTTGATGATCTTATATTATTATATTCTACGTCCTTTTCAATTAGCTAAAACCAATCAATGGAAATAAATTTTGAATTTCAGAAAGAACGTAAAGTTGGAGATTTTTTACAAAGTTTTATCGATTTGTTAAAAATTATCTTAGGCCATTTTGTCAGAACAGTCTTTAGTATTTCTATTATACCTTTAAGTATCACGACAATTCTATATTATTTTTTGTCTACAAAGATTACCTTTTCGTCGGAGAGTAATTCATTTGAAGATTTTAATGTATATCTATGGGGGGGAGTTCTGAGTGTTGCCGTCCTTTTGTTGGTTTTATACATGTATGGTATTTGTATCGAATATTTTATTTTATTGAAGAATCAAAAGAATACAGACTTTACAGGTAGAGATTTATTGACCGTATTTCGAAGCCATATTGGTATGTATGTGAAGTTTTTCTTTGCGTCCTTATTAGTCATGATCATTATTGGAATTCCCTTGGGGATAGCTATGTTTATTATCATGTTTATTCCTTTGTTTGGCAGTTTTGGTATTGGAATCTTATTTTCAATAATTGGTTTGTGGTTTTTCTGTTCGTTTCTGTTTTATCGTGAAGGGTATTTTTCTTTATCGACGACTTTTTCAGAGACATTTAATGTTATTCGAAAGAATGTGATTCAATATGGCATTGCCACTTATATTGTTAGTTTCATTTTTCAGGTAGTCATAATGATGTTAACTTTTATTCCAGCATTAATTATAGGGCTAATTTCTTATAATTTTTTGGAATTCGATAGTTCTTTTTTCGATGGATCTCTGGGGAAGATGTTGATGACTTTGGGCGCTCTCCTTGTAACGATCCTGACAATTTTTTTATATATGGGAAGTGTTTTGGCAAATGGAATTATTTATGAAACGGCTAAGGACTTTAAATATGGAGATCGTATCTATGCGATGATTGCAAAATTAGGAGGAGGGCAATGATGAATAGATGGTTTTTTGTTATTCTTTTATTTTTCACAACTGCCAGCTATGCAAATTCTGACTCTACGCGTATGGCGATGCCGAGCATCGATACATTAAAGCATGACAGTATCAATATTTGGAACAAGAATTTGTTTCAAGAAATTCCGAAGGATAATCGTCCTGCTACAATAACGATTAAAGATTATAAAAGTGTTTTAGCTCGCTACCAATCCGAAGAGTTTATTTATTCTGAGAATATTAAAGATAAAATTGGCTTTTTTGATCGTTTAATAGTCCGTTTCAATCATTGGTTAAGTGGTTTAATACCAAATTCTTCTTTTAATTTTAATGAAGAGTTTTTC
Source organism: Sphingobacterium sp. SRCM116780 (assembly GCF_021442025.1). NCBI lineage: Bacteria > Pseudomonadati > Bacteroidota > Sphingobacteriia > Sphingobacteriales > Sphingobacteriaceae > Sphingobacterium > Sphingobacterium sp. SRCM116780. Next base: position 3,819,021 of record NZ_CP090446.1, read on the forward strand.
TATTTCTTAGGATTAATAGGTCTGGCAGTATTGATTTATATCTTTTATAAATTAATTTATTCGGGAAATAGTTTCTTTAGAAAGGATAATAAAGAAGGCGAAGATGAAGAAGGGTCGGATCTTGTGTATGTAGAAAAGAATTTGATGAATACAGATCTAAAACCCTATCTCGTCGATTCAATTAAGGACAGAAATTATACACTTGCTATTCGTTATATGCAATTGCTAAATATTCAAAAACTAGCACATGCTCATGTGATCAAGTGGAAGTATAGTAAAACAAATAATGATTTTGCAAATGAGATTTCAGATTCAATTTTAAGAGAGGAGTTTATTAAATGTACCCAAGTATTTGAGTATGTTTGGTTTGGTGGTTTTGATTTAACTGCTGCCGATTTTGAGCGTTATCAACAAGATTTTAAAAATTTTCAATCCAAGATCTCATGAAAGGCTCATTAAAATTTGGTTTATTTGCTTTTATAATTGTATTTGTTGCAATCGGTATTATTGATCTAACGAGTAAGAAGCCTATTATTTGGGATAGAACATTTGATCAAAAAGATAAAAATCCTTTCGGACTTTATGTGACCCATGAAGAGCTTCCACATATGCTCGAAAAGAGAGCCAAAATTACGGATATAAAAGAAGATCTATTTACATACTTTGAATCCGACAATAGGCTTAAGGCTCCAAAAGAACAACTGCTCTTTATTTCGGAAGCGTTTGATTTTGGTGATGCTGTTAACAATCGCTTATTAAAATTCGCAGCAAATGGCGGGAAAGTTTTTATTGCAGCCGAACAGATCAACCAAAAATTGTTAGATACGTTACAGGTGGATTATCAGTACTTCTATGGTAATGAAGATGATGAGAATATTGAGGAAGAAATAAAAGTAGAGCTTACCCAAGATGGGATACCTATTTCTTTCGGGAAAAGTAATTTGGATTATTCGTTTACCAAGCTACCAAAGTCTGCAACGATCTTGGGCGGTTTACGCTATAAGGAACACTTGTTGCCTAACTTTATTTCTTTAAAAATAGGTAAAGGGGCTATTATACTTCATATTACACCTGAATTGTTTGGCAACTATTATTTGTTGAACAATCAAAAGCAATATCAATATGCCGCCAGAGCTTTTAGCTATTTGGATGGACAGACTATTGGATGGTATGATTTTAAGAGTAAATATAATGAATCGGATACACCACTCCGTGTTCTTTTGAATCATAAAGGATTAAGACAAGCGTGGTATTTACTTCTAGTCAGTTTGCTATTGTTTTTAATTTTTAAGAGTAAAAGAGAACAGCGCGCTGTTAAAACGATCCTCCCAGAACCCAATTTGTCAAAGCAATTCTGTGAAACCATTGCAACATTATATTATGAAAATGGTTCTCCAGAAAATATGGTTCAGAAAAAGGTTGATTATTTTTTACATGATATTCGTAAAAAATTTCATGTAGATACATTACTTATTCATGAAGAAGAATTTTTAGAGAGCTTGTCTCAAAGATCTGGTGTGTCAAAAGAAATAACAGCCGAAATGGTTCAATTGATTATACAGTGCCAAAAAAGAAATCATTTTACAGAACAAGATTTAAGAAATATCAATACTAAAATAGAAGAATTTAAAGTTAAAGCAGAAATGTAATGAGTGAATTTGAAAAATATATGCCTTTTGAGAATCGTTTAGATTTGACGGTTCTATATGCTAAAATGACAGCAGTAAAAGCTGAAGTAAAGAAAGTGATTGTTGGTCAGGACCAACTCTTGGATATGTTATTGATTTCAATCTTAGCATCAGGCCACTCGTTGATTGAAGGATTGCCTGGTGTGGCAAAGACCTTATCTGCGAAACTGGTTTCGAAAACAATTGCGAGTGATTTCAAACGAATTCAGTTTACACCCGATTTGATGCCCTCTGATGTCACGGGTTCTTCCATTTTGGATTTAAAGACGAATGAATTTATTTTTAAGAAAGGACCTATATTTGCAAATATCATCTTAATTGATGAAATAAATCGTGCTCCTGCTAAAACCCAAGCATCTTTATTTGAATCTATGGCCGAACGTCAGGTAACAGTTGACGGGGAAACTTATTTTTTACCGACCCCATTTATTGTATTTGCGACACAGAATCCAATTGAGCACGAAGGAACTTACCGACTTCCAGAGGCACAACTAGATCGTTTTCTATTTAAAATAGATGTTCATTATCCTGATCAAGAACAAGAATTACTGATTTTAAAGGAGCACCATCTACAAAAAGCACAAGATAAGGAAGCGTTGGTGCAACAGGTGGTGTCTTCACAAGAAATTGCTGATTTTCAGCGGTTGATCAAATCCATATTTGTACATGATGAAATCTTGGTTTATATCGCTCATTTGATTTCCAAGACAAGAAACAATCCTAATTTGACTTTGGGTGCATCGCCCAGAGCTTCAATTGCTATTTTAGAAGCAGCAAAAGCATCTGCAGCATTAAACGGTCGTGATTTTGTAACACCTGAGGACATTAAAAAAGTTGCTTTTGCTGTCTTAGGACATCGCGTTATGCTGACTCCTGAAAAGGAAATGGAAGGTTTTACGACAGATTATATCATTGATCAAATCATTGCCAGTATAGAAATTCCGAGATAATGAAGAAGATTAAACAACTGTATTTCACAAATCGATTTTTCTATGGTCTGTTGATTATGGCAGCACTTTTTGTTATTTCATTCTTTGTGAAAGTGTTGTTTATTCCAGTGGCTGTCCTTTTTTGGATCTTAGCTGCTGTGTTGATCTGGGACTTGGTGTTCTTATTTTCTGGTAAAGGAAGTGTTTCTATCCTACGGAATTATCCAGAAAAGTTTTCTAATGGTGATGAAAATCCACTTGTTATCAAAGCAGAAAGTCGATATCCTCGACGGGTGTTTGTTCGTATATTAGAAGAATTTCCAGTAGAATTACAGGTTCGAGATAAAAACTTTGAAATTACATTGACTCCTTTTCTAGAAAAGGAAATTCAGTATAGTCTGAAATTTACACGTCGGGGTATTTATTCTTTTGGGAAATGTTTCGCTATGGTTCGATTTTTAGGCTTTTTTGAAAGAAAGTTTGTAACAAATGATACCTTAAGCATTCCATGTTATCCTTCTTTTATTCAATTACGTAAATATCAGCTTTTAGCTACGACCAATCGATTAAATGAAATGGGCGTTAAGCGCATTCGAAGAATTGGTGCAGCTATGGAGTTTGATCATGTGCGTGATTATGTGCAAGGAGATGATTATAGAAGGATGAATTGGAAAGCTTCTGCGAAAGTAAAGAAATTGATGGTGAATCAATTTGAGGAAGAAAAATCGCAACCTATTTATAGTTTCATTGACACTGGCCGAGCGATGCGCATGCCTTTTGAAGAAATGACATTATTGGATTATTCCATTAATGCTACCTTGGTTTTATCCAATGCGGCGATTTTAAAACATGATCGTGCAGGTATGCTTACTTTTTCAAAAGAAATAGGTAATCAGGTCGTTGCGGAAAAACGTAATAATCAAATGATGCGGATTTCGGAGGCACTCTATCATACTCAAACAGAGTTTCAAGAATCCGAATTTGGCAATTTATATACTTACGCGAATAAACATATTAATAAACGGTCTCTCATCTTTATTTACACCAATTTTGAAACGTTGGATGCCCTAAATAGACAATTGGCCTATTTAAGAATGCTTAATCGTTCTCATATTTTGGTGGTTATCGTGTTTAAAAATACAGAATTGGATGAACTAGCGAAGAGTTCTCCCCGCAGAACGATTGAAATATATAATCAAATCATTGCTGAGAAATTTATATATGAAAAAAATCTCATTATTCAAGAGTTGCATAGAAATGGTATTCAAACAATTTATACAGCACCAGAAAATCTAACCATTAATTCGATTAATAAATACTTAGAGATTAAAGCCAGAGGTCTTATCTAGTCTGAAATACGCACAGAGACTAGAATGAGAACGACTACTCTATAATAAAAGACAGCAGGCTCATCAATATAATTGATGAGCCTGCTGTCTTTTATCGTGACGTTAGTTTAAACGACTATAAACCAAATGATGATTTGACTTGATCAACAAAGTCTAATTTCTCCCAGGTAAATAATTCAACCTCAATGACCTTTTTATCTCCATTAGAATTTTCAAACTCTTTTGTTACCTTTTTTGAAGTTCTGCCCATGTGACCATAGGCGGCTGTCTCCGAATAAATAGGATTCCGTAATCCCAATCGAGTTTCAATACCATAAGGTGTCATATCGAAAATTTCCGATATTTTTAAAGCTATTTGACTATCATTTAATCCTACTTTTCCTGTACCATATGTATTAACGTAGATTCCCATTGGATCTTTTACACCAATTGCATAAGAGATTTGAACGAGGATCTCATCAGCAATTCCTGCTGCTACTAAGTTTTTAGCGATATGACGAGTTGCATAGGCTGCAGAACGATCTACTTTAGATGGATCTTTACCTGAAAATGCACCACCACCATGTGCACCTTTACCCCCATAAGTATCTACAATAATTTTACGACCTGTTAATCCAGTATCTCCATGAGGTCCTCCAATGACGAATTTTCCTGTTGGGTTAATGTGAAATTTGATTTCATCATTAAATAATTCTTGCAATTCAGGTTTTAATTGTGCTTTTACCCGTGGAATTAAAATATTTTTAATATCAGCTGTAATTTTCTCACGCATTTCATCTTCTGTTGAAAAATCATCGTGTTGCGTGGATATGACAATTGTATCAATTCTAGCGGGTTTATGATCCTCCGTATATTCTAAAGTAACTTGAGATTTTGCATCTGGACGTAAATACGTAATTTCTTTATTTTCACGACGCAATGCGGCCAATTCATACAATAATCGATGCGAGAGATCCAATGCTAAAGGCATATAGTTATCAGTCTCATTGCTTGCATAACCAAACATGATCCCTTGATCTCCAGCTCCTTGATCTTGTCTCGTTTTGCGATCAACACCTTGGTTTATATCTGCTGATTGCTCATGGATTGCGGATAAAACACCACATGAGTTTGCTTCAAACATATACTCAGACTTGGTATAACCAATACGTTCTATTACTGATCGTGTTATTTTTTGAACGTCCAAATATATCTTTGATTTTACTTCTCCAGCAAGTACAACTTGTCCCGTTGTTACCAAAGTTTCAATTGCTACGCGTGCATCTTCGTCCCAAGCTAAAAAATTGTCGATTAATGCATCTGAAATTTGATCAGCAATTTTGTCTGGATGTCCCTCTGAAACAGATTCGGATGTAAATAAGTAAGCCATATTACCTTTTTAAATATTATTATATAATTAGGAATTTGCAGAGGAGAGCTTGTTTCAATAGAAATGTGCTAAATAGCTTCGCTATGTGATGGTTTTAGCACTTTTTTACTGTGGTTGCAATCTCCTGTTATATTCTCATTAAGAATAAACTACGCAAATCAGTCCACATTTTTTTGTCGGGACAAAACTACAATACTTTCAGCTAAGATTAAAATGATTTTTTGTAGAATATGTTAAAAATAACGAATGAACTTATCCATATCGAAGAATTTTGACATTGTTTTAAGAAATTAGTGAATTACTGTATATTTGATTTATGGGAGAACGAAAACGGATACTGTTTGTTATCAATCCAATTTCTGGGGGAAAAAGAAAAACGTCATTTAAGAAGCAAGTGTTAGATGTGCTTGATTTGCAGAAGTTTGATCCGACTTTTCAAGAGACTTCATATGCAAATCATGCTTATAAAATTGGTTTGCAGGCTGTTAAGGAGCAATATGATGCTGTGATAGCGGTTGGAGGTGATGGAACAATAAACGAGTTGGGGTCAGCATTAGCAGAAACTGGAATACCATTAGGTATTGTTCCAGAAGGATCGGGTAATGGGCTTGCATTATATTTAGGAATCCCTTTGAATGAAACTGCTGCAATTCGTCGTATCAATAGATTTGAATTTGTAGAGGTTGATTGTGGTACTATTAATAATAGAAAATTTTTTAATATTGCAGGTTTAGGTTTTGATGCATCTGTTAGTGAAAACTTTGCAAATGAAAATATTCGTGGCACCTTGGGCTACATGAAGTCCGCCATTAATGTTTTAAGTAAATATAAACCGTGTGATTATAAAATATGGATTGATGGACAAACGTATGAACGTAAGGCATTTATGATTTCTGTTGCTAATTCTCCACAATATGGTAATAACGCCTATATTGCACCCAATGCATCTGTGAATGATGGTATATTGGATGTTTGTATTGTTCATCAATTTCCAATGTATATTCTACCAAAAATGTTATTTCATTTATTTAATAAATCGGCTGATCAATCGGATTATGTTGAAATAATACCAGGTCGAAATATTAAAATTGAAACGATAAAAAAATCAGTTGTTCATATTGATGGTGAGCCAGTTGACTTAGGAGATTGTTTAAATATTGGTATTATTCCGAAAGCATTGAAAGTTATTTGTTAAATAAAGTTATGAGTAAAAGTAAGAAACAGCCCTATGAAGGCGTTGTATATTCAACAGACAACAGTTTTGAATATCAGTTTTCAGATTTATTTCAAGATATTGAAACATTGCCTAATCAACAACAGCAACTTAAAGTCCAGTTAGATCGTAAAATGCGAAAAGGGAAAGTCGTGACCTTAGTTACTGGTTTCAAAGGGAAAGTTGAAGACTTAGAGACATTAGGCAAGTTTTTAAAACAAAAATGTGGTGTTGGTGGAAGTGCTAAGGATAATGAAATTATGATACAAGGCGAGTTTAAGCAGAAAATTGCCGACTTGTTACTTTCTGAAGGATATAAGGTAAAATTGGTTGGAGGTTAGTATTTCATTATGCTGACCCAAAAAGACTTTTATTCAATAAAACTATCTCTTGTAAATGGTTGTAAGTTAATTGATAATGCTTGTTTAAACTTCTTTAATAGGTCTGTTTTTGACTCTCAAAAAGTGAGTGAGCGGTTACTTGAATTTTAAATTAAATCGATAATTTTCTTGCATATCAAAAAAAAAATGGTTTTCATTGTAAAAAATTTATTGCTTTGTCCTGATAAACGGGTATTGTTTTAAATAAAAAGCAGGAACCGCTGAGGTCATAACTGAATATTAAGAAAATGTTAATAAAATTTAAACTCTTTTTTATGTTTCCAATATATTTGGCTTTAAGATTTTAAATATGACATAAAAGACTATATTTGTTTGGTAAAAGCTAAATGAATATCATTACAAAAGCATATAATTAAAAAAACATATTATATTTAACAACAGTAAAACACTAAAAATTAAAAAAATGGCAAACGCACCTAAAACAAGTCCTGCTGCAAACCAAGAGAGCAATAATTCAGGTTCTTTCTTTGCACAAGCTGCAATTATCATTTGTTTCATTATCGGTTACCTTTTATGGAAATTTGTGATGGGTAGTCCTTCAAACTTTATCGATAGTAATCCAGAAAATCAACCTCTTCCAGGTAACTACTTAGGAATGGTTTATCACGCAGGTGCTGTAGTACCAGTTTTATTAGGTTTATTCTTAATGGTATGGGTATTCTCTATTGAGCGTTTTATCGTAATCGGAAAAGCTTCTGGAACAGGAAATGTTGGTAATTTCGTAAGAAAAGTACAAACGTTAATCAATGGCGGTAATTTAGATTCAGCTATTGCTGAGTGTGACAAACAAAAAGGTTCTGTTGCAAATGTAATCAAAGCTGGTTTAACGAAATACAAAGCTGTTTCTGTTGATACTGCAGTCGATACAGAAAAAGCGACAATTGCAATCCAAAAAGAAATTGAAGAAACAACAGCATTAGAAATGCCAATGTTAGAGAAAAACTTAAACGTGATCGCTACATTAGTTTCTATCGGTACATTAACAGGTTTATTGGGTACAGTAACAGGTATGATCAAGGCCTTCAGTGCACTGGCAACTGGTGGTACTCCTGACTCTGCAAAATTAGCAAATGGTATCTCTGAGGCCTTAATTAATACAGCTACAGGTATTGGTACATCTACAATTGCGATTGTAATGTATAATATCTTAACAGCTAAAATTGATAAATTAACATATTCAATCGACGAGGCTGGTTTCTCAATCGTACAAACTTACGCTGCGAACCATAAATAGTAATTATATGATTTTTGAAATTATTTTATGGAATATTAATTTCAAATGCATCATATAGTTAAGAGATTGAATAATTAATTTATAAAGAAGTTTAAAAATGGGTAAAGCAAAAGTAAAAAGAGCCAGTACATCCATTGATATGACCGCGATGTGTGACGTATCATTCTTGCTTCTTTCATTCTTCGTAATGACATCAACGGCGAAACAACCGGAAGCATTTCCAGTAGATACGCCGTCATCTACGACGAAAGATAAATTACCAGACTCTAACGTTGGTATTATTACCATCGGTGATAAAGGTAAAGTATTCTTTGGCGCAACAGATCGTGATGTTCGGGTTAAAACTTTAGAGAAAATGTCTACTAGATATGGCGTTAAATTTTCTCAACAAGATTACGACCAATTTGCGTTGATGGAAAATGTCGGTACTCCAATGAAAGCGATTAAGCAAGTATTAGGGATGAAACCAAGTGAACGTCTTGCAAAAGGAGTTCAGAATGGTATTCCTGTAGATAGTACAGAGGCATTATCAAACGAATTATACCAATGGGTACAAACAGCGCGTTTAGCTGCAGCAGAAGTAAATAAGGAAAAGGAAGGCAACAAAGACTTTGTTGATCCAGGACCACTTAAAATTGCGATTAAAGCTGACGGAGCAGAAAAGTACCCTTCAATTAATGCGGTAATTGAAACATTACGTAACCAAAAACAAAATAAATTCAGTTTCATTACTGGTTTACGTGCTGAGGATAAATAATGTTGATTTAATAAATAGACATAAATGGCAGAATTAAATCAAGACAGTGGTAAGGGGGGTAAAGGCGGAAAAGTAAGATCAAAGAAAAACGGTGGTAAAGTCGATTTGACAGCCATGGTAGATCTAGCATTCTTATTGATTACTTTCTTCATGTTGACTACGTCTTTAAATAAACCACAAGCAATGGACGTTGCGATGCCTGATAAAAATAAAGTTAAAGATGAGCAATCTGAAGTACTAACAGCAGATAATCGTTCGGTAACAATTTTATTAGGATCTGACAATAAAGTTTCTTGGTATTATGGACAAATAAAAGCACCAATCGAAGGTCCTACAGTTACAGGATTCGGCGCTGATGGCTTACGTAAGGCTTTAATTGCGAAAAAAGCTTATGTACCACGTGTAGCTGGAGGAAAAGATGTAATCGTGATCATCAGACCTAGTGATATGTCTACTCAAAAAGATCTTGTTGATGTTCTTGATGAGATGAAAATTGTAGACATTAAACGCTATATGATTGCAAAAATTAGTCCTGAAGAAATAGATGTTTTAAAACGTGATAATATTTACAATGACTAATCAAGTCTTTATAAAATTCACGAAAATTATATAAAATATGATTGGGTCAAAATTAGATATTTTTAAAAAGGAATGGCTTGATGTCGTATTTCAAGGCAGAAACAAGGAGTATGGAGCTTACGAGCTTCGTAAGATTGCTCCTAAAGCAACGAATACTGGTTTATTGGTTGTTGTTATTGCAGTGGTACTGTTAAGTCTTCTTAAGTTATTTGGAGGGAAACTCTTTCCAAATAAACCTGTGGAAGCTCCTCCTGTTGTAACAGAAGTGACCTTAGAGGATTTAGAGGAAATTAAACCTCCTGAACCACCAGAAGAAGAGCCTCTTCCAATAGAAGAAGAAAAACCACAACAAGTTGCAATGGATATACCAAAAGAAGATTTGGTCCGTTTTCCAGAACCTAAAGTAGCTCCTGCTGCTCAGGTGAAAGAAGAAGTTGCAGCACAGGAAGAATTCAAAGATGATAAAAAGGCACCAGCTCGTATTACTTTAAAAGGTAGTGCTGCAGGTTCTTCGGTAGCAAGAGGTGAATTTGGTACTAAGAAACAAGATGGTGGTATTACTGGAACTTCTAAAGGTGATCCAAATGGTGATCCAAACGGGGATCAAATTTTCAATGCTGTAGAGGTGCAACCTCAACCCCCAGGTGGTATGGCTGCATTTATGAAATGGGTTGGAGAAGCGTATGACTATCCTTCAGCAGCTTTAGAAAATGGTATTAACGGTGTTGTTGAAGTTTCCTTTGTTGTTGAGAAAGATGGTAGTTTGACTGATATTAATGTGAAACGAGATCTTAAATATGGTACAGGAGATGCAGCTGTTAAGTTGTTGAAAAAAGCTAAAAAGTGGAAACCAGGTATTCAAAATGGTCGCCCCGTACGTGTGGCGTATACATTACCTATCCGCTTAAATACAATTAATCAGTAATTAGTGGCGAATTTTAATTCAAATACAAATTACAGACAGAAATCGCCTATAAAGCGATTTCTGTCTATTTTAGGACTATTTATGTTTGGCCTATATTTTGCACTAGGCTTATTGGTTATTTTTTGGAAGGATTTACCTTTAGAAATTAATCCAACATATAAAACGTTATTTGGTATAGTTCTTATCGTTTATTCTTTTCTGCGTTTTGTTAGATTGTGGCAAAGTAATTTTTAATTAGCTCAATTTTTATAGGCACTAAACTTTCCTTAATTTTTACCGTCTGATTTTATTAAATGCTTGTTATATGAACAACAGTTTAAAAATATTACTATTTACAGTTTTAAGTGTTTCTATTTTGACCAGTTGTAATCGGCAAAATAAAATCAAACAAGAAACAAAAGAACAAGGTCAAGACATTTTAAGAGGAAAGATAAATGTTCTAGTGGATGAAACAGTATATCCGATATTGAAAGAACAAGTGGACGTGTTTCAAAGCTCTTATTCCGATGCTGCTATTCAATTGATGGCCCGACCAGAAATTAAAGCTGTTAATGCATTGTTAGGGGATTCATCGGGAGTAATTATTTTGACAAGAAAGTTAACAGCCCAGGAAGGAGCGTACTTTAAAAAACGTAACATTGTACCAAAAGAGTATCAAATAGGAAGTGATGCAGTTGCGTTAATAAATAATATTGCAGATTCAGATACTAGTATTACACTTTCTAACGTTAAATCATTATTAAATGGAGAGCAAAAGGGTAAACTTAAAGTTGTTTTTGACAATGCAAATTCCAGTACGCTCAGATTTTTGAAAAGTTATTTATCGTTAGACAAAATAGACGCAACTGCTATCTCAGGTTTACAGAATAATGAGGAAGTAATTAAATACGTTAGTGAAAATAAAGGCACTATCGGTATTGTTGGTTACAATTGGATATTGGAAATAGCGCAAAAAAAATCGCAGTTATCCAATAAAATTCGTACATTGAGCGTTGAAAATTCGCAAGGTGACAAAAAAGACGGATTATTTTATAAACCATCACAATCGAATTTGTCCTTGGGATTATATCCTTTTATAAGACCTATTTATGTGTTGAACTATCAACCAAACTTAGGTTTAGGTTTAGGATTTAGTTCTTTCCTAACAGGAGATAGAGGACAGCGGATCATATTGAAAGCTGGATTATTGCCAGCAACAATGCCTGGACGTGAAATTATTATTAGAGAAGAAAATAGTTTAAATTAGAATATAAAAAAGTACAACAATAGATTATGACAAACAGTAAATTATTATTTAGTCTGTTATTAGCAGGTTCTGTTGGCACAGCAAGTGCACAAAGTTTAAAGGATGCTAGAGCGGCTATTGAAACAGAAAACTACGGTAAAGCAAAATCAATTTTGCAACAATTAGTAAGTAAACAAGCTAAAGTTGGCGATAATTACTTCTATTTAGGTCAAATTTATTTAGTTAATGATAAAGCTGATTCAGCGGCGATTATGTTTAATCAAGGTCTAGCTGCTGATCCAAAATCATTGATTAATAATGTTGGTTTAGGCTATATCGATTTGTTGAAAAAAGATAAAGCTTCTGCTGATGCTAAATTTGCGTCAGCTAGTGCAAACTTGAAGAAAAAGGATTACGAGGAATTGTTGGAAATCGGTCGTGCTTACATCAAAGCACCAGAGCCTGATTATGCAAAAGCTTTAGATTATTTAACACAAGCTAAAGCAAAAAATGCAAAAGATGCAGCTATTCCATTAGCTTTAGGTGATGCTTATAGAGGATTGAAAGAAGCAAGTAGTGCTTATTCAAGCTATAGTGAAGCAACTGATTTAGATCCAACTTCAATTCGTGCTAAAATCGGTCTTGCAGTTATTGTTCGTGGTGCGCAAGCATACGATGAAGCCATCACACAGTTGACAGCAATTACACAAGAATTCCCAACTTATGCACCTACATACCGTGAGTTAGCAGAAACGTATAATATGTGGTCAAGAGCAGCTGGTACTTCTGATGAAAAATATGTAGAGCTAAACAAAAAAGGTGTAGAGGAATACAAAAAGTATTTGCAGACGAATGGTGATAATTCATTAGAAGCTAAAATACGTTACGCCGATTTCTTAGTTTATGCAAGACAATATGATGAGCTAAAAACTGTTTCTGAAGAATTAGCAAAAACACCAGATGTAGATCCTAAAATCTACCGTTATTTAGGTTATATTGCTTTTAGAAATAAGGAATACGCTAAATCAGGAGAGTATCTGACACAAATGTTAACGAAGATGGATCCATCACGCGTGATTCCTTTAGATTACATGTACTCAGGTTTATCAGATGTTGCAAACAATAAAGTAGAATCAGGAATTGTCAACATTAAAAAAGCAATTGATTTAGATAAGGAATTGTTAACAGAAGTTGCAGAAACAGCTTTTGCTAAATATCAAGATCAAGAAACGGCGACGGGTGTTGCCTTGTTTGAGATTATTGCAAAATATCCAGACAGTGATTATTATTTCGATTCAAATTACTATGCTGGAGAAGGTAATTACTTAATCGGTTTTAAAAAGGATCAAGAAAGTAAAGATGCTGAAGGAAATATCAAAGATCAAGCATTAAGAGATCAAGCAATTGCTGCATTTGTTAAATCACAAGCGTATCTATCTATTGTTGAAGCGGCAACAAAGCCAGAAATTATAGATAAATATTTAGTGCAGGCTTTATATTACAAAGCATTTTCAGCTTTAGGTGCAGATAATTTAGAAAATCCAAAAGGTGATTTCGTTGCTCCTTTTCAAAAGTTAATTTCTTTAGTGAATGAAAAAGGAACACAAGAGAAAAATAAGGCGTACTTAATCGATGCTTATACTTACATTGGCTTATTTTACTACATTAAAAATGATGTCCCTAAAGCAAAAGCTAATTTCCAAGAGGTATTGAAAATAGATGCTGCGAATGAATCTGCTAAATCTTATTTAGATGCTTTAAAATAGTATTTTAAACTTTTTTTTGAAAAGGGAGAGAATGAAAGTTCTCTCCCTTTTTTGATTTAAGAATTGTATTTTTGATGATTATTCATTAGATTTAAGCTTTACCAATTTAGAAATTTAATATGGAGCAAGTTAGTGCAAGTGCACCTATTGATTATTTACCAATTTTATTCCAGCTGATTGTAGCTGCAGGATTTGGTGTGGGAACCATCATTATCACGCATTTAATTGGGCCTAAAGTAAGGACCGAAAATAAATTATCATCATTCGAATCGGGAATAGAAGTTATTGGTAATGCGAGGCAACCATTTTCTATTAAATATTTTCTTGTCGCCATCCTCTTTGTTGTTTTTGATGTGGAAGTTATATTTATGTATCCATGGGCAGTCAATTTTAGAGAATTTGGATTCGAAGGTTTGATTCAAATGTTTGTGTTTATGGCCATGTTGCTTTTGGGCTTTATTTATGTTATTAAAAAGAAAGCACTAAGTTGGGATTAGAATAATTCTAAATTGTTCTGCCTGCTTGATTTTTAGTCAGAAAATGTTAGTTTTGATACGGAGAACACACACAACTATAAACCATTTAAATTATAATTTCTATGAGCGATATTAAGTTGGCGGAGGCGCCTCCGGGAGTCGAAGGTGCTGGTTTTTTTGCTACTAGTTTAGATAAAGCGATTGGTTTGGCTCGTTCAAATTCTTTATGGCCTTTGCCATTCGCAACCTCTTGCTGTGGAATTGAATTTATGGCAACCATGGGCTCTACGTATGATTTGGCTCGATTTGGTGCAGAACGTCCAAGTTTTTCTCCTCGTCAAGCGGATATGCTGTTGGTCATGGGAACAATTGCAAAGAAAATGGCTCCAGTTTTAAAACAGGTATACATTCAAATGGCAGAACCTCGTTGGGTGATTGCTGTTGGTGCTTGTGCATCCAGTGGTGGTATTTTTGATACATATTCTGTCTTGCAAGGTATTGATGAAATTATTCCTGTGGATGTGTATGTGCCAGGCTGTCCTCCTAGACCAGAGGCGATATTAGATGGTGTCTTGCGATTGCAAGATATTGTGAAGAATGAGTCCTTAAATAGGAGAAATACGCCCGAGTATAGAGCTTTATTAGAGAAATACGGAATAGAAACTTATGGATAAGTTGGATAATACATATTTGTGGGAGAAACTAGCGCAGAAATTTACTGATCAAGTATCGCTGCTAACGGATGCCCATAATTTATTGACAGTGGATGCGAAAGAGGCGTGTATTACAGCTGTTTTGAATTTTTTGAAACAAGATGAGGAATTACAGTTTATTCATTTAACAGATATTACAGCGGTACATTTTCCACTTCAAAAGAAAGCATTTGAAGTTGTTTATCATATTCACAGTTTAGTAAATAATATTCGTATCCGTGTTAAAGTCCAGTTAGATGGGGAAAACCCAGAAATTCCAACTGCAACAACTGTTTGGAAAGGAGCGAATTGGATGGAAAGAGAAACGTATGATTTTTATGGAATACAGTTTCTAGGGCATCCAGATTTAAGACGTATATTAAATGTGGATGATATGGAAGTATTTCCGATGCGAAAAGAATATCCTTTAGAGGATCCAAATCGTGTCGATAAGAAAGATCTTTATTTTGGACGTTAAAGCTAGAACCTAAATCAATTATGAGCGATTTTATAACCAAGATATCCCCAAATAACTCTGTGTACGAAGATAATGATCCACAAGATGAGTTAATAACTTTAAATATCGGTCCGACGCATCCAGCGACGCATGGTGTCTTTCAAAATGTGGTTCAAATTGATGGGGAACGTATTGTAAGTGGAGTCTCGACGATCGGTTATATTCACCGTGCATTTGAAAAAATTGCTGAACATCGCCCTTTTTATCAAATCACCCCTTTAACAGATCGATTAAATTATTGTTCAGCCCCAATTAATAATATGGGCTGGCATATGACTGTTGAAAAATTATTAAAAATAGAAATCCCCAAACGCGTACAATACATGCGCGTTATCGTTATGGAGCTAGCACGTATTGCTGACCATATTATTTGTAATGGAATCTTGGGGGTTGATACAGGTGCTTTTTCTGGCTTTTTGTATGTGATGCAAGAGCGAGAATTTATATACGAGATTTTTGAAGAGATCTGTGGTGCTCGTTTAACGACCAATATCGGTAGAATTGGAGGTTTTGAAAGAGATTTTAATGATATTGCTTTTGCAAAAATTGAAGAGTTCTTAAAAAGATTCCCTCCTGTTTTGAGTGAATTTTCAGAATTATTTGATCGTAACCGTATCTTTATTGAACGTACGTCTGGTGTAGCGGCTGTTACTCCTGAAGAAGCGTTAGATTATAGTTGGTCAGGTCCTATTTTACGTGCCACAGGAGTTGATTATGATGTTCGCGTTCAGAATCCTTATTGTTCATATGAAGAGTTTGACTTTGATGTTCCTGTAGGAACTAAAGGTGATGTATACGACCGCTATCTAGTTCGAAATGCGGAAATGTGGCAATCTCTCCGAATCATTGAACAAGCATTAGCCAAAATTGAAAAAGAACCAAAAGGTGTTTTTCATGCAGATGTGCCAGAATTCTATTTACCTCCCAAAGAACAAGTGTATACCAATATGGAAGCGCTGATCTATCATTTTAAAATTGTGATGGGTGAAGTAGATACGCCTAAAGCAGAAGTTTATCATGCTGTGGAAGGTGCAAATGGTGAGTTGGGTTTTTATTTAGTGCATGATGGAGGACGTAGTCCTTATCGTCTACACTTTAGAAGACCTTCTTTTGTGAATTATCAAATGTTCGCTCCGATGAGTGCTGGAATGCTGCTTTCGGATGCAATTCTTAATATGAGTAGTCTTAACGTTATTGCAGGAGAATTAGATGCTTAGTGTCAAACATAATGAAATCGTAGAATTTTCTTCAGAATTGCTAAATCAATTTGCTGAAGTCGTAGCTCGTTTTCCAGAAGGAAGACAGAAGTCAGGTTTACTCCCAATATTACATTTAGTACAAGCAGAATTTGGCTGGCTGAGCCCAGATGCTATGGATAAGGTTGCTGCTTATTTAACAATTGAACCTATTGAAGTATACGAAGTGGCCACTTTTTATACGATGTTTTTATTACAACCGCAGGGGAAATATTTGTTAGAGGTATGTCGTACGGGTCCATGTTGCTTGGTAGGAGCAGAGCGTATTATGAATCACTTGGAAAATAAATTGGGCGTCAAAGAAGGCGAAGTGACAGCGGATGGATTATTTTCTTGGAGAGGAGTGGAATGTCTTGCTGCTTGTGGTTTCGGTCCTGTATTGCAAATTGGACCGTCGTATACTTTTTATGAAAATCTAACAGAAGAAAGTGTTGATCAATTAATAAATGATTTAAGCTCAAAAACGAATTAACATGGCTCGTAAACTTTTGTTAACACATATTGATGTTCCTGGAATTCATACTTTTGAGGTTTATCGCCAAAAAGGAGGCTATCGTGCAGTGGAAAAAGCACTTAAAACGATGTCTCCGGACGATGTTGTGGAAGAGGTTAAAAAATCAGGTCTTCGCGGACGCGGTGGTGCTGGATTTCCAACAGGTATGAAATGGAGTTTCTTGGCAAAACCAGAAGGTGTGCCTCGTTATTTAGTTTGTAATGGTGATGAGTCAGAGCCAGGGACATTTAAAGACCGGTTTTTAATGACTCATATTCCTCATGCATTGTTAGAAGGAATGATTGTTTCAAGTTATGCATTGGGGGCAAAGACATCTTATATTTATGTAAGAGGGGAAATGATGCCTCAAATCAGAATATTGGAGAAAGCCATTGAAGAAGCAAAAGTCGCTGGATTTTTAGGTAAAAATATATTAGGAACTGGATATGACCTCGAGATTTATGTGCAACCTGGAGGAGGTGCCTATATCTGCGGGGAA
The DNA here is from genome assembly GCF_021442025.1 of Sphingobacterium sp. SRCM116780. Lineage (NCBI taxonomy): Bacteria > Pseudomonadati > Bacteroidota > Sphingobacteriia > Sphingobacteriales > Sphingobacteriaceae > Sphingobacterium > Sphingobacterium sp. SRCM116780. Next base: position 3,836,389 of record NZ_CP090446.1, read on the forward strand.
GAAACAGCTCTGTTAGAATCTTTAGAAGGAAAAAGGGGTAACCCAAGAATAAAACCTCCATTTCCTGCAATAGCGGGTTTATATGGTTGTCCAACGGTTGTTAATAATGTCGAATCAATAGCAGCAACAGTACCTATTATCAATGATGGAGGAGAGGAGTATGCGAAGATTGGTATCGAAAGAAGTACAGGTACAAAATTAATTTCTGCTGGAGGAAACTTGGTGAGGCCTGGTGTTTATGAGATAGAGTTGGGATTACCGGTGGAAGAGTTTATTTATTCTGACGAGTATTGTGGCGGTATTGCTAATGGTAAACGATTGAAAGCAGTTGTTGCCGGGGGTTCATCTGTACCCATTTTACCGACCAATTTAATATTGAAAACGATCAATGGAAATAATCGTTTGATGACTTATGAGTCATTGGCTGATGGAGGATTCCAAACGGGAACATCCATGGGGTCAGGTGGTTTTATTGCATTTGATGAAGATCAATGTATTGTGCGCAATACGTGGAATTTTACGCGTTTTTATCATCATGAAAGTTGTGGACAATGTTCACCATGTCGTGAGGGTACAGGCTGGATGGAGAAAGTGTTGCATAAAATTGAAATGGGACATGGTGACCTGTCAGATATTGAATTACTTTGGGATATTCAGAGAAGGATAGAAGGAAATACGATATGTCCATTGGGTGATGCTGCCGCATGGCCAGTAGCCGCAGCAATCCGTCATTTTAGAGATGAGTTCGAATGGCATATCAATCATCCTCAGGATGCTTTAACACATAATTTTGGATTAGCACATTATGCTGATCCGTTGACACCAATTGTTTCTTAATTAGATTTTAATAAAGAAGATACGAAGATGGCAGAAGAGGTTAAATTGAAAGTAACGATAGATGGTATTTCTGTAGAAGTAGCACCAGGAACTACAATTTTGAATGCAGCACGTCAAATCGGGGGAGATATTGTACCTCCAGCGATGTGTTATTATTCAAAATTGGAAGGAAGTGGTGGTAAATGTCGTACTTGTCTTGTGAAAGTATCGAAGGGCTCAGAGAAAGATCCTCGCCCGATGCCTAAATTAGTTGCTTCCTGTAGAACAACTGTTATGGATGGTATGGAAGTGGAAAATATTACGTCGCCCGATGTTGTTGATGCTCGTAAGGCTGTTGTGGAGATGTTATTAATTAATCATCCTCTGGACTGTCCTGTTTGTGATCAAGCTGGAGAATGTAAATTACAGGATTTAGGGTTTGAGCATGGTTCTGCACAAACACGTTATGAATTTGAAAGAAGAACGTTTGAACGGATTGATATCGGAGATAAAATTCAACTGCATATGAACCGATGCATTTTGTGTTATCGATGTGTATTTGTTGCTGATCAAATTACGGATAAACGTACTCATGGTATTATTGGTCGAGGGGATCATGCCGAAATTTCAACGTACATCCAAAATGTCGTGGAGAATGATTTTTCTGGAAATGTCATTGATGTATGTCCAGTAGGAGCATTAACGGATAAAACGTTCCGCTTCAAGAATCGCGTATGGTTTACAAAACCAGTGGATGCGCACCGTGATTGTCCGACTTGTTCGGGTAAAGTTACGTTATGGTATAAAGGGAAAGATGCTATTCGGGTTACAGCGCGCAAAGATGAATTCGGAGAGGTAGAGGAATTCATCTGTAATACTTGTCGATTTGATAAAAAAGAAACAAGCGATTGGAAATTAGAAGAACCAACTCCTATTAGTGACCAATCTGTGATATCATCGAATCATTATACACACTTTAATCCGCCAGCTGTTATTGAAAATAATCCTGTATTACAGGAACAAAATTTAGAACAATTGGCAAGAACAGAAAAATTGAAATAATATGGAGTGGTCGTTTGTCATAGAAAAATTTGCTCTTGTCACTATTGTATTTGTTGTCACATTAGTGATTGCGATGTACTCTACATTAGCGGAGCGTAAGATTGCGGGATTTATGCAAGATCGTTACGGACCAGATCGAGCAGGTATCTTTGGATTATTGCAACCTTTGTGTGACGGTGGAAAGTTTTTCTTTAAGGAAGAAATAATTCCTGCAGGTGCACATAAAACATTGTTTATTATAGGCCCGACAATAGCTATCATTACAGCATGTATAAGTTCTGCCGTTATTCCTTGGGGACAATCGCTGACTATTGGTGATCGCGTGATCTCGCTACAGGTAGCAGATGTGAACGTAGGTATTTTGTATATGTTTGGTGTTGTTGCACTTGGTGTATATGGCATTATGTTGGGTGGTTGGGCTTCGAATAACAAGTTCTCATTAATGGGCGCCATTCGTGCTGCTTCGCAAAGTATAAGTTATGAAATCGCGATGGGCCTATCCATTATCGCCTTATTGATGGTTACACAATCCCTTTCTTTGAAAGAGATCGTTGGACAGCAATCTGGTTTTGTGAATTGGAATATCTGGTCGCAACCTTTAGGATTTATCATATTTATGGTCTGCGCTTTTGCGGAATGTAATCGGGTTCCTTTTGATTTACCAGAATGTGAGACGGAGTTGGTTGGCGGTTATCATACGGAATACTCCTCTATGAAATTGGGGCTATATATGTTCTCTGAATATATCAACATGTTTGTGTCTTCAGCTTTAATGGCTGCTCTTTATTTTGGAGGTTATAATTTTCCATTTATGAACGACTTTGGTCTTTCTCAAAATTGGATTACCATCATAGGTGTATGCATATTCTTTATTAAAATATTTGCTTTTATCTTTTTCTTCATGTGGGTGCGTTGGACTTTACCAAGGTTCCGTTATGATCAATTGATGAATTTAGGATGGAAAATGCTAATTCCATTGGCAATTGCAAATATTGTTTTGACAGGAATTATTACTTTGATTAAGGATACTTATTTTTCATAGAAAGGATCAGTTATGCAACCATTAAGCAATAGAAAGAAAGTTTTAGAGCAAAAACCGATGAATTTCATGGAAAGAATTTATTTTCCTGCTATTATCAAAGGTTTATCGATTACTTTAAGACATTTTTTTAAGAAAATACCAACCATTAAATATCCTGAGCAACAAAGACCGTATTCTAAAAATTTTAGAGGACAGCATTCTTTGAAGCGTGATGAAGAAGGGCGCGAACGTTGTACGGCATGTGGATTATGTGCTTTATCATGCCCTGCAGAAGCGATAACAATGATCGCAGCGGAACGCACTAAGGAAGAAGAGCACTTATATCGTGAAGAAAAATATGCCGCAGTATATGAAATTAATATGTTGCGTTGTATATTTTGTGGTTTATGTGAAGAGGCTTGTCCAAAGGAAGCGATCTATTTGGATGGACCTCATGTGACTGCAGATTATCTTCGTAAGGATTTTATTTATGGAAAAGATAAATTGGTCGAACCAAAATTTGATATTACAAAGTTAAATAGTTAACCAAAGATCTATGACTGTTTTTTATTTAGTAGCTTTCCTTTCGGTTTTTTTCGCGCTGATGACCATCTTCACGAAGAATCCTGTGCATAGTGTACTGTATCTTGTGGTTACGTTTTTTACGTTTACCATTCATTATATTTTATTGAACGCACAATTCTTGGCTGTGGTTAATTTTATTGTTTATATGGGGGCGATCATGGTACTTTTCCTTTTTGTATTGATGTTGTTGAATCTCAATAAGGATACAGAACCTATGAAATCAAATCTCGTAAAAATGATGGGCGTGGTTGCAGGTTGTTGTTTGGTTGTTGTTGTCTTTGGAGCTTTCCGAGTTTTCGATTTATCAAACCCTTTAGTCGTTAAAGATCCCAATATTGGTTTAGTAAAAAACTTAGGGAAAGTATTATTTAAAGAGTTTTTACTCCCATTTGAGTTGTCTTCCATTTTACTGTTGACAGCGATGATTGGGGCTATTTTATTAGCTAAAAAAGAAACGAGAAAAGTATAATGGAAACAGCAATTCAACAATTACAAGGTGTTCCAATTAATCATTATTTGATTTTTTGTAGCGTTATTTTCGCCATTGGTGTGATCGGAGTGCTTATTCGTCGAAATGTCATCATTATGATGATGTCAATAGAACTGATGTTGAATGCTGTTAATTTGCTGTTAGCTGCATTTTCAGTACAACATGGAGATGCATCAGGTCAGGTGTTTGTATTTTTTATTATGGCTTTAGCGGCAGCTGAAGTTGCGGTTGGCTTAGCTATTATTATTATGGTATATCGAAACACGAAGTCGGTAGATATTGAGTCTCTTCATAAACTTCGTTGGTAATTAACAGCATTTAAAAAGAAAGATATTAGCTATGAGCGATTTAATTTGGTTAATTCCTTTATTGCCACTTATTGGATTTGTGATTAATGGATTAGGACAACAAGTACTTTCGAAAAGCTTGGTTGGTTTTATCGGAAGTGCAACGGTGTTTATTTCCTTTGTGTTGAGCTGTACTGTTTTTGCAACGATCTATGAAGCTCGTTCAATGGGGCAAGCCAGAGTGATAACACAACATATTTTTGAATGGATTAAGCTTGGAAATTTAGATATTAGTCTCTCTTTTTTGGTCGATCCTTTGAGTGCCATCATGTTACTCATTGTGACTGGAATTGGTTTTTTGATTCACATTTACTCCATTGGCTATATGCATAGCGATGCTGGTTTTGCGAAATTTTTTGCTTACCTGAATCTCTTTATCTTTTTCATGCTATTATTGGTTTTAGGATCAAATTATTTAGTCATGTTTATTGGTTGGGAAGGTGTTGGTCTTTGCTCTTATTTACTTATCGGCTTTTGGTACAAAAACAGCGCATATGCTGCCGCAGCTAAGAAAGCTTTTGTAATGAACAGGATCGGAGATTTGGGATTTCTATTGGCAGTTTTCTTTATTTTGGGCACATTTGGTTCGTTAGAATTTTCAACTGTTTTTCAATCTGCAAAGAACTTTCCTGTAGGAGATGTGACAATCATAACGATTACACTTTTACTTTTTGTAGCAGCGACAGGTAAATCTGCTCAAATTCCCTTATTTACCTGGTTGCCAGATGCGATGGCTGGACCTACGCCAGTTTCTGCATTGATTCATGCGGCAACAATGGTGACAGCAGGTATTTATATGATTGCCAGATCCAACATTCTATTTGTTCTCTCTCCGTTAACAATGCAAATCATTGCTATAATAGGGGTTTGTACCGCGTTGTTGGCTGCAGCAGTTGCATTGACACAGAATGATATTAAAAAGGTATTAGCCTATTCTACAGTTTCTCAATTGGGATATATGTTTTTGGGATTGGGAGTTGGTGCTTTTACAGGTGCATTTTTTCATGTATTGACACATGCATTTTTCAAGGCATTATTGTTCTTGGGAGCAGGATCGGTTATTCATGGCATGAGTAATGAACAAGATATGCGAAAAATGGGAGGCTTGAAAAAAGCATTACCTGTTACTTTCGCGACGATGTTGATTGGTACTATCGCTATTTCAGGAATTCCTCCTTTCTCTGGATTCTTCTCTAAAGACGAAATCTTAGCACATGCTTTTGCCGCTCATCCGCTGTTTTGGGTCTTAGGATTTATTGGAGCTTTAATGACTGCTTTTTATATGTTCAGATTGATTTATTTGACTTTCTTTGGCGAGTTTAGAGGGACAGATGAACAAAAGCATCATGTACATGAGTCACCAAAATCGATGACATTTCCATTAATTGTGCTGGCTATTCTATCTGTTCTTGGAGGTATATTAAATCTTCCTGAGGTGTTAGGTGGAAATGCATGGTTAGCAAATTTTTTATCACCTGTGTTTGCTGATGGCGCAAGTCTACAACATGTACATACGGTTGAACATAGTACGGAATACATGCTAATGGCTGTATCGGTTGTCGGGGTTTTAATCATGGCATTTGTTGCCTATAATAGATATGTGAAACAGGCGCATATTCCTCAAGATGATCAGGTGGTCAGAACGGGTTTTGCAAAACTATCTTATCATAAATTTTATGTGGATGAATTATATGATCAATTGATTGTAAAACCAATCAATTGGTTATCTGTATTTTTTGCTCGGGTTGTTGATGGTTTAGGAATAGACGGTTTAGTGAACGGAATTGGCAAATCATCGTGGGCAGCAGGAAAAGGAATTCGTCTTTTACAAAGTGGAAATGTAGGTTTCTATCTTTTACTAATGGTTGTTGGAGTAATTGCCATTTTTATATACGGTTTGTTGAGTTTTTAACATTGTAATAGCTATTTGATAATCAATGGATAACCTATTTTTACTTATTTTAACGCCTCTAATTGGTGCCATCTTTTTACTATTTGTATGTCAACATACAGTGGCAAAAAGAGGTACTTTGATACTGTCTTTGATTACATTGGGTTTGACAATTCCTTTTATTTGTCAATTCAATGCTTCTGGTGACTTTAATTATGAACAATCTTATCAATGGATTTCTGCTTTAGGAGTAAATTTCCATATAGGAATTGACGGTATTAGCTTGCCTTTGTTGGTATTGACGAATGTGTTGATGCCTCTTATTGTATTGACAACATTTAAGAAAACGTTTAAAGGTAATTTTTACGCGTTGATGTTTTTCATGCAAAGTGGTTTGATGTTAGTTTTCTCTGCCATGGACGCTTTTACATTTTATGTCGGTTGGGAAGTAGCTTTGATCCCTATCTATTTTATTTGTGCGTTATGGGGTGATGGCGATCGTATTCGTGTTAATTTGAAATTCTTCATTTACACATTCTTTGGAAGTTTATTGATGTTGATCGCGATTTTATATTTACATCAACAAGTACCAACACATGATTTTGAATGGCATTCTTTCGTTTCTTTAGATTTAGATGCTTCAACGCAGCGTTGGATATTCTGGGCTTTTTTTATTGCTTTTGCTATTAAAATTCCTATTTTCCCTTTTCATACTTGGCAACCGAACACCTATACGCATGCTCCTGCAGCTGGAACAATGTTATTAGCAGGTATCATGTTAAAAATGGGGATATATGGTTTGATGCGCTGGCTGTTACCAGTTGTACCAGAAGGTGTTGCTTTGTATGGGCATTTTGCGATGATTTTATGTGTTATCGGAATTGTTTATGCATCCATTATTGCAATTCAGCAACAAGATGCCAAACGAATCGTTGCTTATTCTTCTATCGCCCACGTAGGATTGATTAGTGCTGGTGTATTTGCTTGGAATGTAACAGGTATGGGTGGAGCAATGATCCAGATGATCAACCACGGTATATCGGTAATAGGATTATTTTTTGTGTTGGATATCATTCAAGATCGAACAGGCTCTAGAGATTTGAAAGATCTAGGAGGAATTGCAACCAAAGCTCCTCGACTTGCTGTATTGTTTTTAATTATTGTAATGGGAGCAATTGGTTTGCCCCTAACAAATGGCTTTATTGGCGAGTTTTTATTGCTAAAAAGTGTGTATGAATATGGTGTCTGGTTTGCCCTGTTTGCAGGATTAACCTTGATCTTAGGTGCTGTTTATATGCTCCGATTATATCAAAAAACAATGTTGGGAACAACGAGCGACCGTACTGAAAATTTCACAGATATTAGAGGGATGGAATTTTATACATTAGTCATTATTTCCGGATTGATTATTTATTTGGGAATTTTTCCAAATAGCTTATTGCATATTTCTTCTGAATCTGTATCCGTTTTGGCGACTTTTTTAGGAAGATAATTTTAGACTTAGATTTTACGAATAATAGATTCGATTATGGGTGCGATTATTACATTATCAATATTAGCGTTATTGGTACTTTATTTAGGATTATTCAAAGCAAATAAATCATTATTGCCTGTTTCTTTAATAGGACTGCTCGTTGTGATTGGTTTCTTGATAAGTAATTGGACATCTGAATCCGTCCCTTTGTATAACGGTATGATTTTATTCGATCATTATGCCATTGCATTCTCTGTATTATGCGTATTTGTAACCGTATTAGTTTTCGCACTGTCTAAAAGTTACTTTACTTCTTCAAGTGATCATATTTCCGAATATTATACCTTACTCTTATTTTCCCTTGTAGGGGCTATTTTAGTAAATAGTTATCATAATTTAGCTTTATTGTTTTTAGGTATTGAAATTATGTCTGTAGCGCTTTATATTCTAGTGGGTATCCGTAAAAATGATCCTTCTTCAAATGAGGCTTCGATAAAATATTTCATTATGGGGGCTTTCTCTACAGGCTTTCTGTTATTTGGTATTACTTTATTGTATGGTGCTTCAGGCACTTTTGATCTGCAAGGAATAAAAGACTATGTCGTCAACAATCCAAATCAAATATCGCCCTTATTTTACGGAGGGATACTATTGATGATTATCGGATTAACATTTAAGGTAGGGGCAGCACCTTTTCATTTTTGGACACCTGATGTGTACGATGGAGCTCCTATTTTGATTACAAGCTTTATGAGTACTGTTGTTAAAGTTGCTTCATTTGCAGGTTTGTTACGGTTGTTTACTTTTTCACTGCTTCCGCTACAGGATTTTTGGACTCCAATCTTTTTAGGAATAGCGGTTATAACTTTGTTTATTGGTAACCTATCTGCTTTAATGCAATCGTCATTCAAAAGAATGTTGGCCTACTCTAGTATTTCACATGCAGGGTATATGCTTTTTGCCATTATAGCTGTTGGTGCCAATTCTGCAAATGCTATTTTCTTGTACGGATGTGCATACTCTTTAGCAACCTTAACAGCTTTTGCGGGATTAATTCTAGTAAAACGTGCTGTTGGGTCAGATCATTTTGAATCTTTTAATGGTTTAGCTCAAAAGAATCCTTATTTAGCGGCTGTCATAACTATAGCGATGCTTTCTTTGGCAGGTATTCCATTAACAGCTGGATTTATCGGTAAATTTATGATGTTTAGCTCCGTTATGGATCACTACCATATTGTTTTATTGATTATCGCTGTTCTAAATGCGGCTGTTGCAGTATATTATTATTTAAAAGTTGTAGTAGCCATGTATTTTAGAACAGGCGAAGGTAAGTTGGTTTCGATAAATTTGAATTATGCTTTATTGTTTATCGTAACAACTGTTTTAACTATTTTAATTGGTATTTATCCAAATTGCTTGATGGAGTTAATTTAGCCTAGAGGATAATTAATATATAGGATGCATAGTTTGTAAAAGCTATGCATTTTTTATTTTATTTCATGCGTTGTAATTTGGAGACAAATTGTATATTGTCAATGAAAACAAGTAACTGCTTAATATTAATGATGTTTCTGATACTAATTATAACTACAATAAAAAGACTTTTTGTTATTGCTGTTGTGCTGAGTATCTTAACAACCCTCGGATTTGCACAACGAAATATTAAAGGTCAAGTCATCGATAGTAAAACTGGGAAAGGGATCCCTTTAGCCAGTATTTCATGGAGTGGTCATAATGGAGGGACTTCCACAGATACATTAGGAAATTTTCATGTTATTTTAAGAGCAGAGTTTGATCAGCTTGCTTGCCGTGCTGTTGGTTATGAGACCAAAATAGTCGATTTGGATGTGAATAAGGATTCTGTATTGACTGTTTTGTTAATGAGTAAAGAGAATAAGATTGACGAAGTTGTTGTTGAGCGTAAAGCGAAAAAATATAAAGATCCAGCTCTAGCTTTGATTGAAAATATTATTGCACATAAGGATGAAAATCATATTTCCAGATTAAAGCATATCAAATATGAGGCATATGAAAAATCCCAATTTGGAGCCGTCAATTTTAAAAGCAAACTGAATAAACTCACTGGAAAATTAAAATTCTTATTTGAAAACACAGATACCATAAGTATTCCTGGAAGTTCTATTTTACCGTTTTACTTACAGGAAAATTTGTCAGAAGTTTATTCTACTTATAAGCCTTCAAGAAATAAAGAAATAATTATTGGTCATAAAGTGACCGAATTAAACAAACGGTATATTAACAATGCTAATATTCAAAGTTATTTTCAGGATCAGTTTAGAAGTATCGATCTTTACGACAATAATATCCAGCTTATAAGCAAATCTTTTTTAAGCCCAATTGCAGGAAATGCCCCTTCTTTTTATAAATATACTATTCGGGATACATTGGTTAAAAACAACGAACGTTTTATAGAATTGTATTTCGAAGCAAAATCAAAAATGGATGTTCTTTTTAAGGGATCAATCTGGGTATCTGATGATGATCGATATGCTGTTTATCATGCAGATATGCAACTTGGAGAAGAGGCTAACATTAATTGGATAAATGCAATAAACATTGGGTTGGAATTTGAAAAGCATCCCACTGGCCAAATGTTACCCACTCGTTCCGACTTACAAATTTTATTTGGAACGGATAAGGGTAATGCCTTATATGGTAAGAAGGAGACTTATTTTACGAAATATAATGATGATGTAATAAAAGATGAAGTTTTTTCAGGGGTTCCTATTGAAAAGAAATATTTGGAAAAAACAGATTCTATTAATTGGGATCATGTACGTGTGGTTCCGCTGACCCAAACGGAATCAAAAACCTATACGAATATTGACTCGCTGTCTGAGATGAAATCGATTAATCGATTAATGGCAGTTGGATATTTTTTGGCTAGAAGCTATTATAATTTGGGTGAAGTTGAACTTGGACCCTTGGAGTATACATATAGTTTTAATGATATAGAAGGAAGTCGAATCCGTTTAGGGGGCAGAACGACAGAAATGTTGTCAAATAAGTTTTTTATAGAAGGATATGCGGCTTATGGAACCAAAGATCAAGAGTTTAAATATTATCTGAATGTGGCACATTCTTTAAATGGTAACTCTATTGTGCAATTTCCTGCACATTATCTTTCAGCTACTGTTCAGCATGATGTTATGGAACCAGGACGCGGCTTAAGTTATTTAAAAGGAGATGGTTTTTTTCAATCTTTTAGAAGAAATAAACCAAATAAATGGTTGAGGAATGATATTTTTAGATTAGAACATTTAGTTGAATTTGGAAATCATTTTAGTATCAGTACTGCTTTCACTCACCATGAACGGAGCACTGCGGGTGATCTGTTTTTTGTTACCTCCTCTACATCTCCAGATACAATTTCTGGTATTAATACCAACGATATTCAAATTAGGTTGAGATGGGCACCAGGAGAACAATTCTATTATCGGAATTTAAATAGAAGGCAAATTGAAAATAGGTACCCCGTTTTATCTCTACAATATAATAAAGGTCTTGATGGATTTTGGAATGCAGATCAACGATATGATGCTTTGCGTTTTAAGATGTTCAAAAGAATATTCATGTCTCCAGCAGGAACTGCCGATGTCGAACTTAGTGCGGGAAAAATTTGGGGGTCATTATATTACCCATTATTAGAAATACCCGATATTCAAACAGATAAATCGGGATCTTTGCAGAATTTTGATTTAATGTCCAATATGGAATTCGTAGCCGATCGTTTTGTGAAATTTTCTTATTATCATCATTGGGGCGGTTATATTTTTAATAGAATTCCTTTGTTGAAACGACTAAAGTGGCGTGAGGTTACAGGATTCAAATTTTATTACGGAAAGTTGAGTGATCGTAATAACCCTGAACTAAATAAAAGCCTGATTCAATTTGATCGTGATGATGATGGCATTTTTAAAACGAGAGTAATGGGGAATCAACCTTATATGGAAGGAATAGTAGGGATTGATAATATTTTTAAAATCTTTAGAGTAGAATATAAAAGAAGATTAAGCTATTTGAATTATCCAAATGTATCTAGGGATACATTTGGTGTATCTGTTCATTTAAATTTTTAGCAATTTTATGGAATTTCAAAATATTTTGTACCATGTCGATAAGCAAATTGCTTATATTACAATTAATAGAGAGTCAAAGTTGAATGCTTTGAACCAACTGACATTAGAGGAATTAGAAGCTTCTTTGACTTCTGCTAAGGGTGATGCTAACGTTAAGGGGGTCATCATAACGGGCACAGGCGACAAAGCTTTTGTAGCAGGTGCTGATATTAAAGAATTTGTAGAGCTGGGACAACTTGAGGCGAAGAAGCTTTCAGAAAAGGGACATTATATTTTTACGGAATTGATACAAAATTCTAAAAAACCAGTTATCGCTGCTATCAATGGTTTTGCACTTGGAGGTGGATTAGAGTTAGCTCTTGCCTGTCATATGCGATTTGCTTCTGAAAATGCTAAATTGGGTTTACCAGAAGTTTCACTAGGGCTACTGCCAGGTTATGGAGGCACACAGCGATTAACGCGATTGGTCGGCCGTGGCCGTGCACTACAAATGATTCTGACAGCAGATATGATCAATGCAGAAGAAGGACTAAGGATTGGCTTGATTAATGAAGTACTTCCATTAGAAGATTTATTGAAAAGAGCATCTGAAGTTATGAGCCGAATTTTTTCAAGATCAAGCACTGCCGTTGAAGCTGCAATTGATGCGATGAACGCATGTGATGATCAAACAAGAGATGGTTATGAAGTTGAAATCGAACACTTTGCTCATTTATTTTTAACAGATGATTTTAAAGAAGGTGTAGCGGCCTTTTTAGAGAAAAGAAAACCTAACTTTTAACCAATCTTCTTTACTTTATACGAAGCACCAAGTTTTATTGAAGGCTATTTTTTTAATAAATAAAATGGGATATTCAATTTGAAAAAAATTGCAATACCCCATTGTGTAGCTATATTTTTTAATATCCTGTCCAATATAGCTGATTTAAAGTATCCCGATTCAATCATACGGGTTTTGCCTAAGAGAATTTCTTGATTTATTATCTCCTCTTCCTATTACCAAATTTTGCCATCTCAAATAATCTGAGCTGTGTATCTAGGTTGAAGATAATGAAAAACAGATCTGTAAAATCTGTTTTGAAAAAATATTAACCAAAGAGAAATAATTAAAATATTATAAAGCTGTCTCCAATCGTTCGATAGATCTATTTTAGTGATTGTTAGTTTCATTAAAATTATTTCAAAGTAATTTATACGCAAGAAAGTGAATAATCAATCGAAATTTATTACTATTTCAAGATGCTATAGTATATTTTGTAGATTTTTATCCACAAAATATATTTTTATTGCTGAATTGGAAAAGAAATATCTTATTATTCATTTAATAATAATGTACTTTTGCCAACGGAAATAAATATATCTCCGAGGAATAATTTTAAACAAAAAAGCTATAAATAATTTAATTATGAATAAAATAAAGAAAAGGATTTATCAAAATCCTTCAATCTCTGTTTTTTTAGTAGAGACGGAGGAAGGAATAGCTTCAGCATCATCGACTATCTCTCCTATTGGGCCTAACAGTGATGAAGTTGTTGAAGTTAATGATTGGCAAGATATTAATCAAGGGGATTATGATCTTGATTTGTAAGAAATTTTTAACTAAAAATGCCATGATGGCAACTACGAATTTTAATATCTTTTCATATATGAAACACACATTACACAATAGATTAATTAAATTTTCATTTTTTATAGGGTTTATAGTTTTTTTTAATTCCTGTACTAAAAACAACAATGAAGTTGATTCAGCTGAACACAAATTATCATTTGTTATATCTGGAGTGAGTGAAATTGAAGATGTTCCTGAAATGATCGCTTCAACGAAGAATATGGCGGTAGGACAGAAAAAAATAGATGAAAAAATAGTATCAAAAGAAAACATAAGTCTGAATGGATTTGATGCTGAAATTATTTTATCAGAATCAGGCTCATTAACTCCATTAGCTAAAAGTGCTACAGTTGGAACATCTGAAGGGGTTTCTAATAATCTAAAGGCAAAAACAAACTTATTAGCGGCTTCTTCACCTGTAAATACAGGAACAACGTATAGAGTTCTAGTTTATGATGAAGCAGGAACGTATGTTGGCGCAGTAGATGGAACATCAGGAACTTTAGCTGGTTCAATAGATGTATCTTATAATAAGAACTATAAATGGTATGCCTATTCGTTTGATAATACAAGTCCACTTCCTGCATTAGGCAATACAGCGAACCCTACAATAAATGCGACCCCCTCTTTAGGCTTACTATATGCAAGTGGTGAAGTTACGCCTACAGCATTAGGAGACAATAAGGTTCAAGTTGTTTTTGAAAGAAGATTGTCGTGGGTTAAGTTAATTGTTGATAGTAGAGGTACTTTCGCTCCATTAGTTCCTGCAGGCACAAAAGTAACAACATCAAACCTGACAAGTTCTATATTTGATATTAAGAGCAACTCGTACTCAAATCCTCAAAACACTGTTGGAACACTAGAAGGAAGTGCTGACTTTTCTGAACTTGATGCAGCGACAACGAAAGACTCTGTTTTTGTTGGTAATTTTTATCCAGCAGATGATGGTAGAAATAGTACTTTCTCCATTAAGTTTGATAAAATGGAATTGAAATTAGATTATAGCACGAATCCTTCCTCAGGAAATGTGAGTCGATTATTTACGGACATTCCTTATACGTTTAACTTTGTGCCATCGCCAGGTAAGAGATACACCGTTCGTGTTAGATTGATTGAATCAGCCGTTGATATAAATGGTACTAAATGGGCGAGAGGAAATCTTCATTATACATGGAGTGATAATGGTTTTAGATTTAGACACAGTGGTGTTTATCCTTATGAAAGTGCCGTTTACCCATGGATCTACACAAACACTCCAACAGATTACTACTATAATGGGATATACCCACCTTGGACTGGAAATAATAACTATAGTGATTTCAATAAGAGACCTGTTGAGTTTTGGAATTTTAAAACAGTTGTTCCATATGCTGGTGATCAATTGTATGATGTAATTAAAATCTATGGAGATCAAAATGATAGACCAGAATATGTAAATCCATATATTGGAAAAGGATATTATTATGAAAGTATTTCTGGACCAACATATTATACGTCTATTCCAGATGGTGACCCATGTTCGTTAGTTTATCCTGCGGGAAAATGGCGTCTACCTACAAAAGCAGAAGGAACGGCATTGGTTTCAGCGCTACAGGCAAATACCTCAAAGAGTGTTTATACTGATGCATCTAACGCTTACTATGTTGGAAAGTTTCCTTATACAACAGCTACACCTGATGTTTATGGAAATATATTAGAATTTCCATTCCATGGTTCTATTACTACTGCTGCAGGATGGACTAGTGGAGGTATGGGGCCAGGTTTCCCATCAGATATGTTAGGAAGTACAGGAGATCCTAGATTCGGCTATGAAAAAACTAATTCATATTATTGGTATGGTGAAGATGCTAGTAGTAATGACAAATCTGCATACATGATGTTTTGGACTTCTGATGCGGGATCTCAAAATACCAATTCTAATGGTACATTCCCTTACGGATGGGCATTTAGTATGAAAATAAAGGATGGAGCATTTGTGACACCAGCATCTGGCGCCTATCCTAATCTTATCGGAGGATATCCAGATAGTAATCCTGGAGGACCTTCATCTCCTCAAGTTCGAGAAGCTTATCAAGGTGATGGATTAAATATTCGATGTGTAAGAACTAACTAATACAAATAGTTATATTGCAAATGCCCTTTATATGTACTCATATAAAGGGCATTTTTAGTTAAAAACATTCTTTAATATTTGGCGTGTATCGCTATCTGATTTGAGAGCTTCTTAAAAGATTTTTTACTCGCTGTAGCCTGAGATAATCTTAATAAGATTACGGTATTAAATAGAGGTGGTTCTCCTGAACCATTATTGCCATATTCTTGATCCTCGCTATTAAGTTTCCAATATAGATTTTAAGATTGCAGCTATCATCTAATGTGTAGTTGGAAGATTTGCTTGTGAATTTTATGTTAATTTCTTTAATATAACGTTTTCGTTAATGGAGCAATCGATTGCATGTGTGCTAAATTACTTTTTGAGATAAAATGTTTCTTATACTTGAAAATACAATTATATAACACATTATTATGATCATTCGAGATTTGAGGACGCATAGTCGATTTCTATGTATACCGAAATTATTGTTAATAAACCCAGTTCTTTTTATTGAACTTCGGAAATACTACTCATATATTATTGTTTCAAAAACGTAATTAATAACGAGTTACTGTAATAGAGCATCTCTCTTATCTAATTTATTCATTTGAATGAGTTTTGGAAAAATTGCTTTTAGTTTAGAATCTTACATATTAAAATTTGAAATAATGAGAACATTCATCATTGTATTTTTAATATTGACTCACAGCCTAATGGTTGGGGCACAGGAACGTCCCGCAAAGTGGTTTAACGATGCGCGCTTTGGGCTCTTTTTGCATTGGGGATTGTATTCCCAGACGGCAGGAGATTGGAAAGGTAGACCAACAACAGGAGGAGAGCATTTTATGTTGCATGAACGGATCCCATTGACTGAGTATGCTAAAATTGCTAATGATTTTAATCCTACTAATTTTTCAGCTGACCAATGGGTCAATGCTGCGAAGGATGCTGGAATGAAATATGTTGTCATTACAGCAAAGCATCATGATGGATTTGCAATGTTTGACTCTCCAAGCAGTGATTATAATATTGTTAAAAGGACGCCTTTTGCGAAGGATCCTATGAAAGAGCTAGCAAAGGCTTGTAAAAAATACGGACTTCAACTTTGTTTTTATTACTCGCTGGGCAGAGATTGGGAGGATCCGGATGTTCCTACAAATTGGCCCATTAAAGGAGGGAGAAGCAACACTTGGGATTATCCCAATGAAGATGCGAAAGATTTATCAAAATATATAGAACGTAAAGTCAAACCACAACTCAAAGAACTTTTAACACACTATGGTCCTGTCGGTATCATTTGGTTTGATACATTTGAGTTGGTAAATAAGCAACAAAGTCAAGAAATAAGAGATCTGATCTTATCTATCCAACCCAACTGTATTATCAATAACCGAATCGGTAACGGATATGGTGATTATACAGTTGTAGAACAGTCGCTTGTAAACAGTTCTCGGAAGAATTGGGAGGCTTGTATTACAATGAGTGCTAACTGGGGATATAACAAGCATGATACAACCTGGAAATCTGCTGAAGTCCTGATCCGAAACCTGACTGAGGTTGCTAGTAAAGGTGGAAACCTGTTGCTGAATATCGGTCCCAAGGGAGATGGTACATTTCCAGAAGAGAGTAAAAAGCGACTGAAGGAAATAGGGAGCTGGATGGATATTAATGGTGAGGCCATTTATGGAACACAGGCATGGAAGATAACAGGAGAAGGAAATGATAAGTTGAAAGAAGAGAATCTTGGTAGAAATGAAAAGCAAACATTGAAAGACGCGGTCAATGATGCTACTTCGCAGGATATCGTACCCGATATACGATTCACCACTAAAGGAAAAGTCGTTTATGTAATTGTACGGAATCCTTCTTTGAAAAACATCCGTGTGAAAAGTATGGGAAAATTACAAGATGTAGAAATCAAGAATGCCCGAATATTAGGAAGTAAGCAGAAGATTCGATGGCAGCAAAATGGTGAAGCATTGTCCTTTGATATACCGCAAAATGTGAAGCCAGGTTTGCCGATATATGTACTTGCAGTAACAATAAAATAGAAAACCATCGTACACCGCTTGATATTTTATCAAAAGCTTATTGTAAGCTAACCAATTAAATAGTCATTTTCTTTTAAGGAATCCACATGCAATAACAGTGGTCTTAAGTGTTAAAAGTTATTTGACTCATATATTTTTCTAAACCTAAACCAATGAATTACAAAAGATTCAACTTTTGTGATAGAAATAACACTCTTTTATAAACGAATAAAATAACATGAAAAGAAAATTACCCAGATCACTCTACTCCAGTATGTATTGGAAATCAGTTTTCCCAATCTCCTGTATTATTTTATGCGCCGAGCCAATACAGGCTTTTAATGTGCGTAAAGTTGTTTCTTTGGAAAGCAATGTTCAGCAAACTACAATCAGCGGTAAGGTTGTGGATGCACAAGGACAACCTTTAGTAGGTGTTACCGTTCAGGAGAAAGGTACCCACAATAGTACTTCTACGAATGATGCAGGAGCTTATATAATCCAGGTTCAATCCACAAGCTCTGTCCTGAGCTTTACCTATGTCGGTTACGAATCCTTAGAATTAGCTGCTAATAATGCCAAACGTGTTGAGCTGAACTTAAGTAATGGCGCATTGGAAGAGGTCGTAGTTGTGGGCTATGGAACACAAAAGAAAGTCAATCTGACTGGAGCAATTGCTTCAGTTTCTGGAGATGTCTTAAAAAATCGACCAATCAATAATATCGCAAGTGGTCTTCAAGGAACAGTTCCCAATCTGACGATTACTAACTCAAATGGTAATCCAAAAGGAAACCCAACGATCAACGTTCGCGGAACGACTTCTATCAATGGAGGTGGTCCATTGGTTCTGGTGGATGGTGTTGAGATGAATCTAAATTTAGTCAATCCCAATGATGTTGAGAATGTGACAGTTCTTAAGGATGCTGCATCTGCAGCTATTTATGGAGTTCGAGCTGCTTTTGGGGTAGTCTTGATTACCACTAAAGGAGCTAAGGGGGTAAACAAAACTCAACTTTCGTATTCAGGTAACGTAGGATTTTCTCAACCCAGTGTATTCCCAGAGGTGGTTAAAAAAAATTATGAGCATGCAGAGTATATCAATAATGCCATGCTAAATGCCGGACTAGCGGTAATGTATTCTGAAGAGGAAGTAGATGCGATGAAAGCTTGGACAGCCGATCCGAAGAATAATCCAGATTATCTAATCTTAGGTGGCGTATACAAATATGTCGGATATAATGATTGGAATAAAATGCTATTGAAGGACTTTTCTCCTTCACAGCGCCATTTCGTAAGTGCTTCTGGAGGAAGTGAAAAAACTAAATTCTATTCTTCCGTAGGCTATACAGGACAAGATGGCATGTTGAAAATCAACAATGACAAATTTGAGCGCATCAGCACTAGATTGAGTGTAGAAAACCAAACGACCAATTGGTTAAAACTGGGACTTAAAGCCCTATATACACGAAATAATGTCGATGAACCTACACAAACCTATGGCAATGCTACTTGGCATCAATTCGTATTTACGAGTCCTGTGAGACCTTTCATGTGGACAGGTGATAGCAAATACCCGCAGTATGATCAATTCAAAGGAATGTATTTTGATGATCAAAACCCTTATTCACTGCTTGCTTTAGGAGGAAGAGATAAAACCAATATGAATGAAATATGGAATACTTTTTCAGCTGATGCCAATATTTTAGATGGATGGACGGCACATATGGATTTCAATTATAATTATTCGACAAGTGAATATACCTACCATAAGAAAAAGATAGATCTGGTGAGAGCTAATTTTCTCGCTACAGAAGGAAACACCGCTAATAATTACTATAGGGTATATAATTCAATGAAGAATTACTATGCATTCAATGCCTTTACACAATATGAAAAGACATTGGGTAAGCATTATCTGAAAGGTATGGTAGGATACAATCAGGAATTAACCCAAACAAAGTACACAGATATTTATAAATATGGTCAACTAAATCAAGAAATGCCAAGTCTTGGATTGGGTACAGGTACACAAACTATTAATGAGTCTGGATACGAATGGGCTTTACGTGGTGGATTTTTTAGACTGAATTATATTTTTGATAATAAATACCTATTTGAAGTAAATGGTCGATATGATGGAACATCCAGATTTCCTAAAGAGGACAGATTTGTGTTCCTTCCTTCATTTTCTGCAGGATGGCGAGTTTCGGAAGAAAAATTCATGGATTGGTCGAACTCCTTTCTTAACGACCTAAAGTTAAGAGGTTCATATGGTCGATTAGGTAATCAGCTCCTGACATCTAGTGATTGGGTAGGAAATATGGGATACTATCCATACATTCCATTTATGTCTAATGATGTGTCAGGTAACAATAACTACCTTTTTAACAATGATCGTGGTACTGTGATCAATCCTCCTGGTTTGGTTGACAGAAATCTAAGCTGGGAAAAAGCCTCTACGCTCAATTTTGGTGTAGATGTCGCTTTATTTAATTCTAGATTAAATGCTGTTTTTGATATTTATACGCGTAAGACATCTGATATGTTGACTTCAATCGCCTATCCAGAAGTGTTGGGAGCAGCCTCTCCTGTACAAAATATCGCAGATCTGGAAACAAAAGGATATGAATTTACATTGTCTTGGGCCGATAAAATTAATAGCTTGAATTATAAACTATCTGCTGTATTAGGCGATTCGCAAGGTACAATTACAAAATTTGACAATCCTACAGGTTCATTGACCAATTATTATGTAGGTCAAAAAATTGGCGAAATATGGGGTTACGAAACACTTGGTTTTTTCAAAGATGCTGCGGATGTCACAGCTCATGCTTCACAGGCTAAACTTGGATCTAATTGGTCTGCAGGAGATATAAAATACGCAGATTTGAATGGAGATGGAGAAGTGAGCAACGGAAGTAACACGTTAGCTGATCCTGGAGACAGAAGAGTAATTGGTAATGCTACTCCACGTTATACATATGGTTTTAATGCCGACGTAGACTATAAAGGTTTCTTTGTGAATCTTTTCGTTCAGGGAGTTGGAAAGAGAGACTATTGGCCTTCAGGTCAAGCTTTTTGGCCTGTATCTACGCAGTATTTTACTGTGCAACAGTGGCAATATGATAATACTTGGAGTGAAGAAAATACAGATGCCTACTTTCCTAAGATATCAGCTAGAAACACGAGGAACCAAAGTACTCAAACGAAATATCTACAGGATGCTTCTTATTTGAGGTTGAAGAATCTGACAATTGGTTATAATTTTAATAAATCATTATTGGAGAAGATAAAAATGAATAATCTTCAAGTTTATCTGAGTGGAGAGAATCTTTTTTTCCTATCTAAGATTAAAGGAAACTATGATCCTGAGTCTGCTCCAAATAATGGGGCTGTAGCTTATCCTTTTTCAAAAACTTATTCTTTAGGTCTTAGTTTATCATTTTAATAATATTACTGTAATAATCATGAAATTTAAACATATAAAATTAGCTACGCTCATGGGCGTATTTACCTTGTATTCCTGCAATGACAATTTTCTTGAGCGTTACCCAACGCATGATCTAAATGCTACTTCCTATTGGAATACAGAGGAAGATTTGAAGTCATACACAAATGGTATATATAATAGTGCTGCAGATAATTCCAAATACATGTTTTATCTTGGCTTTACAAATACAGCATTTGGAAGTGCTACACATGCAGTTGTCCCTTTTGAAGTGCAATCTGACAATCATGCTTCATTAGCTTCAGAACACGTTACTTTTGCTGAGGTAGCTGCTGGTAGAAATGTACAGCCTACCAATCCAGATCAAGGTGGATGGTATTGGGATCTATTAAGACGAATTAATATTTTGCTGGAAAACTATGATAAAGCAAATATTGCTCAAGAGGTTAAGAATCGTTATGCAGGAGAAGCGTACTTTTTCCGGGCATGGTTCTATTTGGACAAAGTGCAGAGATTTGGAGATGTACCTTATATCACAAAGTCATTAAATGTTACGGACGAAGAGGTGTTTGGTGCAAGGACACCAAGAAAAGAAGTAATGAATTCGGTTCTGAAGGACATTGATCAGGCTATCGAATTTTTACCTGAAACCTGGACAAATAACAGATTGAATAAATACATGGCATTGGCTCTGAAATCAAGATTGTGTCTATACGAAGGTACTTTTAGAAAATACCATGGACTAGGGGATCATGAGTTATTCTTGAAGGCATCTCTGGAAGCCTCTAAGAAGATCATGGACAGTAAGAAGTATAGAATCTTTAACAACGGCAAACCTACAGAGGATTACGGTACATTATTTAAGACAATAGAATTGTCTACCAATCCAGAGATTATTATGAGTAGAAGCTATGCGAAGGGAGTCCTTACGCATAATATGTCTGGATATATAGCGACTCAGAATGCTGGTGCAACGAAAGACTTTATAGACGATTTTTTAGTGATTGATAATGATGGTTTAGCTCGTCCTGTTGGATTAAGTACTTCTTATGATGATTCTAGCATTGAAAATGTATTTAAAAATCGAGACAAACGTCTTTCACAGACAGTGTTAAATCCTGTTAATGAAAATTCGGTGTTTAAATCAAATGTAGGATATCCAAGATTATTAGGTATGGGTGGAAACATAAGTGCAACAGGCTATCACTTAATTAAGTACTTTGATTTTGATCAGAGTCAACAGGGAACCAATCAGGATACTGACGCACCAATATTTAGATATGCGGAGATTTTACTCAACTATGCCGAGGCAGCTGAAGAGCTGGGGCAACTGGATCAATCGGTTCTGGACGCGACTATCAATCAGATAAGAGCAAGAGCAGGAATGCCAAATATGTTATTAAATCCAGTGATGGATCCGAAATATGCTGCTGAAGGGATTTCCTCCAATTTAGTTGAGATCAGAAGGGAGAGACGTGTGGAATTAAGCTATGAAAAATTGAGATATCATGATCTGATCCGCTGGAAGAAAGGAGCCTATATGGCTAAAAAAGTACTGGGAATGCGATTTGAAGAGAGTGATCGTAAGAGTGCGAGGTATGCCAAAGTTGCGGCTTCTGTAAAAACAGTGGAAGTCAATGGAAAACATTACATTGATGTCTACGGAAATGACAATTTGGGTAACCGTACTTTTAATGAAGGTAAAAACTATTATTTCCCGATCCCTGTCAATGTGATTTCAAAAAATCCTAATATTACACAAAATCCTCTTTGGTAAATTAGTATACAAATAAGGATGGAACTGCTGAGGTTGTTCCATCTTTATTTATTTTCTATGAGATGCTATTCTAATTTCAGATACCTCAATAAAGTTTGCAAAGTATTGTCAAGTAGCTTTATAAATCATACAATCTTAATACTTTTTTCCATTTTAGATAGAAAATATAGATGTCTGAAAGTCCTGAGCCGCGGGTGAAGTGAGGATAAAGCAGGGATAAAGCACATGCTAGGCGTGGTAAAAGCGTTTCTTCAAGAAGAACCATCATAGCATATGATTTGAACAGATAAATTGCAGGTTAAGCATGTTTAATCGATACGCGTGTACCTTGATGGCTATCCGTGGCATGTATATAAAAGGAATCTAGGACAACCGTCAATCAATTGTTTTTTAAGTAGGTTTCAGTTATTGTTTAAGTTGGTTCCGAAAGTGTTTTAGAATTGACTTGACTACGCTTTGATTGGGGAGAGGGTGTTATTTATCTTGTTCTTGAAGATATATGGAATGGATACCTTACAACTATCACAGGTTGGGTAAGAGATAGCTGGAGATGTATCGTAGTATGTACGGATCAGTACCGAATATTGTTGGCACTTCTATGGACTTTAAAGGACTTGCATGGACTTCTAAGGACTTTTGTTTGTAGGAAGTATAGGGATTTAGTTCTCTAAAAATACAAAAACCGAAGATAATAATACGAAAATAGCAGGAATTGAATTCATGCTATTTTAATGGCAAAAAAAAATCCTACATCGTAGGATTTTTTATGTAAAATTTTGTAGCCCGTAGGGGAATCGAACCCCTGTTTCTAGAATGAAAATCTAACGTCCTAACCCCTAGACGAACGGGCCATTTGTTTATTAATGTGCTGCAAAGATAATAGCTTTTTCAAATTGTCCAAAAAAATATGAAGTCATTTTTCGTAATCCTCTGAATTTGAATAAAATTATTTTTTCAAAAAGTGACAGAACGATCAAAATAAGGCTTATTCCACTACATATGCGAGTAAATAGTCATTAAATTTTTCATAATGGACGTTAAAAATCCGATCATAATATTCACTTTTTAAATACAATGACAATGTGCCTTGATCCTTATATTCGAAAGGAGATATCGTCATATTATGCAAAAATGAAACTCCAGCATTACCCTGAAGTTTATAGACCGCTTCTTTGGCACTCCAGCATGCATACAATTGTTCTATTCTATGTTTATCTTTGGAAATAAAACTCAATTCCTCTTCTTTTAGAAATTTATGGGCAATGCGCTCTACTTTAGATTTGATGAGTTCCATATCAATTCCCACATTGCCTAAAGAGCTTATAATGGCTCCTGCATAATCAAAAGAATGTGTCAAGGATATTTTTTGAGGAAAGTTAGCTAAGTATGGTTTCCCATTGGAATCCGAAGGGCAATCAATGTAAGATGTTGTATTTAATAATGTACGAAGTAATACGCGCGTTGCAAGCCAATGTAATCTACGTTTACCATTGGATAAACTAATGAGTTTTTTTTCTTCCAATTGATCTAATTGCAGCTGAGAGGATAATGTCCATTCATCCTCTTCAATTCGCCAAATTGCAAATTTGGTGTGATTGTCTAATTCTCGTAGATATACTAAGCTCATTCTCAAATTTAATGAAGAAATATTGTAAAATGCTGTAAAATATCAACGATTACTGTATTTTTGAAAATTAATGATTGAAATGAACCTTTCTAAATTATTTGAGGTCAACTTTAATCTTGAACAACATTGAAGAATCATGATTTTATCAGATAAACGTATATTAGAAGAAATTGAAAATGGCAATATTGTCATTGAACCCTATGACCGGAAGTGTTTAGGTACAAACTCTTACGATGTTCATTTAGGCAAGCATTTGGCGACCTATAGGGATCGCGTACTTGATGCTAAAAAGCACAACGAGATTGTTCATTTTGAAATTCCTGAAGAAGGGTTTGTTCTGGAGCCAAATACGCTATACCTGGGAGTAACATTGGAATATACAGAAACGCATAAGCATGTTCCTTTTTTAGAAGGTAAGTCAAGTACTGGTCGATTAGGTATTGATATTCATGCCACAGCAGGAAAAGGTGATGTCGGGTTTTGTAACACATGGACGTTAGAAATTTCATGCGCTCAACCTGTCCGCATTTATGCAGGAATGCCTATTGGACAGCTTATTTATTTTGTTGTAGAAGGAGAGATAGAAACGCTATACAATACGAAGGGAAATGCAAAATATAATACAAGGACGGAAAAACCAGTAGAATCTATGATGTGGAAGAATTCATTTTAGAAAGAATACCTTCAACATGGTTTATCGTAAAATTGGATCTTCCTGATTAGTGAATAAAGAAATATGTTGTCATAAAAAAGAGCAAGAATCACAATTCTTGCTCTTTTTTGTTAATTATCCTCCGAATTCCATTAAATATGCTTTTAAGAATTCGTCTAGATCTCCATCTAGTACAGATTGTGTATTAGAAGTTTCAAAATTAGTTCTTAAGTCCTTAATTAATTTATAAGGATGCAAGACATAATTTCTGATTTGCGAACCCCATTCAATTTTCTTCTTATTGCCTTCAATTGCATCACTGGCTTCTTGTCGCTTGCGCATCTCAATTTCATAAAGTTGCGATTTCAATAAGCGTAACGCATTTTCTTTATTTTGTAATTGTGATCTCGACTCTTGATTCTTGATGATGATACCTGTCGGTTTATGGTGTAATCGAACCGCAGTCTCCACTTTGTTTACATTTTGACCTCCAGCACCCCCAGCACGAAAAGTATCCCACTCAATCTCAGAATCTTTTACTTCGATTTCAATGTTATTATCAATTAAAGGATAAACATATACAGAAGCAAATGAAGTATGTCTCTTGCCGTTTGAGTCAAATGGAGAAATACGAACTAAACGATGAACGCCATTTTCACCTTTTAGATAGCCATATGCAAAGTCACCTGAAATTTGAAGTGTGACTGTTTTTATACCTGCGACATCACCCTCTTGCGAGTCTTGCTCAGTCACTTTGTAACCATTCTTCTCCCCCCACATGATGTACATACGCATGAGCATAGCCGCCCAGTCACAACTTTCAGTACCTCCAGCTCCAGCAGTAATCTGAAGAATAGCGTCTAATTGATCTTCTTCAGCACTGAGCATATTCTTGAATTCTAATTGCTCAACTTGTTCTAACGCTATTTGATATTGTTCATTGAGTTCACTTTCAGTTGCATCTCCTCCTTGAAAAAATTCATATAGGACACCCGTATCTTCTACGGCTGATGCTACTGCATCAAAATGATCTGTCCATACTTTCTGTAGTTTGATCGATTGTAATACTTTTTCAGCAGCTTTTGAGTCATCCCAAAAATCAGCTTGTAAAGTAATGGCTTGGTCTTTTTCTAAATCTTCTTTTCTGACATCGATGTCAAAGATGCCTCCTCAGGGAAGTTACACGATCCCTCAAATCTTGAATTTGTTCTTTGGTCATAATCACAAAGATACAGCTTTCTATAAGAATTGCCCAAAAAGCTTGCACATGAAGTCTTATGATTGTGATAAATTTTTATCTTTGAATAAATTTAGCAAAATATGTTACCAAAAATAGATTTTACCGAGACGGTTGCTTATCGTTATTTAGCAGATCATTACATCAAAATAAATGAATACAGTTTAAAAGATTTATTTCATGAGGATCCTTTTAGATTTGAAAAATATAGTATAGAATTTAAGGATATACTTTTAGACTATTCAAAAAATAGAGTTAATCACGAAACTTTAGCATTGTTGCGTCAATTGGCGAAAGAGTGTCATTTGGATAAAGCCATTCAAGCGATGTTTCAGGGGGAAAAAATCAATGAAACGGAAGGGCGTGAGGTGTTACATACTGCCTTGCGCAATCAATCTGGTAAACCCGTCATGGTTGATGGAAAGGATGTAATGATTGATGTGAATGAGGTTCTGGATCAAATGAAGTCATTTACAAATCGCATTCTTTCTGGTGAGTGGAAAGGATATACTGGGAAAACAATAACTGATGTTGTTAATATAGGTATTGGAGGTTCAGATTTAGGGCCAGTAATGGTGACAGAGGCATTAAAAGCTTACCGTACACATCTAAACATGCACTTCGTTTCAAATGTAGATGGGACACATATTGCAGAAGCGATTAAAAATCTTAATCCTGAAACTACATTATTCTTAATCGCATCAAAGACTTTTACGACACAAGAGACCATGGCAAATGCAAATACTGCTAAAGAATGGTTTTTGAAAAGTGGAGCTCTGCAGGCAGATGTAGCGAAACATTTTGCTGCGTTGAGTACTAATTTTGTTGCCGTTTCAGCATTTGGAATAGATACCAACAACATGTTTCAATTCTGGGATTGGGTTGGAGGACGTTATTCGTTATGGTCAGCAATCGGTTTGTCTATTTGTTTGGCAATCGGTTTTGATAATTTTAAAGAATTATTGACAGGTGCTTATGAAGCTGATGAACATTTTATATCAGCTCCATTTGAAGAAAATATTCCTGTTACATTAGCTTTATTAGGAATCTGGTACAATAACTTTTTCGAATCGGAAAGTCATGCTATTTTACCATATGATCAATATTTACATCGCTTTGCCGCATATTTCCAACAAGGAGATATGGAAAGTAATGGTAAATATGTCGATCGTAATGGTAATCGTGTTGATTATCAAACGGGTCCAATTATTTGGGGAGAACCAGGAACAAATGGTCAGCATGCTTTTTATCAATTGATTCATCAAGGAACAAAATTAATTCCTTGTGATTTTATTGCACCTGCAAATAGTTTAAATCCGATTGGAAACCATCACCAAATGTTACTGTCAAATTTCTTTGCCCAGACTGAGGCTTTAATGAATGGAAAAACAGAGGAAGTGGTAGTCGCTGAATTAAAGGCTGCGGGTAAATCAGATCAGGAAATTGAAAAATTGAAAACCTTCAAAGTATTTGAAGGAAATAGACCTAGTAATTCTATTTTAATCAAAAAGATGACAGCACGTACTTTGGGGTCTTTAATCGCCATGTATGAACACAAGATATTTGTACAAGGTATTATCTGGAATGTATTTAGTTTTGATCAGTGGGGAGTTGAGCTAGGAAAACAATTGGCAGGTCAAATCCTTCCAGAGTTAGTATCAGAAGATATCATTACTTCACATGATTCTTCTACCAATGGATTGATTAATCAGTATAAAGCTTGGCGCTCATAGTGCATAGTTTCCATAAAAAAAGCTTGGTTAATCAGTTAACCAAGCTTTTTTGTTTTATAAAAGAAATGTCTAATTCTTATAAAGAAAGGATTTCTACGATTCTCAATAAATTTTGATTGATAGAATCAATGTGTTTAATTGCTTTATTAAAAGGTGTAAACTCGACTTCATCATGGATTAAACCTGCCATCTCTCCTTTGCGACCCGCTAACAACGCTTCTACTGCTGCAACTCCTAATCTGCTGGCTAGTACTCGATCCATACATGTTGGGCTTCCACCACGTTGGATATGGCCTAAGATGGACAAACGTACGTCATAATTTGGAAAACTTTCTTTGATTTTTTCCGAAACGACCATACCTCCTTCAGCGTCGCCTTCGGCCACAATAACGATACGGGAAGATTTATTTTTACGTGTTTTATCAAGACGCTTCATGATAGCAGCATAGTCCACATCAAATTCAGGAATTAAAACCGCTTCTGCGCCTGTGCTTATGCCTGATCTTAAGGCAATTAATCCAGAATCTCGCCCCATCACCTCAATAACAAAAAGACGATCATGTGATTCTGCGGTATCTCGAATCTTATCAACCGCTTGAATGACCGTATTAATGGCTGTATCATAACCAATTGTAAAGTCAGTTCCAGCTAGGTCATTATCGATGGTTCCTGGTAATCCAATAATAGGTACATCAAATTCATCGATGAATATGGATGCTCCTGTAAAGGTTCCATCACCCCCAATGACAACTAGCGCATCAATATTATGTTTTTTTATGTTCTCGTAGGCTTTTTGACGGCCTTCTATTGTACGAAACTCATCACTTCTGGCTGTTTTTAAAATAGTACCACCTCTCTGAATGATGTTAGCAACGGATTTAACGTCCATAGCATACATATCGCCATTGACCAAACCATCATAACCTCTTTTTACTCCAAAAACATTCAAACCATTATATATACCTGCTCTAACTACTGCGCGAATGGCAGCATTCATACCAGGGGCATCACCACCTGACGTTAATACTGCTATATTTTTAATGTTACTCATGGTTCAAATGTAATAAAAAGAAAGATTATTTTTTAACATTAAAAGCGTCGATTCCACTTTGAAGATATTTAGCATATGCATTAGGATCATAGTTGGCCCCCGATGGTGGAACTAAAACATTACCTTCTGTATCGACAATAACGTATAGCGGTTGCGAATTACTATTAAATTTTGATGCTTGAAAATCTGAATTTTTGTTGCCAATATTTTTAATTTTTTTACCAGAATAAGTCGAAATAATTTGTTCTTCTTTAGGTAATTCTGTGCGGTCATCCACAAAAAGTTCAGCCATTACAAATCCTTCTTTTAATAATTTAGCAACTGTTGGATCTGTCCATACGTTAGCTTCCATTTTACGACAGTTTACGCAGTTCCATCCAGTAAAATCAATTAAAACAGGCTTTTTTAATTCCTTAGCAGTTTCCAAAGCTTGATTATAATCATAATAAGGGTCAAATCCTTTTGGAGTTCCTCTTTCATGGAATATTTCAGCATATTTTTTCACTTTTCCATCCGTATGACTACTTGTACTTGCAATGCCTGCTGACAAATCAAAATCCTGTGAAGCAGAAGGAGGTAAAAAGGCGGAAATAGATTTCAGTGGAGCTCCCCAAAGTCCTGGGATCATGTAGACAACAAATGAAAAAACAACAATTGCTAACAGGGTACGAGGAACAGATAAAAACTTCAACTCGCTATCATGAGAAAATTTAATTTTTCCAATCAAGTATAATCCCATTAATCCAAAAATTGCGATCCATAGGGATAAAAACACTTCTCGATCCAGCCAATTCCAATGATAAGCTAAGTCAACATTTGATAGAAACTTAAGCGCTAGCGCTAATTCTAAGAATCCTAAAACAACTTTCACGCTATTCAGCCAACCACCTGATTTTGGAAGAGATTTTAATAAGGAAGGAAACATGGCGAATAGCCCAAAAGGAATTGCTAAAGCGATAGAAAATCCAAGCATTCCGATGGCTGGACCCAATCGCTCTCCTTTAGAAGCTGCTTCTACCAATAACGTTCCAATAATTGGACCAGTACATGAAAATGAGACCAAACAAAGGCTGAATGCCATAAAGAAAAGTCCAACTAATCCTCCTTTATCCGATTTTGCATCCATTTTATTAACGAATGAACTTGGTAATGTTATTTCAAAAGCGCCGAAAAAAGATGCTGCAAAAACAACTAGAAGCAAGAAAAATACAAAGTTGAAAATACCATCTGTGGATAAAATATTAAGGGCATCAGAACCAAAAAGAATGGTAATGATCATCCCTAAGGAAACATAAATGATAATGATAAAGAGTCCATATAATAAGGCTTTACTTATTCCACTAGTTCTGGATCCTGCTTGTTTCGTAAAGAAACTAACTGTCAAAGGTAGCATTGGAAAAATACAAGGCATTAATAAGGCTGCAAAACCTCCAATTAAACCCGCAAGAAAAATTCCCCAAAGGGATTTTTTCTCTGAGGGTGGGGCTGTTATTACTGTATTTTGTGCAGCTTTGGTCGTGTCTTGACTAACTGTATCTGGACTTTCAGAAAAAACCAAGTCTTGTGGTATTGTTGAAGGAGTTGTCGTATCAGCAGATTCAGAAAATTCTATCCCTTCTGAACTGATCAAAGAGTCTTGCGTTGTTGCGAAAGAAAAGAAAGGAATAAAAAAACTGAAAATAACGAAGTAAAGTATAAATAGTTTCTTTTTAGCCATTTTGTAGATTTCAAATATAATTTGTAAAATTAAATAAAGACGATGAGAATCACCTTATATTTTAGTAGTTGTAAAGTCAATTTTACTATTTTATCGTTATGAGCGGTAAATATTCGTTATTGATGACATACATTTTATGGTATGTTTGAAATTTAACACTTACGAGCTCTTATTTAACATTCTTTCATTAAAAATGTACCCTTTTCTATCTTCCTTAATATTTTCTGACTTTAGTTTTACGGCTCTATTCCTCAAATGATTCTTTAGGAGGTGGAAAATAATGGGCTGAAGATAGCTGATCTGGTATCTTTGCTCTTTTGATTATTTATTGAAGATGTTTTATTATAAAGAGTCTTGTATTTTTTAGAGCGTGATTAAAGAGGTAAAATGAGCTTCAATAACATTGTTTTCATTCGATACAATAAAAAAATCGGTATTCAGAATAGCTCATTTGATCCATCTGAATACCGATTAGAAAAATTTATTAAAACAACCTACTTAATCGCCACTGTAAATGCGTAGTCATCAGGAGGAAGACATTGTGTTTTATCACAAGCTTGGAATTCTACTGATCCTTTGACTGTTGTAGTACCTTTATTTAATTTTACTTTTTGTTGAAAAACAACTTCTTTTGTGAAATAACCAACATTCATTTTGAATACATCTTCATATTTCATAGCTGGTTTTGGCTCCGCTGTTTTACCATTCAAAGAATATTCTTTTGAAGTTGGATAAGTGAAAGAAGTCGCAATTGGACCACCCTCTCCCAAGTTTTGGGAATAAATATGCCATCCATCTTGAATTGTTGCTTTGATAAAAATTACCGCTTCTTTGCTGTTTAATTTTTTTGAAGCAACAGTCCATTTTACTGGATTGTGGATTTGAGCAACAGCACCTGAAATGGCAAAAAATAATACTGCTACTATTAATGTTAATTTTTTCATCAGAATAATTTGTTTTTTAAAGGCGATGAAGTTATCATGAGCACTATATTCATCGCGGGTTTTTAAGTTTTTTAGCTCATGATGCTTTCATTGTTTTTATTTAAAATAGTTGTTCTTTCTTTATGACGAAGTAAAGATGCTAAAGTTTAATTTATGTTTAGCAAATTTAGTTTTTTGATTTAACATTTTGATTCGATACTAGTAAATATTTTGTTGTTTACAAGACATACCGAATTTCTTTGAGATTCAACTCTCTAATTTCTTCATGTATTTGTATTTGTAGTAAGCCATTGTGTAACACCTGAATAATTTTACCATCGACTTCTTTTTCCTCGAAAATAAATTTTTTGATTTCATTTTTTCTAAAAAGATTTTGATTGAATTCGATTAGTTGGTCAGCATGTCTTGCCAAGTTAAGTTGCTTATATTCGTTATCTAAAAAGGCATACAATTCTTTTGCTAAAGTTAGGATGTCGAAAGTCGTATTGGATTTATCAATTGATTTTAGAGATGTAATAGCAGATCCCTTCACAAATCTTGTCTGGTTGATATTAATGCCTATTCCAACAATACTATTAGAAAGGTTGTTGCCTTTTATGCTATTTTCGATTAATATTCCAGCTATTTTTTCATTATCTATATAGATATCATTAGGCCATTTTATTTGAACTTTTTTTTCAGTCTTCGTTTTCAGCCATTTTAATAGCCCAAGGCTTATGGCACATGATAAAGCAAACTGTTGCTGTATTTTTAGAAAACGAGGGTAAAGAAGAATAGATGTAATGATATTTTTACCGGGTTCACTCAACCAGATATTACCTCTTTGTCCTTTGCCGGCGAACTGTTCTACTGCTAAAATGGCAGTTCCTTCGTCCTGTGGCTTGAAATTTGACAAGTTTTCTTTAAAATAATCATTCGTGGAAGCCACACGGTCAATAGTAATTATATTTTGACCAATGATAAGTCCTGAAAATGTGTTATTTTGCAAACTGATAAATGTTTAATTATATATAATAGTCAAAACTATAATATTTTTTAATGGATAAAAATAAAAGTTCAGAATTGTCAACTCGGCTATCAGAAGTGGTTGTGTATGGAATGCAAGAAAAGAAAGCAAATGAAATCGTGCGATTGGATTTGAGAAATATTAACAGTTCTGTTTCTGATTATTTTGTAATTTGTCATGCAGACTCCAATATCCAAGCGAATGCTATTGCAAAAAGTGTAGAGGATGAAGTTTATAAAGCATTTGGTCAAGATCCACAATATAAAGAGGGACAAAGTATTGGCGAATGGTTGATTCTTGATTTTGTAGATGTGGTAGTTCACATCTTTAAGAAAGAGAAGAGAGCGCTCTATGCAATAGAAGATTTGTGGGGAGATGCTCAAGCACAAGAATTTCAGAGTGCTTAAAATGGTAGAAAAAATAGAATTAAAACGATATAAATAAGATAGAATGAAGAAAATACCAACCGGTAAAATAACCCCAAAACCGCCCAAGTTTAATATCATGTGGCTTAGTTTTGCTTTGATATTGGTTTTTTTTGCCTTACAATATGTTTTTAGTGATTCGGCCACTAAAAAAATCACTTACAGTGAATTTGAATCTAAAATCTTGCCTTCTGGGGATGTAGAGAAGCTTGAGGGAACGAAGAAAAATGATCTTGTCGTTATTGATGTTTATATTAAAAAAGATCGATTAAAAGATGAAAAATATAAAGATGTAGCACCAGGTGCAAATGCTTTAGCATTAACCCCAGTGACTGGACCTCAGTATACTTTTACAGAAGCTTCGGCAGATATTCTGGCAGCTAATTTAAAGACCGCTCAAGAAAATCTTCCTGCAGGAACACCTCGTTTGAGTGTGAGTTATGAAGATCGTTCAAATCCATGGACAAATTATTTTGTAACCTTTATTTTGCCTCTAGTGGTGATGGTTTTCTTATGGTTATTCTTAATGCGTCGTATGAATGGTGGCAGTGGCGGTGGTGGCGGTGCTATTTTTAATATTGGTAAATCTAAAGCACAATTATTTGATAAAGAATCTCAAGTAAATATTACATTTAATGATGTAGCAGGTCTGGAAGAAGCGAAGCAAGAAGTGATGGAAATTGTTGACTTCTTGAAGAATCCTCGTAAATATACCAACTTGGGGGGTAAAATCCCTAAAGGTGCGTTATTAGTAGGCCCTCCAGGAACAGGTAAGACTTTGTTGGCAAAAGCTGTTGCGGGTGAAGCTCAAGTACCTTTTTTCTCTTTATCGGGTTCAGATTTCGTTGAAATGTTTGTTGGAGTTGGAGCATCTCGTGTGCGTGACTTGTTTAAGCAAGCGAAAGAGAAAGCACCATGTATTATTTTTATTGATGAAATTGATGCCATTGGTCGAGCTCGTGGTAAAAACTCCATGATGGGAGGCAACGATGAACGTGAAAATACATTGAATCAATTGTTGGTTGAAATGGATGGTTTTGGAACGGATTCTGGAGTTATCATTTTAGCTGCAACTAACCGTATTGATGTTTTAGATAGTGCTTTGTTGCGTCCAGGTCGTTTTGATAGACAAGTTTCTATTGATAAACCTGATTTAATTGGTCGTGAACATATTTTTAAGGTGCACTTGAAGCCATTGAAATTATCGCAAGAAGTGGACGCTAAAAAATTATCTGCACAAACTCCTGGTTTCGCGGGGGCAGAGATTGCGAATGTCTGTAACGAAGCGGCTTTGATTGCTGCTCGTAAGAATAAAACGGAGATCGATATGCAAGATTTTCAAGATGCGGTGGATCGTGTGATTGGTGGTCTTGAAAAGAAAAATAAAATCATATCACCGGAAGAGAAAAAAATCGTTGCTTATCATGAAGCTGGACATGCTATTGCTGGCTGGTACCTTGAACACGCAGATCCATTAGTGAAGGTGTCTATTGTGCCTCGTGGAGTAGCTGCATTAGGTTATGCGCAGTATTTGCCTAGAGAGCAGTTCTTATACACCACGGAGCAGCTCGTAGATAGCTTATGTATGACAATGGGTGGACGTGTTGCTGAGGACATTACATTCGGACGGATCTCTACAGGTGCTCAGAATGATTTGGAACGGATTACAAAATTAGCATATGCTATGATTGCTATCTACGGGATGAATGAAAAAGTTGGAAATGTATCTTTCCGTGATGGATCTGAACAATTTCAAAAACCTTATTCTGACAAAACGGCAGAGTTAATTGATTCTGAAGTACGTAATTTAATTACTGACGTATATGCTAGAACAAAAGAGTTATTGTTAGAAAAACAAGCTGGATTAATTGCAATTGCTGAGAAATTGTTGGAAAAAGAAATCTTATTCCAAAGTGATTTGGAAGAAATATTAGGTAAACGTCCGTTTGACACGAAAACAACTTATGATGAGTTTGTTAATAGTGGAGATGGTGGCGGTGTTCCTCAAACGGATCTTCCATTAGATGTGTTACCTGAAGAAGCGAATGCTACAGAATCACCTCAGGTAGATATAAAAGAAGAAGACAATCCAAAGACATAGATTTTAATTTTACAGCGCTTCTTTAATTAGAAGCGCTGTATTTTTATTTAGTTGCTTGCTGTATGAATGTTAAAAACAATAGTAATAAAGAGCAAATGCTGGGAAGAATACGACAAGCATTAGTGCAAAAAAAGGAAAACCCGCATCCTAATTTTCAAAAAACAACTCTTTATAAGGAAGAAGATGAATTGGTTGATGTAACTTTTGCAAGGGAATTGACTGCAATCGGGGGAAAGTTTCTCTATTGTGATGGAGAAATTAATTTGATTGAAAATCTCATTCTACTAACAGAAGAGAATAATATTAAGAAAATTTTTGCATGGGAAAAGGGGATCCAAGATTTGTTATCTCCCTATGGTTTTCCGATCCAAACGACAGAGACTAATTTTGATGATGCTGATGCTGGTATTACTTCTTGTGAAGTTTTAATTGCACGGAATGGTAGTGTTATGGTGAGCAATGCGAATGCTTCTGGACGAAGATTGGGTATATATCCTCCCATTCATATTGTTATTGCAAAGACTTCTCAAATGGTTTGGGATTTGAAAGATGCATTATCCTATATGCAACGTCGTTATGGCGATCAAATGCCTACAATGGTTTCTACTGTTACAGGACCATCTCGTACCGCAGATATTGAGAAACGATTAGTGTTGGGGGCTCATGGCCCCAAAGAATTATATGTTTTATTGTTGGAAGATCGTTTTTAAGGCATGATACAAGAATATCTTTTTTTGACTCCAGTCGCCAGTATTATTTTTATTTTAACTGTTGCTTCTAGTATTTACAGTTTTTCAAATCCTCAAGTTTTGCGTGAAATGATGTTGCACCCTTATAGTATTTATCGTAAAAGAAGAGTGTACACGATTTTAACGAGTGGATTAATACACAAAGATTGGGGGCATCTGCTTTTTAATATGATAACCTTCTACTATTTTGGGTTTGGACTAGAGAAGATATTAATTCAGGTAAGCGAATGGGGACATTTACAATTTGGGATAATCTATGTGTTAAGTTTGATACTCAGTGATATTCCGACAATTATACAACAAAAGAATAACGATGGATATTATAGCTTAGGAGCATCAGGGGCAATTTGTGCCGTATTGTTTAGTTATATCTTGTTCGATCCCAAAATGATGTTGGGTGTTTTTATGATTATCCCTATGCCTGCATATTTATTTGCTGTACTTTTTCTTGGGTACTGTATTTGGGCTTCAAAAAATTCGAAAGATGGCGTGAACCATGATGCCCATTTATTTGGAGCATTATCAGGTGTGCTTTTAACCTTTATCCTATATCCTTGGATTATCAGTCATTTCATCAGTAAATTTTAAGTTAACCAGCCCAACTTTCACGATCTAGACTTCTAAATTGAA
Organism: Sphingobacterium sp. SRCM116780; assembly: GCF_021442025.1. Taxonomy (NCBI): domain Bacteria; kingdom Pseudomonadati; phylum Bacteroidota; class Sphingobacteriia; order Sphingobacteriales; family Sphingobacteriaceae; genus Sphingobacterium; species Sphingobacterium sp. SRCM116780. The sequence continues at coordinate 3,873,003 of NZ_CP090446.1, forward strand.
TCGCTTCAGCCAAATGATGATTCTCTATATTCTTTGAATGCTCCATATCTGCAATCGTTCGGGCAACTTTTAAAATACGATCATATGCTCTAGCCGATAAACCTAATTTTTCCATTGCGATTTTAAGTAACTGTATACCACCAGCGTCAATTTGGCATATTTCACGTACCTGTTTTGCACTCATCTGAGCGTTGTTATGCACTTGATGATTGTTGCTAAAGCGCTCCCGTTGAATTTTTCTAGCCTCAATAACTCGTTTCCTGATTTCAGCACTTTTCTCAGCGCTATGCTTTGAAGCAAGTTCTTTGAAGGCAACTGGAGTTACTTCTACATGGAGATCAATCCGATCCAATAATGGCCCTGATATCTTGCTTAAATAGCGTTGTACAGTACTATTTCCACATATGCACTCTTTCTCAGGATGATTATAGTAACCGCAAGGACATGGATTCATGGCGGCTATCAACATAAAGCTAGCGGGATAATCTACTGAAAATCTCGCTCTTGAAATCGTAATGTTTCGTGATTCCAAAGGTTGCCTCATCACTTCTAATACTGTTCTTTTAAATTCAGGAAGTTCGTCAAGAAAAAGGACACCATTATGGGATAGCGAAATTTCTCCAGGTTGAGGGCTTATGCCACCACCAACAAGTGCAACATCTGAAATTGTATGATGAGGAGATCTAAAAGGTCTTACTGTCATTAGAGAATCTTTAGCGGTTAAATGCCCTGCTACAGAATGAATTTTAGTTGTGTCTAATGATTCTTCTATTGTTAAGGGGGGTAATATCGTAGGTAATCGTTTTGCCAACATCGTTTTTCCTGATCCAGGAGGACCTATTAGAATAACATTATGACCTCCAGCAGCTGCAATTTCCAAGGCTCTTTTGATGTTTTCCTGACCTTTAACATCTCCAAAATCTGCCTCATAATTGTCGATCTTATTTAAAAACTCATTTTCGATATCTACGATTGTCGGCTTCAAATCTATCTTATCATTAAAAAAATCAATAACTTCAAATAGGCTCTCAACGCCAAAAATCTCTAAATCTGAGACAATAGCAGCTTCCCTTGCGTTCATGTTCGGTAAAATAATCCCTTTAAACTTATCTTTCAAAGATTGAATCGCTATAGGTAATGCTCCTTTAACGGATTGGACTTTTCCATCCAAGGATAATTCTCCAAGAATTAAATAATCTGCAAGCTTATTGGAATCAATTTGATTGGAGGAGGCAAGAATTGCTGTTGCAATAGCTAAATCATAAGAGGAACCCTCTTTGCGAATGTCAGCAGGAGCAAGATTGACGACAATTTTTTGTCTTGGCATCCGTTGATTACAAGACACAATGGCACTTTCTATTCTTTGTAAGCTTTCTTTAACTGCATTATCTGGCAATCCGACAATATAATATTTCGTTCCTGCCGTAATATTCACTTCTACGGCAATCGTCGTTGCTTCAATGCCATAAACAGCACTGCTGTAAGTTTTTGTTAACATAAGGTTTTATATAACTAGTAATTAAAGTTAATGAAATAAATTAAATGCTTATTATATTTTGTTTTTTTGATTTAAATAATTCGATTTTTTAGATAGAATACGTTATATTGTTGTTCATAAGATTTATCATATATCAAAAAAAAATTGCCTTTTGGCAAACGATTTGCTTAGGTAATTGTATTATTATTGATAAAATAGATTCAAGGATTAATATTTAAAGTTTAAGAATATGAATGATAGTAGCAAAGTAGTAGTCGCATTATTAGCAGGGTTAGCTGCTGGAGCCGCTTTAGGAATTTTATTTGCACCAGATAAGGGATCAGATACAAGAGATAAACTCAACGATTCATTAGCGGATTTAGGAGATGCTATTCGGGAACGTGCAGAAGAACAATTTGATCAATTGAATGATCTTAAAGAGAAAATTGTATCTACGCTTAAAACAAAAATAAATAAAGGAGAAGAGATCTCTGAAGATGAAATCACAGAGCATGCATAGTGTGAAATAATTTCATGAAGAAATTATTAACAATAATATAGAGCAGGGCAATTAGAGGTGAATAGCTTCTGATTCTTAATATAGAGTTGAATGGAAGAAGAAAAATTTTCGTTTAGTGGAACATTCCAAAAAACAAAGGAGTATATAGATTTGCAATTGAATTTGATTCGGTTAAAGACCGTCGAACGATCTTCTCGTTTGATTGCAAGTTTGATTATGGATGGGGCAAAATTAATATTGACTTTGTTCATTGTATTCTTCCTTTGTCTTGCATTGGGTTTTTATTTGGGAGAAGTATTAGGAAGTAATTCCTTAGGTTTCTTAGCTACTGCTGTTATATTTTTCATTATTCTCCTATTAATTCGTGTATTTGAACCGGGTTTAGAGTCTAAATTTATGGATTTGTCTATACGTCGATTCTCTTCAAAATGGAAAGATGAAGTAGAAGAAGATACTGTTATAATGGAAGATAAAATTTTGAAAGAAGAAACATTAGAAGATGAAGAAACACAGCAAAATTCATAATCTTGCCGAACTTAAGGCAGAAATTGCTCGTCTTAAGGTTTTAAAAAATGAGCAAGAAGCCTATCTGAAGTCACAAATGTCTTTATTAAATCATAAAATTGAGACACCTGTTCGAATTTTTAATTCGCTGAAGTCGACTGTACCAGGCTTAAATATGCTTACAGGTTTATTTTCATCTCAAGCTAGTGCATCGAAAGACTCAGATTGGCTAACAAAGACTCTTCGCATTGGCGTTCCCTTTGTGATGAACAAATTCTTCTTTAAAAAGGCTGGTGTGTTGAAAAAAGCTCTTCTTTTGTTAGCATCAGAAAAGGCTGTTGGCCAGGTTAATCAAGATAAAGTGATTAGTCTAATTGCAAAAGTAACGGATTTCATAAAACCTAAAAAGAAGAAAAAAGAGAAGGTAGACGACACAAATCTTCCTGTAGTTGAAGATCAAGAAAACGAATACGGTATCCCGTCTTATAGTGAAACTTACTAAACTTGCTTACTTAAAATCTTGGTAAGCAAGTTTTTATTCCTTATTCAAACTCAATTTATGTTTTCAACTTTGATTTTGAAGCCTAATTCCATTCATCAATTTTCGCGGTATGCCATAGCTAACCTAAAGCTGCCAATTTAGGATAAACAGTTATTTCCAATCATCACTAAGTGATCACCAATATATATTTTAATGTCTTTTCCACGATAAGTTATTGATTACTGCAAATATAAGGCTATTTTTGCAGGATATTTTATTGTAATGGGTAAGGATAAACTTAGAAAATTTGCAGAGATAGCTACTTTTGGCAATGTCGTAGAACTAGATGCTGGCAAAGAATTAAAGGGTCAATGGGCTGAAAAGCATTTTAAAAATAATCATCCAATCGTTGTAGAATTGGCTTGTGGTAAAGGTGAATACACCGTCAATTTAGCTAAACTCTTTCCAGAAAAAAACTTTATAGGGGTTGATTATAAGGGGAATCGCATCTGGAGAGGTGCAAAGACTGCCATAGAAGAAGACATTACCAATGTTGGTTTTTTACGTATTCAAATTGAAATGATATTGGAACATTTTGAAGAAAATGAAATCTCAGAAATTTGGATTACATTTCCTGATCCACAACCTCAAGATAGTCGTGAGAAAAAACGGCTAACAAATCCAACTTTTTTAGGGAGGTATAAATTTGTTTTAAAAGAGGGAGGTTTCATGAACTTGAAAACAGATAATGATGGATTCTATAATTACACGTTAGAGCAGATTGAAATACTAGGATTGCACAAACTTGCGGAAACAACAGATCTTTATCATTCAGATTTAGTGGACGAGGTACTATCCATAAAGACATACTACGAAAAAAAATATTTGGCAGTAGATAAGAATATAAATTATGTAAAATGGTCTTTTGACCATATTTAATAAGAATAATAAGCATTTTGAAAAGGAGTAAAAAAATATTTTTTACTCCTTTTTTTATATCTTTTTGATAACATTAAGTTAAAATACAAATGAGATTCATAAAATAACCTTAACACTAAGCCGTCCATTTCTTAATATAGCAATTGCATTTTTGTGCTGAAATAAATTCAAACAAAAAACATTTTTGCATGAAGCATTATTATCTGCCTAAATTAAAGAAAGCGTTACTTATTATCGGTTTATTTGAATGTAGTTATCAGCCAGTATCAGCATATACGAATGGTTTTGAATTCCTCAACCGAACTGAGTCCATAACCCAAGACTTAATTTTATTTAAAGGGAAAGTTGTTGATGCTAATGGAGCACCTCTTGCTGATGTTTCTATTTTTAATGGGAATAAAAGTATTGGAAAGACGAATAAAGACGGAATGTTTGCTCTCTCAATTCCTAAAGGAACTGTTTTGACATTTAAGTCATTGGGACATCGTAATCATGAGGAGCGTGTATTTAAAGAATCATTAAATGTAGAGATTAAATTGCATGCAACAGAGCGAGCTTTGGAAGAAGTTGTTGTTACAGCATTGGGGATTAAACGTGAAGAGAAGTCTCTTGGTTATTCAGTGAGTACAGTGAAGGGTGAGGAGCTGACAAATGCAGTTTCAAGCAATTGGATGGATGCACTATCAGGCAAAGTTGCGGGTCTCAATCTTGTACGCTCGGGAGCAGGACCTGTTGGATCTACCAAGATTATATTGCGAGGAGAGAATAATTTGACGGGTGAAAATCAAGCATTGATTGTCGTTGATGGCGTAATCATCAATACGGGCTCTGGTAGACGCTCTGGTAATGCATCCGAAGCAATTTATGGCACAGGTAGTGATAATATGCCTGCAGATTATGGCTCAGGTATGGATGATATCAATCCCGAAGATATTGAGAGTGTATCTGTTTTAAAGGGGCCAGGTGCGGCAGCTCTGTATGGTCAAAAGGCAGCAAATGGTGCAGTCATCATTACAACCAAATCTGGTGCTAAAAGAAATGGAAAATCATTAGGAATCACATTGAATTCAAATACTTCATTTGAGAGTGTGAACCGTTGGCCAGATTTACAATACGAATATGGTCAGGGTATAGGGGGTGCTGATTACTATTCTTTTGGAACTACTATTGATGGGAGTAGTACGAGTGGTACAAGTTCTGCATATGGGCCAAAATTTGATGGTCAATATTTTTTTCAATATGATCCAAACCTTCAAGGAGTAGGGACAGAACGCACACTCTGGAGACCCTATAAAAATAACAACAGTTTCTTTGATGTCGGTAAAACCTTTATGAATACGCTGTCTATTGATGGTGGAACCGAGAAGACCAATGCTCGTTTTTCGGCAACAAATGTAAGTAATACGTGGATCGTACCGAATACAGGTTATGATCGCAATACAATCGCTTTATCTGTCAACTCTAAGGTAAGTGATAAGTTGAGTATCACATCTAAAGTAAGTTATAATAATCGCAAAAGTGACAACTTACCTGGAGCAGGATATGGTAACCAATCTTTGATGTATTGGTATATATTTTGGCAACCTAATGCTGATGTCAATTGGTTGAAAACTTATTGGGTAAATGGACAAGAGGGAAAAAAGATCATGTATCCATTCAGTACGTATCCTGAAAATCCATATGCAATCTCATACGAATTTATCAATCGCAATAACCGAAATACTTTTACAGGTAATGCGCAAGCGTCTTATCAGTTTTCTAAGGAATTTAGTGCACAAGTTCGGGCATCTATTGATTTTTCAAATGAAGATAGAGCACAATTGCGACCGTACGATGCAGGTTCGAAACTAGCAGAGGGAAGTTATCGGACACAGGAGATATTTTCGAAAGAAACAAATCTAGATTTCTTGTTGAAATATGATAAAAAAATACATGAGAATTGGCAAGTAACAGCAACAGGTGGAGGAAGTACATTGCGAAACAATTATCGTATGACTTCTTTGGCCTCAGATGGCTTGACTTTCCCAGGAGTATACAGCCATACCAATAATAAGTATGGTATTAAAAGCATTCAGGATATTAGAAACTTTCAAATTAACAGTTTTTATGGTTTAGTTACTGCAGGATTTAAAGATTATCTATTCTTTGATGCTACGGGTCGAATGGATTGGACGAGTACATTAGCTTCATCGGTTGTACCTGATAAAAATGTGGGTTTCTTCTATAACTCGTTCAACAGTAGTTTAGTCTTGTCTCAATTATTTACACTACCTAAGGCTATTAATTTTGCAAAGTTGAGAGCTTCAGTTGCTTGGGTAGGTTCTGGTGTAGAGGCTCCTTATATGACGGCATATGGATATATTGGAGGTAATCCGTTGATCGGAGGTTCATTGCAAAACCCTACAACTTTGGTAAACCCAAATATCGAACCTCTTTCTACGCGTTCAATTGAATTTGGAACAGATGTACGGATGTTTAAAAATCGTTTAAATGTTGATGTGGCGGTTTATCAAGGAAATACAAGTAATCAGCATTTGTATCGTACTATAGATCCCTCTTCAGGATCCTCTAGGTATTTAATGAATATGGGAGAAGTGCGTAATAGAGGCGTGGAAGTTTCATTAAATACGAATCAAGTTGTTAATAAAGAGGGGTTTAATTGGTCTTCTAGTCTTACTTATAGTGCTAATAACAATAACATTATGTCCATTCCAGATTCTTCGATTGTGCTGCAATATCGTTCTGTAGGAAGTGGACAAATAGTGGGTCTGCCTGGAGGAAGTATGGGAGATATGTATGGTATAGGATATCAACGTGCACCTGATGGTCAGATTATATACAATGAGAAGACCGGTGTAGCTCTCTTAACAGAGAATGTTGTTTATTTGGGTAACACCATTCCAACGGGTAAATTAAGTTTAGGAAATACATTCAGCTATAAAAATTTTAGATTAAATGTATTATTTGATACACAATGGGGAGCTGTGGGACATTCATTGACACACTATAAATTGGCGGAACAAGGTAAAACTAAAAATACACTTCCAGGTCGATACAATGGAATTATTGGAAATGGTGTTCTTGCAAATGGAGATGGTACTTACCGCAAGAATGATGTCATAGCGACGAATATTGACGAATACTATCGCTCACATTACGGTCAAGATAATGCCGAGGGAAGTACTTTTCCTACAGATTTTATCAAATTTCGTGAGGCGAGATTGGATTATACATTCAAAAAGGATGTTTTGAAACGATGGGGATTAGATAAGGCAACTATCGGTCTTTACGGAAGAAACTTATTTATTTGGTCAAAATGGCCTGCTTTCGATCCTGAATTTGGAACATTGGACGGAGGAGATATTGTCAAAGGATTTGAAATCGCTCAGTTTCCATCCACACGAACAATCGGATTTAATCTAGTCGTTGGTTTTTAATCTACAATAAAATGAAAAATACGATAAAAAAAATAACTTTTGCTTTTCTTGCATTATCGATAGGTCTACAAGCATGTGATAAAGGTTTTATAGACTTAAATACTGATCCCGTAAAAACAACAGAAGCTTACGCTTCCCAATTCATGGCTAATGGATTACTCAATGCCGTATCAACCAATATGAATAGAAACAGGAGCTTTACAAATGAATTGATGCAAGTGACGGTTTCTATTGGTGAAGGAGATGGGAAAGTATTTCGATACGATTTCAGACCAAGTTGGTCAAGTTACCTCTGGGATCAACATTATAAACAGTTAATGAATTTCAAAGATATGTACCTTAAAGCCTCGGAAGAAGTTAGTTTTAATCGTTCTTATCAAGGAATAGCATTGCTGTGTCAATCTTGGTTATTCTCCATATTAACGGATACCTATGGCGATGTTCCTTATTCTCAAGCTTTGTTAGGTCGTGACTCGCTCATTTTAGAACCTAGATTTGATGAGCAGCGCACCATTTATAACGGTATGTTTCAAAAGTTTGAAGAGGCCAATGCATTGTTGAAAGCTGGAGAAGCAATTGATCCAACAGCAGATCCTGTTTTTGCGGGTGATGTCTCAAAATGGCGTAAATTATCAAATTCGATGTATTTGCGGTTATTGTTACGTATTGCTCACAAAGAGGATGGGGGTGCAGATGCAATTAAGAAGATTAAAGAAATTCTAGAAGATAATACAAGTGAATATCCAATCATGTCAAGCAATAGTGATGTGGCTGTTTTACGATGGACGGGAAAAGGAGCCTATGTTTCACCATTTATGGAGACACGCGCGCAAGACTTCCGTGCGACTTCTCTTGCTTCTTTTTTTATTGATCATTTAAGGGACTGGAATGACCCTCGTTTGAATATTCCTGAGTATGGTACAGCTGGTATTAACCGATTGGGAATTGCCACTGTGTCTGGAAACTATGTCGGTGTAGAAAGTGGCTATGCAGCGGGAAATGCGGAGGATTACACTAAAATGAGTTATTTCTATTCCTATGATCAAAATGCTGGGGTCAATAGTTTACAGACGGAGCCATTGACAGGGATGATTATGAATTATGCAGAGGTTGAATTTATAAAGGTTGAGGCTATTATTAAGGGATGGGTTTCGGGTTCAGCAGAAACGTATTATAAAAGTGCTGTTGAAAATAATATTAAGCTCTGGGTTCCAAACTTGACACAGCCTGTGCAAGATTATTTAGCGAATGCGGACATCCAATGGGATGAAAATAAAACCCTAGCTCAAAAAATGCAACTTCTGCATTTACAGAAATATTATGCCCTGTTTATGGTAGATATGCAACAATGGTTTGAATACCGCAGAACAGGTTATCCCATTTTGCCGAAAGGCGCTGGTTTGAAAAATAATGGTGAAATGCCTTCACGAATGGTATATCCTGTTATTGTACAATCTTCGAATCCTACTGGTTACAAAGAAGCTATTGCTAATCAAGGAGCAGATTTAATTAATACCAAGGTATGGTGGCAAAAACCTTAATGGTACATTCAATGGAAACTAAAATGAAAAAATTACTTTTTAATATAACAACGATGATAGTGGTTTTGTCGGCCATGGTATCATGTCAAGATACCAACTATCCAGGAGGTACAATCAGTCCATATATAGGAATTTTTGATCTTCGTAATTTATATAAAGGTGAGGTCGTAACGATCGATGCAGAAAAACTGGATGGTTCGAGTAAGCTGGCCGCATTGGTGGTATCAGATCATAAAGGGGGCAACTTACCCGAAGGGTTGCTGGTCGTTCAGGATGCAAGACGTTTAGGTAAATTGCGCGGTATTTCAATTGACTTAGGAGCATCAGCAGAAAACTATCAACCTGGAGATTCTGTGGTCATTGATATTGTTGGAAGTCAATTACTACGGGAGGGTGGTATTTTGAAGTTGAAAAATGTTAAAGAAAACCATATTACGAAGGTTGCTTCTGGTAGACCCATAAATAATAATGTTGTGACCGCTAAGGCTATTTTAGAAAATCTGGACGCATATGAAAGTACACTGGTTATTATATTGAAAGGTGGATTTAATCCGATTCCAAAAGAGGGAGAAGTATTGTCAGGTACTAAATTATTAAATGATGGATTTGCCAATTTAAACTTAGTAACAAATGAAAAAGCAAATTTTTCGCAACAATCACTCTATGTGTTAGGTAATTATTATGGTATTGTTTTTAATAAAGAAGCTGCTGATGGTACACAAACCCCTTATTTGAAATGTCGCACTAAAGAAGATATTCTTTTGCTGAGCTCAGAAATTGAAATTGCGCCAATTGTTATCACGGGCTTTGCAAGTGATGTTAAAGGATCAGATACGAACTATGAGTATATGCAGTTTATGGCGACAGAGGATATTGATTTCGCTAAAACACCTTATGCTGTAGTGGTCAGTAATAATGCAAATGCTTCCACACCAACAGGCGCACCTATCAATGGTTGGGCAACAGGTGGAATGAGAACTTATAAGTTTAATATAACAAAGGGTTTTGCTGCTAAAGGAACATACTTCTATGTTGGGGGAAAATATCAACTGATCAATGGTGGTGCTTCAACAAGTTTGAGTACATCTAATTGGGTGTTAAATTATGATTATAATGAAAATAATGGATTTGACTTTGGAAATAGAACCTCTGGATTGCTTGCAAATAGTGGAAATGCTTTTGGAATAGCGATTTTTAAGGGGACAAGTGTAACAAAGGATTCGAAACCTATAGATGTTATGTTTAATTCAGGTGGAGGTGCCCTTTGGGAAGGAGATAAAGGTTATCGTATCACCAATAGTGATTTCTATGATGTCATCAACCCTTTAACAATGCAACCCCAGCCTTTTTTCAAACAGGGTACCAATCAATTGTTTTTAAAGTATAATACAGCAGACGTTGGTTATTTTGTAAGTCTTGGAGGAGAGTATAATCGCACACTTGGACGTTGGACTGTAGCTCGTAGCCAAAATAATATAGAGATGACTAAAACGTCTTTAATCACAGATATAGAATATAAAGGTGCGACTAAAATAGTAGAGTAATGTTGGATTAAAGGATCTAATGTTTTACCAGTAATAAGGAAGCCCCATCAGATGATAGGGCTTCCTTATTATTTATGCTTCAACTTGCTCTTTAGGAGGAAAGTTTTTATGTTTTCTTTTACTTATCTTTTCGATGTTAACTGGTTGAGGTATTTTTACGTAATAACCTGTTCCATCATAAGTGCGTTTTAAAGGATCTTCTTGACATGTGGTAGAACAACAGCCTTCCAATTTCTCTCCACATTCGTCGCATTGTGTAAAATGCTCATTGCAAATCGGACTAGCACAGTTAATCATTTTTGATGTTTCTTTTCCACAGTTCTTACAGGTTGAAACCACAACAGGATTTATGGAGTTGACATCTACGGTAACCCGATTATCAAAAACATAACATTTACCATCAAAGTCTTTACCGCCAGCTTCTTTACCATATTTGATAATACCACCATGTAATTGATAGACATCTTCAAAACCTTCTGCCAGTAATAATGCTGAAGCTTTTTCACATTTGATACCACCCGTACAATAGGTCAAGATTTTTTTACCTTTATATTGTTCCAGTTCTTTTACTTTTTCAGGAAACTCTCGAAAATTTTCCATGTCTAAAGTGACCGCATTTTTAAAACGACCCACATTGTGTTCATAATTAGAGCGGACATCTAATACCACAACATCTTCACGATCTTTCATCTCCATGAAATCTTTCGGTTCCAAGTGAACACCTGTTTTTTGAGTGGGATCAATAATCTTCGGATTACGTAAGCCTGAATGAACAATTTCTGACTTATAACGACAATGCATCTTGATAAAAGAAGGCTCTGCTACATCGTCAATTTTGAACTCTGTATGATTGAATCGTCCATCTGCATAAATAGCATCCATATAAGCTTGACAAGCTTCTGGACTGCCTGATACCGTGCCATTTAAACCTTCATCTGCGACGATAATACGTCCGACTAATTGAAGTGATTTACAAAATTCTAAATGATCAGCAGCAAATTTTTCTGCATCAGCGATAGGACTGTAACAATAGTACAGTAAAGTTTGATATTGTGCCATAGTTTTCATTGATACCGCTGCAAACGGCGTTTAATGTAAATGAATTAGAGCACAAACTTAGTTAAAAATTGAATATTAAACAATTTTTAACGTTCTATCATCAACCTATGAAAAACAAATATTATGATGAAACATAGAAAAAATATGAAAAGCTCTTAAATGATTTTCATCACTTTTTCTTTAAGGGCTCTAACAAGTACTCCAGACCATTCAATTTAATTTCATATAATGTTGCTAATTGAAGGCCAAGCTTACCTGTAGGAAAGCCTTTCTGATGGAACCAAACGAGATAAGGTTCAGGGAGGTTACATAAGGTATAGCCTTGATATTTGCCAAAGGGCATTTTCACTGTTACAAGTTCAGTTAATATTTCAGGATTCATGATTAGTCTGCTGGATTGCCATTTTTGAAACGATAAACAATCATTTTTGTCACGATGACTAGATGATTAAATAGATTCGGAATCGTTCCGTAGTATTTTTTAAAAATTTCAAAGCGTTCTTTTAAAGATTCGCGATGTTTTTGTTTGGACATTCCCCCCACTAAATAGCGTGCTACATGTTGATTGGCATTCACACATATATTCGCTTTTTTCGCGGCTTTGATTACCCAATCAATATCCGCACATAATTTATATGTTAAATCATAAGGCTCTGCGAGACTCCGTTTGATATAAATAGCTTGATGACAGATGTTCATGCCATATCGAAAGCTTTTCCAATTAAAGTGAGCAGGAACTTTATGACGACGCTCTCCAATGATCTCTCGCTGTTCATTTATTAAAAAGGTTTCCCCATATAAGATATCAGCACCCTCACTTACTTCTGCTAAGTTTGCTAAAGTTTCTTTATTGTGTAATTCATCACCAGAATTCAAAAAAAGTACATAATCTCCGGTTGCTTTGGCTAAACCCTTATTCATTGCGTCATAAATTCCCTTATCTTTTTCAGATAATAGAATTGCAATATTTGACTTGTATTTTTCTACAACATCCAAGGTACCATCTGTCGATGATCCATCAATAATGATGTATTCGACATGTTTATAAGTTTGGTTAACAACGGATTTTAGGGTATGTTCGATATCCCGCACATTATTATAGACGACTGTAATGATGGAAAATGTGGGATTATTATACATGCTATTTTTTTAATTCGTTGAATTTCTTTTTTGCAAAACGAATCCCTCTTCGTAAGAGAGAACCTTTTCTATGGGCGTAAAAATACTTAATTGCTTCATAAGCCCGTGTATACTCTTGAACTTCTTGTGGGAATTCGGTTATTTTTTTATCTGCAAGCACAACTTGATAAGTAGATTCTGCTGCGGTATGTGTTCCAGATCCATCATTACCGATATTCTGCGTCAATGAATTTCGGGGATATAGCACTAACCCGTTATTTTTAAAAACAGAAGCATACCACCGAATAGCCCACGAGTTGATTTTTCCTGCTTTGAATTCCTGAACCTGTTTCCAAAAGTTCTCTTTGCCTTCTATACTAAACTGGTGAATCTGTTCAGCACTAAAATCATCAGTAAGAGCATGAATGTCCGAATTGAAAAAACTCCATGCTCGATCCCAAGTGGCCCAGCCCCAGCTATTTGCAACTCGAAAGAAGAATGTTTCTGGTAATGCTGCTAAGTTTTTAACAGGATAACCATAACCCGATATCTGCATCACTCGATCTTCATTTTGATAACGATCTAATGCATCATTAAAATAGTCTAAAGCAAAAGGAGATGTTGTTAAGTCATCCTCTAAGACAATAATCCGACCATATTGATGGACAATTTTAGAGACTCCATCAATTACGTTGGCCGCTAAACCGCAGTTTGTATCTCTTAAAATAAGATGAACTTTTTTGAATTTCCAATCTCTTTTGATGATTGCTCTCACTTGCTCCACGGCAACTGTTGCCTGTTCATTTTTAGCGGCATCTGAATAGATGAATAATTCCGAATTAGCAGCTATTGCATTTTGCTCCAGAGCTTCCAATGTCTGTATGGTATGCTGCGGTCTATTGTAGACAAAAAGAATAATTGGCGCTAATTTTTTCATTAAATTTTGAAAAATTTTGATTTCAAGAGCTGTAGAATGAGTTTGATATCAGCAATAGATTTTTGTTTGTTTTTTAAAGTATAAAACAAAATTAAAAATTTATAGTATTTGACAACAGATTGGTAAGTTGTCTTATGCAAATATCCTAGTTTTTGCTGTAAATAAAAATAAGAGTTTAAACCTAACTCGACGATATGTAATGAAAAGGGCCTATCTGAAATGGGATGCTGGTATTCTTGAGACATATCCATCTTTATTTCTGCATTTGGAAAAGATTTTAAAATATGTTCATGTAAATATCTTTCCTCTCCATATAAAAATATCTTTGGATCATAACCTCCAATTTGTATAAACGAAGATTTACGAAGGAAGAAACATGCCCCATTTATTACGGAATACTTCGGGTTGAAATGGTTTAATTTTTGAAGGAAAAAATTAACTAAGAATGAGTTTACAGTCAGTTTTCTGGCTAAAAAAGAATGCGTTTTTTTATTATTTTGATCAATTTGCTGTAGCCCTAGGAGCTTTAAATTGGAGTTTTGTATAAAGTTGGTCACTCCCCATTGAAAAACTGGTTTTATGAGCTCAACATCTGGATTGATTAACAAAACATACGCATACTTTGCATGCTCAACGCCAAGATTATTACCAGCACCATAGCCTGCATTAATCGTATTATTAACGATTTGAACATTCGGAAAGTTTTGGGCAAGATAAAGATTTACTTCATTTTGATTGTTGCTATTATTATCAACTACAATCACTTCCAGATTTTCCTCAATATCATTGTTTCTGTAGATTGCTGTAATACAATTATCCAATAATGTTACCTCTGTGTTGTAAGTTAAGATAACGATACTCAGTCCATGATATTCCATGTTTGTTCTATCTTGTAACATATTTTTTCTTAATATATGTCACTATTTCGTGAAGAATAGCAGATTTAAAAATATAAAGAATTGAAAGATATATTGCTGAGAAAACGACAATCTTTATTAAAGAAGATGCGAATATATTGATAAAGTAATGACCACTATAATATGCAATTAGTCCACCGACTATTACTGTAATGACATATTTAATAATAGTCTTACCCAGATAGAGGTATTTTATCCCAGAATGCTTAGCGATCGATATTTGCCAGATAAAGGTCCAAAAAACTGTAAATATAGACATACCCCATACAATATAAATAATGTCCAGCCGATGTAGACAAAAGATAATCAATAACTGTATAAGGCCAAAGGCCACGATGTGACGCATGTAAATATTTGAAGCACCTTTGCTCAGGAAGTAATTACCGTAAAAATTAATAATAGGAGCAAAAGCAGCATTTATACACAATACTTGCAGTAGTGGGACACTAGGCAACCATTTTGAAGAAATTGTAATGGTAATAAACTCTTCTGATATAATACATAACAGTGCTAATGCAGGGAAAGTGGTAAAACAAATGAAGTTCAGTAATTTTAAAAATACCCTATTCTGCTTTTCATTGTCATTATTCAAGTTTGAAAGTAGAGGCTGTGCAAATCCATGAGACATATTGGCAATAATACCTTGAGTCATTCCGCTCCATTTATTTGCTTGTGTATAGTACCCTACCGTTGCTTTTGTTGTAATTTTTCCTAAATAGAATGTTAGTAGATTATTATTGATGTGGTTGACAATATTTGCTATTAGTATTTTATTACTAAACTTCCACATTCCTTTTATAGGACTAAAATCCACTTTCAATGAAGGTCTGAAATCGGATAAGAAAAAACAGATTGCAGAAAAGGAAAAACTATAGGCAACTGACTGGAAAACAATTGACCAATATGAGAAATTATAATAAACCAAAATAATACCCACTATACCCGAAATCAAAACGCTTAATGTCGTTGCTAGAGAGCGCTCCTTTACTTTTAAATTTTTAAAAAGATAAGCGCTATGTGCGATCCCAAAACTACCAAAAACAAAACTAGAGAATAAATATCGAGATAACTTAGTTAACTCCGGTATACCAAAAAATGCGCTAATGAATGGGGCTGCAAAAAATAATAGCGTATATAGACCTAAACTAATTAATATAGTCGTCCAAAATACAGCATTATAATCCTTGTATTCAACATCTTTTTTATTCGCCAATGAACTAATAAATCCCGATTCTTGGATAGTCGATGCAATGAGGGTGAAAATTGTTAGAATACCTACAAGACCATAATCTTCAGCTGAAAGTTTACGAGCTAAATAGATACCAAAAATAAGGTTAAGTAATTGCTGAACTCCAGTAGAAATACCACCCCAAAGTATACCTTTTACAGTTTTAGACTTTAATGACTCGTTATTCTTTTGAGTGGACATTCTTTTTTGTAAAGTACATTTAGATTACGGTCACATTATTTGCAAAATCAAATAAAGATTTGTCTTGAGGATCCATATCCGTAACAAGATATTTTACATCTTTTAGGGGAGCAACTCTCATTTTTTGATTAGAGTTTAGTTTTTCAGCAATACTTAAAATTGCGATATTTTTAGAGCATTTTATCATTGCTCTTTTTATTTGTACGACTTCCCAATCAGAATCTGTAATTCCTTCTTCAACAGACAAACTATTCGTTCCCAACAAGCAAAGATCGATGCGAATGTCAGCAAGCTCATTGATAACCTGTGCTCCAGATACAATATTGGTATTTCTGGATAGTTTCCCTCCAATCAATATCACTTCTAGATTTGGCTTTTCAGCTAATTCTAAAGCAACTAAAGGGCTTATGGTAAAAATTGTACATTGAAGACTATCTGGAACCAGGCGGGCTAACTCGATCATCGTGGTGCCACCTCCTGCTAAAATTGTCATCCCATTTTGAAGTAGACCAATTGCTTTCTTTGCAATTTCTTTTTTTGCTTCTTTTGCATAGACGTTACCATCTTGAAACGGAAATTGAAAAGATTTGGATAGTGCTCCCCCATAAACTTTTAATACTTTTCCATTTTCAGCCAATTCATTTAAATCTCTTCTGATGGTGTCTTCAGAAACATTTAGCTGAATACTTAAATCTGACGATAATACTTTATTATGTAAATTTATTTGGTGTATAATGAAAGCTTGTCTTTCTTCTTTTAACATAACAGATGGTTTAATAACAGAAAATTGATTTGCAAATGTAACAAAATGGAGATATATAAAGTAAATATTTTTTTAATCGTTATCCTTTTGACTTTTTGTTATTCCAGCCTTGAAACGAGGTTTAAATCCTGCAGGTTTGCTTACGGATTCTTGTGAAGGCGTTACCTCTTGCCTGTCCTCAGTAGCTTGCTTTTCCTGTGATGTATTCTCTGATATTTCATTAGTTGCAGGCTTCGTTACTCCTACTTTGAAACGAGGTTTAAATCCTGCGGGTTTGCTTACAGGTTCTTGTGAAGGAGCTGCCTCTTGCTTATCCTCAGTTGCTTTATTTTCCTGTGATGTAGTCTCCGATATTTCAGTGGTTGCAGGTTTCGTTATTCCAGCCTTAAAACGAGGTTTAAATCCTGCAGGTTTGCTCACAGATTCTTGTGAAGGTGTTACCTCTTGCTTGTCCTCAGTTGCTTGATTTTCTTGTGATGTAGTCTCCGATATTTCATTAGTTGCAGGCTTCGTTATTCCAGCCTTAAAACGAGGTTTAAATCCTGCAGGTTTGCTCGCAGATTCTTGTGAAGACGTTGCTTCTTGCTTGTCATCAGTTATTTGATCTTCCTGTGATGTAGTCGCCGATATTTCAGAAGTTACAGGATTCGTTACTCCAGCTTTGAAACGAGGTTTAAAACTAGTTGTTTGAATCGCTGCTTCAGGAGAAATGATTTGTCGCTCGGTTTTACCCACAGTTTCCAACAAATCTTTTTTCTCAACAATCTCTTCTGTTAATCGATAGCTTTTCCGAAGCCTATTGAACCAAAATTTCTTTGTATGATCAAAACTCTTTTCACCCATCGCCGTGAAATGCTTTTTAAATTCTTCATAAAGAGAAATATCCGCTTTTTCTAAAGCGATTAAATCGATCTTTTTTTTAATGAAAAATTCTTCAAAAGTCATCCTTAAAATATTTAATCTATTACAAATGTATACTATTTTATTAAGCTTTAATAGCTCTAAAGTTATTTTAACTAAATTCTATATATAAAGAAAGAGCGCCAAGGGCGCTCTTCTTATTTTATTCTTCAAAAAAAATTAAGCCATGTTATGGTATACTGCTTGCACATCGTCATCTTCTTCGATCTTGTCGATTAATTTTAATACATCAGCAGCATCTTCTTCTGAAATATCGGTGTGAGATAACGCAATACGTTCTAATTTGGCAGAGGTAACAGCAATCCCTTTTTCTTCTAGTAGACGTTGCATATTCCCGAAATCTTCAAATGAAGTTTGGGCAACAACAACATCATTTCCTTCTTCATCTGCTTCTACATACAATTCTTCAAGACCACCATCAATTAGTTCTAATTCTAACTCTTCAATGTCCACATCATCAGTAGCAGGAAATCTAAAAATAGATTTACGGTTGAAAACAAAATCTAAAGATCCTGTTTTACCCAATGTACCACCAGCTTTTGTGAAATAGCTGCGGACATTAGCAACGGTTCTATTTGTGTTATCTGTTGCCGTTTCAATTAAGATAGGCACTCCATGAGGTCCATACCCTTCATATACATATTCTTCATATCCTTTAGAATCTTTTTCAGAAGCTCTTTTTATTGCTGCTTCTACGCGATCCTTAGGCATGTTTACAGCTTTCGCGTTGTGTATTGCTGTACGTAATCTAGAATTAGATTCTGGGTGAGGTCCTCCATCCTTTACTGCAATTGCAATTTCTTTACCTAAGCGAGTAAATTGGATCGCCATTTTGGCCCAGCGTTTAAATTTACGCTCTTTTCTAAATTCGAAAGCTCTTCCCATGTTTATATTTTGTTTGTTTTAAGATTCTCAATCATATCGGCTGTAAGCTTTGCTAAGTCAAAAGCAGGCTTCCAGTTCCAATCTGCTCTCGCTGGAGAATCCTCAATACTAGCAGGCCAAGAGTCTGCGATAGCTTGTCTAGGATCATTCTCCGAGTAAGTGATCACAAAATTAGGAAGAATTTTTTTAATTTCTTCAGCCAGTTGTTTCGGAGTGAAACTTACAGCTGTTAAATTATAACTAGAACGAATCGTTAAACTTTCTTTTGGAGCATCCATTAATTGTAAAGTACCACGTATGGCGTCATCCATATACAACATTGGTAATGCTGTATTTTCAGATAAGAAGCACTCATAACTACCTTTTCTCAATGCATCATAAAAAATGTGAACAGCATAATCGGTTGTACCACCTCCTGGTTCTGCTTTCCATGAGATAATACCAGGATAACGTATACTGCGTATGTCCAATCCACGATGTTCTTGGTACCACTCAACAAGTCTTTCGCCAGCTAATTTACTAATACCATAGATTGTATTGGGATCCATAATACAATATTGATCAGTATTTGTTTTTGGTGAATGTGGACCAAATACGGCGATTGAACTAGGCCAAAAGATTTTAGAAACCTTATACTCAACTGCCAGATCAAGTACATTGAGCAGTCCATTCATATTTAGATCCCAAGCTTTCTGCGGATAGACTTCTCCAGTTGCAGACAACATGGCTGCTAATAAGTATACTTGAGTAGGTTTATATTTTTGGAATAGAAACGCTATAGCACTTTTATCAAGCACATTGAGAGGTTCAAAAATCTCCCCTTCTTTTAAATTTTGAGGCTCTCTGATGTCGGAAGTGATGACATTTTCAGGGCCGAATTTCTCTCTTAAAGCTATAGCCAATTCAGTTCCGATTTGACCATTTGCACCGATGATAATAATGCTTTCTTTCATTGCCACAAATATAGTATTTTTATTATCCGAATCAATGTTTCACATCTCTGCTTATTCGCGTAATAATTCTGTATATGCCTCATTAAAGCCTTTATTATCATGATATTCGGGTGGTTTGAAGAAAGACTAAATCGTTTTTTTTCGTTCTTAAATAGAGCTCGTCAGTTTAATTTTTATAACACTTTCTCGACTTTTATTATAGATCAATCGATTGATTATTTTTTCTTTTTTATACAGGGGAACAGTTCCTGATTTGAACTTTATTTCTCAGAATTTGTTATAAAATAGATACTCATCTCTTAAATAGATTTTTTTAAAATATTTTATTTTTTTTTGAAAAAAAAATTCAAGAATAATTTTTGATGATATAAACAGTAAAAATGATACAATTTTCGTCCTCTCTTATTGAAATGACTTCGTTCAATCAAATTAGGAATTTGTTGCAACCAGCTCGTTCAAACGCATAATGCTTTTATTTCTTATCCCGTTGAACATGAGAAATAAATTTATTATATGATAGTTATCAATTTATCAAATGTTACAGCTAATTATCCAATAACTTTCATTTAAAAACTTCTTTATTAATTTATAAGCTTTATTATAGTATTTTGAATTATTTTTTTAAAAAATATTATTTTATTCAATAAATTACAGTAAATTTATTCTTGAAAAGATTATAGTTTAAACGACAATTCTTTTTATTTAACCTAGACACCAACTAATTATTATTAATTTTTCATTTGTATCTTATAGCGATATATCAATTGCCGCATATTCATGTTCTAGGAAGGAATAGAATTCATTAGGAATATAGAAACGTATAAGATATTAGAGAGAGATCAGACCAAATTAAATAACCAATTGTTAATTATGATGAATATTTTAAAGAAAAGCCTTCTAATAACTTTTGTATTTCTTTTTATAAGTAAAATAACAAATGCTCAAAATTATCTAAAAGATATCATTAGTAATGTTACTCCACTTTCACCTGAGGCATCATCCATACAAAAATTTGGAAATTTACCAATAAACTATTCTGTGGGATTACCTTCTATCAGTGTTCCAATTTTCAGTTATTCAAATAAGGAGTTGGAACTGGAAATAGGATTAAATTATTCTGCTGGCGGAATAAAGGTGGATGAGATATCCTCCAGTATTGGAATCGGCTGGAGCTTAGGAGCAGGTGGAGTTATTTCTAGGATGGTTAGAGGAACTTATGATGAACTGGTATTAGATGGATTTTTAAATTCTGGTCCCTTACCAACAAGTGAATTACTTGGTAACAGACCTATGGAAGAATATGATAGACCATTTAATAAAATGCAGCAAAATAGGTTAGATCCTCAGAATGATGTCTTCAATTTTTCATTTGGAGGTTCAAGTGGTACATTTTATCTAGGAAAGAATAATGACATCCTCATTGCACCGCAAAGGAAACTCAAGATTGAGAAATTCATTTCAACCATCGATGGTAAGGCATTAATTTCCAAATTTGAAATTACGGACGAAATCGGAAGAAAGTATATTTTTGAAGCATTTGAGGTATCTACAATTTTTAATGGCGCGCTTAACAATACCTATACAAGTTCGTGGTATCTGACACAGATTATTGCGCCAAATCTGAAAGATAAAATATTGATAAGTTATACAGATGTAAATCTTGATCGATACGATTCTTATCGTAATGTATCCGAAAGAAGACTTGCCAATACAGGAGGTGGGCTGGTTTCCTCTTCTGAATTGATCGCACAGAGTATCAAGGCAAAAAGAATTTCCAATATTTTATTTCCCAATGGAGTACAGGTCAATTTTTTATATAACACAAGTAACCGAACGGATCTAACTGGTGATAAATCATTGATTAAAATCGCAATTGTAGACAATTACGGCGGTGAAAAGGGATTTAACCTGGAACAGGACTATTCTTTAAACAGACTGACTTTAAAAAAGGTACTTCCTTATGTTAAAAATTCTACGGTAATAGAACGACCATACGAATTTCTTTATAATAGTGCATTACCAGCAAAATTAAGTTTCCAACAAGATCATTGGGGTTACTATAACAATAATGCCACAAATAATCTGATTCCTGCTGAAAATTTTAATTCTAGCATAGGAGGATTAACAAGTTTACCAGGAGGAAATCGTGAGGTAGATCCTGTCAGATGTTTGGCGGGTTCTTTAAAAAGGATGAAATATCCGACCGGGGGGTATACTGATTTTGAATTTGGACCTAACGTTGCAGACCACGAGTGGCATTTAAAAAATCAAGGATATGTGGGTGGAATTAGGATAAACCGGATGCTGGATTATGATACAATTTCCACCTCACCAGTAGCAATTAAAGAATTTGATTATTTAACTGAAGACGGAAGTAAAAGTTCTGGAGAGATTGGTATATATCCTCTTTATTCCCAAGCAGTATATTATGAAGCTGCTGACCCATATTTAGTTATGGAGCACAATTATTCTAGTTATACTCCAAATTATATTATTAGATCTAACTCTACAGTGGATAATCTCGTGACTCTGAATGGTAGCCCGGTAAACTACCGTCGAGTTGTAGAAAGAAATTATGGAAAGACTGGGCAGTATATTGGCAAGATAGTTCGGGAGTTTTCTTCCTTATCTGTAAACAATTCATTCTATTTTCCTCAGCTTCCGAAATCTGTACTCTCTTGGAATTCAGGATTATTACTAAATGAAACAGTTTTTGACGCGAAAGATAGAAAAGTGACCCGAAAGGAATTAAAGTATAATTATATTGATGACTACTTCTATCAAAATAGTACGAGAAGGGAAAATTTTAGAAACCAAATAATAGCGCCCGTTAAATTCAGATCATCAACCACTGGAAACCAACTGAATTTTGATGGATCACCTGTTTATTTTCTAATGAATGAATTTATGCCTTATTCAGGGAGATCAGAATTAATGAATGAAAAGAATTCAGAATTTGATTCATTGGGAACTGAGCTCTTAGCAAAATCGAAATCATTTAGTTATGACAATGAATATTTTTATAAAAAAACGGATACTGTACGAGACAGTCGCGATATGTTGGTTATTTCAGATTATAAATATGTTCCGGATATGAGTAAAATTACAGGGACTGCTACAGATATTTATAGGGAAATGCTTTCAAAAAATATCATTAATCGCATGATTGAATCGACGAATAAGCGTGGAAGTAAGCAAATTTATTATTTAAGAAATGACTTTGTAAAATTACCATCTGGGGCTTTTGATGTGAAGTTAAAAAAAGAAGGGGTGAGTGCGAGTTCATTTGTTCAAGCTGACTTTCTACTTTATGATGAATATGGAAATCCTACACTGATTAAAGATGCACAAGGTAAATACATTTCCCTGGTATGGGATTCAAAAGGTCATAATCTCATAGGAATGAATATTAGTCCCAGTTCAGAAAATTTTATCCTACTAGATGTCGATAATGATGGTAACCGGCTTTCTTCTTCTCATATAGATGCCATGACGAATGTACCTGGAATTAAGACGGATCCAACCTTTGGATATGCGATTGATATGACCACCGGAAATGGTATGCTAGAATTTAAAGCTGCATTTACAGCGAATGGCATATATGAAATGGTGTTCTGGGAGCTGGGTTCAGATTTTGGTCAGAATTTAGGGACTGCTCAAATCTTATCTTCAGAAATAATTTCAACTTTAGGGACCTGGAAGAAACGAAGGGTTCGGTTCAAATATCTTTCTGGGTATTTAACCATTTATTCTGCACTAGGAATAATCAGAAATATGACAATACAGGCTGAGGGATCACAAACAAGCACGTATACCTACAGCCCACTTGTTGGCATGAAGAGCAAAACCGATCCAAGAGGAGTAACGGAGTATTATCAATATGATGGCTTTCAGCGCCTCAAGGCAATATTGAATCAATTTAAGGATATAACCAAATCATTTGATTACAATTATCGTCCCAATTAACCGAAGCTAAGATTATGAAAATATTAACAAAAACATTCTTATTGTTCTCCCTGTTGGTTCATATCCATGATGTGTATGGTCAGGTAGATACTCTGGATGCAAATAAAAGAGTACAGAAGATACCGATGGGAATACAGGCTCTTGCAGGAGAATCTTCTCTTGTATTACAACCCCCAATAAATAAACCATCGATCAGTTATGGTAGCGCACGCACGTTTACCCCCAACGAACAGATCGACTGGTCTCCAACGAATAGCGGTGGAGATGCTGAATTTGTGGTGACGGTGGAACAAACAATAACAGGTTATTACAATCCGTTGAATACAGCCATGGGGTCCGATGGATCACTATACATTGCCAATGCAGGTTACCACTCGATCATGAAGCGAACCTCTGCGGGTATAGAAACTGTTTTTGCTGGTGGAAACTCTACTATCTGGGATTATGTTGACGGTACAGGAAGCACAGCCAGATTCCGACACCCCAGTTCCATTGCGATTGATGCAGCAGGCAACCTGTTTGTGACCGATCAACAGAACCATCGTATCCGTAAGATCACTCCAGCAGGAGTGGTTAGTACCTTTGCTGGAAACGGGACTGCAGGAGCGACAAACGGTACAGGAACGGCAGCTTCCTTCAACAATCCGATGGGACTGGCATTTGATGCTTCGGGGAATCTCTATGTTGCAGATGGTATGAACAACTTGATCCGTAAGATCACAACTGCAGGTGTGGTCAGTACCTATGCCGGAAGTGGAACCTTGGGACTTCAGGACGGTTCACTGTTAACCGCACAGTTTAACAGTCCGATGGGATTGGCCTTTGATAGCAATGGTGATCTATATATTGCAGACAGACAGAACCATGCTGTTCGAAAGATTTCAGGTGGTACAGTGAGTACGGTTGCCGGTAACGGAACTTTCGGTAATGTGGACGGTCAGGGAAGTGCCGCACGGTTCTATGCACTAAATAATCTTGTAGTCAAAGATGGCAACATCTATCTAGTGGATATGAACAACAATGCACTTCGGTATATTTCACCTACAGGAGCTGTAAAAACAATCTCAACCAGTGGGATGCTGAGCAATCCATTCGGGATCTCCAGAACTTTGGACGGAAAATATTACATTACCGAGAATCTCGCCAACCAGATGAAGAAAGTGGCGGTTCAGGCAGCATACAGCATCAGTCCAGCACTACCTACAGGACTTGTTTTCGATGCCTCCACAGGGAAAATTAGTGGTAAAACGGCTACCTTAATGGCGGCGAAGAACTATACGGTCACGGCTTTAAATGCCATTGGAACATCAACTGCAACAGTCACCTTTTCCATCGCTGGTCCCCCCGTAGTTAGCTTGCTTCCCACTACCAATCAGAATTACGTGATTGAGCGTACAGTAAGAAAAGCGGGTCTTAAAACTGTAGCAACTGTAATAGGAACACCAGTTGACGATGTCAATATATCT
Organism: Sphingobacterium sp. SRCM116780; assembly: GCF_021442025.1. Classification (NCBI taxonomy): domain Bacteria; kingdom Pseudomonadati; phylum Bacteroidota; class Sphingobacteriia; order Sphingobacteriales; family Sphingobacteriaceae; genus Sphingobacterium; species Sphingobacterium sp. SRCM116780. The sequence continues at coordinate 3,897,861 of NZ_CP090446.1, forward strand.
GTACGATACTTTGACGGTCTAGGTAGGGCTTCTCAGTCCATACAATGGCAAGCAAGTCCATCGAAGAACGATATTGTACAATATGTTGAATACGATAAATTTGGAAGGGAAAGCAAAAAGTACCTACCTTATGTAAAGAATTCAATAAAAGATGGAGGATTTAAAACATCCCCAGTAGCAGATCAACTAGCCTATTACGCAACGACCAATACTTGGGATGCTCATGTCAAAAAAACAACCACACCATATGCTATTACCGTTTTCGAGAACAGTCCGTTAAATCGGGTACAGCAACAAGGAGCACCTGGAACAGCTTGGCAGCCTGCTGTCAACAGAGAAACAGTAGTTGCTACTTCGACCACAGGTCATACGGTTGTGACCAATGATAATGTCAATACTATAAATGATGTCAAGGCTTGGACTGTCAATACGACAAACAATGGAGCTGCCTCCACATTTTATGCTACTGGAAAGCTGTATAAAACGACCATCAAGGATGAGAACTGGATAAAAACTACGGGTAAACAAGGAACAGTTGAGGAGTATAAAGATTTTGAGGATCGTATTGTGCTGAAGCGGGTATGGGAAACAGATACCAAGAAATTGGAGACTTATTATGTATATGATGATTTTGGAGATTTGTGGTATGTGATCCCTCCGGGATATACCACAACCACGGTCACAGATAACAATGCCGATTTTAATGAACTGATCTATGCTTATAAGTATGATAGTAGACGCCGTTTAATCGAGAAAAAGATTCCTGGAAAGGGTTGGGAATATATTGTGTATAACAAAAATGATCAGCCTATCCTCACTCAGGATGCGAATCAACGGGGCAGAATGGAGTGGAGCTATACACGTTATGATGCTTTTGGTCGGGTAACCACCTCAGGGCTTTATATCAATACCAATGCAACACAGTTGACCAGGGTGCAGATGGAAAATTATGTAAATACGCATGTAGGACCATTGTTTGAAATCCGTAATGGAGCAGCCAGTTATCCGACACCATCAACTACTTTCCCTACAGCAGGTACGGGTATCACGATCAGTCCGCTTTCGGTGAATTATTATGATGATTACAGTTTTACTGGTGCAACAACCTTAGTTGCCCAAGGAGTAACCAAAAGTCTACTGACCAAAAGTCTACTAACTGGAAGTTTGGTTTATAAGGATGATGGTACAGCACCTCTATTGACGATAAATTATTATGATGACTATGGGCGTGTAATCCAGAGCGCTTCACAGAATCATATCAGTGGTACGGACTATGTGACCAATACCTACAATTTTCCCGGAGAACTGTTGACCAGTAAACGTGTACATACCCCAGCTACAGGAACGGCAACAACAATCCTGACAACCAACGAGTACGATCATGTGGGAAGATTGGTGCAGACCAAGAAAAAGGTGAATGCCCAGACCGAAATCATCCAGAGCAAGCTTGCTTACAATGAGATTGGTCAGGTCAAAAGCAAGGGTATCCATAGCGAAAACAGTGGTACAAACTTCCTGACCAATGTGACCTATGCATACAATGAACGTGGTTGGGGAACTAAGACATCAGCTCCTCAGTTTACCTATGAGCTGAACTATAATTTGAACAGTGCAGGAGCGGTATTAACAACTGGTGCACAGTACAATGGTAATATTGCCCAGCAGTTATGGGGACATGCTGCAACCACCAACAGTACTTTTGTCTATACGTATGATGCCCTCAATAGGTTGAAGAACGGAAGGAGTACAGGTACGGTGATGAGTGAAGCTTTGACCTATGACGATATGGGTAATATCAAAACCTTGACTAGGGACGATAGTACGACGATTAACTACGCTTACAACAATGCAAATAAGAGCAACAGGTTATTGAGTTTGACGGGCGGATTAACAGGATCGTTCACCTATGACCTGAATGGTAATGCAACTAAGGATCGTACTGGTATGCTGTTTACCTACAATCAGTTGAATATACCGAAGACTGCAACAGGAACAGGCAGGAGCATTGCCTATCTGTACGATGCGACAGGAACCAAACTGAAAAAGACAGCAACGGTAGGAGGTATCCTGACAGAGCAGAACTATGTGGACGGAATAGAATACAGCAAGCTTGGGACAGCTGCAAGTGCAATCGAACGGATTGCCACAGAAGAAGGTTTTCTGTTGAACAGTTCTGGAACTTATACTTACCATTACAATCTGACCGACCATCTGGGTAATGTTCGTTCTGTGATCAAACGAGAAACAAGTGCTACGGTTCCAGTAGTTGTGCAGAAACAAGATTACTACCCATTTGGTAAGACTAAATCTATTGCGAACAGTGTAAATAATAAGTATCTTTATAATGGCAAAGAGATGCAAAGTGACCTGAATATGGGTACGCATAGCTTGGGAAGTATTTATATATTGGAAGGGCAGTCTGACTATGGTGCAAGGTTTTATGATGCAGAAATCGGAAGGTGGAATGTGGTGGATCGTTTCGCTGAGAAGTACGTCAATAATTCTCCTTATACATATGGTCTTTTAAATCCAATTAGTCACATAGATGTTAATGGGGATAGTATATGGGTTACTCGAGAAACAATAAAAAATGGAAAACAAATCACTCATATTAATACTATACATATTACAGGGAAAATAATTAAGATGGGTAGTAGTTATATGACAGCAAATAAATATGCTGCATCATTGAATAAGAAATTAAATAGTCAAAGTGGCTCTACCACCATAATGGGTGAAAAGAATATCCATAGAATACAAGCAAATTTTACAGGTGCTTCTTCCATGAAGGAGGTTAGTAAAAGTGATCATTTAATTGTATTGGTAGATAATGTTCTTGGTAAAGGAGATCTAGAATTAGGTGGTAATAATGCTGTTGGATTAGCACAGAGAGGAGGAAAAATAGCATATGTTGAACTCGGTAGTGATAACATAGTTCAAACCGGGTTTCATGAAGTTGGACATTTGTTGGGTTTGGGACATCCCTCAAGAAATTCATCTCTAAATAATCCATCTAATCCAATGTCATATTTCGGTGGTAATTCAAATTTTTCAACAATTCAACTTTCATCTATGCTAATACCTATTGAAGCAGGTATGTTAAATCAGTCTTTTAATAGTGCAAAAATACCAGCAAATCAAGTAGGAAAATATAATAATGTTAGCACTAATGCAAAACCGTTTAACAATGTAGGTGCCGATCGTGTAATCCCCTTTCCAATTTCTAACCCTAATAAATAACGTATGAAATTTTACATGTTATCCTTGATATCTATAGTTTTGCTTTCATGTTCTAACCATCCAAGTAAAATAATTGGAATATATTTTGATCCATCGTATAGTCAAAAAAATAAGTACTATATGAAAATATCAATTGACAAAAAGATTCTAATAGATACTGTAATAAAAAATAGTAGAGTTAATTCAAGTATTTTGTTAAAACAAAATAATATCACAGAAGGCGAACATGAGATAGAAATTAAAATAAATAATTTAGATACTTTGTTGGTTAAATATATTAATACAAATCAAAATTTATTTATAAGATATGATGATCAAGAGTTATTTAATGAAAAGTTTAATGAAGTTAGGAGAAGTCTTTCTGATAAAAATAATAGAACAAGAATTATTGATAGTTTGAAAGTAGAATTGAATAAAGGAACTTTTGATAAGATTGTATTTGAGTTCGTAAATGATTAAATACTATTTTAGTAAATAATAAAAACAAAATTTGGAGTGTACCGCAAACTGTGTGGTAGTGTTTCCATTGCATATAATACTTCCAAAGATGTAATAACTCCACAAGGTTATGCTGGAGTAACGATATCTGTTGGAGTTGGGGCAGATGTTAAAATGATAGCAGGAGGAGGTATAAGTGTTAGTACTTTTAGAGGAAGCAAATCTGAAGTACCTGGTTGGAGAGGAGTATCAATAGGGGCGAATGTTGGCGTAGGAGCAGGTGGTAATTTAGGAGGGGTAGTTGGTACAGGGGCTCAGACATGGTTAATTAATGATGTTAAGCCTACTGCTCAAAGAGGATTTCTGGACAAGTTCAATAATAAGATAAACCCTATAGGTTCTGCCATATCAACTGGAACGGAGGCTAAATTAAGGGAAATAATGCGATGAGATCTTTAGATAGTCTGTGATTGAAATTAGAATTCTTAATAATTAGAAATAAAAATGAAAAATTTAAAGTACTTGGTATTGATTATTTGTTTGATGGCTTTTTCTTGGGTGCTATATCATAATTTTCAGTTATCAAAGAAAGAGATTACGACATCTAATAGATTATTACATAATAATGTTGCATTTGAAGGTATAATCGTTAGAATTCAAAGGTCGAATAACCATGCTTTTGGAATACTTGAATTAAAACTCCTTAAATCCAATGTCAATGACTTCTATAAAAGCATTGATCATAATGAATTTAAGGGAATTTACCCATACAGAATTAAGAATGATTTAGCGGAATTATATACTACAATTTCGAACGATATAAAAGTCGGCAATTCTGTAAAAGTGATTTCAAATGATCTAATATTATCCTTTTACCCTTCAAAATGGTCATCAAGAAGGCGATCTATACATGATATCCGAAGGATATAATTTAAACTATGTGCGCGAAAATACAAAGTTTAAATAAGGTAATGGTCAAGACGAGTTTTAATATCAATAGATTATGGCGCTAGGTTCGCAGCTTGTCCCGATTTATCGGGAATGCAGAGAGTGAAAGGTGAAATGTGAGTAAATTGGATCTGTTTCCAAGTAGCAATAGTGAAAATATTGTTAAAGTAAGCATAATAAGTGAAAATCAAATAGAAATATCATCTTTTAGTAGAAAAGGATTATGATCAATAACTTAACTGTTTTTGAATTGGCTCTTCTCTTTGCACTTGCAGAGAATTGTCCGAGTTTGTATACTCATATAGATAAATTGAGTGTTACAGAAAGAGAATGTACTGGTGTTGGACAATATATTTTTTTAAATTATAAAAATGAAATTGACCTTATCTTAATTTCTGAAGATGTCTTATCTGTTGATAAGTTGATTGAAATAAGTGAACTTGAAGTAGGATTAGGATTTGTTGGGAATGTCAATGAGGGAAAATTGAGTAATATAGAGATTTTTGTATATGGGTCTGATGATTGGAATTGTGATTATACAGGTTTTCAACTCAAAAATTTAAGGTTGTCCCAATAGAAAACAACAGTTAAATTTATATTATACAAGTATCCCAATCTTTCATCAGATTGGGATACTTGTATAATATTTGATCTAGGATATCATTTTAGATACTCAGACACCTTATTTATATAAAACCTAATAAATTTAAATAAATGGAAATTAATAAAGAACATGAGTTGATAGTATTGTCTAAAGTATTAGATATAATTCGATTTCATATTATAAATGATGAATCAAGCTATTTGGCACAGAGCCCCATAACTACAGAGTTATATTTAAAAGTACGAGGGGAATTGTCAAATCATTTACACCAAATGGGTTATAATGAGAATCAAGAGTTTTATATTGAAGATTTTCCTAAAAAATTAGAAGCGATCATTTTTCATATCAAAAATGTGGAAAATTGGAATATTTTGACTTTAGACACTAGGAGTGAGATCGTCTTAGGGTTAATAAAACCTTTTAGGGTACATAAAGAAACTTTTAAAAAATTATTAAAATGATTGCCATGAACTTATCTAGATACACTTCATTAGAAGACCATGTAAAAATAGTGACAATAATTTATTCGAATGAATCAATAGGGAGTAGAAATAGCTAATAGCTTGGAGTTCTTTAAAGGAATCGGAATCTTTCGTAAAATGATGATCAGATATCAAAAATAGTTGTGTTATGAAATTGAAATTATTTATTATTTTTTTTGTAGTAGTATCTTGCTTATTAGGTTATGATCAAACACGATCATTTTATGAAATTTCTGAAGGGAATTATATAACGGTTTGGAAAAGATTAGGAGGTAAGTGTTATATTGTTTTTGATAAATATTATGGAATAATCAAACCAAGCGATTGGGTCGAAACAACTAATTCTAATGCTATCACTATCATAAAGAGCCTTTCGACAGAGTTTGATTATGCTCTTTCAAATGATCATGGAGAATCTGTTTCTATAAATTCTACTAGAAAAATTGATTATTATGAGTATGAGTCCAGAAGTCGTTTTGTCAATAAATATTATAAAGATGGGAAAATACCTAGTAGTTGTGGATATCTGCAAATAGATATTAAAGAAAATTTGGCTATTGTTAACGGAGTAATACAATAAGTAATCTTTTAACCCGTTGGGTGTAATAGTACCTAAGTTTACGAAACAGAAATAAACAAAGAATTAGTATAGACAGGCTTGAGTGAAGTTGTTTTTTAGTGGTATTTTATAAAATAGACTAATATTTGTTGATATTAATACAATTGTCTTGATTTTTTGCAATTATTGATAATAATTAACACTAATTTCGTAAGTTTGAAAAACTAGTATATTCTAAATTTGAATATAATTAATACATTTTATAACAATTTAAAGAAAAAGTAACAAGATGAAAGTCGCAGTAGTCGGCGCAACAGGCCTAGTAGGTACTGAAATGTTAACAGTGTTAGCAGCGCGCAATTTCCCAGTTTCAGAATTAATTCCAGTAGCTTCAGAGCGTAGTAAGGGTAAGGAAATTGATTTTAAGGGAAAGAAGTATAAGGTGGTTACACCATCTGAAGCTATTGCTTTAAAACCGGATGTTGCTTTGTTTTCTGCAGGCGGTAGTACTTCGTTAGAGTATGCGCCATTATTCGCAGCAGCAGGAATCACAGTTATTGATAACTCTTCTGCTTGGCGTATGGATCCAACGAAAAAATTGGTCGTACCAGAAGTAAATGCAGATGTTTTAAATGCTGAAGATAAAATCATTGCCAATCCAAATTGTTCAACAATACAGATGGTAGTGGCTTTAAAACCTCTTCATGATAAATATAAAATTAAACGCGTTGTTGTTTCTACTTATCAATCCGTAACGGGTACAGGTGTGAAAGCTGTTGATCAACTGATGAATGAACGTGCTGGCAAGAAAGATGGAGAAAAAGCATATGCGTACGAAATTGATTTAAATGTCATCCCGCAAATTGATGTTTTCCAAGATAACGGTTATACAAAAGAAGAAATGAAAATGATCTTGGAGACAAACAAGATTATGCGTGATGATTCCATTAAGGTTACGGCAACTACGGTACGTATTCCTGTTATGGGGGGACATTCCGAATCATTGAATATTGAATTTGAAAATGATTTTGATTTGGCTGACGTTCGAGCAGCATTAGCAGCACAGAGTGGTGTTATTGTCGTTGATGATCCTGCAAATTTGAAATACCCGATGCCTAAAGATGCTCACGGTAAAGACGAAGTATTTGTGGGTCGTATTCGTCGAGATGAGTCTCAGGATAAAACGTTAAACATGTGGGTCGTTGCAGATAACTTGCGCAAAGGAGCAGCAACAAATGCCGTTCAAATAGCTGAAGTATTAAAAGAAAAGGGATTAATTTAATCATCTTATAAATAAAAAGATAAAGGGAAGTAATTAACAATTACTTCCCTTTATCTTTTTATAATCTCAGGGTATTTCACCCTTTGATAAATCAATATGTTTATATTCAATACTTATCTTGATTTACGATTTATAGCATCAGACACTGATACATGAGGTGACTATTTTTTTTGATAACAAGTAGTGATACTCAATATAAATAAAAAATGTGCTGAAAGTTTAACCCCTCAGCACATTTTTCAGTTATATTATCTGTGTGTAAACTATTTTACTGGTACAAATTTCCAAGTATCATAGAATTTGTTTGTTCCGTTCATACCTGTTGTAACATATCCCACATTATCAATAGTAAATGAAACAGCATCTTGTCTAGCTGAACCTTGGAAAACCTGATTATCAGAGTTCCAAACATCAGTAGAAGGATTGTATTCCCAGATCGTGTTGATAACAGATGATTTCTTTCCACCTACTACGTAAGCTAAATTATTCAATACAAAAGCAGAAGTATTTGAACGAGTTAAATTGTATGTATAAGAATTGTCATCGCGATTCAAATCATTTAATTTAGTCCATTTCGTACCATCAAATTTAAAGAAATCTTCAGGATATGAACTGTTATCAATTCCGCCGCCTATATAAGCAACATCATTGATTACAAATGAAAATCCATATCTTCTGTTAGACTCTAAAGGGCTATCAACTAAAGTCCATGTGTTAGCTGTAGGATTGTATTTGTAGAATGTTTTAACATTCGTATCGTTGTCATTTCCTTTAGAACCAGTACCTACATATCCATAACCACCGATTGCAAAGGCAACAGCACCATAACGTGCTGCATCAGCAGGAAGGTCAGCAATCTTCATCCAAGTGTTAGCTGAAGCATCATATTTATAAAAGTCTGTTAATGCATTTGTTCCATCAAAACCAGTACCCACATAACCACTGTTACCAATTGCAAAAGCAACTGCATTGTTACGAGCAATACCTGGGAAATCAGCTTTTTTAGACCAGGTTCCTGCGGAAGCACTATATGCCCAAGTATCAGTTTTTCGAACAGATACTTGACCTTCTGTTGCAATACCCGTTGTTACATAAGCAATATTGTTAATTAAGAAAGATACTGCCCCACTTCTTGCGCCACCATCGAACGCAGAACCCCTAGTCCATTCTGTTACTTCGTCTGAAGTATCATTGCTTGATTTACAGGAGTAAGTAGAGAAAGTTACGACGCACGCTAATAATATTAGTAGCCAATTTTTCTTGTTCATAAACTGTTAAAATTTAGTATATAAGATGTTTAATTTTATTTTGGGTTTTTTATTTGAATCCTTTGCTACAATAAGTCTATCGGTTTTTGAGAATAGACCTGTTGTAGGTACACTCAGGAATAAAGATGTATTGTAGTAGCTTTCTTTTTTAATATTGTTTAAATACTCTATTAAATTAAAGGTATACTTTGCATTCGCTCCAACGTCATTTGATGCGGCATACCCTGCTTGTTGTACAGTTGTTGTATAAGGTGAATTCACCATACTTACCGGATTTCCTCCAGCGTTTGCTACCATTAAGATTAAACTTGTCGGTGCTTTAAAGAATGAACTGTAATATTTACCCTCTGTCTCTATAACGAGTTCTGCCTTATTAATCGCTACAGTTGGATCATTAACTAATGCTAAAAGTGTCGGAAAATTTAATTTAACTACAGTTCCAGTACTTCCTTCCAAAAAAACATCTCCTTGTGTTGAACTACTTTTTAATTCAGGATTTACAAGACTTAATCCGTTAAATGAAGTTCCAGAGCGATCTGCTTCTACATTATTGAATTGGTAAGACTTACTTGCTAAATTAAATTTTGCTACTCGATTTACTTTAAATCCTTCATCATTCACTAAATTATAATGGATTTGCATAAATACCGTATCTTGATAACCGATAACAGCTGTATTGTTATTTCCAGGTACTAGTGCTATTCCTTTGAAAAATTCAGCAAAATTATCATTAGAAGAAATATTTATATTTCCGTCTTTAATATATGAAAATAATGTGTTTCCTAAATTGTTGTTTAATTTAATAGAAATTGAATCTAATTTATTGACGAAAGGTTTGAATGATAAAGTGCCTAAAGCGGTTGGATCATATGCAAATTTTTGATTGTTATAAATGGCTGCCCCACTTACAAAGACAGGTCTTTCGTTAATATCGGATCCAGAATTGACTTCTTTTAATGTAATTTGCTCTGTTAATCGGTGAACTGAAATTGTCTGATTTTGAGTTGTATCACCATAATAATATTTATTTGGCTTTAATACGAAAGTAATGGAGTCATATACAGCAGCAGTTGGTATAGATGCTGTCGTGATATCACCAATACCAAGACGCATATAAGATGTAGCACTAACAGAACCTGTTATCGCATTTGAATTTTTTCCAACAAGAACAACACCCGTTGCAGATGTTGGTACATCATCTAATTGATAAGTAGCGACATTCACTTGAATGGAGTCAACAGGAACAATTCCCATAGATTCATCTCTTGAATTGTCTAAAGAGAGCGAAATATCTTTATTGCAAGCCATAAAGGCTGTAAGTAATAGTGCTGAGAATAAAAATTGAATACTACGTCTCTTAAAATTTTTTATCATGCTTAAAAATTGAATAATGCAAATGTAATCAATGCGCATTGTTAATCAGTGTTATATTTTGTTAAATATGGTTAATTACCAAGCTAAATGCAAATCTAGTAATTTAAATTTGTTTTTAATTATGGCAAATAAGTTTAAATTATTGATAACTCTGTCAGTATTGACCGGGATAGGTATCATCAGTATTCTAGCAATATGGTTGTACGGAAGTTACAATAACCGTCTAGAGTTATTCCTATCTTCCGCCGAGAGAAGTATGTTCAATGTTGTACAAGATGTTTATCAGGCCCATAGTAATGACCTAAAAAGTAATCAAGGAGGTGTGTTGGGGAAATTGCGAAAAGAGCTAAAAGCGAAATATACAGATACAGAGATCGACACATTGTTTAAAGATCTGATACCGCCTAATTTAGAAGATAAATTATCGAAATCAAGAAATAAAGAATTTTTTCATAAAGAATTTAGACAAAAGTTGTTCAATGGCAGGTCAAGTGGAGAAATGATACCTCCGTTTTTATTTTTACAAATAAAGGTATCTCCAGAAATGATCAAAGAGATAAAAGCTAAATTTGATGCGGCATTGAAGTCGAAAGGAATAGCCGCAAATTATACAATCGAAATCGAGGCTTTTCCTAGAGATAGTTTAATGGCGGTACGTAAAGAATACCGAGAAAAAAAACTATCCTGGACTCGACCCATATTAATAGATCCAACTAATAGTAAGTTTTTAGTCGTTAAATTTGACCATGTTTGGAAAGATTTACTTTTTGATCTAGGGTGGCAATTAGGTATTTCTATCCTTTTAGTCAGTATTTTTATCGGATCATTTATTTATCTATTTAAAACTATCTTCCGACAGAATAGGTTAGCCGAGATGCGTAAAGCATTTGTGAACAATATGACACATGAGCTGAAGACACCTGTTTCAACCGTGATGGCTGCTGTAGAGGCTATACAACTATATGGTGTTAAAAATGATCGTGAGAAAATGGACCGATACTTAGCCATTTCAAGAAAAGAATTGGATCATCTTGCCGCTATGATTGAACGGGTTCTACAGATGGATGTAGATGAAATTTCTGGTGTTAAATTGGATAAAGCGCAGGTTGATTTAATTCAACTATTTAAAGATGCATCAGACACATTTAAAATCAATGTCAATAAGGATGTTAATATCATATTTGACTTTCTTGTTGATGAAATATGGATACATGCGGATGGTTCTCATTTAAGAAATATCATTAATAATTTATTGGAAAATGCAATTAAATATTCGGGAGATACGGTTGAAATTACAATTTCAGCTCGTGAATTTAATGACTATATAGAATTTAGTGTTTCAGATAATGGTCAGGGAATCTCTCAAGCATATCATAAAGAGATTTTTAATATGTTTTTTAGAGTTCCAGAGGGAAATTTACATCAGGTAAAGGGATTTGGAATAGGGCTAGCCTATGTACGTCAGATTGTTCAGCAACACGGAGGAAAAATTACAGTAAAAAGCAGCTTAACTAAAGGCAGTACTTTTACAGTGAAGTTACCCAAATTATAAGAATTATGATTGATATATTGTATGTAGAAGACGAGGCCAGTTTGGCACTGATTGTTTCTGACAGTTTAGAAGCCAATGGATTTTCAGTTAGACATTGTCAAGATGGACAAAAGGCCCTACGTTCATTCGAAGAACAAAAGCCAGATATCCTCTTGATCGACATCATGATGCCAGTTATGGATGGTTTTACTTTGGCTACACAGATTCGAGAAAAAGATAGTCAGGTACCTATTATTTTCTTAACAGCACGTGTACAGACAGAAGATGTTGTTAAGGGGTTTCACATAGGAGCGAATGATTATTTAAAAAAACCTTTTCGTATAGAAGAATTAGTTGTTCGTATAGAATCATTACTAAAAAACAGTCCAAAAAAGTTATTTAATCAAAATTTAATGATCGGAGACTATATATTGGATAGCCTAAAACAATCTTTAAGTTATAAGGACGAAGTTATTAAACTATCTTATCGTGAAAGTGAACTTTTAAGAAGTCTGTATGAGAACCGCAACCAAGTGATTCCACGTGAGGATATCATGAAGACCTATTGGAGTTATGATAAATATTTTTCAGGAAGAAGTCTTGATGTTTTTATTAGTCGTATACGTAAATACCTAAATAAAGATGCTCGCATAAAAATAACAAATATTCGAGGAATAGGATATATGCTTTCGGTCGATTAAATTTCAGTCATGAAAGCACTGATCATCATCGACATGCAACACGACTTCTTGGAGAAGGGGCGGTTATACGTTCCTGCTGGAGAAACTATTATTCCTGCTATTAATCGTATACAAACAGATTACGATTTAGTTGTAGCAACACAAGACTGGCACCCTGCTCATCATAAAAGTTTCGCGAGTCAACATGCAGGAAAGAAGATCTATGATGTTATTGATCTAAACGGTTTGCCACAGGTATTATGGCCTGACCATTGTGTGCAAGGAGAAGAAGGGGCGAAGCTGGATGATCGTATAGTATGGAATCGGGTGGAAGCTATTTTCAGAAAAGGAATGGATATTGAAATTGATAGCTACAGTTGTTTTTTTGATAATGGAAAACGGAAGAATACAGGTTTGGATGCTTATCTGAGAGGTCGGTCAGTAGATGAAGTCCATCTATGCGGATTGGCTGCTGATTATTGTGTTTACTATTCTGCTGAAGATGCTTTAACATTAGGATACCAAACACTAGTTTTGAAAGATGCTACCCAAGCCATCAATCAAGATGAATATAGTATAAAACAAGAAATATTACGTGAAAGAGGAGTTCAGTTTTTATAAATAGCTTTTTAATTTACGGATTTCATAAACATTACAAAGGCTTTTTTAAAATTGCTGAAAAGAGGAATCAAGTTCATTTCAGTTTATGGAACTTCCTTTCTCACTATAGCACTGATTTTTGTTTTTTGTAGTAAGAGGCAACCCATGTTCTTTCAATACCATGGCTTTTCAGGATTTTATATAAAAATTATTATTTTTAGTTACAATTGAACTCGTTTGACAAAAAAGAATAAATATATTTGTAAACTGAAAAAATGTGAATAAAAAATGAAGGATAGTGTATTGAGTAGAAAAGAAAAAATTATGCGAGAGGCTTTGAATTTATTTTCAGAGCAAGGCTACGCTGATACTTCTACGAAAGCTATCGCTATGAATGCTGGAGTTTCCGAAGCATTGATTTTTAAACATTTTGGAAATAAAGATGCATTATTGGTTTATTTAATCAAGGCAGGATATCGTAAAGTGTTGACACATCATAAAGGAATGATGACCTACGTGGACTCAAAGGACTTTTTGCGTAAAATGATTAATTTACCCAGTAAATTGGTTGCTGATGAACCTATTTTTTGGAAATTACAAGAACGCCTATCTCACCATCCATTTTCAAGACAACAGCATGAACAGTTTATGAAACCTGTTCAGGCGATTATTGTTCGGGCATTCAAAGAACTTGGTTATAAGAACCCAGATTTAGAAACAGAATTTTTGCTTATCGTTATTGATACATTATGGAAAAAAGAAGCAAATGGTGAATTAGACCATGCCATGGAACTCGCAATATTATTAGAAGAGAAGTATAATTTAATCTAGCATTAGATTTTTTTTGCACTTTTAATGCAAGTTTGTGCATGTTTTATCAAATTTGTTGCACAAACTGTTTTCTATTGTCTAAAAAATACCCGTTATTAGTAACTATAATTATAAAAACTATTTATGTTAAAAAAACTAGCATTAGCTGTTGTCGCAATGGCAACATCTATCCCTTTTTTACAAGCACAAGACAAGAAGGATTTTGTCACGTATATTAATTCGCCGCATACATGGGTTGACTCTGTCTTTAATACATTAACACCTAAAGAGCGGATTGCTCAATTATTTTTGGTGAGAGCGCATACCAATCTAGGTCAAAAATATATTGATTCCGTTGCTCGAGTGATTAAAGATGAGCAGCTTGGAGGATTAGTTGTATTCCAAGGTGGACCACTTCGCCATGTGGATATGTTTAATAAATACCAAAAATTGTCAAAAGTTCCCCTATTGATTACCTATGATGGGGAATGGGGTTTGGGTATGCGATTACCTGATTCAACCTTATCGTATCCTTACCAAATGACTTTGGGAGCCGTTCAAGACAATAAATTGATTTATCAAATGGGGCAACAAATTGCAAAAGATTTTCACCGAATAGGCATGCACTTTAATTTTGCTCCCGTAGTCGATATTAATAATAATCCTAAAAATCCTGTTATCGGTTTCCGCTCTTTTGGAGATAATAAAGAAAATGTTGCGAGAAAAGCACAGGCTTATATGGAAGGAATGATGAATGGAGGAATTATATCCTCACTAAAACATTTCCCTGGACACGGTGATACAGATGTAGATTCGCATCATGATTTGCCTCAGTTAAAATTTTCTAAGGAACGTTTGGAAGCTTTAGAAATGTTTCCATTTAAAGAATTAATTAAAAAGGGTGCTCCAGCTATTATGGTTGCACATATGAATATCCCAAGTTTGGATCCAACTCCAAATATCCCTTCATCCATTTCCAAACCAGTAGTGACGGGTATTCTTCGTGAAGAATTAGGTTTCAAAGGGTTGACTGTTACGGATGCCATGGATATGAATGGAGTGAAGAAATTTTTTCCAAATGGAGAAGCAGATGTGATGGCGATTATTGCTGGACATGATTTGCTAGAAGTTTCTGAAAATAGTAAACGCGCTATAGATTTAGTCATGAAGGCTATTCAAGAAGGAAGAATTCAACAAGGAGATGTAGATGCACGTGTAAAAAAAGTATTAGCTTCTAAATTATGGTTAGGATTAAATCATTACCAAGATGTCAATCCAGCAAATTTATACGCAGATTTAAACAGTGCATCCGAAAAACAACTGATTGATCAACTGGCAGAAGCATCTGTTACCGTTTTGAAGTCAGTTGCTAAAATTAAAACATTCCAAACAGCTGAAAAGACCACAATTGTTAATATCGGATTGAAAGCTCCTGCCGCATTCCAAACCATCATGGCAAATGCTTTATCAAACGAAAGTCAATATTATGTAACGGATGAAACGAGTGAAGATGATTTAAAGCGTATTTTGAAAGAGGCAAAGAAAAATAAACAAATTATTTTAGCTATCCACGATGCGCGCTCCCGTCCTCGTCCCGAATTGCCAGCAAAAGATGCTGTTAAACGCTTAGTTAAAAAACTAGCTAAAAAATCAATTGTTACCTTCTTCACCAATCCATATGCTATCGATGGGTTTAAAGGAATTCAAAAAAGTAAAACAATCATAATGGCTTATCAAAATGATGATTTTATGCAAAGAGCCGTAGCAAAGACTATTTTGGGTCAAGTAGTTGCAACAGGTAAACTACCTGTTACTATTAATAAAAACTTTAAATATGCAGATGGTAAATAATCAGTAGTGGGTAGATGAACCCCATGTCTGTTCTGTAGAATTTTTCGTCCAATAATAAAAATGGCTTGTCTGGAAAGACAAGCCATTTTTGTATTTAATCATTCGTTTTTATTATTTCTTTTCTTGGATGATAAAGTCTGTCATAACCTTAGCACTTTCATCTTGTACAAAATCAAAGTCCATCTTTGGTTGAGGTTTACCCTCTTCCCATAATGGTAAGCCTCTTTGTTTTAATAAAGCATTGACGCGGTCTCTATTTTTCTTTTGATTATCATCCCGTTCTTTTTTGAATTTGTCTATTTCAAGAGGAATCTTTGTTTCTTCATCGCGTTTTTCAAACTCAGCAATATCTTCCAATAATAACCTGTATTCTACAGAATTTTTCATTCTCGCCTCATGTTCTTGTTCTAATTTTTTATTTAAATTAGTCAAATCAGCTACTTTAGTAAAATTACTTGATTTAATTTGATCCCAAGGCAAAGCAGACGGTTCAGAGCTCTCTCCAAATTTTTCTGCCGAATATTGCGTTGGGAATGATACATCTGGACTCACTCCTTTATGCTGTGTACTACTACCATTTATTCGATAGAATTTACCTAAGGTTATATTAATTTGTCCGAATTCTGGAGCACCACTAGGGGTGTCAGGATCCTTTTCACCTTGTGCCTTTAATAAAAGCTTGCTTGAAGGGCTGATAACACGAGACATATCTACAGCAGATTGTACAGTACCTTTACCATAAGATTGAGATCCTAAGATGACACCACGACCGTAATCTTGAATCGCCCCAGCAAAAATTTCTGAAGCTGAAGCAGAGAAGCGATTGATCATGACACCTAATGGTCCACTCCATGCAACACCTGCATTTTTATCTTCTTCTACATCTACTGAGTTTCGGACATCACGTACCTGTACAACGGGACCTTGATCAATAAATAAACCTGTTAGATCGATCGCTTCAGGAAGGGAACCTCCTCCATTAAAACGCAAATCAATCAAAACGGCATCTACCTTTTCCTGTTTCAATGTATCCAATAACAAACGGACATCACGAGTGGTACTTTTATAATTTGGATCACGTTTGCGGTAAGCCTCAAAATCCATATAAAACTTAGGAATGTTGATAACGCCAACTCGGTAGTTTTTGCCATCAGCACCTTTTATATTTAAGATTTCTTTCTTAGCGGACTCTTCAGCAACGACTATACGTTCACGTGTAAGCGCTACAATTTTTGGATGAGCAGTGATTTGTTGACCAGCAGGTATGATTTTCAACCGAACAACAGTACCAGCAGGACCTTTTATTTTCGCTACTGCAGCGTCTAATCTCCATCCGATAATATCTTCAAACTCTCCATCTTTTCCTTGTGCAACCGCAACAATTTTATCATTAATAGCGATGCTTTTATCTTTAAATATTGGGCCTCCTGGAATGATTTCGCTAATGGTTACCATTTCATTATCAATCATCAATCGGGCGCCAATTCCCTCGAAAGTATTAGCCATGCCTTCATTGAATGCCTGTGCAAAAGATGGATTAAAGTAAGATGTATGTGGATCTACAGCATCTGTCAATGCAGTCATAATGACCTGAAAAGCATCATTTGAATTTATTTTTTTCGCTTGGGATATCAAATTATTATAACGCTTACGTAACGTTTCTTTTTGTTTAGTTTCTGTACTATCTGTTTTTTTTGCAGCAGTCATTTCTAAACTTAACAAATCATATTTTACTCGTTGTCTCCATTGTGTATCTGCTTCTGATGAATTTTTGAACCAGCTTAATTTTTCACGACTAGGGACATAATATTCATCTAATTTGAAGTCCTGTTTAACATCAACTTGTTTTAAAGCATATTGCAAACGCTCTAAGTATCGGTGAGAATAAACATTGAAAATATGAAAGGCCGCTGATAGATCTCCTTGACGGAAATCTTGCGCTATTGTATTCTTATACTGTTGAAATTCATCAATGTCGGATTGCAAAAGATAATTTTTCCCTTGATCTAAGCTTTTAATTAAGTTGTCAAATATAATTTTAGAAATGGAATCATCCAATTGTACTTTTTTGTAACTGGTGGATTCCAATAAACCAGCAACTTCTTTCGCGATGACTTCATGTTGTGCAGTTGGTTTTAATCCATTGTCTACATCGTTTAAATTAACACGCGGTTTTGAGCCACAGGAAACAATGGAAATAACAAAAAGGGTAAATATTAGCTTTTTAAACATATTTTCTATAATTTTAATAGTCATTTTGATAATTGTAATACAATAAAAATAGCGCTTTAAATCCAAAGAGCTAAATTTAAATAAATTCGATTCATAAATATGAACAAATCAAAAATTTATTTGATAAATCTATAAGATTTAATTTCGTTGTAATTATAACTCATTTAAATGAAGTTAAGTATCTTTAAGAATAAACAAATTAATCTGTAATAAGAATGTTATGAAAAATTTAATTATGTCAATTTTGTGTTTTTGTATTGTGGATAGTGGCTTTGGACAAGTTAAAACGATCAACTATCAAGATGGTGATCAATTATTGAAGGGCTTATTGAATAACGATGCAGGCGACGGAGCTCCTGGTGTTCTTATATTACCGGCTTGGATGGGCATAGATGATGAAGCTATACAAGCTGCAGAACAACTGAGTAAAGAAGGATATATCACATTTGTTGCTGATATTTATGGTGAAGGTAACAAACCAACAAATGCATCAGAGGCAGGACAACAGGCCGGTAAATACAAAAATGATTATGAAGCATATCAACGCCGTATTCGTTTAGCATTAGAGCAATTGGTGCGTGGAGGAGCTAGCCCAAGGCGTTTGGCAGTAATGGGGTACTGCTTTGGCGGTACAGGAGCTTTAGAAGCTGCGAGAGCGGGTTTTGAAGTACAGGGAGTCATTTCTATACATGGTGGACTAGGAAAAGGAACTCGACCAAATGGACCATTGAAAACGAAGATATTGGTACTACATGGAGCTGCAGATCCACATGTTTCGGCAGATGAGGTTGCTAATTTTAGAAGTGAGGTGGAAAATGCACATGCCGATTGGCAAATGATTTACTATGCAGATGCAAAACATGCATTCACAAATCCTGCCAGTCCAGATTTTCAACCATTAGCGGCTCAACGTTCTTGGAAGCATTTAATCATCTTTTTACAAGAATTATTTAAGTAGCAGGTTGCCGCTTGGAAGATTGAGAAGGGGCAAAAGTTAAAGATTAGTAGCATCAGTACTAATCTTTAACTGTGTCTAATTCAGATTTTAAACTTAAAAAAGCTTGATAAGTCTTTTCTGCCTCATCATAATCTTTTAAGTGTACGTAGACTTCCCCAAGTTTATCCAATACAGCCAGCTCGAGTGGTCTGTTGTTTTCTTTCTTGGCCAAAGTAGTTGCCTCTAAAAATTCTTTTTTGGCAATCTTAAAATTTTTATCAAGGAGTTTTGAATAACCAAGTAAATATTCAATTTCGGCCAATTCATTTGGTAACTCCTTCTTATTCGAAAGTTCCTGTGCTTGTAATAAGAACCATTGTGCCTCCGTATATTTATTTTGGTCAAAATATAGTTGTGCTAGATACTCCCAAGCACGTATTTTTCCTTCGTAATCCTTCGCTTTATTATAAAGAGGAATAGCTTTTCTAATGATATTTTGTTCGGCTTCTTTATAGTTTTTTAGACCACTTCTTGCTAATGCAATATGCATCCAAGCATTCGCTTGATCTTTATAATTTTTAGTGCCTACAGCATATTCATATTGCTTTTGAGCAAGTTCTTCTGCCTTTTGGAAATCTCCTAAGTATAACCAAGTGCTCGTCAGGTTATGTTGAGCTATAGATTCGTCGGATTTACTCAACTTAATTGCGTTTTTAAAATAATCTTGTGCTTGTGTAAGTTCCTTATTTTTAATTGAAAATATCGCAGCCTCATTTAAAAGAGCAGAATTGGTATTTTCATCATAGTTCTGTCTGGTTTTCACTAATAACTTATTCCATGCATCTGTATTAGTCGGCTTAGGATTAATTAAATATTGATATTGTCCAATAGATAAACTGCTCCTGAGTTGAAGGAGTAATCTTTGAAATTGTAGCTCTTTATTTATTTTTTCCCCGATATCTTTTCGATCATCGCTATTATATATTTCGATCAATTGTTCTGTTCTCGACTTTGGAGGAGGAAGAAAATAAACTTTTGGACCTATGCCCTTAAAATCAACGTTGTATTTTTTAATTGCACCAGTATAGTCTTTGCGAATATCTTGGGAAAAACACATGGAAGTTACTCCTAATAATGAGGCAAAGATTATTCCTATTACTTTCTGAGATTTTATATTGACCATTTGTTATTTACCTATTGCTAATTGAAATTTTACAAATATGTATAAAAAATATGTGAAATATTGTTAAAGTAAATACTTGCCTTGAGAAAAGGTTATTTAAATAAGCTCAGACATGCATCATCATAAAACAATTAAAGAACAGTCATTTAGATCAATAAAAATGATATGATGTTATGGATGATATTTAATAGTTTTAAAGACCGCATAAATCTATACTTAATTTATCTTATGAAAAAAATAGTACTATTTGTGATTATTATCATGCTGACAAATGTCACAATAGCAAAAAAAAAGCATAGTCGACCCAATATTGTATTTATTATGACGGACGATCTCGGTTATGGTGATTTAGGAGCTTATGGACAAAAATTAATCGAGACTAAACATTTGGATGATTTAAGTAAATCTTTTGTCCCAACACTTTTTAGGAAAGGATAAGGAACAGCAACACAATTCTCTTTACTGGGAATTCCATAAGGATGGTGGTCGTCAAGCAGTAAGAAAAGGGGATTGGAAACTGATTCTACAAAAAAAGTCAAAAGTGGAAATCCAATTGTAGAATTATACAATTTAGAGCGTGATGCACAGGAACAGTTTAATGTTGCAGAGGGTAATCCAAAAAAAGTAGAAGAATTGCGTGAGGTTATTGCACAAGCTCATTTGGAAACCCCAAATTTTCCATTGCTGACTATACAGCAATAGTTAAGATAATAATAGAAAAGGAGCTTTAAAGCTCCTTTTCTATTATTATCTTATAATCAATTGGGGCCGGTTGTGATAAGTGTCACTCTTATAGAAACGCAATAGAAAATCAAGTGTTTTCATATCCAAATGATAAAAAAACTGTTGATTTATTTCTGCCTGATACAATTCATAAAAATGTGAAACTAATCCTACAGAGAAAAATTTCTGAACTAATAATTGTAATAGATTTTGAGCATAGGGAATTAATACATCTTCATCCTGCACAAAAAAAGGATTATGCTGAATTGGAAATAAGTTTTCAATTCCTCCAAAAAACTCCAAACCCAATTTTGGATTGAAGAAAGCGGTGACAATTGTATTTTTTGGAACATCGGATGTCGAATTTTGTTGATCATCAATCTGCGGTAAACCAACTTTCTTACGATATTTTTGTGTCAAATCATGAATAAGGGATTGCATATTCGACTCTTCGACAAATGCCAATAAACCATTATGGTCTTTAACAAATAGATTTTTCAAGTCTTCGATCTGTTTTTCAGCTTGTTCGATATGCGTTCTTTTACCCCTTAGTGATTCTACCAAATATGCTTGATCCATTTCCTGATTAGCTGTCAGATCAATCTGGTCTGCTTCGACAGCAGACATCATGCCTGATAGGTTCCAAGCATCTTTCCAGGGAATGATTTCCATATAGAACAGTTGTGAAGAAGAAGGTTCTTGGAAGTTTTGAATCGAATTTTGGTTGACCAAGAAAGTTTCGCCTGTTGTCAAGTGCTTTAGTTGTAGGCGTTCTTCCTGCAATTTTTCAAATTCAAAAAAGCTATCGATCCGGTTTCCGATTATTCTTACGCTCTCATATTGCGGATGTGTCGTTTCTAGCATAGAAGAAACAAATTCACAAGATTTCAAAGCCAATAAATGTAGACGGAAGAAAATAAAATGGTTATCGCGTACGCGGAAAGTCATTTGATTCAAGTAAGCAGGATCATGCTGGTAGCGACCTAAGTCAGCAATATCCATATGTTGCATCAAACTGTTATAGTAATAACCTCCTGTAATATAGTTGGTTGCAATTACCTTTTCTGCAAAGTTGCGAACTTCAAGGTAATTAGCATCTACCGCCAAAGTATACTCTTTTTTTAGTAACATATTTTCTGGAGCGACTTCATAATGTTCTTCCAAAACGGCATAAGCCAAATCTGTTACCAATTCTAATAATCGACCATTTTTATCTAAAAAAAGATGCGGATTTCGTTCACTAAAGAACAACCAAGATAATACCAATACATCTTGAGAATTGATATCTTCTGGAAAATAGTCGACTAAATCTTGATCTTCAAAAAAGGGTAACATCTTCCCATATAGACTTTGATGCTCCTTTCGGAAGGCATGAAAGAGCTTTGTGTCAGAAATTACATCTTCTAGGTAACAGGTTAAATAAATACTTAGTGTCTTTATTATTTCAGGTTTGATGAGTTCATTTGTCTCTTCTTCTTCAAACCATAGTGTACGCAAAGCATCATGTATTTCATTGGCTACTTGTAAATAATAACGATCTGAATCTGATCTTCCCTGATAAGGATGTTGTCCTAGCCAATCCTGTATATAAATGCGATTTTTTTTCATTAAAAATAAATTATTTATGAGTATAAGTTTTCATTTGTATAAATGAGCTCGTTTTACTCCTGATAGCTTCTTATATTAAATGCTTGTTTCAAAAATAGCCAAATTTTCGAATTCCATAAAGAATCGCGAATAACTTGGACACTTTCATATATCTTATTACTTTTGATATATGGCTACACGAATACCTTTAGCAGAACGGATGCGTCCAAAAAAATTGGATGATTATGTTGGTCAACAACATATTATAGGACAAGATGCGGTATTATATCATGCTATCCAACAGAAAAATATTCCTTCCATGCTGCTTTGGGGACCTCCAGGAGTAGGAAAGACAAGTTTAGCATTATTGATGGCAAAAGAATTGGGTAGACCTTTTTTTTCTTTGAGTGCTATTCAAGCGGGGGTTAAAGATATTCGAGAAATCATTGATAAAGCTGAGAAGTTGATGAACTTTAATCAAGAACAACCCATTTTGTTTATTGATGAAATTCACCGTTTTTCCAAATCACAGCAAGACTCATTGTTAGGAGCAGTCGAAAGAGGACTAGTTACCCTGATTGGAGCAACAACCGAAAATCCATCTTTTGAAGTTATATCGGCATTGCTATCACGTTGTCAAGTCTATGTTTTGGAACATTTAAGTACAGAAGATCTTGTCGGTCTTGTTGAGAAAGCATTACATGAAGATGAATATCTAAAAGATCTACATATCCAAATCGAAGAGTACGAAGCTATATTACGTCTTTCGGGAGGAGATGCCCGAAAGTTGTTAAATGTACTGGAATTGGTTAGCAATGCAGCAGTGCTACATCATGAACCTATTACCAATGCATTTGTATTGAAGCAAGTGCAACAGAATATGGCTATTTATGACAAAGCAGGAGAACAACACTATGATATTATTTCTGCTTTTATCAAATCTATTAGAGGATCGGATCCAAATGCGGCCATCTATTGGTTAGCACGTATGATAGCAGGAGGAGAGGATCCATCTTTTATCGCCCGTAGATTATTGATTTTGGCATCAGAAGATATCGGCAATGCCAATCCCAATGCTTTATTATTGGCTAACACCTGCTTTCAAGCGGTTAACGTGATCGGATGGCCTGAGTCAAGAATCATATTGGCACAGACGGTGACTTATTTAGCAAGCTCCGTCAAGAGTAATGCTTCTTATGAAGCAATCAATAAAGCACAAAGTGTCGTGAAACAGACTGGAGATCTTTCTGTCCCCTTGCATCTACGTAATGCTCCAACTAAACTGATGAAAGAACTCAATTATGGTTTAGAATATAAATATGCACATGCTTATCCAGGCAATTTTGTGATTCAAGAATTTTTACCTGAAGAAATAAGTGGGATTACCCTATATGATCCTGGTAAAAATCCACAAGAAGAGAAATTAAGACAAAGTCTTCGCGATAAATGGAAAGAAAAGTATAAGTATTAATGCAGAACCTGAAATAATATTCCACGTTATATATTGATTGATAAAGCAGTAAATTTAATCAATGCAGACAGTCCCCGTCCTAGTGATACTAAATTGAGAAATCTGATCAATCAATAGCTAGTGAAATAGACGAGATATGCTTATACAAGAAAGTTAGTTAGTTAGTTAGTTAGTTAGTTAGTTAGTTAGAAAGTGATCTAACTTTCTAACCTTCTACCCCATAACCTTTGTTGTATTTCCTTTGATATTTTAAATGTAAAAGGATATTGTTTACATTTGCAGGGATAGAGTACATGCATGAGATCAGACTTAACATTCACAGCCATAGATTTTGAAACAGCAACAGGTCACCAAAATAGTGCTTGCGCCGTTGGTATCGTAACTGTCGAATCTGGTGTGATCACGAATGAATTCTATTCGTTAATCCAACCCCCTCGTAATGAGTATATGTGGCAGACCACTCGTGTTCATGGTATCAAACCTAAAGACACGCTCTATTCTCCTACTTTTAAAGAACTGTTTCAAGATATCAAACCTCTTTTGAGTAATAAATTGATGATTGCTCACAATGAGTTGTTCGATCGGAATGTATTGCGAAAAACCATGCTATACTATGGTTTAGTATATGAGGAGCTAGGACTTCCCGAAATGTGGGAATGCACCTATAAAATTTATCGTAAAAAAGGCTTTAAGCCAACAAGATTGAATGCTTGCTGTGAAGTATTAGGTATTGACTTGAATCATCACGAGGCTCTTTCAGATGCGAGAGCTTGTGCTGAACTATACTTGCGACACCCATTCGTAGAATCACTAGTAGAGGGCTAAATCAGTCTATTTTGACATGTCCGTATTCGTCGCCTAATTCCTACAAATAATTTATTCCTCATTTAAATTAAATAATGTTAAACAGATTATGTATTTATTTGTTGTAATTTTGATATGAAATTTTGATAATCAATCATGATGAACTCACCATTGAAAGAAATGCGAATTGGAATTACCTTTAGCGCGTTCGATTTATTGCATGCAGGGCATATTAAGATGTTGGAAGATGCAAGACGCCAATGCGATTTTTTGATTTGCGGATTGCAAACGGATCCAACTTTAGATCGACCTGAAAAAAATAAGCCTACCCAGACAGTTGTAGAACGCTATTTACAGTTAAAAGGCTGTAAATATGTCGATCAAATTGTGCCCTATGCCACTGAGCAAGACTTGGAAGATGTATTGCGATCTTTTAAAATAGATGTCCGAATTGTTGGTGATGAGTATCGCGAACGTGATTTTACAGGACGACAATATTGTGAAGAATCGGGTATAGATCTTTATTTCAATAGTCGAGATCATCGTTTCTCAAGTTCAGGACTTCGCCGTATTGTGGCAGAACATGAAGTTGATAAAGGCTAATTATTCAATTATAGAATAGATATAATTTATATGAAAATAGGGATTACATTTGGTGTTTTTGATCTTCTACATGCAGGACATATTATGATGCTGGAAGAGGCACGCCGCAATTGTGATTATTTAATTGTAGGTCTCAATACGGATCCATCTGAAGTATCTCCAGATAAAGCAAAACCTACTCAGACGGTTGTCGAACGTTATATTCAACTGGAAGGATGTCGTTACGTTGATGAGATTATTCCTTATGAAACTGAGCAAGATTTGATCGATATGATTAAGGCTTTACCAATCCAAGTACGGATTATCGGAGAAGAATATCGTGATATGGATTTTACGGGTAAGAAATACTGTGTGGAAGAAGGTATCGAGATATATTATAATAAACGTACCCATCGTTTTTCTAGTGCAGGGCTGCGTAAAGAAGTTGCTGCGAAAGAAGCTGAAAAATTAGAGAAATAAAAAGAGCGAGTGAAAATATTCGTGAACTATTTCTGTAGAAATACGTTTAATTAATACAACAATAAAGATATAATGAGTAATATAATACATGTAATTCTTTCTGGTGGAGTTGGGAGCCGTCTATGGCCACTGTCAAGAAAAAGTTATCCGAAACAATATCTTTCCTTATTTAAAGAAGGATCATTGTTTGAAATGACGGTGAATCGAAATCAGAATCTTTGCAGTCAGGTGATCATTGTCGGAAATAAAGATAATAATCAATTGAGTCGAGAAGTGATGGAAAACACTGGAGTCGATTATATCGATATCGTCGAGTCAACGCCTCGTAATACCGCTGCTGCTATTGCTTTTGCAGCTTTTGCAGCTGATCCTAGTGACATTTTAGTGGTGACACCTTCAGATCATGTGATTGTAGGAGATGCAGAGTACGAAAAGGCAATTCAAGAGGGTATTGAAAAAGCAAATCAAGGTTATATTGTGACATTTGGAATTCAAGCAACAAAACCAGAAACAGGTTATGGATACATTGAATACAAAGACGACGAAGTTCTATCCTTTCGTGAAAAACCGAATAAAGAAACTGCAGAAGACTTTATCGAACGAGGTAATTTTTTATGGAATTCAGGCATGTTCTGCTTCCGCGCAGATACCTTATTACATGAATTACAACAATTTGAACCCCGTGTCTATGCAACGGCATTAGCCGCATGGCAACATAAAATGAATGGTATCTTAGATGAAGATTTGTCTAAAGAGATTCCTTCCATTAGTATTGATTATGCTGTTATGGAACGGTCTAAGAAAATCCGTGTTGTAGCAACAGACTTTAACTGGTCAGATTTAGGTTCTTTTGAATCTATGTATGACTATTTGAGAGAAACAGGACATCCTGTCGATGAAAATGGTAATATGGTGATTGGAACAGATATTTATACTGCTTTTGTCGGTTTAAATAATGCAATCTTGGTGTATACTAAAGATGCATTATTAGTTTTACAAAAAGAAAAATCACAAGATGTTAAAAAAATATACAATACGCTTGAACGACACCAATCCAAATTAATTGACTAATAAAGTCAAGGTATATGTTAAGACTTAAACAATCATAACAAAGAGTCCTCTAAAAAATCTCTTAAAAGGAAATCCCCGGCTGTAAGGCGGGGATTTTTTTATATGTCAAAATAGCTATTTATGCCGAAAGATTGGGGAAAAAGCTCTCATCAGCAGTATATCATCATTTACTCTTTTAGAATTTTTAATCAAATACAAACTACAATCTGTTGCCCTTATTGTAAATAAACATATAGATCTAAATGCTTATTTACAATAGAACAAATTAGTGTCAATGCTATATTTCAACCAAATTTTGAACATACTTGAATCGTACCTAGTACGTACCTAATTCGCTTTTGTTCGAACGAGGTACGAACAAGGTACGGTTGAGGTACGAACTAGCTCCCTACTATTTTACAAATTGAACACCTGTCTTATCCTGAATTATCCTTACAGCATTCGGATAGTTAAACGGTTAAATCCTTACAATTATAAAAAGTTATACGGATATATCCTTACATTGTTTTTTCTTTGTCCGTGTATACCCTTACAATCGGGTTGTACTGTTTCTTGTTTTAGTGATTTCCTGACTATGTCTTTGCGCCGGTGTCATCATTTTACAGCTCATGTGCGGTCTGACATTATTGTATCTTTCTATCGCTCTGCACACCGGTTCAATAGCCATTGAATAGGACTCAAAGGTGTTATAGAGCTCAAATTCTGTTTTCAGTATACCATTTACCCTTTCGGCAATTGCATTATCATAGGGTGATCCGGATTGAGTCATACTGATCTGGATATGGTTTCTCTGCAATAGTTCCACATAGGCATCACAGCAGTACTGTATCCCCCTGTCCGAGTGGTGGATCAGCGGCCTTTGCTTATATTCCCTGCCGTTTATAGCCTTTTGGAGTGCCGATAGGCATCCGGAAGCTTTTAGGGACTGGCTGAGATGGTAGCCTACGATCTTTCTGGAATACGCATCTGTGATCAGAAAAAGGTAGATAAATCCCGTGCCTGTCCGCAGATAGGTAATATCGCTTACCCAGACCTGCTCGGCCATCAGGGGCTTTGCCCGGCTGATCATATCCGGCCATTTCCTGTAATGATGGTAGGACATCGTGGTGGTCACATATCTCCTTTTGGGATAGATCAGCATGCCATTGTCCCTGATCAGCCTGGAAAAAGCATCCCTTCCGATGGTAATATGATGCGCTTTGAGGTTCTGCTGAAGCATGTGCAAAAGCTTGACACATCCTGTACGCGGAAGCACTGATCTGATTTCCCGGACCCATTCTAGTATCATTCCATCCTGAATCACCGAAACGTCCCTTCTGGCGTTCATTTCATACCAGGACTGTCTTGTTCTGCCAAACAGCGAGCAAATGGTACTCAGGGGAATATTGATAAATATCTCCTTCATTTTACTGGCGGTTTGGTACCAGACTTTTTTCGGATATCGATATCCAGCTCCTGCTCTGCAATATGGATCATCATCTCAAGGGCGGTAATCTTCAGCCTGGCAAGCCGGAGTTCCTCCTGAAGCTGCTGATCAGGACTGCTGGATGCTAAAGGCGGCAGCTCGCTGTCAGGTGAAATAAGGCCTGAATGGATTTGGGCGATGTTCTTTTTGTACCAGTTGACAAAATAGCGAACCACCTCGCCACTCTTAAGTCCATGTTTACGCCCAAGCTGTGACTGGCTCAGATTGCCCTCAAGGTATTCTCTGGCAACTGCAATCTTAAAAGATGATTCGTAGGTAACAGGGGCTCCTGTATGTTTCCCTTTTCTCGGTGTTTCCATATTATATAAAATTAATAATTACTCCGATTTGTGTAAGGGTAATTTAGGAATAGACAACCTTCTAATCCCTTATTTGTTTCTCTTTATTTCTTTTTTAGGGATTTCGCATTCATCTTCTTTTTGATGTCAAAAAAAATTGCATTTTATCAAAACTAAAATTTATATTTGCTTTGCCTATATAAAGATCCAACGTCTTCTTTATAAGCCATCTACTTGTGTTATTTTATTCTAGTCATTATGCTTTACATTTATTGTACATTGTGTATGCTGTTAGTTGTTTCTTTTTTTTATTATGGAAAACAACTTCACATGTCACGTCAGTTTCTCCGCCGTGCTACGTTAAGTGTGCATTGTCGTTTTAACCCTATTGGAGATCATCGTAATAGTAAGGGGGGGGAATGCTCAAAAAGTGGCAGTCTATTATTCCATATTACACGTCGTGATTTGGATATTCGCCATATTGTTATTAAAGACGTTAAGGTTAGTCACCCCAACTTTAAAGTAAGCTTAGAGCAATTGATCATGATCACTTTTCCTCAAGACAGCACGATTGCTCATGAATCGTCTGTACGCTTCCGTATACGTGGCCCCTTAAGTAAAATCCGTGTTCTGGATCACCATTTTGTCCTTATAAAAGGTTATATGACTGCTAAATCAGCAGAACGTATTACCTTTCGACTTCGCGTTCCTGTAGAGCCCAGTCCAGAAGAAACTCAGGCCTTAATTAACCGAGACCTACAAGATTATGACCCTATAGATGGATTAGCAGGTATATAATGTAGCTCACTATTTTCTAGTGGGCTAACCACATTTTCTTATCAAAGAATATTTTCCCTTTTTGTAACAGTAAGGCATGATTTTGTTATAGCTACAAAAAAAATCCTTAATTTTACCCTATTATATGTTCCACGTGGATTTTAGATAGATTTTTTATTTCTGTCGAAGACAGTCTTAAGTTTTTATAAATATGATCATTACTTATCTTAGTAGAACAGTTCATACACATCATTGAAAAAGACAGGAAATTGCTAAGGATTATTGAACTACTGCGAAAATCTGCTTATGGAGAATATTTACAATGTATTTAAAATAAATTGTTTTTCCTTAAACATTTATTTAATATTATTATGAGAAA
The DNA here is from genome assembly GCF_021442025.1 of Sphingobacterium sp. SRCM116780. NCBI lineage: Bacteria > Pseudomonadati > Bacteroidota > Sphingobacteriia > Sphingobacteriales > Sphingobacteriaceae > Sphingobacterium > Sphingobacterium sp. SRCM116780. The sequence goes on from NZ_CP090446.1 coordinate 3,927,518, forward strand.
AATAATTTGGATATTTCTAATCCAGTGAGTACTTTTGTTACTCATATACTATTGAACGACATGCTGGAAACGTTAATCACTTCTAAAACGAGGTTAAAGTTGCTGATCAAATTTTTTGTGTCAGCGAGTAATCAAGGTCATTTAAGGGGATTAGCGGAAGAATTTCAAGAATCAACCAACGCGATTCGTAAAGAATTAAACCAATTATCAGAAGCAGGTTATTTAGAAAAAAAGACAGATAAGAATAAAATTCTGTATCGTGCGAATTCCAAGCACTCCTTATTTAAACCACTACAACAATTAATTCATACTCATTTGGGTATTGATCATGTACTTGAATATATTTTGACCAAAGCTGGTGATGTTCAGGAGATTAGTTTGTTGGGTGACTATGCTAAAGGCTTAGACTCGGGACGTATTGATGTTTTAATTTTGGGAAAAGATATAAATCAGGCATATTTATTGCAGTTAGCCGACAAAGCTAGTGAAAAACTGAACAAGGAAGTCTGCTTAAACTTCATAGGTACAAAGGAGAATTTTCAACGTATAATACTATATTCTGCTAAAACAGCAACAACAATCGACTAAATAACTATCATAATTATAAAAACAATGAGTAAAATATTAATCACTGGTGGAGCAGGATTCATAGGATCAAATTTAACGGAACATTTCTTAGGTAAAGGGTATCAAGTTGTTGTTTTGGATAATTTTGCAACAGGTCATCGACATAATCTTGCCCAACATACCAATAATTCTAATTTTCAACTTATAGAAGGTGATATTAGGAATGCAGCAGACTGTGAAAAGGCAGTGCAAGGTGTTGATTATGTATTGCATCAAGCAGCACTAGGATCAGTACCTCGCTCTATCAAAGATCCACAGACGACAAATGAGGTCAATGTAACAGGGTTTTTAAATATGTTGGTTGCGGCCCGCGATGCACAAGTGAAACGTTTTGTTTATGCAGCATCCTCTTCTACCTATGGAGATTCCGAAAACTTACCAAAAGTAGAAGATGTGATCGGTAAACCATTGTCACCTTATGCGATTACAAAATATGTAAATGAACTATATGCCGATATTTTTTCAAAAACATATGGTTTAGAAACCATCGGCCTGCGTTATTTCAATGTGTTTGGCCGTCGTCAAGATCCAAATGGTGCTTATGCAGCTGTTATACCTTTATTTGTGAAGAAATTTATGAATCATGAAGGACCTGTAATTAATGGTACTGGAGATTATTCGCGTGATTTTACATATATCGACAATGTCATTCAAATGAATGAATTAGCAATGACAACAGATAATTCGATGGCCATTAATACTGTTTATAATACTGCAGTTGGTGATCGTACGACATTAAATCAATTGGTTGGTTATTTAAAAGAATATTTAAGTGAATTCGATGCTGAAATTGCCCATGTAAACTCTTCACATGGACCTAACCGTCAAGGTGATATTCCTCATTCTTTGGCTTCTATTGAGAAAGCAAAGTCTTTATTGGGGTACGAACCCACCCATACGATTGACAAAGGTTTAAAAGAAGCTGTTCAATGGTATTGGGAAAATTTGAAATAGAACTTATATTATATTCATATTTAGTTTTTTAAATCTGAATACTAAAATTATTAATAAATGAAAAAAATAGCAGTTATAGGCTTAGGTTATGTAGGATTGCCCTTAGCACGTTTGTTTGCAACTAAATTTCCAGTAGTAGGATTTGACATTAATCAAAAACGTATTGACGAGTTGCGTATTGGTAAAGATCTGACACTAGAAGTTGAAGATGATGTACTGCGAGGTGTTTTAGTAGATGAAAATCCATTTTCATCTACTAAAAATGGGTTATGGTGCTCTAATCAATTGGCGGATATTGAGGATGCCAATTTTTATGTAGTGACTGTACCTACGCCAGTTGATAAAAATAATCGACCAGATCTGACGCCATTATATAAAGCTTCAGAAACTGTCGGAAAAGTACTGAAAAAAGGAGATATTGTTGTTTACGAGTCAACGGTATATCCAGGTGTAACTGAAGAAGAATGTATTCCTGTCTTGGAAAAAATATCAGGATTAAAGTTTAATGAAGATTTTTTTGCTGGTTATTCACCCGAACGTATTAATCCAGGAGATAAGCAACACACAGTAGAGAAAATATTGAAAGTAACCTCTGGTTCTACACCTGAAATTGGAAAAGAGGTAGATAGTGTTTATCGTGAAGTTATTACTGCAGGAACCCATTTAGCTCCTTGTATTAAAGTTGCTGAGGCTGCTAAAGTTATTGAGAATTCACAACGTGATATCAACATAGCTTTTGTTAATGAATTGGCTAAAATTTTCAATATTTTGAATATTGATACCCACGCTGTATTAGAAGCCGCAGGAACCAAATGGAATTTCTTACCTTTCAAACCAGGATTGGTAGGTGGCCACTGTATTGGTGTTGATCCATATTATTTAGCCCAAAAAGCACAAGAACATGGTTATCATCCAGAGATAATCTTGGCTGGTCGTCGTTTGAACGATTCTATGGGTGAGTATGTCGCCTCACAAGTTGTGAAAACAATGATTAAAAAAGGAATCAATGTCAATGGAGCTGAGGTATTAATGTTAGGTATTACTTTCAAAGAAAACTGTCCTGATGTTCGTAATACCAAGATTGTTGATGTGATTGCTGCACTAGAAGATTATGGAATAACAGTGACAACCTATGATCCATGGGCAAACCCTGTAGAAGTAGAACACGAGTATAAGTTAATAAGTGAGAATAAACTTCCTGATTTTAAGTATGATGCAGTTATTCTGGGCGTAGCGCATAAAGAGTTTTTAGATTTAAATTTTAATGCTCTTAAAAAAGAAAATGCTGTAGTTTATGATGTTAAGGGAATTATTGCTGATAAAGCAGACAATAGATTGTAATTGGTATGAGTAAAACTATTTTAATAACCGGTGGAGCAGGTTTTATCGGTTCACATGTTGTTCGTGAGTTTGTTCTAAAATATCCAGAATATCAAATTATTAATTTAGATGCATTAACCTATGCTGGTAATTTGGAAAATCTAAAAGATATCGAAGCGTGTGCAAATTATAGATTTATCAAAGCTGACATTACTGACCAAGGATTAATATTAGAGCTTTTTCAACAATATCAACCAGATGGTATCATTCATTTGGCTGCAGAATCACACGTTGATCGTTCAATAACAGATCCTTCTGCGTTTGTTATGACAAATGTTATAGGTACGGTAAACTTATTAAATGCAGCAAAAGAAATTTGGAAAAATAATTTTGAAGGGAAGCGTTTTCATCACGTATCGACTGATGAGGTTTATGGGACATTAGGTGAAACGGGTTTATTTAAAGAAACGACTAGCTATGATCCTCACTCTCCATACTCGGCATCAAAAGCGAGTTCAGATCATTTTGTTCGTGCTTATCATGATACCTATGGACTTCCTATAGTGATTACAAATTGCTCAAATAACTATGGCCCGAACCATTTTCCTGAAAAATTAATTCCGCTTTGTATTCATAATATATTGAATAATAGACCACTTCCTATCTATGGTGATGGAAAATTCACAAGAGATTGGTTGTTTGTCATCGATCATGCAAAAGCAATTGATTTGGTTTTTCACCAAGGTAAAAATGGTGATTCTTACAATGTTGGAGGTTTTAATGAGTGGAAAAACATTGATTTAGTTAAAGAGTTGTGTCGACAAGTCGATGAAAAATTGAATAGAGCAACTGGTACTGCAGATCAACTCATTACATTTGTCAAAGATCGTCCTGGTCACGATTTGCGTTATGCTATTGATGCGACAAAGATTAATCAAGAATTAGGTTACCAACCTTCTGTAACGTTTGAACAAGGACTTTCAATTACTATTGATTGGTTTCTACAAAATCAAGATTGGTTAGATAGCGTTACGTCTGGTGATTATCAAAACTACTATAAGAAACAATATCATTAATTAAGTTGTCGTTAAGAAAGCAATGAAAGTAAAAGAAACAAAACTACAAGGATGTTTTATTCTAGAGCCAAATAAATTTGGCGATAGTAGGGGCTATTTTTTTGAAAGTTTTAATGAACAAACCTTTAATCAGTTAACAGGTACTAGTACTCATTTTGTTCAAGATAATCAATCCTTTTCAAGTCGAGGAGTACTTCGAGGTTTGCATGCGCAAGAGGGAGAGTATGCTCAAGCGAAATTGGTTCGAGTTCTTAAGGGAACTGTACTTGATGTCGCAGTTGATGCTCGCATTGGGTCTCCAACTTTTGGACAACATGTTGCTGTAGAATTGTCTGAAGAAAATAACCTTCAACTATTTATTCCTCGTGGATTTTTACATGGATTTGTCGTATTATCGGAAAAAGCAACGTTCTTTTATAAATGTGATAACTTTTACAATAAAGCAGCTGAATGTGGTGTAAAGTTCGATGATCCTGCATTAGAAATTAATTGGGTATTACCACATGAAGATATGATTATTTCAGATAAGGATGCAATTTTACCTTCTTTTAAAACAATATTTGGATAAAATAGGAAGCTATGAAAGTATTAGTTACTGGTGCTAACGGTCAATTAGGGAGTGAGCTAAAAGATGTATTCCATACCAAGATTGGTTATGAGTGTTATTTTTTGGATCGAACACAACTTCCACTAGATCAGCAATTTATTATACAGGATATACTCGCTATTTATCAACCTGATATTATCATACATGCAGGGGCATATACTGCTGTGGATAAGGCGGAGTCAGATCAAGTAATGGCAGAATCAGTTAATCATTTTGCCTCAGAAGAGATTGCTCAGTATTGTCACTTACAAAATATCCGTTTAATAGCTATTTCAACAGATTATGTCTTTGATGGTAATTCCAATACACCATTGAAGGAGGATGCCTCCGTCAGCCCAATTAATGTATACGGAGAAACGAAATTAAAAGGAGAACAAGCAATACAAAAATGGTGTCCTGATGCAATAATAATTCGCACATCTTGGGTTTACTCGACATATGGAAATAATTTTGTAAAGACCATGTTGCGATTGATGAATGAACGAGATGAAATTTCTGTTATTAACGATCAAATTGGATCTCCAACTTATGCAAAGGATTTGGCTCAAGCCATCCTCACCATAATAGAATCTTCAAAATGGATAGCAGGGATATATAATTATTCAAACGAAGGAGAAATTTCTTGGTATGATTTTGCCATGGCAATTCGTGAAATAAAAAGTTTAGATTGTAAAATTAATCCTATACCTACAACTCAATATCCTACTCCAGCAGCAAGACCCAAATTTTCTCTTTTAGATAAAATGAAAATAAAAACTACATTTGGGATAACAATACCGGATTGGAAAAATAGTTTAAATCATATGCTGAATAATATAGTTTAAGTATTATTATCTATTTAAAATTTAAAATAAATGAAAGGAATTATACTAGCTGGTGGTTCAGGCACGCGTCTCCACCCATTGACATTAGCTGTTAGTAAACAGTTGATGCCAGTATATGATAAACCCATGATATATTATCCATTGTCTACATTAATGCTGGCTGGGATAAATGAAATTCTAATTATTTCTACACCACAAGATTTACCCCATTTTCAAAAACTGTTGGGAGATGGAACACAAATTGGATGTAAGTTTTCATATAAGGAACAACCTTCTCCAGATGGACTCGCTCAGGCATTTATATTAGGAGAAGAATTTATTGGAAATGATAAAGTGGCCTTGATTTTAGGAGATAATATTTTTTATGGTTCAGGTATGTCTAAGTTGTTACAGTCATGTGCGGATCCAGATGGTGGGGTCGTATTTGCTTATCCAGTATATGATCCGGAACGTTATGGTGTTGTTGAATTTGATGGAGAGAATAAAGTCGTTTCAATAGAGGAAAAGCCAAAATTTCCAAAATCAAATTATGCAGTACCAGGTTTATATTTTTATGATAATGATGTGGTTAAGATTGCAAAAAATATAACTCCATCTCATAGAGGAGAATTGGAAATTACAGATATAAATAAAGAGTATCTAAAGAAAGATAAGTTGAAGGTTGGTGTTTTTGATCGAGGTACAGCTTGGCTGGATACGGGAACTATCCAATCATTAATGCAGGCAGGGCAATTTGTTCAAGTTATTGAAGAACGTCAGGGGATGAAGATTGGAGCTATTGAAGAAGTTGCTTATAGAATGGGTTATATAAATAAAGAACAACTCAACAGGGTTGCGGAACCATTACGTAAGAGTGGGTATGGTGAATATTTGTTGAAAATGGTATGATTTATTTTGTCATTTTTTTTATAGCACTTTTTTTATTTTTACGTTATGTAAATTCCACTTCTAAGTCAGAGGGAAGGGTTCCTTATACACTATTATGTATAATGCTAGTGATTCTTTCAGCATTGCGATATAGGGTAGGAGGTGATTCATTATATTATTTTGACATATTTGATTCTTATCCTACCTTACTAACATTAAGTTCTTATGATTTTATTAATTCAGAATATAATTTAGGTTGGATTGTTTTTAATGCAACTGTAAAATCAATAGGTAATAGTTTTTATTTTTTTCAGTTTTTTCATGCATTAATTGTAAACGCTATTATATTCTATTTTATCCAGAAGTATGCTAAAAATAAATTTCTAACAGTCTCTTTTTATTTATTTTTCTACTTTTTCTATTTTAATATGGAAATTCTTAGAGAATCGTTAGCTATAGTTATTTTTCTATTAGCAATTCCACATTTATTAGAAAAAAAATGGTTAATATATATCTTATATTGCTTATTAGCGTATCTATTTCATAGTTCTGCACTTATTTTATTCGTTCTGCCAATTTTTGCAAGAAAAATGGAAATAAAATATCAAGTTATTTTATTAGTCATGTTAGCAGCAGTGATTAACTTTATTTCCTTAGATAATCTTCTGGGATCTGTTTTTGGATCATTTTCTTTCGCTCAAAGGGCATCTAGAAATTATTTGAATAAGGAAATGAGTATCATGGGAATTCTGATCCCATTGTTAAAAATGTTTGCTTTCTTTATTATTTATATAATTGCACAACGGAAAAAGATTTGTCTTGACCATCCTTTAATTATTTTCGTAAGTCCTTTTATTATATTAGGGTTACTGGCCTCATTTATTCCTGGTGTATATCGCTTCCTGAATTACCTCGCAATTCCGATGTTAATTTATACGGTAGATATCTTATACAGTCTAATACGTACTAAAAATAAAAGATCAATATCCTTAGTCAAGGTATTATCTTGTTTCTTAATATTAGTTTTATTACAATTACAATATCTTACTCGAGATATGTCACAATATACACAGAACAAAAGCATTTTTTTCAATAGATATTTACCATATCATTCTATTTTTAATGAACAGATTGATCAAACAAGAGAAAATATATTTTACAATTCAATGGGAGTAGATCGATGAATAAAATAATATATTTAGGAGTAACCCAATTTGTGAAAGAACATAAGGACTTTGTGGATGTAAATCAAATTTATCGAGATATCCCTGGATTTTTAAGACCTGTTCGAAAATTTTTTTTTGATTTTGATTTACCATTTAAACAAATTTGGTTAATCAAAGATTTTAAGAATTCTATTGCTGATTATGATACTATAATATTATCAGCAACTCTTTACAATATAAAGATATCCAAAATTATAGATTCTTATAAATTCAAAAATAAACAACTCATATTTTGGTATTGGAATCCTGTAGACAAGATTTGTTCTCCTTCTAAAATATCAGCTTCTTGGGAAAAATGGTCTTTTGATAAAAAGGATTGTGAAAAATATAATTTGAAATATAATAATACTTATTATTTTGAGAAGTTTATTTCTAATATAGCACAAGAGACAAAATATCAAGTATCTTTTATTGGACAGGATAAAGGGCGATTGAAGCTATTATTAGCTATTGAAAAAGAGTTGAAGAATCTGGGTATTACTTTTTACTTTCATGTTGTTCAGGATCGAACTTCCGTTTTAGACTATGCATATAAAAGTAGATTAAACTATCATGAAATCTTGAATATCATTCAAGCTAGTGATGTATTATTAGATATTGTACAAAATGGACAATCTGGTTTAACATTGAGAGTAATGGAAAGCTTATTTTTTTCAAAAAAAATTATTTCAAATAATACTGAAATTATACGCTATGATTTTTATAACCCCTCCAATATATTTATTATAGGTAAAGATTCTTTAGAGGAATTGCTTGCATTTATGGAAACAGATTATGTTCCGATTAATAAAGATATTTTGAAAAATTATACAGTAGAAAATTGGTTGAATAATTTTGCGAAGAACTAATGGATAAAAATTTTTTAAATAAACTATCATTTTCTCTAATAGCTCAGGTACTTTCTATCGTAGTTAGTTTGATTTTTTCTTTGGGCATTACTAAAGTTTTAGATGTTGCACATTATGGCTATTGGCAGTTGTTTATCTTATATTCTAATTATGCTGGTTTTTTTCATCTTGGTATTTGTGATGGATTATATCTAAAGCATGGTGGGCGAAGCATGGAGCGTGTCAATACCTTTAACTTCACTAACCAATTATCCTTGTTTTTATTAATTGAAATTTTTATTTCGATATTATTTGCTGGAACATTGGTTTTCACGACCGCTGATCCAATAAAATTAAGCCTTTTATTTTTCATTGTACCTTATCTTATAATAGCGAATCTTCAAACATACTTATCATACATTCTATTAGCGACCAATAAAATAGAAGCTTACTCAATCTCAGTTTTCATAGAGAAAATTTTTATAATTGTATCCATCATTATTTTGTATATATTCAAAGAAATAAATGTAAATGCATTAATATATATCTATATAATTGGAAAATTATTATCCATATTTTATTTAGTTTATTTTGTCTATCCCATTATTGAACTCAAAGCCTTATTTGTTTTTAAATTCAAAACCATTCAAGTACTTAGTAAGTATGCCCTAATTGGAATACCACTTATGTTCTCCAACGTTTTGAGTACACTTATTATAGGAAGCAATAGATTGCTTACAGAACATAAATATGGTATCATTGCTTTTAGTAAATTGTCCTTTTCAATTTCTTTGGTTTTTCTTTTTATCATTTTTGTTTCTCAAATCGGAATCGTTTTATTTCCTTTATTAAGAAGAATGAATGAGGAGAACAGAAAGCAGATCTATTATTGGATTGATAATAATTTAACTATTCTATTTGCTTCTTTTATTATATTTTATTATCCGTTGGTTGTATTTGTTCAACATTATGTTCCTAACTATTTTGACAGTGTTAAGTATTTAAGCCTGATGCTACCCATATGTATATTCGAGGGTAAATTTCAAATTCTATTTAACACAATGTATAAAGTTCTAAATAGGCAAAAAACAATTTTTATTATTAACTTCACAAGCCTTCTAGTGAGTCTACTTTTGACATATTTGTCTTTATATTTATTTGATAGTATTATTTTATCTATCTATTCATTGGTCTTGATTATTGTGTTAAGATCCGTATTCAGCGAAATGGTTTTAAATAAAATATTAAAAATAGGACGATTTAATTTAATTGTTGAATCAGTATTTATTGCTTTTGCTTTTATTGTGATAAATATAAAACTTAATTTAATATATGGCTTTATCTGTTATTCAGTTTTATTATGTACTTATATTATTTTTAAATACTTAAGAAATGAAATTAGTCGCAAATTTAATCCTATTACTTAGGAAAATATTCCATCGTTTGTTCATGGTTGTTTTTAAAGTCATGTTTAAAAAATGTGGGAAGAATGTGTTATTTTTCCCCTTAAACTCTACCTTTAACTATAAAAATATCAGCATTGGTAATGATGTTTTTATAGGAGATCGAGCATATTTTTTTGCTTCGATTAATCACATATATATAGGTAACAAAGTTATGTTTGGACCGAATGTTACCATTAGAGGAGGAAATCATGGTTCACATATTGTTGGTAAATATATGTTTGATTATGTAAATGCAGACAAACTGGAAACAGATGACCAAGATGTATTTATTGAGGACGATGTATGGGTTGGTACGAATGTAACAATCTTAAAAGGTGTAACGATTAGGAAAGGAACAATTATTGCAGCAGGAAGTGTCGTTGCAAAAAGCACAGAAGAATATGCTGTTTATGGGGGTGTACCAGCACGGAAACTGAAGCCTAGATTTACAGATGAAGAATTGACGCAACATAAGGATTTATTAAATTTGAAGAACTAATGAAAATTAAACACTACGTTTTTGCTATATTTTTTTTTATTATAAATTGGTGTGGGGCGGCGGCTCAAGAAAAATCAGTATGGTTTTATCCATGGGAAACAGATCCTGCTCAGTTGGTAAATGATAATAGTGAATTTATCCCAGTGAATAAAAATGGTATTAATTATAGAATCGTACGAATTGATAAATTCGAAGGATCTATAATTCAATCAATCCAAAATAGTAATAGCCAATTGGACGTTTCAGTCTCGGAATTACCGCTTGTCAAAAATTATAAGGGGACAAATATCATTGATCCGGTCTTACCTATTGGATCCAATTATCAAATGGACAAGACGGTTCCTAATTCCTCTAAATATTTTTTGATTCGCTTAAAAGGGAAAATAGAAGGGAAACAAAGGTTTAGTATTACAATTAAAACAGACAAAGTATCTTACACAATTGATAATACAGCCATAGTTAGTGATAAAACATTTGCTCGTAACTTAAATTTAAATGTGTGGGCATATTTTGATTACAACTTTATGTTAAAAGGAGCTAGTAACGAGATGGAAAATCTTCAAGCTTTAGGCGTAGACGTTTTGTTAATTCCTCCTTATGTATTACCTCATGTCAGCGATGTCTCAAAACCTAATTCCTTGATTAAATATTTAAAAGGATCCGAAAAGAAATTCAAGTATTACATCATATATTTTGGTGGATTTCAAGCGAAATCAAATAGTTTTTGTTCCACTGATTGGTTTGCAAGCTATAGCAAATGGATTCGAAATTTGACTACGGAAATGAATGGACTAGGGATTCGACAGGATCAGATTCTCCTTTATCCAATAGATGAGCCTAAAGGTGATAATATTAAGAAACTAAATGATATCATCAATTTTAGTAAATCACAAGGTATAAAAAGTGATTTTTTTTCAACAGCAGAAAATAATATTGCATTAAGCAATATGGAATTGGTTAAATATGGACAATTACATACAGGAGCAGGTCAACTTGAGAGTTCAAAAATATCTCGTCGGGCACTAAGTGGAAATAAGACCTGGATTTATGAAACAAGATTTGGAAGATCAAGAGATCAATCTCCTGTTAATTATTTAAGACTAGGCTGGAAAGCTACGCAATTAAATGCTTCTGGAATTGGTTTGTGGAATTATTGTGACGTGCAAAATGCATATTCCTCTGTTCAACAAAACTTAATATTAAAAGGAACTCCTTCTTGGGCTATAGTACCTTCAAATCCTGGTTCTGATTATTCTTTAGTTTACCGAAAAAATCAATCATTATACTCTAGTATAAGAGGCGAGGCTTTATTCTCAGCATTAGAAGAAGAGTTTTGGTTAAAATTGTATAAAAATAAAAATGGAGATAACGCAACAAATATATTGATGAATAACTTGATATCAGGTAAAGTCTCATATGTTGATATGGAAGTAATTAAATGTAAACTGGTCAATTAATGAAAAAGATATTATTAATATCACCATTACCCCCACCAATTGGGGGAATTGCAAGTTGGACAGTTAATATTTTAAACTATTTTAATGAATATTCAAATCCAGAATATAAACTGTTACATTTAAATAGTTCTATGAAGTTTCGTAGCATTACATCTGTTTCAATCTTCTCAAGGATATTGTATGGTATTTTGAATTTTATTATATTTTTTGTTAAGTTTCTTTTTAATATTCTAAAAAATCCAAATATATGTCATATTACTTCAAGTGCTTCTTTAGGTTTATGTAAAGATTTGGTGTTTGTATTGATATGTAAGATTTTTGGTATTCGAACCGTTATTCATTATAGATTTGGTCGTATTCCTGATTTGGAGAAGCAAAAAAATTGGGAATGGAAACTTCTACGAACGATCAATCGTGTTGCTAATCATGTAATTGTATTAGATGCTCGAAGTTTATCTACATTGATGAGATATGGCGATAATATTTCATTAATTGGGAATCCGATTTCCCCTGAACTTATGATTTTTAAGGACAAGTATACTAAAGAAGAAAATGACAATCTATTATTCGTTGGACACGTTACACGTAAGAAAGGTATTTTTGAACTTTTTAATGCTTTGGAAGCAATTAAACCTAATTGTGAGACTTACATCGTCGGACCTTTTGAAGAAGGTGTAAGGAGTGAATTAGAACAAATATATAACTCCAAAGATAAAGTTACATTCCACGGGGCTTTAACGAAAGATCAGGTTTATAAAATGATGATTGAGTCCAAGATGTTGATTTTACCATCTTATACTGAAGGTTTTCCAAATGTAATTATAGAGGGTATGGCACTGGGTTGTGCTATAATTGCTACGTCTGTTGGGGCAATTCCAGAAATGTTAGGTGAAAATCGAGGTCTTGTAATTCCTCCTAAAGACATAGATAGTCTTACAAAATCAGTTGAAGTGTTGTTACATAATGATGCAATGAGAAATTCACTATCTGTCAATGCAGAAAAGTATGCATTGGAAAATTATTCGATGGAAAGTATCGTTAAAAAATTAGAAAAAATTTGGTTATGAAAATTAAAGATAAAATTTTATTAATTACAGGAGGCACTGGTTCATTTGGAACAGCTGTGTTAAATCGTTTTTTGCAAACGGATCATTTTAAGGAAATTCGCATTTTCTCACGTGATGAGAAAAAGCAAGATGATATGCGCAACCTTTATAAAAACGATAAGATCAAATATTATATCGGAGATGTACGTGATTATTCTTCAGTAGAACCAGCTACAAGAGGAGTGGATTATGTTTTTCATGCCGCTGCGTTAAAACAAGTTCCTTCATGCGAGTTTTTTCCGATGCAAGCGGTTAAAACTAACGTAGAAGGTACACAAAATGTTATTCGTGCTGCAGCTTCAAATGGTGTGAAAAAAGTGATTTGTCTATCCACAGATAAGGCCGCTTATCCCATTAATGCGATGGGAATCTCAAAAGCAATGATGGAGAAAGTAGCAGTAGCTGAAGCTCGTAATTTGACAGATACCGTCGTTTGCCTGACCCGTTATGGTAATGTAATGGCCTCAAGAGGATCCGTAATTCCATTGTTCTTAAATCAGATTCAAAAGGGAGAGCCGATCACGATAACGGATCCAAATATGTCCCGCTTTTTCATGTCTTTAGAAGATGCTGTTGATTTGGTTTTATTTGCCTTCGAACATGCTAACCCTGGAGATTTATTTGTCAATAAAGCCCCCGCTGGTTCTATTGGCGATTTAGCAAAAGCTTTAATTGAATTGACGGGAAAAGAAGTGCCCGTGAAAATTATTGGAACTCGCCATGGAGAAAAACTGTATGAAACGCTTTGTACCCGTGAAGAAATGATGAAAGCAGAGGATATGGGAGATTTCTATCGTGTTCCTGCAGATAATAGAGACTTGAATTATGCGAAGTATTTTTCTGAAGGAGAGCAAGATGTTTCGAAAATTGAAGATTATCATTCTCATAATACGGAACAACAAGGTGTGGAGGGTTTAAAAAAATTAATTTCGACCTTACCCTTAATTAAGAAAGAAGTATTTGGTGAAGACGTTATACAATATCCATATTAGTTTTAAAGCTTTTATATTAAAAATAGAATGATAAATTTTATAACTGGGGGAATCGCTAAGGATACAAGAGGTCAAATTCGTTTCGTGAATGATTTTGATATGTCTTTGGTCAAAAGATTTTATATCATCAAAAATGTAGACTTAACACTTGTTAGAGGGTGGAGGGCACATCGCATTGAACAACGTTGGTTTTACTTGCTTTCAGGTTCTTTTGTGATTGATATTGTGAAAATTGATAATTGGGAGACAGCCGCTGCAGATTTATCTGTTGAACGCTTGGTCTTGAAAACCGATGAAAATCAGGTGTTACATTTATCTACAGGCTATGCAACAGCTTTTCAAGCATTAGAAGAAAATTCAGAATTATTGGTTTTTTCAGATTATGGGATAGAAAATGCACCTAAAGATGATTACACTTATCCCTTGGATTATTTTATAAATAGAAAATGATAAAAATTGGAATTACAGGCCAAAATGGTTTTGTCGGTAAACATTTATTCAATACTTTAGGATTGTATCCAGAAGAATTTGAAAGAATTGATTTTAGAAAGGACTTCTTTGAAAATATTCAAGAGTTGGACGCTTTTGTTGCAAAATGTGATGTAATAGTACATTTGGCAGCTATGAATCGCCATGAATCAGAACAAGTAATTTATGATACAAATATTGCACTGGCTGAAAAGTTAATTGATGCCTTAAAAAGGACTAATTCGCAGACACATGTATTAATTTCATCTTCGACTCAAGAAGAACGTGACAATTTATATGGGAAATCTAAAAAAGAAGGTCGACAAGCGATTGTTAATTGGGCAAATGATCATGGAGGAAAGGCAACGGGTTTAATTATTCCTAATGTATTCGGTGCTTTTGGTAAACCTTTCTATAATTCTTTTGTTGCTACATTCTGTTATCAATTAACACATGGTGAAACACCGGCAATAGCTAATGATGGAGAAGTAAAGCTTATTTATGTACAGGAACTTGTTGATCAGATTATTCAAGCGATTCGATCTAACGTGAGTATTCCGGAATTATTTATAGAAGCTACGTCTACTAAAAAGGTTTCTGAAGTTTTAACATTGCTAAATGATTATAAAACAAAATATTTTGATGGTGGTGAGATTCCTATAATCAATAATTCTTTTGAACATAATTTATTTAACACCTATCGTGCTTATATCGATCATAGTATACATTTTCCAGTAAAGTTCACACAGCATATAGACCCTAGAGGAGCATTTGTTGAGGTTATTCGTTTGGGTATTGGTGGCCAATGTTCTTTTTCTACTACTGTACAGGGAATTACACGGGGAAATCATTATCACACGCGTAAGATTGAGCGATTTGCTGTAATAAAAGGAAAGGCACTGATTCAACTAAGAAAAATCGGCACTGATGAAGTATTGGATTTTTATTTAAATGGTGATGAACCTGCTTATGTGGATATGCCGATTTGGTATACTCATAATATCAAAAATATAGGAGAGGAAGAACTTTATACGATCTTCTGGATTAACGAACCATTTAATCCAGAAGATGCAGATACTTATTTTGAAACTGTCTAATCGTTAAACATAAAATGAAAAAATTAAAAGTAATGACAGTCGTGGGTACACGACCAGAAATTATCAGATTATCACGGGTATTAACAGCTTTAGATGCTTCCGAAGCAATCGAACATGTTATTGTCCATACAGGTCAAAATTACGATTACGAATTAAATCAAATCTTTTTCGAGGATCTAGGTTTACGTAAACCAGATTATTTTTTAGAGGCGGCAGGTAAGACAGCGACAGAAACTGTTGGAAATATTTTGATTAAAATAGACCCCTTATTGGAAAAATTGAAACCAGATGCCTTCTTGGTACTAGGAGATACCAATTCATGTTTATGTGCAATTCCTGCAAAAAAACGTCATATTCCAATTTTTCATATGGAAGCTGGTAATAGATGTTTTGACCAGCGTGTTCCAGAAGAAACCAATCGCAAGATTGTCGATCATACTTCAGATATCAATTTAACATATTCTGATATCGCGCGTGAATATTTATTGCGAGAGGGGTTGCCGGCAGATCGAATTATCAAAACAGGCTCGCCAATGTTTGAAGTCTTGAATCATTATTTACCAGAGATCAATGCTTCAAAAGTATTAGAAAAATTGAACCTAGAAAAAGGAAAGTTTTTTGTTATTTCTTCACACCGAGAAGAGAATATTAATTCGGAAAAAAATTTTCGAGGATTAATGACCTCTCTAAATGCGATTGCTGAAAAATACCAATATCCGATCATCGTATCTACTCACCCACGTACACAGAACATGATCGATAAAATGCAAATTGAAATGCGTTCAGAAATTCAATTTCTGAAACCTTTGGGTTTTCATGATTACAATGCGCTACAAAAAGATGCTTATGCCGTATTATCCGATTCAGGAACGATTTCTGAAGAATCTTCTATCTTGAATTTCCGAGCTTTGAACATTCGTCAAGCACATGAACGACCTGAGGCAATGGAAGAGGCTTCTGTTATGATGGTAGGGTTATCCCCAGAACGCATTTTGCAAGGCTTAACCCAAGTGTTACAGCAAGAGGTGGGAACCCATAGAAATTTTAGATCTGTGGCTGATTATTCTATGCCTAATGTTTCTCAAAAAGTGGTTCGGATTATTATTTCCTATACGGATTATATTAAGAGGACTGTATGGTCTGAAGAAATTTAGGTATGAGAAAGAATATTATTTTTTTAACGTTGGTGGAGATAAATTCTGTTGAAGAAAGAGGAATTTATCAAGATTTATTACGAAAGTTTCGAGATGAAGGACATGATGTTACCATAGTAACTCCTGTTGAACGTCGTAAAGGAATAGCAACTAATTTTAAGCAGAAAGAAGGAATATCTATTCTTGAAGTTAAGACTTTTAATATTCAAAAAACTAATATTATTGAAAAAGGTATTGGTACGATAGCAATCGAATACCAATACCTTTTTGCTATAAAGAAGTATCTTAGTAATAAGAAATTTGACCTAATTTTATATTCGACTCCTCCTATTACTTTTGGAAAAGTAATTCAGTTTATTAAAGCAAAAGATGCTGCTTATAGTTATCTACTACTGAAGGATATCTTTCCACAAAATGCTGTTGATATGAAGATGTTGAAAAAAGGGGGATTGATTCATTCTCAATTTCTTAAAAAAGAGAAAAAGTTATATGAAATTTCAGATTTTATTGGCTGTATGTCTCCTGCCAATGTTGCTTTTGTCCTCAAGCATAATCCAACTATAGATGCTTCTAAAGTGGAGGTTAATCCAAATACTATAGAACCTATTTCATTTTCATATTCAACTGAAGAGAAGAATGAGATACGTAAAAAGTATGGTATACCTATATGGAAAAAAGTTTTTGTTTATGGAGGGAATTTAGGAAAACCGCAAGGATTGGATTTTCTGTTGCAAACTATTAAGGAAATAAAATATGATAATATCTTCTTTTTAATTGTTGGCGATGGTACTGAGTTTGCAAAAATGAAAAAATGGTTTGATGAATACCAGCCCGGAAATGCTAAATTATTGCAAAAATTACCAAAACAAGATTATGATAAATTGTTAGCATCTTGTGATGTTGGTTTGATTTTTTTAGATAGGAATTTTCAGATACCAAATTTCCCATCGCGTTTATTGTCTTATTTAGAGATGAAAATGCCCGTTATTGCGGCAACTGATCCAAATACCGATATTGGGGATATAATTGAACAGAGGAATTGTGGCTTTAAAGTTCATTCAGGAAATATAGAAGAGATGGACGTTGCAATCAATCAATTATTAGATGAGGATTATTTAAAGCTCCTTGGCAATAATGCTGAGAAGTTATTACTTACAGAATATACGGTAAGTCGGTCTTATCAATTAATTAGAGAAAAATTAAATCATGTATAAAATTTTTTTTAAACGCTTTTTCGATTTTTTTATAGCTTTTGTTGGCTTATTGGTTTTGTCGCCAATTTTTATTGTCGTTACAATTGGATTGTACTTCGCCAATCAAGGTAAACCTTTCTTTTTACAAGCGCGTCCAGGGTTGAATGAAACAATCTTTAAGATCATCAAATTTAAGACCATGAATGATAAGAAGGATAATGATAACAATTTGCTTCCAGACGCGGACCGCCTGACTTCAATTGGGGCTTTTGTACGTAAAACGTCCCTAGATGAGATACCTCAATTGATTAATGTCTTGAAAGGTGATATGTCTTTAATTGGCCCACGCCCTCTATTACCGGAATATCTTCCCTTGTACAATTCAACCCAAGCACGACGCCATGAAGTAAGACCTGGTATTACTGGATGGGCACAGGTTAATGGAAGGAATGCCATTTCATGGAAACAAAAATTTGATTTCGATGTTTGGTATGTGGATAATCTTTCAATAATTATAGATACAAAAATATTATATTTGACTATAGTAAAAGTGGTAAAACGAGAAGGTATTTCTGCCGAAGGCGTAGTTACTGCAGAAGCATTTAAAGGAAATAAATAAAATGGGAGCATCAATTAAAGGAATAGAGTTTTACTTACCAACTAACAAAGTTAGTAATAAGGATCTTTTAGCGAAATTTCCAGATTATGATTTTGATAAATTTGAAAAGAAGGTTGGTATAAAGAATCGATATTGGGTGTCCGAAGAGGAAACAGCATTAGATTTAGCTGTAAAGGCGTGTTATAAGCTTTTCGCTAAGATCGAAAAGGATCAAATTGACTATGTGATTTATTGTACACAAAGTCCAGAGTACTTTTTACCAACTACGGCATGTATTTTGCAGGAAAGGCTGGGATTACCAACTAATGTTGGTGCTTTTGATTATAATTTAGGGTGTTCAGGATATGTTTATGGTGTAAGTTTAGCTAAAGCTTTGATCGAGAGTGGGCAAAGTGAACATGTTCTTCTTGTGACGGCAGAAACTTATTCTAAATATTTGCATCCAGACGATAAATCAAATAGAGCTATTTTTGGCGATGGTGCAACGGCCACATTAATATCAAAAGATACAATCGATGGTTTGAAAAAATTTTCGTTTGGTACAGATGGAAGTGGGGCAGAAAAATTAATCATCAAGAATGGTGCGGGTAAATATGCGACTAATGTGGATGCTACTTTATTAACTTATGGAAGTAATAATCATTATACGGATAACCATCTTTATATGAATGGACCTGAAATTTTTAACTTTACAGCTGAAAATATACCAAATTTCACAAGTAAAGTATTGGAAAAGAATGATTTGCGGATTGATGATTTGGATTATCTAGTGTTTCACCAAGCAAATGCTTTTATGTTGGAATTTTTAAGAAAACGTGTAAAAGCAGAAAAGGATAAATTTTATATTGATCTTGAAGATGGTGGTAATACTGTCTCCAATACCATTCCTATTGCATTAAAGAGATTAGCTCAAAAGGCATCATGGAATGGAAAAGCTAAAGTGATGATTGTCGGCTTTGGTGTGGGATTATCTTGGGCAGGAGGGGTGATTGAAATTGATACAAACATATAAAATTTAGAAAATATGAAAGCGGAAATTTTTTTGGAATTATTAGTAGAAGATTTGGAATTACAGAATCCCTTAACATTAGCATCTAATCTGAAAGAATTAGATGAGTGGGATTCAATGACAGCAATGTTATTAATCGGAGTTGTTTCTAATGAGTTTGGGAAAACGTTAACAGCAGAAGACATTAAAGAACTGACTACTGTTCAATCTTTGGTAGATAAAATTGGAGTTCAACATTTTTCTTAATCGCATGCAAGAATTAAATCGCAACATTCTTGTAACTGGTGCAACATCTGGAATTGGAAAAGGAGTTGTTGAAGAATTGGTAAAAAATTCTAACAATATTGTTTATGGTATAGGTAGAGATGCGACTAAAGTGGAATCTTTACAAAGACACCCAAATTTTAGATTCATTACATTTGACTTATACCAGATTGATGAGATTGAGAATTTATTTAAAAGTAAGTTTTCTGATATTAAATTTTCTGGGTTTATACATTGTGCGGGTATCGAAGAAACGTTACCAATTACACTTTATAATCCACAAAAAGTAGAAAAGATCTTTCAGTTAAATGTTTTCTCGGCAATTGAATTGTTACGTTTTCTTTCAAAGAAGAAACATAGTGTTGATCAAGCTAGCTTTATATTATTGTCTTCTGTAATGGGAGAGTTAGGACAACCTGGTAAAATCGGATATTGTGCCTCTAAATCAGCAATTTTAGGTTTAGTGAAATCTCTTGCTTTAGAGCTATCCAAGAGAAAGATTAGAGTTAATGCAGTATCGCCAGGAATAGTCAATACACCGCTTACTCAATTATTATTTGAACAGGTTGATGCGGATAATGTGAAGCAAATAAAAGAAATGCATCCTCTTGGTGTAGGAGAAGTGGATGATGTTGTTGGTATGTTAACGTTTTTACTATCCGATCAGTCGAAGTGGGTTACTGGTCAAAATTTCAAAGTTGATGGCGGATATTCAATACAATAAAACAACTGTTACCATTATTGGTGCCGGCGGTTTGGCTCGAGAAGTAGATTCATGGATTACTGAAGACAGTACGACATCCTTTGAAGTTTGCGGGTTTTGGGATGATAATTTGAATGCATTAGACCATTATGGATGCGAAAAAAAAGTCTTAGGAAATCTTAATGATGAACGAATTTCAGGATTGATATTGATTGGTATTATGGACTGTAAATTTAAGCAAGAAGTTTATAAAAAACTTGAATTAATCCCAGGGGTTACGATTTCATCTTATATTCACGAATCTGTTATGATTGGATTAAGGTCTCAAATAGGGGTAGGCGTTGTCTTATTTCCTAAAGTGATTGTATCATGTGATGTGCAAATTGGAAAAGGTAGTTTTGTGAATTTAGGCACACAAATTGGTCATGATGTCATCGTTGGCGATTACGTCAGTATTATGCCACATGTTGATCTCGGAGGCGGGGTTGTCATTGGTGACAATGTGTTTATTGGTACTGGTGCTACAATTTTACCAGGTATTAAAATTGCATCAAATTCAAGAATTGGAGCTGGGTCTGTTGTAATTAAATCTATAAAAAAGGAGGGAACCTATTTTGGAAATCCTGCTAAGAAAATATTTTGATTTATAAGCTTATATAAAATATTGACATATTTAGAATAAATGGAAGAGCAACGGTGATTACTGAAATTCCTCAAATAATTTAATTTATGTTCTTAATAATTGGAAATTTGCATTAATGACTAAGTTTAGAGTTGATTTTTCAACTATTTGAATATCAGTATTAAATGTTTTTTGAATAAACATACAACTATCATGAAAAATAAAATATGGCTATCTTCGCCACATATGGGAGGAGGAGAGTTGAAGTACATCCATGAAGCATTTGATGCAAATTGGGTAGCACCACTAGGTCCTAATGTAAATGGACTCGAACAAGATCTCGCAACATTTTTAAATGAAAATGTACAAGTAGCAGCACTTTCAGCTGGCACTGCAGCACTACATCTGGCTTTAATAGAATGTGGTGTAAGAGCTGGTGATGAGGTAATTTGTCAGTCCATGACTTTCTCTGCATCGGCAAATCCCATTGCCTATCAAGGTGCCACACCAGTTTTTATAGATTCTGAAAAAGATACTTGGAACTTGTGTCCCGTTGCTTTGGAAGATGGTATTAAAGATAGAATCTCTAAAGGAAAAAAACCAAAAGCTATTATCGCTGTACATTTGTACGGAATGCCATTCAAAGTAGATGAGGTAATGGCTGTTGCAAATCGATATGATATCCCTGTTATTGAAGATGCAGCAGAAGCATTAGGTTCTACATACAAAGGAAAATCTTGTGGTACTTTTGGAAGATTCGGTGTATTAAGTTTTAATGGAAATAAAATTATCACAACATCAGGAGGGGGTGCATTAGTCTGCCATTCTGAAGAGGATAAAGAAAAAGCAGTTTTTTTATCAACGCAAGCTCGCGATGATGCCCCTCATTATCAACACTCACATATTGGCTATAATTACCGTATGTCCAACATCTGTGCAGGAATTGGTCGTGGACAAATGGAAGTGTTAAAATCGCGTGTGGATGCTCGTCGTAAAATGTGTGATTTTTACGTTGACTTGTTTAAAAATGTGGAGGGTATTGATGTTTTTGTAGCTCCAAATGCAGATTATTATTCCAATCATTGGCTATCTGCAATAACGATTGACGCAGCAAAGATTGGAATAACTAGAGAAGATCTAAGATTGGCTCTTTTAGCTGAAAATATCGAATCCCGTCCATTATGGAAACCAATGCATCTGCAGCCTGTTTTTGAAGGTGCACCTTATTATGGAGGTAAAATTGCTGAGAAATTATTTGAAAATGGATTATGTTTACCTTCTGGATCTAATTTGTCCGAAGATGAGCGAACTAGAATCACAGATAGTATTCAAAATACCTTAAAGAAATAGGTTACTATTTATGCTTTTTTGAAAAAATTGTATTAGTTTCTGTCATTTAAAGATTGAAAGTGGCTCGGTATTTGATCTATCGGTGTTTGACATAGATGTGATGAAATTTACTCTATTTCAGAAAGCCTAAATAATTTTTTTGTTATTAATTCAGCTTAAAAGAGTGAAATTCCATTAATTGAATAGTTTTTGATATAAAAAAATATAATAATGAATAACATCCATTTTCGAATTTTGAATGTTTTTCTAATCCTAGGAGTCATTCTGTCAATGAGCTCATGTGGAAGTAGGAAAAATATGGTCTATTTTCAACCTGATTCTTCAATAATTAATACCGTTTATCAACAGTCTGTTCCTAAAATCCAACCCGATGATATTCTCACGATATCTGTAACAGCTGCTGATCCCAAAGTGACTGCCCCATTCAATTTGACAAGTGCTATGTCCAACAGTAATATGACGCAACAAACAGATCTAGCTTTGAGACCAACATATACTGTTGACAATGATGGTGATATAATTTTCCCAATGTTAGGCAAAGTTCATATAGGAGGGTTAACTCGTTTAGAAGCTATTGAAGTTCTCCGAAAAAGATTAAGCACTTATATTAATGAACCTGGTGTAAATATGAACTTTAATAATTTTAGAATATCAGTTTTAGGAGAAGTGGCACGTCCAGGGTCATTTATTATGCCAACTGAACGAGTTTCTATTTTAGAGGCTTTAGGAATGGCTGGTGATATGACCATTCGAGGAGTAAGAAGTAATGTTGTTGTAATTAGAGAAGTAAATGGTACGAAAACTATCAATCGGTTAGATTTAACAAAACAGGATGTTCTGAATTCGCCTTTTTATTATTTAGCACAAAATGATGTGGTATATATTGAACCTAATAAATCTCAGATTAATAATTCTAAATTAGGAGCAAATACAAATATTATAATTTCGATTGCAGGGCTTCTTATTACCGTAATTTCAGTACTGACACGTTAACACATATAATGGAGAAAACTAATAATATTCAAATTAAAGAAGAAAACGAAGAGTCAATTAACCTTCGACAGCTTTTTGAACAATATGCCTATTACTGGAAATGGTTTGTTTTAAGTGTCATAATTGCACTTGTTGCTGGCTTTTTCTATTTGCGTTATGCACAGAAAAATTATAGTGTTAATGCCAAAATCTTATTGAAAGATGAAAAGTCAGGTACTGGTGAATTAGCAGGATTGACCGAATTAGCTGGTTTAACTGGAATTAGTGGTACGCCAGCTTTTGTTTCTGATCAAATAGATGTTTTTGGTTCTAGACGGTTGATGCGTAAGGTGATCGATAAGAATCAACTATACATCACATATTTTAATAAGGGAAATTTGAAAACTACTGAAACAGTAGCAAAAAAATCTCCTTTCAATATTACTCCAATAACGAATCAGGATAGCATTAACTTCAGCTTATCAATAACTGTTCTAGATGGAAATAAATTGTCTGTTACGGATGTGTCATCTGGAACAAAAAGAGAATGTAGTTTTGGAACTCCAATTAAAATAGCAGGAAAGGATTTTGTATTTCGTCGAAACACAAGCGTAAAATTAATTGAAGGAAATAAATTTGATGTGATTATTCGGCCTAAAAATATTGTCATTGACGATCTTTTATCTTCAATAAATATTACACCGAATAAAGAAAAACAATCTTATATTGTGAATTTTAGTATGGTTTCTCCTACAAAAGAGAAAGCAGAATTAATTTTAAACTCTTTAGTAGGTGTTTACAATGAAGATGTTACGAATGATAAGATGAGAATGACACGTGCGACGTCCGATTTTATTAATAATCGTCTTATGCTGATTAGCAAAGACTTATCAGGTGCAGATCAAAAGGTTGCTGATTATAAATCTTCGAATTCCATGGTAGATATGGGAGCGGAAGCTGGTACTTATTTAAGTTCGGCAACAGATAATGATAAAAAGGTTTTAGAGTATAAAACACAATTGGAATTGGTAAACCACATGAATAGCTTCTTAAAAAAAGAAGGAAAGAATGGTTTGATACCATCCAATATTGGTTTAGAAGATGCTTCTATTACAGCCTCTATTGAGACTTATAATAAATTAGTGTTAGAACGTGATGATCTGTTGAAATCAGCATCCAATGAAAACCCTGCAGTGATTGCCTTGAATGAAAGTATTGAAGAAAGTAATCGCAATATTCGTCAATCTTTTGAAAATTACCGTAAAGTAACGGAGATGGCATTAAATAGTATGCAGGGAAAATCAAACGAAATTCAAGGTAAAATTAATCGGATTCCAAATCAAGAACAAGGTTTTAAGCAGATTTCTCGACAACAACAGATTGTTGAATCCTTATATCTCCTATTGCTGCAAAAGCGGGAAGAAAACGAAATCAAATCAGCAGCAACACCAGATAATTTAAAGGTGATTGATACGGCCTATGGTTCGAATATTCCAGTGTCACCTAAAAGAAGTATTGTTTTATTAGGAGCACTGATACTGGGACTACTTATCCCTTTTGCTATTATTTATCTGAAATTCTTGTTGGATAATAAGGTTCACTCACGTAAAGATATCGAGGATGCATTGAATGCACCTATATTAGGAGAAGTGCCAAGCTCAGAGCATCCAATTATTCAAGATAATGATCGCTCTTCTCTTGCAGAGGCTTTCCGTATCTTGAGGACTAATATGTCCTTTATGTTAGGAGTTAAAAAGAATGAATCGAAAGTGATCTTTGTTACGTCAACAACATCAGGAGAAGGTAAATCGTTTGTGACGACTAATTTGGCTAAGATATTAAGTATGTCGGGTAAAAAAGTACTTTTGATTGGGGCAGATATTCGTAGCCCTAAAGTATTGGATTATCTTGGATTATCTCATTTACAACATACTAATGTGGGAATTACCCAATATCTGATCAACCCCGATATGGATATTGACAATACGATCATTAAAAAACCGGGTAATTATAATTTTGATATCATCTATTCGGGTTACATTGCCCCTAATCCAGCAGAGTTGCTGATGAATGGTCATTTTGATGATGTGGTCGAATATGGGCGTCAGCATTATGATTATGTATTGGTCGATACCGCACCCGTAAGTCTGGTAACAGATACGCTATTGATTGCTCATAATGCGGATTTGACGATCTATGTCTCTCGTGCGAATTACCTTGATAAACGCCTGTTGAATGTTCCGAAAGAATTGTACGAAGAGGGTAAGTTGAAGAATATGGCTATGGTGATTAATGACGTGGATTTTGCAAGAGGCTATGGTTACGGTTATGGTTATGGCTACGGTTATGGAGATCAAGATAAAAAAGAGTCTCGCTGGAAGAAAGATTTGAAAAAGTTTTTTACTTTATTTTCAAGGAAGTAAGATTTTAGCTACAAATATTGAAGGCCAACTCAATCGAGTTGGCTTTTTTGGTATCGTTCTTGTTATAGATGTTTTAACTATTAGATGTATTAAACACCAATAAACGATTCAAATAAAAAGTAAGAGAATTGTTACTTGGTTATTGCAAGTAAATGTGAAAAATTGTGGCATTCTGTGCTGTTTTCACGTTATATCTAAAGGTTTGGGGATGGATAATAATAAATGAACAAGAATGGGTTTTTTTTCAAATATATTTAAAGGTAAGCCGAAAGATTCTAAATTGAGAGTACTAGGCAAATTGGCTTTTTTAGAAGTCGATATGCACAATCATATCTTACCTGGTATTGATGATGGTAGCCAATCAATAGAACAGTCTATTGATCTATTGAAAGGATTGAATCGGATGGGCTTTGATAAGTTTATCTGTACACCACATATTATGGATGGTATGTATCCTAATAATCGTCAGATTATTCAACAAACCAAAGAGAAGCTACAAAAAGAGTTAAATGAAAGAACCGATGCGACAACTCTCTTTGCTGCAGCTGAGCATATGATTGATGATAATTTAGAAAGATTAGTGCAGAATAACGAGCTTTGTGTGATGCCTGGAGGTTATGTATTAATTGAGATGTCTTATCTTCAAGAATCTAAAGCATTATTTCAAACGATTTTGGATATTCAGAATTTAGGTTATCAACCTATTCTTGCTCATCCAGAGCGTTATAATTATTATCATTATAATTTTAATGTCTATAAACAGATTAAAGATGCAGGTTGTTTATTACAATTGAACTTATTATCTATAAGCCGTTATTATGGTGTAGAAGTTAAATCTGCGGCTTTAACGATGATCAAATCTGGGATGTACGATTTTGTAGGTACGGATTTGCACCATGAGCGCCATTTGACAGCTTTGGAAAATGTTGTTGCAAAATATCCTATTCGAGAACTGTTACAAACATGCCCGATCTTAAATCCAACTTTAGTGGATCATATTAATAATCAAAATAATATTATAGCAACAGGCTAATCTGATCATTCTATAATAAAAAAGGCTTTTTCATTTTAAATGAAAAAGCCTTTTTTATATTCTGTCATAGAAAATGATTAACCCCCTGTAGAACAGCTGATCTTTTTCTTTCCAGATCCATATCCTTTTAATACGGTTCTTCCGTCCACTAGTTGTGTTATTTTAACTGTATTTGTACCAACAATACTACTATTCCATGGAAAAGTATTAAATGTATTGCCATTCGTTAATACCAATGGATATAAAGTACCTCCAGAAGTTTTGCTCCCAAACATCGTTACTACCCCTGTTCTACTGATAACAACTTTTACTAAGGGCTTTAATGTGGTGCCCTGTAAATTATAGATAGCTCCTATATTTGATCCTCCAGCTGCATTGACACCTTCATAAATACTTCCGTCAGCAAATTTGATGTTCTGGATTGAGGATCCCCCAACTTTTTGAAACTGTATTTCTTGAGTCGCTAACTTAACACCATTCACTTCCATGTTAAAAGCATTGTCCATATCAACAATGTCAAATACAAATCCATAATCTGCCCCTGGCGCAGTAATGGTTTTACTTATTGTTGTCCCATTCACATAGAAAACATTATCAATCATAGTCCCCTTTTTACCACCCAGGATAACTTCTGGATAATTCCAGTCCAAACCATCTGCACCCGCTACATCTTGTGTGCAGGTTTTGAATGTAAGATCTAATGTATAACGACTTCCTGGTTTTATTTTCAAACCACTTATGGGAAAATTGATCTTTGTCTCACCGTCTATCGTAATGCTGCCCAAATTTATAGTACCTGCGTTTTCAACAGGATTGATCAATAAAGTGGGGCTACTTGTGACTTGACGCACTCCAGTTCCCAAGCTAGGGAAGATGATATTGGCACCTGCCGTGTTTACGGTATTATAGGTAATGGAACCATCGGCAAGCCTCAGATTTGCACCTGTCCTGGTTGGTTTGGCAACGGCGGCAATGATGGCGTTAATATTACCTGTCATATTGGGATCCATGTGTAGAACCGTGGTAACCTGACTGAACTGATGCTTTAATATAACATTCAGGTTATTGTTTCCCCAATTTAGCTTAATCGTATTTTTAAAGTACATCAGATCTGCACTTACATTGGCAATAGTTGCGGTTGACAGATTAGCTTGATTACTTGTTGTAGGAGCGGTCGTGGTGCTATTGATGGAATAAACGACAAAAGTATAGGTTTTACCAGCATCTAGGGGTACACCTGGTGTTTGAGCCTCATTGCCGTAGGTGTAATTTTTTTCGACAACAAAATTTCCGTTACTATCGTAAACCAATAATTTATATTGAATACCCTTAACCAATACGGTATTGACGATTTGGGAAGCTGCTTTATTGGTTGATGCTAACAATTTAGTCTCATTTTCAGAGCTGGTATTATTATTTAATTTTACGTCAATGGTATTACCCTTAGCAAAGGCTATGGTACTATCCAGGACCAGTTGTGCATTTAAGGAAGAAGGATTGGTGCTATTCGTGGTGGGTAAATCATATTCTTCAGAAGTTTCAGCAGCAAGCATATTAATATTGACGATGGCACCAGTGGAAGATGTGCTATCACTTGTTTCCTTTTGACAAGATTGTATACTGCCTAAAAGTGCTATCATCAATAGTATAAATAGGGTGTTTTGCAGTTTTTTTATTCTAGTTTTCATAGTTTTAATCTTCCTTTACCAATCAATGGTTTTGTAATCTGTATCTTCTACAATCCATTGATCTTTAATTTCATTATAAACGTTTGGTGTGTGTACTGTTGCTGATCCAGCAGCAATTGCTTCCTCAAGTTCTACATATGTCAGTATGATTACAGGTGGGAAATATTTTTTCTTTGGAGCACTCATTTTTGTGTTATTTAATTAAATAAAGAATTGTTGCAGTTTTAAATATCTTGCAACAAATAAATTTTATTAAGACAGCACAAAAATATAAGTTATAACATTAATTCTTTTAAATCAGAAGGCTTTAAGTTGTAAATGCAGTTGTTGAACTACATTTGCATGCTTGTATGTTTGCTAAGGGGTGTTTCGAAAATATAAATTAAAATACTAGAATTGTCATTGATTTATTAGGATGAAGAACCGCATAATAAATGTTACTCAGCTGTTTTCAGTATTACTCATTAATTTATGAGTAATATTAAGCCATATAACAAAATGAAAAATTAAGTAGAGTTTTGTTTTTTGTGGCAATGACTAGCATACGGGTCAAAGGGTAAGAAGTAAATATATTTGTGTCAGGTCAGTTATAAAAATTATCGGATACTCGCATTATTAAAGATAAAATAGAACAATTGATGGCATTTGCCAAAGCTAGGGTAGACCATGTTGGTAATTTTGGAAATGTAGATATTGTCTATAAAATTAGCAGATATAACGGCAAGTCTTGGTGTAGACTGCAAGTCGCAGTGGATAATGATAATCTGCAGGTTGGCAATCTAGCTCCAGCGGTCGATCTCTTAGATACTCGGTATCCAAATAGTTGTTTACTGATATTCTAAAATACTGCAAATAATCATGAAGGAGAAATAAGGAATAGAAATGGAATATGAGAGTGTTGATGTGTAAGTTGCATGGATGATAAGAAAATTGGAGAGCTATGCGAGTACCCCTGGACATGTTTTGTAATTCGATTCAGGCAAGTATAAAAGACGGATTTATATTCATGCTACTCATTCTAAAGGAGACCGAAAACCAAATGATAAAGATTATTTTGCACATACCTATTATTCGGAGGATCATGGGGAAATCTTAAAGTTAGATAAACAAATGCCTTTTGAAGGGTCAATGAAACCATGGCAACACAGATTTCCTCTATAGGATTATACATGAATTCACTTGTAACCAGCAGGGGGGAAACATAAAGCAAGCATTGTTTCTTACTCCAACAATAGGGGGTAGCATGGGATAAGATCTTTTATGATCAGAACCTTAGTGATCATGTCAATCAAAGATTTGTACTTTCCTGAAAAGAAGGAAATCATTAATTTTTCATTAAGTAGACGAAGGTAAAGGTGTGCTTTTTATCTATTTTAAATCTTTTACAAGAACATCGCGAAAAAATCTTCTGAAATATTACAAATAAGATTGCAGAAGATTGGAATATTTTACGCAAAGAAAAGGCAACTAAAGAGGAATTAGATGTTTTTCAACCCTTTGTTTTAAATAGTTGTATAGTCAATTTTTGTGATTTATTATGAATTTTTCATAAGTTAATTTATAAATAAGGTATGCGAGAATTAATAATACATAAGTTGTTAATAATCATTTTTTTAGTGAGTAAAATGTGATTTAGCAAGTAAATAATCTTCTTTTATCTGTCGAAACAATATCTTTAATTAATATGTTTTTATAAAGTTGCATTAAACACCAAATAATTTAATATACTAATTTAGTATTTAATAAAAAGTAAATGTAATAAGACTATTTAGCAAATATTTTTTTAAAAAACAAAATATTAGTAGTGTTTCCATTACAAATGCAAAATATATTGCTTACTATTGTAGTAATTATTAATTAAATTATTGCAAACAAGATTTTTACACTATCCTTTTTGTGTATTTTTAATCTAAAAAATAGACTAATATGCTCTCAAACCAAACCAGATGCATAATAGAAATGGTGATTTGGATAGTATAAAAAATTAACCAACATTAACTATGAAAACAAGAAAAAAAATGAATTACAATACCCCTGTTATTCAGGAGGTAAGTGTCAAATTGGAACAAGGAGTCGCTGCTGGTTCTGTTTCATTTACTGGAGGTATTGGCCCAGATCCAAATAACCCTGGAGTAGATGCTTGGGGTGCCGAATTACCTGGTGGATCAACCAGTGGAGATTTATAAATCTATTATTTTATTAGTTTAATATAAAGAAATCATGAATAAGCAATTCAAAATGATATGGAGCTATAAAGCTGTCATATTGTTATTTTTATATGCTGTCCTATTAATGCAAGGCTGTTCGAAGTCTACAAATGGAGGAGAGCTCTTGTTGGGAGATAAGACACGGTTGACAGTTAGTGTCTTGGGGATAGTTGAAGGTGGTGTCATTGGGAACAAAGGACAATCTTTAGCAACTAAGGCTGCGGTTAAACCAGGTCTTGCAATAGCAAGTGAAATTGTAAGCCACATAGAAGGTTTTGATTCTCGGTTCTCGGTCGTTGAAGATGAATTCAAGGGAGATAGAATGGTATCTATTTCCAATAATGATAAGGAAGGAACAGCTACAACTGTGCGTGCGGAAAGTATGTCTAATGGTATCTACTATCATCTGATCGTTTATAAAGTGTCAGACAATTCTGTTGTAGCTAGTCAAGTAATGAGATCGGGTGATGCGGTTCAAATTATAGTTGATGGTGGAGTACAATACAAATGGGTTGCATTTTCGTATAATACAGCTGTGGCCGCAGATTTACCAGCAGTGGCTGATCCAGCAGCACCAGTGGTGTCTATGGGTCAAAATAAAGATTTCTTATATGCGAGTGGTACTATTACTGTCAATTCTTTGAATACACCTTTAGGAATAGTATTTAGTCATAAATTAGCTCGTATTGGGGTTGAACTGAATACAATGGGTATGTTTGCAGACCTAAATACAGCGACTGTTGTTAATGAAAACCAATTAAAAACAGGTAACTTTAATTTATTGACTGGAACTGTAACAGGAGCGCTAACTACGATCGCTACAGCTTCAACTTCTACTTTTACACGCCCGACAGCTTATGGTTTTGATGATCGCAGTACTGCTTATTTTTATACAGCAGACCCAGCTTCATTGCCAAATCTAAATATTAAATTAACAGGTCTTAGTATTAAACTGGATGCTTATGCAGTTTCGCAAAGTCAAGCGACTCGCAACTTTGGGGTCTTATCAACTGTATACAGTTCACCTAATTTTGTACCTGTATTGGGGCAAAGTAAAACATTTAGAATTGACCTGCTTGAATCACCTATTACAACCACATCCAATAATGGTGGTGCTGTTGTAACTAGATGGGCGCGTGCCAATCTATACTATGTTTCTGGAGATCATAATCCTTATCGTTTCCATCATCTTAATCAGAAGACACAAGATAACAATACCTTTTTTGCGTTTGGTGCTATACATCCACAAACCTATGCAACTGAAGGTGCTGAGGCTGATCCATGTGCATTGGTATATCCTACAGGTGTTTGGAGGCAAGCTACACGATCGGATTATCAAGGTTTAGTAGGACGAAGCATCTTGGAAGGAGGTTTTATATCCGCAAAGACACCAACACGGGTTGCAGGACAATATCTCGAATATGCTGCAGTGGGTACAGCTTCACCTTATCCTACGAATGCTGTACGTTTTAATCTAAACGGTTCTGCTGTAGGTGTATCTTTAGTCGTAGGTCTAATTGATCTTAATTTTGGATTTTATGGACAAAATGCGGAGGTTTGGACAAGTACATCATTGATAAGCCTTCCTCCTCTTGTAAGTCTTGGAGCGATTCATTATGAAGCAACGGGTACTACCCATGGCTTAGTAACGGATATATTAGATCTACAGCTATTGGGAGCTGTAAATGTAGTGAAATCAAATTTTATGAATGTTCGTTGTGTTCGGAATTAACACAAAAGCTACTTTAAAGCTGTTGAATCTTTCCTAGAGGAGATCTTGATGGACTTGTATTTATTTAGGTATAATAAGAAAGAGGTTTGACATCATGTCAAACCTCTTTCTTATTATACGAATTATTTTGTCTTCTCTTTTATAACTAAACCCCTGTACTGTTAGTAATTTGTCTCACACATCGAATATTTTTTCCTTCTGCTTTAGGTGCGCTAGGATAAGTAACATTGGTCCATACAGGTACAAAGAAAACAATGGCAAATGATGCTCTGGCTTCAGTAGCAGTGGTGGCATTTATACCGGTGCCTGACCAGTAGCTAAAGGTTCCTGCTGCAAGACCTCCCAGGCCAATCCCTGCAGGACTACCCGTAACAGTCCCTGATGTTGTACGGTAACCTCCTAAAGCAACGAATAAATCAGGGTCATCATAAGCTGAATTGATTGGGTTATCGCTATCACGAGTCCAAACATAAGCATACTGCACGCCAAAGAAGAATCCTGCCTCTGATCTTTTCTCATTTGGCTGAGCAAGTAATTGCCATTCTGCTGCGGTTGGCATACGCCAAGTTCCTGCTGGATATGCAGCTGCACAAGGGTCAAAGCTACCTGTTGCTCCTGTTGGAGTCGTTGATTTCCAGTTCCAAAATTCTGTATTCACTTCGGCACTTGTAGAGCCGCCAGGATTCGGTTTTAAGCGATATTGATCCATATGAGCAGCATTATACCTTAAATTAGTTCTTGCCCAATATATCCCCTTCACCTTTACTGGTGAATCGATAACTCTCATGGTGATCACATAAGAAGAGCCTTGGGTAGGAGTATAAGCTGCTGGATAAGTATAGATTTTATTAGAAGCAAATGAACGTACCCGAGCATCCTCTATAGCAATTTTTAGTTCGTTCAGTTTTATCTTAAAATTGTTAGCTGTTATGGCAGCTGGATTGACGGTATAAAACGTCGCTGTTTTTACTGTATTGCTTGGATTGCCTGCTACAGCAACCATGCTTGATCCTAAGATAGGATTTACATCGACTAAGCTGGAATAATTGCCCGTCTTAATGTCTAAATCCCCAATTTGAATAACATTGGTATTGGTACTATTTTTCACAACGGAGATACTTGTTGCATTATCAATCGTTCCAAATGTGCCTCTTACATTTAGTTCTACTTGAATCTTTGCTGTATTGCGTCTGAAGATGATATTCAGATAATTCTCTCCATAAACAGTACTGATCGAGCCAGAAGCATACAAAACATCCTTGTTAGTTAAGCTACTTTTTGCGATGATACCTGAGCTGTTGATGTCCGGCATTGTACCTGTTGACTCGTTAATAGAAACTGCATACCAAGTATAGTTTTTACCAGCATCGATTTTGATCAAAGGATTCGTTCCAGAAATAGCTAATTTATTGACAATTAATACATTAGACGAGTTGTAAATAAGTAGCCGATATTGGACGCCAGTTCCCATAAGCACATTCGCAGCGCGTAAGGGAGAATTGGAAGAAGCAATACTCTTGTTGTTAGCTGTAGTACTTATGGTAGTATTTGTGCCAATTGCTGATTGTACGAGGTTACTCGTGCCTGCATTTTCTTTTACATCAATAAATGCGTCTACGTCACCCAATGAAACTAAACTAGTCCCATTAGTTGTTGTTGAAGATTCTCCTGAAATTCTGTTATTGCTCGAGGCTCTGAGGTTGCTTGTTGATGCATCCGAGTCTTTAATAAGAATAACCTCCTCTATACCCTTAACGGTAACATTCAGAACCGTGCCGTCTACTGCGGGAGTAACGGGATCATTTTTTGAAGAACATGATGCAAAAATGACCAAACAAACGAATGTTGTAGCCATTTTTAATGTATATTTTTTTAAAAATAAATTCATCTTTTTAGGTTTATATAATATAATCTATTCTTTGTTTTTATTCGTAAAACAAAGAAAATGCTATAAATCAAAATCTTTATTTTGAGAACCAGCATTTGTCCAATCAGTCACTTGTGGTGTATAAGGTGTGC
Organism: Sphingobacterium sp. SRCM116780; assembly: GCF_021442025.1. Classification (NCBI taxonomy): domain Bacteria; kingdom Pseudomonadati; phylum Bacteroidota; class Sphingobacteriia; order Sphingobacteriales; family Sphingobacteriaceae; genus Sphingobacterium; species Sphingobacterium sp. SRCM116780. Next base: position 3,961,898 of record NZ_CP090446.1, read on the forward strand.
TGGAATTTCCAGGATTAATATTTGCTGATGCAGCAGCAATACCCTGTTCCAATTCTACCCCAATAGCCACAATGCTAGGTACAGTATAATATCTTTTTAATTTGTTCATTTTCATAATAACATGCTATCTTATTATAATGTTTTTGCTAGATGTATTTTCTAAGTGTTTTTACTTATCGATGTAAAGTTAAGTGTTTATTAATCTTTAACATATGTAATTTATCATATATAGTTTTTTTTGTAGTTTGAGTACTACATGCTATATGATGAGTAATATTGAGTAGTATTAAGTATGCGATAATTGCTATTAAATAGCACATAATATGAATCAAAAAAATATTTTTTGATCAACAATTTTTTCGATTATAAATAGAATTATGTTTCAAAATTAATGTTACTTATTATGCTTATATATTCTTGCTGTATCCTTTATGTTGAAGATCCACTTTCAATGTTAAAATAGTTCAATGAAAGAAAGATATTGATCAATCAAAAAAAGGATATCAAAGCATTAAAAATAAATCAGGGGTCCAACCTCCGTATTCAACACCTAAATAGTATCTGTACATCATCTTCATCAGAGTCAACTGTAAAGAATGCTAAAAATTGATCTTGATCGGAGACTTTTGTTGTATTAGCAAGATATGATTTTAGTAAAAGATTATCTCTTGCGGCCCTAAAATACACATAAATAAAAAAAAATATTGCAAGAGAAAATATTCGTTATATATTTGCATTGTTTTTAATGAGTCTAAATAAGAAATACAAAATGTAATTGAGAAGTGTAATAAAATAGGCTCAATAAATAAAACGCATTAAAATTAAAAACCATGCAGTAGACGGCAATCTACTACATGGCCATTTGTTATGATCAGCTATAACTGATCATAAGAGGATTCTTTAGCAAACTAAAAAATCCACTCCCGATCATGTGATATATGGAAGGATGTACAAGATAGTAAAAATGAGGTTCTCATAAAAAAAATCTTATATATCCTTTCATAATAAAGTTGAACAATGTATAAAAACAGACAACATATTATGAAAAATGTAATGACTATGTTTTATTTTGCCCTATTATTGTTATATGGTAAAACGAGTAGCGCCCATGCCTTATGGATAGAGACTCAAGCAACTGGACAGCGCCATAAACCCCAAGAAGTTAAGATCTTTTATGGTGAATTCGCTAACAATGAACGAGAGGCTATCGATAAGTGGTACTCTGATGTAAAGGATTTTACACTTTGGCTTTATGAACCTGGTAAGGAAGTTAAAAAATTAGAAGTTCATGCCTCTGAGAATAATTTCTCCACCACTTTTACACCAACAGTAGAAGGTATTTATTATTTAGCAATCATTAAGGAGCCGAAAGATCTTGGAGGTAAAACTAAATATGAATTTTCTTCCTTAGTTCCTGTTCGTGTTGGCAAAGTAAACAATCTATATGATACACCAATTAAAAACCCCTTGCAACTCCAATTAGAAAGCAATAAAGGATATAAAAAAGGATCCAAAATTCAAGTGAACGTGCTGCTTGATGGTCAAAAATTTGCCAAAGCTAAAGTTTCTGTTTTTTCCGCTGCAGGTTGGAGTAAAGAATTTGAAGCAGATGAACATGGGGTATTGATATTTGATGCTCTTTGGTCGGGACCTTATGTCCTAGAAGTGTCTCGTTTTGTTGAAACAACAGGAGAACATGCTGGAAAAGCTTATACCTCTACCTGGCAAGGTGCAACGACTTATTTGACTGTTAATTAAATAAGTAAATAGCTACTATACGATAGATTATTAGCTTCAATAAGCTGATATGACTACTAAATGCTCACAACAATATAATTTATAACTATTTAAAATCTTTCTCTTGAGGGATGAATTGAAATATTTCTATTATGCATAAATTTTTATCTATTCTATTTTTAACCATCATGACTGTCGTTGGCGGTAAGGCCACAGCACAGCAAGGATTTACAATTGATGGCTTTCTGGTCAATGAAAAAAATGATCCTATATCTGGTGCAACCATTAAATTGGAATCCACCGAAAAAGCTATATCAACAGATGATCAAGGTTATTTTGTGTTTTCTAATATAACTCCAAAAGAGCATCAGTTTGTTATCAAGGCAATTGGTTATGATAAACTTCAATTGAAAGTCATGGTGAATAATCAGGATCAACATTTAAATAAAATAAAATTATTCTCTAAATCTGAATCGATCGAGGAAGTAGCCGTGTACGGGAAGTATTATGAAAAATATAAATTTGATAGCATCTCAGGGTCTTTAAGGTTACAAACACCTATTTTGGAGTTACCTCAAAATATACAAGTTATTTCGTCTGATTTGATGGCCGACCAACAGGTATTCGATATTGTTGATGGGATCACACGTAATATTAGCGGAGCAACCCGTCAGGGTCATTGGGATAATCAGTATGCGAATATTCGGATGCGTGGATCCAAGATTCCTGCATTTCGAAATGGCATGAACATCGAAGCTTCCTGGGGACCTACCGCCGAGGATGCGTCTATGATCGAGCGAATCGAATTTGTAAAAGGGCCAGCTGGATTTATGTTAGCCAACGGTGAACCTGGAGGGTTCTATAATGTTGTCACAAAAAAACCTACAGGACGTACCAAAGGTTCTGCTAGTTTCAATGTCGGTAGTTTCAGTACCTATCGTGGTGCTTTAGATTTGGATGGAAAACTTAGAAAAGATGGAAAACTGCTATATCGTCTTAATTTAGCAGCACAGCAAAAAGATTTCTTTACTAAATATAATTATAACAATCGAATTGTAATCGCTCCCGTATTGACTTATGTTATTGATACAATGACAACATTGACTTTTGAGTACACCTATCAAGGTGCAACTTATTTAACCAATGGAAACTACACATTTTCACCGAAACAATTTGCTGACCCAGGTATTGCCAATGACTTTTTCTATGGTGATCCATCGTTTGAACCGAACAAACTTAGAGATCATAGTGCTTATGTCTATTTTGATCGTATATTAAACCAAAACTGGAAATTCCATGCGCAATTGGCTTATTTTAATTTCAATATGATTGCTAATAGCACTTGGTTAAATTACATGAAAGCAAATGGCGATATGCCAAGATACTTGAGTATAGCAGATGAAGCTGGAGAAAATCGTTTTGGACAATTATCATTTACAGGCGAAGAGCGGACAGGTGGTGTTCGACATCGTATTTTAATAGGGGCTGATTTTGGAACTAAAAAGTTTTGGGGAGATTTTAGAACTTTATTGGACTCGATACCAACAGCACCTCTTAATGTATATGATCCGAAGTACGGTATCCCTGGAGCTGTGTTACCCTCTATTGACCGATCAAAAGATGTGAAAACAAGAGCAGGTGCGGGGGGATATGTGACATCATTATCCTACATGTCCTTTTATGCTCATGATGAAATGGCATTTCTTGAAGATAAACTTCGTCTTTCTTTAGGACTTAGATTTACAAGTTCTCAAATTGTTGGAGCAACCCATGTCGCAGACGTTAAAGATGATGTCTTCAGTCCACGTGTTGGCTTGAGTTATTCCATAGACAAATCGTCGAGCATCTATGCATTATATGATCAATCTTTTGTTCCTGTTTCTGGAACAGATTGGGAAGGAAATGCTTTCAAACCGATTCGAGGAAATGATATGGAAGTCGGATTAAAAAAAGAATGGTTCAACGGTAAATGGGGATCTTCAGTAAGTGCTTATAACATCACGCGAAAAAATGCATTAGTGACGGATCCGAATCCCGATCATGTGATCAATGGAAAAACTTTTCAGGCACAGTTAGGAGAGACCAAAACTAAAGGCATCGAATTGGATATCACAGGAGAAATCATTAAAGGATTGAATGTGAATGCTAACTACGCGTTTACCGATTCAAAAATTTCAAAAGCTACAGATGAAACAACTATTGGGAATATTACTCCCAATACGACAAAGCATACTGCAAATGCATGGCTGACCTATCGTTTACACAAAGGTATGCTACGAGGATTTGGTTTAACGGGTAGTGTACAAACGATGTTGGACAGAGCGATTGGAACCACAAAAGAATCTAATTTTAAAAACTATGTGCGTACCGATGGAGGTCTGAGTTATCAAAAAGGACAATTCAATATTTCCTTAGTAATCAATAACCTCTTTGATAATCGTAAATTGTTGACTGCAGGATCAACAAGTAAAGCAAATGCAGCTACTATTGCAAAAGGAGGGGTTGATTATTACACTTATATTGTAGAAGCGAGGCGTAATATGCGTTTAGGTGTTATGTACAAATTCTAATTATTTAAAATTAAGTATCAAATAGATGTATACTTCACTTTTATTAATCATTTTAATGGCCTGTTTGCTTTTTTATCATACGAGTAAAAAAGTAAAATTTAAAAATAGATCGACCTGGCTTGAAAAATTATGCGCGCAAAAAACTTTTGCGCGCATAATCAGTATTGTGTTATTTCTGCTTGCGGGATATATGAGCATGTATTTGCAAGGTGCAGGAGCAGGATTCTTTGCTTTATTTGCCTATGTGATGGCCATGATGAGTTTGGTTATCTTACTTCGACCTTACACTTACTTGAAATGGCAGCATATCTTGGGACTGTATCTCATCTGTCTGTTCTTTGAGATTTTTATCTTCTAATCATACATTATGCCTGCAAATAAAAAATATTTAAGTACGCCAGCACAGCGATTTTTAAAGATTACAGCTGGTTTTATTGGGGGTTATGCAGTTATGCTTTCTTTTCATGTATTGTTAACATCAATCTTTGATAAGAAAGATATGATCATTACAGCTAGCTTTTCAGGGTATATCTTATGGGCTATGCTGCTGCTGCTGGCTTTTTTATCACGTAACGGATGGAAAGTTTGGGGATTCTACCTACTGCTAACTTTGCTGTTTTCTTTACCCTATATATTCAAATTATAAACTTGTGTGATGAATATTCGGAATTATAATATCTTTTTTCATACCCATACAATCAGTGGCATTATCATTAGCGCTATCCTATATGTCATATTTTTTGCTGGTTCTTTTGCTTTTTTTAGAGATGAAATTGCTGCTTGGCAAAACAATACCTCTTTTAAAAATTTTAAACAAGATCATCGAACTTATGATCAATTGATTGATTCTCTTCAAGGAGAATATAATTTACATGGTCGTGATATTACATTTTATATGCACCATGGAGGAGCAGCTTCCTACGTCAGCTTAAGTGCCTCCAATGATACCCTATTGAACAAAGAAAATCTGGCTAAATTAAAAGAAGATAAAAATGCTCCAAAAACTAAAGGTCGAAGGGGAAGACGCGGAGGAGAAGATTCGAAGAATTTTACTTACGACTTTGTTAATAAACAACCAGGTGAATACACGAAGAATTATGATATGGGAGAGTTTCTCTTTCGTTTGCATTTTCTTGCACAACTCAACCAAGTACCTATTCGGGTTGGTATTGCACCATTTGGCTATTTTATAGCAGGGTTAACTGCTTTTTTATTTCTATTTGCATTGATTACAGGACTGATGCTGCATTGGGATAAGATCGTATCCAACTTTTTCATCTTCCGACCATTCAATAAATGGAAAACCGTATGGACCGATATGCATACTGCTTTGGGAGTGATTGGGTTTCCATTTCAGTTTATATTTGCCGTTACAGGAATCTTTTTAATTATCAATTCTGTGTTGACTATCCCATTCAGTAAACTATTGTATGATGGGAATCAAGAAAAAATGTATCAAGATCTTGGTAATGCAGGAGCTGCAATATATCCTTATGCTTACAAACCACTAGATACACCGATTCGTTTGGCAAACTATTTGGATCTTGCCAAAGAAAAATGGCCAGAAAGTGAATTTACTCGTATTGTGATGAAGAATTATGGTGATTCCAATATGCATATTATTCTTGAAACCGAACCGCATTACTCCAAAAGTTTTGCTGGATCGGGATACATAGATATTCGGGTATCTGATCAAAAAATTATTGCTCAAAAATCCCCTATTCAAAATGCATCCTATAGTGACAAGGTTAAAAGTTTGTTATATAGACTGCATTATGGCGATTATGGAGGTTATCCTTTAAAAGCGATCTATTTTATTTTGGGAATTATGGGCTGCTTGGTCATTACTTCTGGAATCTTGATTTGGTTAGTGGCTCGTGATAAAAATAATGTCATTCCTCGGAAGCGAAAGTTCAATTTTTGGATGGCTAATTTTTTTATGGCTATTTGTTTAACCTTATTACCTGTTACTGCATTAACGTTTATTGCGCTTAAGTTTGGAACAACTGTTGACCAAAAATTTATCTATACCATATTTTTTTACAGCTGGCTAATCTTGACACTGTATTATACGTTTCGAAAAAGCATCAATAGGACCAATCGAGAAACATTATTATTGGGGAGTGTATTGGCCTTTTTTGTTCCGATTGCAAATGGATGGAAAAGTAATGCCTGGATATGGAATAGTTTTCAACAAGGGAAAACCGATATTTTGTTAATTGATCTATTGTGGTTATGTATTGCCATTATTGGTTTGCTTGCCTATATTAAAACCAAAAAGTTTTTTAGAAAGGTTGCTTAATTTTAGTTATTTTTTCTTTTGTAAAAAGAGCTAAATACTGGTGAATCAGGAAAAGGGACAGAAAGCAACATACTTTCTATCCCTTTTTTATAAAGACCAATTTTTTTCTCATCAATGTTATATTTTTTGGTTTAAGTGTGCCAAAGAATCACTTCAATCCTCTTTTGAAAACAAAGGTCTCCACACCGAAATACAGTACTACATGTACTTCCATTCCTTTTCTACTACAGAATTTATGCTCTCAACCATTATCTCTCTGCTCTTTTTTCAGATAGAGTCTTCGGTTTTATAGTGGATTTAAATAGGCGCTGACAGAGCAAAAACTTAAATCAGGTAAGGGAACAATCTTCAAGGGTCTATAATCGGATCCGTGGAAATGAAAAAAGAATAGTAGTTTTTAATTGTAATAAACATTATTACAATTAAAAATACTTTTGTATCTTTGCTGTCAATATGAACAATACGAGATTTTCAACAGCAATCCATATTCTAACTATGCTAGCTGATAGTCAAGAGGAATGGGTGAATTCGGATTGGATAGCAGGTAGCATCAATATCAATGCGGCTATGGTAAGAAAAGAGTTGAGTGCTCTTCAAGAAGCTGGCCTTGTCATTGGTCGTAAAGGCAAAGAAGGAGGTTCCAAATTAAATATACCCAGTCATCAGATAGCACTCGCCGATATTTATAAGGCAGTAAAGAATACAGAAGTATTGGGTAAGAAAAATTTAAATACCAATTCACAATGTTCTGTGGGTAAAAATATCAATAAGGAACTGGAAATATTGTTCTCCGAAACAGAGGAAGTAGTCATGGATTCACTCAAAGGTAAAACACTTGAAAATTTTGCGAAGAAATTTCGCTAGTTTTTTTGGCCTTAAATGTAACAAATTTTATTACAGTATAGATTTATGAAAATAGGAATTACAGGAACAACTGGACATCTAGGACGTTTAGTTGTAGAAAAATTAAGAGAAAGAGGGGTAGCAGACAGTTTAGTTGCCTTGGTTCGTAATCCACAAAAAGCAGCAGATTTAGGAATAGAATCTCGGATGTTTGATTATGACCAACCAGAGACTTTAACCAAATCATTAGAAGGTATTGATCATTTATTATTGATTTCGGGCAATGAGATTGGACAACGTAAAGTCCAACATGAAAATGTCATTCGTGCTGCCAAAGTAGCAGGAGTGCAATGGATCGTGTATACAAGCTTACTTCATGCAGACACTTCTTCTTTGATCTTAGCAGATGAGCATCTTGCTACTGAAGCTGTATTAAAAGCATCTGGACTTGCCTACACCATCTTGCGCAATGGCTGGTATACAGAAAACTATACCGCATCCATACCTGGAGCATTAGCCGGAGGAGCACTGATTGGCAGCGCAGGAGAAGGAAAAATTTCTTCTGCAGCACGCGTAGATTATGCTGAGGCGGCAGCAATTGTATTGACTAGTCCAGAGCAAGAAGGTAAAGTATACGAACTTGCTGGTGACGAGTCTTATACACTGGCAGATTTGGCAGCAGAAATTTCTAAACAAGCTGGCAAGATCATTCCCTACAATAATTTATCAGAATCTGAATATGCTATTGCATTAAAAACAGTCGGTTTACCAGAAGGATTGGCTACAGCTTTTGCAAGTTTTGATATCGGTGCGTCCAAAGGCGATCTGTATGATAATAGCTATATCCTTTCGAAGCTGATTGGTCACCCTACCACAACATTATCGCAAGTTGTAAAAGAAGCACTCGCATAAGTTTTTATGAAAACAAATGGTAAGAAAACACCACGTTTCTCGTCAAGCGGAGCGTGGTGTTTTTTATATAGTGAAAATTTATCCTCCAATATAGCTGCCGAAACTAACAGTTTAGATTTTATATATGTCAGCAGTACAATCGAAAATTATTTATTCAATTCAATCATTTGAGTTTTCATACTTGTCTCAGGCATCTCTTTTTCAATAGCGATGTTGATGCTAGAAAATAAAGTTGATACAAGAAGTAAGATCAGCGCTACAGGAAAGATAACAGCAATGATGATTGCAAGGATTAAAGAAATATGTATATACACTTTTCCTGACGGAGTTCCCACCTTCAATTTAGAATCCTGAATTGTTTTAAAAGCTTTTTCAAAAACAGAAGTAATTGATTTGCTATCGATGTTAAATGTTGTTTTAGTTGCCATGATGTTTATTTGTTATGTTTTGTATAGTCCAAATGTAGCACGAATCTAGAGACAGATTGATAGCAATTAGGTCAACCAAGCTGCAATTTCGGTAAATGATGAGATTTTATCGGTGAGAATAAAGATAATCAAAGAAAAACAAATAAATACTGATCGTTTATTGTTATGCAATTAATTATGCATGATTATAATTCTTAATAAAATATTAACAAAAATTCTACATCGTTTTCGTATTCCGTGCAATCGATTGTGCGTATTTCAAAATAGATCATCTGCTTTTTTTTTCTTTAAACTTGCCCTAGTTCATACTAACGAATTATACTTTCAAAACCTAATAATTACGATATGGGTAAAATCAATTACTTGAAACAAAAGAGCTGGTCACGATTATACTGTCAGCTAGCATTTTTAACTCCCGTTTCCTTTATTTTTCTAAATCCAGCAGTTGCTCATCCGCTGTATAATGCTAAAAATAAGGTTATTGTGTTCGCGGATAGGCAAGCGCAACAAACCATTTCTGGTAAAATTACAGATGCAGAAGGCAAGGCAATAAGTGGAGTGACGGTAAAAGAAAAAGGAGGAAAAAATTCTACCTCAACAGATGCAGATGGAAAATATATCCTCCATGTAACATCCCCAAATTCAATTTTGGTGATTAGTTCGATTGGCTATATCACGCAGGAATTATCCGCTTCCAACGCGAGCACAATTACGCTGAGAGCGACCGAAGACATGTTGGATGAAGTTGTTGTCGTGGGATATGGTAACCAAAAGAAGACCAATCTGACCAGTGCCGTCTCACAGATTGATGCAAAAACATTACAGAATCGACCTGCTCCAACAGTTGTCAATATGTTACAAGGTGCAGCTCCTGGATTGGTTATTTCTAGACAGTCAGGTAGACCTGGTGCACAGGGGTTAGATATTCAGGTACGTGGTGCTACTTCTGCTAATGGTAGTGTATCCCCTTTGATTGTAATCGATGGAGTGATTAGTTCAGAAGGTACTTTCACCGCATTAAACCCAAATGATATCGAGAGTATTAGCGTGCTGAAAGATGGTGGCGCAACGGCAATCTATGGAGCACAGTCTGCAGGTGGTGTATTATTGGTAACGACTAAAAAAGGTGAAAAAGGAAAATCTCGGATCTCCCTGATAAGTAATATGGCTTGGCAACGACCCGCGAATATACCTGAAAGAATGTCCTTGATTGATGAGATGAAGTACGTGAATGTCGCTCGGGCAAATGCAGGAATTGCACCTGAATACAACGATGAAGATCTAAATTATGCTGTCAATGGACCAACATTCGTATTGGGTTCCAATGGACAATGGAGAACGTACAATCAAGAGAGCCTAATCGATCAGGTGGTAAAGAAAACATATAACCTGTATAATCATAATCTGCAATTTTCTGGAGGTAGCGATAACATCACCTACTTGGCATCCTTAGGAAATATGACACAGCAAGGAATGTTCAAGGTAGGAGAAGATCATTTTGAACGTTGGAATGCGCGTATAAACTTATCTGCTCAAGTTAATAAATACCTAAAATTAGATTTTGGTAGTACTTTTATTAATCAAGCGACGGACAATCCACAAGATGGAGGTTATGGAATAGATGGAGGAGGTAACGGGATTTTGAGACAGTTTTTCTCATCCCGTATGCGCTTTCCAATCTACAATGAAGATGGGACGTATTACAGAAGCGGAACTTCTTCTGCCTTTGGTTATGCTTTATTAAAAGATGGTGGATTTAATCGTGATCGTAGCAATACGTATTTTAATACAGCAACAGCAACGATTAACAACTTTGTGAAAGGATTGAGTGCGAAATTGATGTATAGTCGTGAAGATATTACCAATCAAAATAGAAACTTTAGAAGAACGGTGACGTATTATTCTGGTCCGACTCTTAATACAGCCAGTCAGTTGAATAATCCAAATAACTATTCGATCACAGATTATAAAACACTATCTCAAAATTATCAAGCGATAGTAGATTATGATTTTAAGCTTGCTTCAGATCATAACTTTCATGTCATGGGGGGATATCAGTTTTATTCCTACGATTATCAGTATATCACAGCGAGTACGAAAAATCTCTATGTGAATGATAACCCAAGTTTGAATTTTACTTCAGATCCGGTTAATAAATCCAACAATCAATATGCAGCTAGAGAAAAAATGCAGTCTTATTTTGGACGTTTTAATTACAATTACAAAGAAAAATATCTTTTTGAAGCAACAGTACGAAGTGATGAGAGTTCCCGTTTATCTGCAGGTGATCGTGTAAAAGTTTTCCCTTCATTTTCTGCTGGTTGGAACATGTCAAAAGAAACTTGGTTTGATGGTATTTCGAATGTGGTCAATGAATTGAAACCACGCATTTCTTGGGGTAAAGTGGGATCCAAACAAGGAATCGGCTACTATGATTATATTGCGCAATTGCTGACAAAAACAGATGTCGTTTTAGGAGACGCAAGACAGACATATCTCTATCAAGATATGTTACTTGCCAAAGGATTGTCTTGGGAAACTGTTGAAACTCAAAATTTTGGATTAGATTTTAGTTTGTTAAACCGCAAATTAAAAGGATCATTCGACTATTACAACAAGTATAATAAAAATATGTTGGTTGAAGTGAGTTTACCTGAGACACTTGGTATCCGAGTTCCAAAATCCAATGAAGGAAAGTTGAAAACTTGGGGATGGGAAGCTGCTTTGGCCTACAATGATAAAATTGGAACAGATTTTACATACGGAGTATCCTTTAATTTAGCTGACAATCAAAATAGACTTGTTAAGTATGGGGGAGCGAATGATATTGTTTACTCCGGGGTAAATGATAAAGTTGAGGGATATGCTTTAAATTCGATTTGGGCTTATAAAACAGATGGTTACTTTCAAAATGAAGACGATTTGAAAAATGCACCTAGTTATGCTAAACTGTTAAACAAAACCGGAGTACCAGGATTAGGCGATATTCGTTATATAGATACAGATGGTGATGGTGTGATTAGTGCGGGAGAAAACAGGATAGGTAATAAGGGAGATCTTGTATATTTGGGAGATATCAATCCGAGATATCAATATGGTTTCAATGTCAATTTAGGTTACAAGAATTTTGATTTTAGCATGTTTATCCAAGGAATTGGAAAACGTAAATTTAAACCAAGCAATGAATTGATTCAACCACAGTTATATTCATATTATCTTCCGGTAAGTTTTCATGCAGATTATTGGACTCCAGAGAATCCTAATGCCGCGTTTCCAAGGCCTTATTTGGAGGGAAATCAAAATTTTCAAAATTCAGACAAATGGTTCTTGAACGGAGCATATGCACGATTGAAAAATATTCAGATTGGTTACTCTTTAACAAAAGAGAAGATGCCAAAACTACCATTTTCTAGGTTAAGATTATATGCTTCAGGTGAAGATTTGCTAACCTTTTCTAATATGGGTGTATTCAAAGGTGTCATCGACCCCGAAATGAAAACAACGGATAAGTATGATAGTACCAGAACAATCTCAAATCCATATCCATTTACGACCTCTATTTCATTTGGTTTAAATATTGATTTTTAAATAAGTATAATCATGAAGAAAAGATTTATATATATATTATTGGTATCGATGTCATTTAGTTCGATTGTTTCTTGTAAAATAGATGAGATTCCAGAAACATCGATGAGTGATGCCAATTTTTGGAATACGGTAACAGATCTCCGTATGGCCGCAAATTATTTTTACAGCACTTTACCAGGATTGACCTCTAGTGAAGTTTCCATGGACAATTGGTCTGCAGATGCCTACCCCAATACAACAGGTAATAGTATTAGTGATGGATCTCGAGTGACACCAGCAACTAGTGATGATTATGATTATTACAAGATATATCAAGCAAATAAATTGATTGAAAAATCACAACAGATACTTGACAAGGGAGGAGATGTCACTCAGGTGAATTGGTATGTTGGAGAAGCTCGATTCTTTAGAGCGATGTATTATTTTGAAATGTTGAAGCGATTTGGCGGTGTACCGTTGATTACGAAAACAATGGAAGTTAACGATCCAGATGTTTATTTACCACGGGCGAGTCGTGATGAAGTACTACAATTAATTTTTGATGATATTGATTACGCAGCGAGTGTTTTACGTACGGCAGACGAATTGAATACCGCTAAAGAGTATGGCCGTATATCAAAAACAGGAGCCTTAGCTTTTAAATCGCGTGTGGCATTATTTGAGGGTACCCGTGAGAAATTTCATCAGTATGGAAATTATAAAAAACATCTGACAATGGCTAAAGAAGCAGCTGAGGCGGTTATCAATTCGGGAGTACATACATTGTTTACCCAACAAACAACGGGTACGAATGGAAATATAATGAATGATGCTTATTTCAATCTTTTTCAAGAAGCAGGTGATGGTCGAGCTAATAAAGAGAATATCATCGCAAAAGTTTATGGAATCAGTAGAGAAAATAGTGTGATTTCAACCCCTGTTCAACGTTATTATGAAGGAAATTCGATCGTTCCTACACAGAACTTTGTCGATTATTATTTGATGGCTGATGGTCTTCCTATTGATAAATCACCCTTGTATCAAGCACCTGATAAATCGATGACGCATGCCCAGTATTTTAATAAGAAAGATCCGCGGATGAGTTTTACTTTATTTAAAAGAGGAGATGAGTTTATTTCAAGTAGTAATTATACTATTCCGAATGCGTCACAACAAAGAAGTGGGTATGGCATACGTAAATACGCCAATAAGAATTTTTGGAATTTACAAGCATCTTATATAGACCGTCCGGTACTCCGTTATGCTGAAGTTTTATTGAATTATGCGGAGGCTGTTTTCGAATTGAATGAAAACATCTCCGACGCAGATTTGGATAAGACGATCAATGCGTTAAGAAATAGATTACCGCAGATCAATATCGGTACAGATGCAAATCCTAATTTTGTATCGATGGCTAAATTAACGAATGCATTTGTTAATGCCAATGGGTTGAATATGCGAAATGAAATCAGAAGAGAACGTAAAGTAGAACTATCTTTTGAAGGATTAGCGTATTGGGATCTGATTCGCTGGAAAACCGCTGAAATCGAATTGCCGAAGACTTTACTGGGGAGCTATTTGTTTAGCGAATATTTAACAGATCCTGGGCAAAAATGGGATGCTTCCAAGACTCCAGTAAATGATAAAAACTATATCATTTTGCAGAATGCCTCCTTGCGAAAGTTTGATCCAAGTAAAGACTATCTTTGGCCATTACCAACGACTGAAATTGCCAAAAATCCAAAATTGGAACAAAATCCAAATTGGTAACAATTTTCAAATAGGATCATACAAAGGGAGTATGTGTATTTACACATACTCCCTTTGTATATAGGCTTGTCAGCTTTGCTCACCTCAAGAAGTAGGGCAGTCCGTTAATTCCAACCAAAAAATGGGAGCTACTTAGGCTCCCATTTTATTTCACTATTGCTATTCAACAATTAAAATATATAACTTCTATCCAAGGATAATATTAACTACCATATAGTCTAGAACGTACACAGCGAATCGGCATAGCTGTACGAGTCGTGATACCAGCCTCAAAAGCTTGAATACCACTTTGTGGAGTTCCTTGATAATCTGTATGTACAGAAGCGGTAACTTTACCTGTATTATCTAGTGCTAGTTTTAAATAATAGTTTACACTTGGAACAGTTTGACCACTTGGGTTGGTATAAGAACCTCCTATATCTAACCAAAAATAACCGTATCCTGTTACCGTACTAGAAGTAGTATAAGGTATACTTGCCGCTACCATAGCATAATTATTATTCACTGTTGCGTTAATCGGCTGCGCATATCCTTTTAATTCAAAAGTAAGCACCTGAGACCAGTCGTCCGTTACTGTACCGCCATTTGGAACAACGTTTACCACTATAGATTTTGTCGCAGCGTTGAAATTATACGATACACGAGATGGAAAAGTATTAATAAGGTTTGCTAAGCTCATCGCATTCTGAACCGTTGCTCGTACCCAAGTAGAATTTAGCGTGGTGCTGGTTCCTGTTGGTTGATCTGGCCACGTCAAATTTGGCATAATATCGGTACAAGGATTCCCTAATGATGTTGATCCAGAACCAACCGGTTGTTTGTAATTAGGAATGTAATAAGTAGCACCATAATTCGCCGTAGTTATTGGGGTTGTTACGCCATTGGGCTTATAGGTACTCGGATACATATAAGTACTGGCCAATTTCGGTCTATGCTGATATCTTGTAAATCCTTCAGCAGCCAAAAATCCAAATGCAGTGTCGTCATAATATAGATCTCCTCGAGCCCAATTGGTGGGACCAGTACCAACTGCTGAACCCGTCAATGGAACCACAATTCCAGCATCAATAGGCATAACACTAAAACGCGTAAATTTACCTTTTCCTTTACTGACTGTAAAGGTGAAATCATTTTTGTTCATTACTTTTGGAGTAGCAGAATAATCCAATGTTAAAAAATTTGAAATATTGAATTTAAAATTACTAATCACAT
The DNA here is from genome assembly GCF_021442025.1 of Sphingobacterium sp. SRCM116780. Classification (NCBI taxonomy): domain Bacteria; kingdom Pseudomonadati; phylum Bacteroidota; class Sphingobacteriia; order Sphingobacteriales; family Sphingobacteriaceae; genus Sphingobacterium; species Sphingobacterium sp. SRCM116780. The sequence goes on from NZ_CP090446.1 coordinate 3,977,239, forward strand.
CATTGTCCGCGCCAGGCACTGTAAACAGAAAACCATGATAAGAGGTATTATTATAACTTGTGCTGAAAGCATAGTTATCGCGACGATTGACATCAACAGCTGTATTGATTGTATAGGTGGAAGCTGGATCGAAAGCGCCAGTTTTTAGACTAAATTTACCACCTTGCAACATATTTGCCTGCGTTTGGATAAAAGGTCTGCTGGCACCTGTTCCCACAAATTTCGTCAGGTCAGCTTTAGCATTAAATCCTGTAGTATATGTGGTCAATTCAATCATTGCCATTGTGTGCTTAAACTTTACGGTCACTTTATTATCCACAATACCCGTTCCCTGAGCTGCAGTAAAATTACCTGTAGCAAAGAGAAAGTCTTCATTTTCAACAGCAAGTTTTGGATTGTTGCGTTCACTAACAGGTATAGCTGGTAGTGGATCTGTCGAATAATAAGAATAGGCATACCAGGTATACGACTTCCCTTGATCAATCACGAGTTTTGGTAAAGTAGCACTTCCAACAACACCGTCAATGGCATTCACGTAATTTCCGTTTGCATCGTAGATCAAAACACGAAACGTAACATCTTTTGTCATCGCTCTTCCTGATGGAAAGCCAGCAGGAGCATAATTATTTGGGTAGACAGGAGCCACAGCTTTGAGTGCTGAAGAATTTTCAGATGCATTACTATTTGAAGCAGAGACGGTGGCTTTTAAATTATTAGTAACCAGCTCTTGCTGTGAAACTTGATACATCATATTGTCTTTGCTATCGAATATTTGTTTTGCAAGGACAGTTTTTAAACTGGATGTATTCATATTTGAGGTAGATTGCGTGGTATTTGCACTTCCTCCATCAAAGCCTATCTCTGAATCTACGACAAAGGACATCTCCGAAACACCGGCAGATCCCAAATCTTGTTCATCTTTTGAGCAACTTTGGTTAGTAATTAAGGCTCCTATAAATAGAAGTCCTAAGAGTATATTTTTTATTCGTCGAACAATTAACAGTTCCATAACTTATAATTCAAAAATTAATATATAAAAATTGGGTAAAATGATAAAGATATGTAGATCTTACCAATCGAAAACATCTCCCCCTGAATTCGTACCATCGAATACCCAAGCATCTACCTGAGGTGTATTTTCTGTGGCTGCAGGGCCAACAAATGTAACGGTGCCAGACCCTGTTGCCAGGCTGTGTTCCATCTCCAAGAACAAAATCTCTACTTTAGGAGCGACATATCCTCTGGAGAGATTATTATTATTTTTATTCATATTTAAATATTGTATAGTTAAGCAGTTTTAAATAAGGTTAACAAAACCGATTTGCGAAAATATTAAATATGTTTCATAAATGCTTGTTGTTATTATAGTTACGCTTAATTATATAATTTTTTGTAGAAAACATGCTACATAAAGTAGTTGTACGTCTACATGGTTGTGCGTTTATTGTGTAAAATATATTGTTCTCTTTTTCAGTGTATTGGAAATATTGGTAATAATGATTTTGCTGTAGTTTAAATAAAAAAGGCAGATTACAGCAGTTAACAAATCATATATAAATTGAGAAATCACGTCAAAGCTTTGGAGGTGGGTCGAAATAAAGGAAAAAGTTAATGCACTCTTTTTATAATACAAGAAAGCGTTTGCTGATGTTTCTCATCTTGTAGGGCTTCATGTGATTATAAATAATGATGAGTTTGTCCTGAACGAGTAGTAATATAGGCTGGACGTGGAGTAGTTTCCAAAGATTTGCTTTACGTTAATGGGAATGCCTACTATTATTAATCAAATAGTAACATTTTGTGGTCAAATGCTAGAAGTAGTTGAAAAATGATTCAATGTGGGGAATAAATAACTATTCGTTTGTAAAAAAAGTATACGATGTATCCCTCTTGATGCATAACTTCTGTAAGTGTAGCATTGTTTGCTTTGTCTTTTGCATCAAATCATTCTAATTTTTATAAGTTTCTATCTTGCTTACGAAAACTCATATGAGTTTTTCAATGTCCAATAGTCGATATTACTGAAAAAGAAGAAAAAAGAAATCCTTTTTTTCTTATGCGTTAGTTTTGGAGGGAGTAAAGTCTTAGAAAGTGTAAAGAACCGAAAATAAAGAAAAGTGCTTAGCTTGCAGAGCACTTTTTTAAAATAGATTAAGGACAAGAGAAAGAGTTATTATTACACAATTAGGTAGCTATTTTTTTAGTTGATTAAGAAAATAAAACATTGCATTTTATCGTTGTTTATGTGAGATTAGATTTATAAAGAACGAATAATATGTCGAATATGGAATGGGGCCTTTTGGTCTTTATAATAATTGGAGTTGGTGCTTTTTTAGTTTATCGTCTATTGACTTGTAAACATCGATGGGAGGCTAGGAGTGAGGATGGCATCTACCCAGTATGGTATTGTGCAAAATGTGGTAAAAAGAAAAAGTAATCTATATAAAAAGGATACTCTAGTTTTGGAGTGCCTTTTTAGTAACAGTTAAAATGATATTATGATTTTTAATTTTTTTTTAGATCATTCTTTATTTTAAGAAAGATAAATGCTCATAAATCTTTAAATATAAAAAAAGAATTAAATTCCCCATAGAACAAATCATTAAACTATAATTTATTTTTTGTAATATTGCGAGTTTTAAATAAAGACTAAATTATGAGTTTCAGATGGGATATCGGCGCATTACGTGCTTTTGCCGTGATTGCAGTATTTTTATATCACTTTAAAGTTCCATTTTTCAATGGGGGCTTTGCTGGGGTAGATATTTTCTTTGTAATTTCAGGCTATTTAATGACCAATATTATTCTGAAAGGTTTTCAAAATGATAATTTTTCATATCTAAAGTTTATCCAGAAACGAATAGTGAGAATTGTACCTCCGTTATTGTTAGTAGGAACATTTATCTTGCTTATATCATCTTTTTTATTTTTTGGAAAAACTCTAAGCCAAAATGCAAAATATGTCGCACAAAGTATAACTTTTTTATCCAATATTTTTTACTGGTTATATCAGAATTATTTTGATGCAGGAGCACAAAATAATATTTTCATACATAGTTGGTCTTTATCTGTAGAATGGCAATTCTATATGTTATATCCTGTTTTTTTACTTTTATTAAAACCTTTATACCTACATAAATTCGATTGTTTCCGCTGGATTTTTATTGGCTTCACATTTTTATCATGTATTCTATGTTGTGTATTGACATATTCCTATAATTCTTTTAGTTTTTATATGATTCCAACACGTGCTTGGGAAATGTTATTAGGTGGGTTAGCATTCCTTTATGCACCCATCATACAATCTAAACTAAATAGGTATTCAAATATAATTGTTAATCTATCGCTTGTAATTTTGTTTGCTTCTATCATTTTGTTAGATGAATCATATATTTGGCCTTCCGTTTATTCCATAATTCCAACTGTAGCAACTTTTTTGATTATTTCCCTTAACGGTAAGATTTCTTGGTTTAAAAATCCAATTTTACAATTTCTTGGTAATATTTCGTATTCGTTATACTTATGGCATTGGCCCTTGTATGTCATTTTTAAATATTTTGCTCTGACAGAAACCGTTTGGGTTATTGTTCCTATGATATTGTCTATTCTATTAGCAACATTAACTTATTATATTGTTGAAAAAAATAAATCTGTTAATATCAAGGGAGTAGTCTTTATTTCTTCATTTGTACTCGCCTTATCTGTATTTCTATTTAAATTCCCAAATAATAATATAGTTGAGAATATCAGATTATTTGATCCTTCATATAAAGCTTATTTTGAATATGATCAATTTAATCAGTTCAATTCTTGCAACTGTTTTTTAACACAGGGATCAAATTATACTACTTATAATCAAGATAAATGTTTAGCAATTGACAATTCAAAAAGTAATATCTTACTAATAGGTGATAGTCATTCTGCACAATTTTCCAGATCATTCCGTAAACAGCTGACTCATAATCAACATTTATTAGAACTTTCTGCGGGATTTGCATTTCCTTTTATAAATGCTAGAGGAGATGAACCTTCTGTCAAACTGTTATCTTATTTTTATAAAAAGTTTATACCCCAGCATTATAATAAAATAGATAAAATTTTTATTTCTGTTCATTGGTTAATGAAAGATTATAAAAAAATGAATTATAGTAATGAGGAGATCAAAGAAGAGTTGATAAAGATGATGGATCTGTTTGATCATTATAAATTGGATTACAATTTTATTGGGCAAATTGAAACTTATACTTTAAGTTATAATAAGATTGTCTTAGGGGGGCTGGTTAGTAGTGATATCTATCCTGAAAAATATTTAGATAATAATGCTGCAGAAATGAATAAATTTTTGATGTCCTTCATTCCTTCACAGAAATACATTAATGTCTACGGACTAAAGACTATAATTAAGAATGATGCAAAAAAACATATGCCGTATATGTTTGATACGAATCATGTAACAGAATTTGGAGCGGATCAATATATAACATATATCAAAAAATTAGGTCGCTTTTAAATATTGGAAAAGAAGAAAATAAAGAATTTGTCGGAACCATTAAAATCAGCAGACTAATTATTAAAATCAATCTTGGGAAAACTCAAAAGAGACATAAGACTGCATTCTGTACTACAATAGGGAAAAGATAAAACTCTAATATAAATAGAATGAGCTCGATATAATATCAATATCGAGCTCATTGCAAATTTAATAACTCATTTTGTCTAAATTGTCGGAACAATCCATTAAAGTGTCCCTTTGTATTTAAATGGAATATTAAAATAATTTTTTAAACCATTTTTTGATCGGATTGGTTTCAGTTTTAATTTCATAACCATAACCATAACCATAACCGTAGCCATATCCGTAACCATATCCTTTAGAGTCTAATCGAAGACCGTTTAATACAACAGCCATATTGATTAATCTTTTATCTTGATAAATGCGTTCTATTTCCGGTAATTGACGTTTGTCCATACGACCCGAACGTAGTACAAATATAGTCAGATCAGAAATACGATTAGAGATATAGGCATCTGCGATGATCTCAACAGGTACGCTATCCACCACAATATAATCATAACGTGTACGCAACTCTTTAATAATCTCCTCTAGGCGATTACTCAATAATAATTCAACAGGATTTGGAGCTACCGCACCAATTGGAACAATATCTACATCTTTTCCTATTCCCGTTTTATAAATGACCTCGTCAAGTGATAATGAGGCATCGGATAAGTAATGCGTCATTCCTTTTTTTGTCGGAATATTGAATTTAGAACTCAGTGTTCCTTTACGTAAATCCAAGTCCAACATCAATACTTTCTTTCCTAAAAATGAGAGCGTTGTTGCGAGGTTAGTTACGCTAAATGTTTTACCAGCACCAATATGTGCGGAAGTAAAAGATATTACTTGTGGAGGTTGTCCGCCTCGCGCCATAAAGGAGATATTGGTTCGTAAGATGCGGAATGCTTCGGTTACAGGATCACGACCATTTTCACTCACCAACACATTTCCAGTAATTTCTTCTTTTGATTTTTTAGAATGTGCTAAAGGTATTTCACCTAAGAATGGAGCAGAGAGTCCGTCTTCAATATCTTTGCGATGTTTAATACCCGTATCCAAGATCAACATTAATAAGAGAATAACTGCGGGTACTACAAAACCGACACCTACCCCCATCATCATCTTTTTTATTTTGACTGGAGCGACGGGAGCATCGGATCCCGAAGCAGGGTCAATAATCTTGATGTTATCATCCGTCATCGCTTGATTGATGGCATTTTCTTCGCGTTTGTTTAACAGATACAAGTAGAGTTCTTCTTTTACCTTTTGTTGACGTTCTACCGATAACATTACCCGTTGCTTCTCTGGAATCTCCATAGTTTTGCTACGAGCTTTGTTTTCTGCTGTCTGTGCATTATTTCGCTTGATTTTTAAACCAGCAATGGTGTTGTCCACAGCACGACGAATATTCATACGCATGGCATCGAGTGCCTGATCTAAGTCCTTAACAATAGGATTTTCTGTACTGCTTCCTTCTACTAATCGATTTCTGCGAAGAAGTGTTGTATTATATTCTTGGATTTGACTTTCAATACTTGATTCTACTAATCCTGTATTATTGGGAATTAATGTTTCCTTTTTATCATTTGTCAAGTAACTACGCATCATCTCTGCCAACTTGACTTCGGTCTCAATTGTATTTCGGTCAGTCTCAAATTGACGACTATCAGCTACATACATCTCACCAGCAGTACTGATATCGATCCCTTGATTCGATGATTTTAACTGTTCGATATTGCTTTCCACATCACCCAGTTCATTGCTGATGATGTTAATACGCGATTTAATAAATTCTGCTGTATTGACGGCAATTTGATTTTTATCCTGAACACTATATTTGTTGTAAACAACAATCATGGCCGTGATGATATCTGCCGCACGTTGCGGATTAGCATCTTCTAAGCTGATTTGAAGCAATGAAGCATCATCTTCCATTTGAGTAATGGTCAATCTACTTAAAATAGAACCTGTCATTGCTTCTCTGGAAACTTTTGAGATTTTCAACTCTTCCCCAATATTACTTGGCGCAAACGTTGGGTTCTTCGTTACCGTTAATAAACCAAATGGGGTATTCACTTGTTGGTTGAAATTAATTGTGACTTCTTTTTCATCCCCCAACCTATCTGTTCCTTCTAATTTAACTTGATTTGCACTGATAATTGTAGCCTCTACTACTTTATTGTCATTTGCCTTAAGATTATGAAAATGTAACTGAATAGGACTGTCTTTGTACAGCTCATGATCACGTAATCCTTTATGAACAATATAGCTCATATCTGCATCCAAGCTATCAACTGTCTGGCGCATCAATTCCTTCGATTTTAATTGTAAAATTTCGCTGGCTACATTGACCATATTGTAAAAAGAACTAGATTTTGTGATCGTTGCAGATGTAGGTGTATTCAATTGTGTCTTAATCATAACCGTTTCTGTACGACTATAGGAAAACGAAGTTTTATTGTATTGATACCAATAGTAACCGCCGAATATAAGGATGGAAAGTGCAAACCATTTCCAATGAAACAGCAGGTACTTGAATACATCTAGGATATTGACTATTTTATCGTCACCAACTTTGTTTATTTTTTCATTTTGAGTGAGGTTGTTCATTATGATGTTATTTTATTAAAGTAAATACAGATAATAGAACTGATACAAAACCCATTCCTAACGATACATAGCGGAATGTTAGGTCTTGTTTTGAGTCTAGTTGTGCCGCTTTTGGCGTGACATAAACAATATCATTTTGTTTCAAATGATAAACAGGAGAGTCAAAGATTTCCTTGGATTCGATATTATTAACGATCATCTTTCGTTGCCCATTTTCTTCCCGGATCACAACCACTTTATCCGCAGCTGCATTTCTTGTGATACCACCAGCCTTAGAAAGTGCTTCTAGCAGATTCATTTGTCCATCGGGAACATCAAGAGTTCCCACACTAGCAACCTCACCCATCACATTGATTTTTAAGTTTAATAACTCCACTTTCACAATGGGATCACTGATGTATTTTTTGTCGATCAATTGATTTTGGATATAGCTTTTCATATCTTCTAAAGTCATTCCCATCACCTGTAATTCACCCAATATTGGAAAATCAATACGGCCGCTCTGACTGACCAAATAACCTCTTCCTATTGTGCTGGTTGCGTTCGTTCCCGCAGATTCGATCGCACCTTGATTGTTGACTTGATACGAGCCAATACCTTCATTAAAAGGGATTGCCAATTCGGGGTTTTTGGAGCTTATGCTGATGCTCAAGCGATCACCTTTCTGGATTTCCAAAGGCTTGATGTCTTTCACTTGATAAGCCACGTCGGCCTCCATATCTTTGACTAGGATAGTCTTGGTTGTTTTACAGGATGAGATTAGCACTATGCTAATCAGAAAGAATCCTACTATAATTTTATTCATTTTCAATTTTATTTAGCGTTGTTATTTCTTTTTTTGTTATTTCTTGATAAGCCAATACTGCTGCTGCAGCATCAGGAAGACAATTCAAGTAACCGATAGGCAGTAACTGAACGATGCGTTGTACGGTATTGTTCATACTGGCAAATAAGCTCCGATTCCATCGGATCGATGAGCAGCTCGGTAATAGGGTGATAAAGGCAGCTGTACCTATTTTCTTTTCAAAGCTGTTCGCAGAAGCTTGATTCAGTCGAATGATACCTTTCAATTCTACAGCCAAATTGCGGTAGCAGGGTGTTTTTCCACTCCATGGTGTTCCATAGATCATCACCTTATTGTTGGCTAGAATCCGAATAGCTGGATTGTCATCATTTAACAATTGAAACCCTTTGTTGTATTTGATCCATAAACGGCTATGTGTACTTTTCCCTGTACCACTTTTCCCTAAAAATGCAAATCCTTGTCCATCCTTTTCCACGACTGAAGAATGGATCATGATGGTGTCATCTCCTAAAACAGCTTGTCCAAAGGATACCATCAATAACCAACTTAAAACAGTGTTTGCATAAATTTCTTTTTCTGAGGCATGAATGATTGATGTTTTAAAATCTTTTGAACTCAACATATTCCAATCTTTTGTTACACCATCACTGCTTACACTGGTAATATAATGTTCTTCACTTTCCTCAAATCGAAAACGATCTCCCCAAACGATAGACAAATCACTTAACAATTTTGTTTGTCCAGAATATTCGTTTAGTGAATCAAATGTTAATTGAAATTGTAGTGTAGCTTGTTCATTTTCCACAGGAGTAACTTCAAAAGGAACAAAACTAGGCAAACACCGATCGTGTTGAATAACTATGGGAAACTGGACGAATACCAGATGCTCCGCTATTCGGTAGTAGATCGAGTAGGTCGTTCTTTGTTCTTGTATATGGGTCGTATTCACTTATTTTAAATTATGAAATATAAATGGTTTTTTTACATTGATTTGCCAATTTCAAATCATGTGTAACAAATACCAATAATTTATCTTTTCCAGCTTCCATCAGTCTGGCAATCATTTGTGTACTGGTGTCTGGATCTAATGCTGACGTTACTTCATCAAATAACCAGATAGAAGAATTCCGAAGTAAAGCTCTTGCCACAGCAATACGCTGCGCTTGACCCTCCGATAGACCATAACCCGATTCTCCAATCTCGGTGTCCAATCCATCAGGAAGAGAATATACAAATTCCGCACAAGCAGTATATAAGGCTTCATGAAGTTGATCTTCAGTGAAATGAATCTTTCCAATCTGTAAATTTTCACGTATTGTTCCCGTAAACAATTTATCGCCTTGCGGCACGTATGCAAAATTTTCACGATGCGCATTGGATAAAGCAATTTTGTGTGTTGCTGTATGAATCCAAATATCTCCTTCATCGGGTTTCAATAAAGCTAATAATAAGCGGATCAAAGTTGTTTTTCCTTTACCGCTTGATCCGATGATGGCTGTAGGTTTCCCTGCTTCAAAGCTGATATTTAATTTGTCAAGCACAAATTTATCATCGTAACGAAAACGAACCTGTTCCAGATCGATGCGAATGGGTTGTGGTATAATTTCAGCATCAACTTCTGGTTCAATGTCAATTTCCATGATTTCTTGTAAGCGATCTGCCGATGTACGGTAGCGAACAAAAGCTGGGACAAAACCCATCAATAAGATAATTGGACTTTGGATACGACTTACTAACTGTAAAAAAGCAGACATTGTTCCAAAAGATATTTCTCCTGTATGTAATCGGTAGATACCCCAAGTCAAGGTAATCAAAAATCCCGCATTCATTGTGAATCGCATGATGCTTTGCGATAATGTGGAAAAATTTAAGACTTTTGTTTTTAAAGAAACGAGCATGGATTGACTATTCTCTAATTTTTTCCAACGTAAGGATTGTAGGTTCAATGCGCGAATAGATGATCGAAATCGCAAGTTCTCCTGTACCACATGACCAAAATTACTTTCGGCTTTCTTCAGTTCTTGATTAAGCTTTCTGAATTTTCTAAAATAAATCTTGGTAAAGATAAATAAAGGAGATATTGCTAAAATTAATAAGGCTAACATGGGATCCATTAACCACAGAAATCCAAATGAGGCAAATAAACGAATGGTAATCAGGAAAAAAGATGGAATGGAATAACCGAGCATCTGCACGATTTCATTACAGTCTGAATGGATTCGAACTTGAATATCACCTGTATGCCAATTTTTAATAAATTGCCATGTCGATAACATCTGTTGTTTGATCAATCCGTTTTGTAAATCTATCAACATGTTGATTCGTGTTCGTTCATTCAACCACTCTGCATATTGATGGAGAAGCAATCCAACAAGTATACTGACAATAGCCAATACAATAGTTCTTTTCATCTGATCAGAGGTGCCATGTACAGCAAAATCAATGGCTTCTTTAGACCAAAGAATAAACAACAAAGAAAGAACAATACCAATCAACTCCAACACAAAAAAAAGCAGGAGTTCTATTTGGTAAGGTTTACTAATGGCTAAAGACCATTTCCAATGTTGTACGATGTTTTGCAAGGTTCTTAACGGCTAAATCTGGATAAAAATTGAACAATAGGAAAACTTATTGCTTCTATAGGTGCATAGGGAAAATAGGTTGTAAAACGATTCCATAATCTTTTCTTTACCTGTACCCGATTGCCTTTGTTTTGCTCTTCTGCTTGACGATATCGCTCATCATGAAAACCAAAGTTACCAGACAGCAGAATATCTTCCATCATCCAATCCGCGGATTGTTGCGATAACGCATAAGGTAGATCTTCTTGTGGCAGTCCGATATAATGAACCAATACATGATGCAGTTGATCAACCCACTTTTCAATACCTAATTTACGATAAATTCTTTGAAGAGCCATACCATTAATCTCTTTTTTTAAAGCATAATAAAGGATAGCTGCATCACATAACTGACGCATACCAATGCCGAATGACAAAAGATGTTTCAAGATATGACTGTTTACTTGTAACACATTAATAAGAGGCGCTGGGATTGGTAATGATACTCCATTGATCTGTTTAGAGGTCTTATTTTTCTGTTCTTTCTTCTCAAGCTTTTTTAGAAAATTTTTGCAAAAAGGATTGTGTAGATCAAATAAACGTTGATGATGTTCCACATCACATGTATTCCATATATAGTTGCTGCTATAGCCAGCTGTATAGGACAAATTCAATCCTTGATCCAAAATCAATTGATTTGCTTTGTCATACATCTTTTCCATAGGAAAATACCAATCAATATCACCACATATACGGTGCAACGGTTTTGGATAATATTGTGCCAAACCCTGTCCTTTTAATAAAACGATATCAATCTGATGATTAGCAAAGAATTGAACCTGTTGGCCGATAATCATATTCATCCAGGTATTACGACGTTCGATATGTTCGATACGTACCAACCATTTCAGCAACAAATCTCGTGGAGGTTGTTGATGAATAGGTAATCGTTGAAGCCCATCATATATAATGCCTTCTACGGTTTGTTCCATGGACTGTCTATAAAGAAATTCCCATTCTTGCAAATTGAGCGGGAAAACAGGAGACAACGTATTTTCTTCTTCCCACAAGCCAGCTTGTAGAAGATAAAAAAAAGCAGACGTTGTTCGTGCAGTCAACATAATTTTTAAACAACATTCAATAAACCTTGTTCTTGGAAACTAGTAATTAATTGCTTGGCATCATGCTCAGCTATTTCCTGACTGACTTCATAATTGTCCAAAATTAATGCAACAACATCCCCCAGAAAAAAATCTTTTCCTTGCAATTCTTCCCATAGGAAAGCAGCCGATTGGTTGAGCGTAAATACTTTTGACATATCAATCATATCCTGACTTGGATCCACAATGATATATTCATCTCCAAGTTGACGTAATGTCAAATCATTTCTTAATTTCATTTTTTTTATAGCTTTGTTCCAAACAATTTCTTAACAACATAACGTATTGGTCTGAGATAATACCAGACTAACCCTTTTAGCTCTTGAAAACGAGAGGTTACATGAATTTCTTGTTTTCCTCGATAGACTTTTTGAATCCCTGCAATTAAATCTTCAACTGGGATCTTTTCCAATTGCGCAACATTGCCATCTCCAGCCAGCCATACGGTATTTTCTCTTATATGTACAACACGATGTAGCACATAATTGTTTTGGTATCTTGCTAACGCAATCTGCCCCCTTTTTAACTTTTGTAAATCAATAGATATTAGTATAATTTGATCATTTTCATGTAGAAAAGGACGCATACTATGACCTCGAAGATTAAATTTTGCAGTTTTCCCTAATGCTAGTATTTCCATAATCGATTCAAAAAATATGGCATTAGGTATTGTAATAACGGCTTTATTTAATCTGTTCATAGCTGTATTTTTTATATCCGATTCCATTACAGCTTGTTTATTATTAATTAATTCAAATTTAATACCAATTAGTTGATTTCTAAAATTTTCTTATATAATTGTAAACTTTTCTCCACCATCGCCTTCCGTGTAAAATATTGTTCAAAACGTTGTCTACTTCCCTCAGATAAGGTTTGATACAACGATTTGTCTGTAAATAATTGTTTTATGGCAACAGCAAGAGCATGAGCATCACAACTATCGACCACTAAACCAGATTGCTGATCTTGATTTACCCAACTAACTCCAGAACCTGGAATATGAGCAGAAATAATGGGTTTTCCACAAGACATTGCCTCAATCTGTACAATGGCAAAAGCTTCGGTCTTCATAATCGAACTTAAGCAGAAAGCATCGGATGCTTCAAAGTAGTTGGCGACATCTTCATCCGATACAAAACCCAATAATGTTACCCGATCTTGTACCCCTAAATCGATGATTAATTGGTTAAGCGATTCCATTAAAGGTCCTTTTCCGCCAATGACAATCTGATAATCTGGACTGAGCTCCTGCGCTGCTTTGATTAAATATTCATAACCTTTATATTCCACTAATCTACCCAAAGAAAAAATCATTTTTTTATTTTTGTATCTTTCTTTGAGGATCTGCACTTGATCAGTATTTGACTGAATAGGAAGTACCCCGATCGGGATATGATCAATCTTATATTGGACGTGTTGAAGAAAATCGGACTCATGTACATAAACAGGCGTTGTACCAACGATCAGCTGAGCGCGTTTAATCAGCCAACTTTGTAAGGGTTTGTATACTTTTAATAAATTTTTCTGTTTAAGAATATCACTATGCCAATGCAAGACTACTTTACCTTTGTATCCAGACAGGAAAAGCGCTAATGTGGCCATAGGGTCAGGATGATGAATATGAATAATATCATATTCTTTGGCAATTTTACGTAGGGTAGTAATCATCGCAGGAGCCAGCATCGTTGCTGCCAGTTTAATTTGCGTAGGAACCACGATGAGCTTTCCATTTGGATTAATCTGTATGGTATCAGCAGGATAATCTTCGGTAGAAGCACATAACATATCACAGTGCACGCCTGCCTCGGATAACCCCAATAGTAGGTCGTACATGACTTTTTCAACACCACCTCGGATAGGGTAAAATTTACCTAATTGTAAGATTTTCATTTTGTGGAGGAGTTAGATGCGAGTAAAATTTGAAATAGTGCATCCCAACTATGTGATATGGGTGCTGCAATATTCGTTTTAGGAACTGGTGTCAGGATTTTTGTGTTTCCTTCAATTAGCTGTTTCATATCATTCGCCAATTGATTGGCATCATTTGGATTAAAGAAGGCAACTTGTGCACTGTCTCCTGCAGTTTCCTTGGTATAAGGCAGGTCTGCCAATAACATGGGTTTATGATAAGCCGCAAATTCTGAAATGGGAAGTCCCCAAGTTTCTACCTTAGAAGGAAAGATTAAACAATGACACTTTTCGTAGTAACCATATAATTCTTGCTTGCTTATAAAACCGATAAAATGTATGTTTTTAAATTGTGTTCCCCAACGCTTGTATAACCATTTCGCGTATTTATTTTCATTCCCTTTTACTGTGATATAAACATCAAAGTTATGCATATCAAATTTGGTTGTTAAGATCTCCACGGCCTGACAAATAATTTCAAAATTCTTGTGGCTATTGGGAGAACCTGCAAATAGAAATGAGTAAGATGCTGTCAATGGTAGAGTAGCGGTGTTTTCATCCACCTTAGCTTTAGCCGGTGGGGCAACAATGATTTTAGAAGAGGGAATGTTAAACATCGTGCTCATTCCTTTTCGGAACCATTCTTGTTGCACGACCAAGAAGTCATTTTTTCGAATATTTGTTTTATAAATATATTTTGTAAAAATAGCAAAGAGTGCAATTTTGGGTGCAAAAAAAAGATCGCGAATGGACCATTTATAGAAAGAAAAAGAATTATGACAATATACGGCTCTTTTTTCAGCAATTACTGTTGGTGTTGTATCATGCAACGAAAACCAAAGGTCAATGTGTCCCAAATCTTTGGATATTTTCTTCATTGAGACATATTCATACCAAAGACGATTAATCCAGCGTTTTTTAGGCCATTGTGTTTCGATATATTCGATATTTGGAAAGTCAACTAATTCTTTTTTATAGACAATAGCGACAATACGATATTCATGTTGTACATTAAACTGAGATAAGAATTTTAGACAATCTTTCAAGATTGCTAAGGTCCCTGCTTCGATGAGGTTGACTGCAGAAATAACAATCGTTTTCATATTATTTATTTAATACTTCTTTAAAAAGACGAATCCATTGCTGCATGATTTTAGCCTCTGAATAGTTCACCGCATTTTTTTGTGCATATTGTCCCATTTTCTTTCGTAAATCAGGTTGCTGTATCAGTTGCAACACTTGTGTTGCAAATAACTTTTGATCTCCTTCGGGAATAAGAAAACCATTTTTGCCTTCTTGAATGATATCCCTTGGACCGCACTTACAGGTATAAGACACCATGGGTAGTCCGCATGCTTGTGCTTCTAACAGCACCATCGGTAGACCCTCATAACGAGAGGTCATGGCAACGATGGAACTTTGTATATATTCTTGTTCAATGGCTTTTGTAGGAGGGCATAAATGAACGACATCCGAAAGCTTCAATTCGTTGATAAGTCCGTTCAATTGCTGCTCTAAAGGGCCATGTCCAAAAATATCCAAAGTCCAATCCGGAGCTTGTTGTTTGACCAGTTTCCAAGCTTGGATCAAATCATCAAAACCTTTTTGATAATCATAACGACCCACAGCGATGACCCGTTTATTTTCTGTGGTTGAAAAAGCCGTGGGTACGAAACTATTGGCATTGGGAATAACCGTGATATTGGGTAAGCTACCCCAATACCCTTGATCTTCCTGTGTGAGTACAACAAATTTGTCATATCGCTGCACATCCTCTAAGTCTTTCTTGTTACGATAGGCATCGATCCATTTCCATAATCCTTTGCGTGCATATTGAATACGTTTATATCTGGAAAAATGAATTTCGATTATTTTTTTACTGCCATCTTGTATTTGATAAAGAAAACTTGCATCATTATCGAATAGCGATATGGTGATATCGGCTTTGATAGTTTCCAATAATTTTGTTAAGTTTTGCTGATGTTTTTTTTGTTTCCTGGGATAGGAAAACATCTTTTTGAACAAACCTTGCGCATTGTTTTCCGTATAGTTGATATTCAGATCATATTGTTTAATCCGACTGTCTAATTCAAAATAAGGTTTGCGGCCTTGCTGATCGGTGGTAATGATGCTGATATCGTACCCGAGTTGAACGAGGTAATTGGCTTTGTTTGCCAATACGCGTTCCATCCCTCCAGAATTAAATGTGCCTAAGATACTGTATACTACTTTCATGTTGTGGGTCTAGGTTCTTGATAATAGTGCTTTACAAAATAAGGACTGCTGATACTCAAGAAAACAGCATATACCAAAAAAATATCTGTCGATACTTTGATCCAATTTAAAACAACAAGGATAAAGAGCATGAAAAATAGTTGTTTGATGTAATTAAAGCGAAACCAGAGAGTAGTGGAAAGGTATACAAAGTAGAGCATGAATACCGTTAAACCGATAAGACCACAATAAAATATAAAGCGCAGATAGCCCACATCGGTCTGCATATAGAAACCATGGGTGATGGGGTCATTAAAATACCCGTCACCAATGATCCAAGTTTTTAGATTATCGGGATAAACCCACATGGATTGTAAGGTGTTTGTGGAGTCAGTTTCCCATTTTCCTGTTTCGACCCATTTGAAGAAACCTTCAAATGCAAATCGAAAAAGTTTATAAACATTTCGATTGGTTTGATAGAAATAGCTAACAAGCACCAGTCCGATTGCCGTTGCACTTAGGAGAACCCTCCAAAGTCTGAAGTTCTTGGCTCTGATGGAAAAGCTGATGATACCAGTGCTGTAGAACAAGTAGAATAGGGCTATGGCCATGCCAATGGAAGTGGTCCGAGAAATCATGTTACCAACCACAGCAATAATGAGGAAAGAAATCGCATAAAAATAAATAAGTACCCGATCTTTCTTTACTTCATGATCATTGCTTAATAAAACAGAGATCATAACCAACACTGAGGAGAAACGTATTCCTGCCACATCAAGTAAAGCCCCGATACCATAAAGCCGGTTTACTTTTTCCATAAATACGATATCCCCAGTCATAAAATAAGCATCTACAATTCGTTTTACACTGGGGACGAATTCAATCGAGAGTGCCATCACACATTGAAAAACACAGACCGCGATGAGGTAATTGATGACAATCCGAGGATTGATGTAGTTATGCAACAAAGCAATTATGGTGCAAACAGCATAAGACGCAGAAAACCAGACCCACATGGAAACGATATAACTAGCATAGGAGTAATCATTAGCATTGTTGTAATCTAGCGATATAAAACCTATCAAAGAGAATAATATGGCAATCATGGAAGCGATACCGACTTCTTTTGACAGGAGGATACCGCGCATTTTAATGAAATGATACCCCATAATAGGAACGCCGACAGCTGCTAGCATTAATTTTGTGTTTAATCCTTTAAGAAAAGTAAACTCAAATGGGAAATAAAAACAACTTGTTATTAATACAGCGCATATGATTAATATGATTCTCATCTTACTAAAATAACTTATTTATAAATAATTCCATATATAAAGCGGATGACCAATCGATAATAAAGCTTTAAAACCCAAAATTGTTTTTTTAATGCTGCTTTTTGGATAAATTTTGTTCGACTGTTGAATAGGGGATTTTGGTCAATATAGCTATTTGCTTCAGGATACCAATCCAACCAGCGTTGATAGGACTGTGGATCGTCTGTGATCAAAAAAGGCAATTTCGTGTTTAATTTAAAAAATTGAATTTCTTTCGATAATGCTGTACCATAGCGATTTTCTAAAAAATGAACCACCCCATCCACATTGTAACGGATTTGTTCCAAATGTTGTGGCGTAGTCTTCTTCGTAAAGGCCTCTTCGTTCAGTTGCACATAATGATACAATGCTTCGGGCAGGTAGCTGACTTTAGTTGCTAAGGCAAATAGCTTGATCATGGTCATATCTTCACCCATGCCATAGCCATCAGGAAAGCGAATGTTATTGTTTATGTATAGTTGACGTTTAACCAATTTATTCCATACATTATAACGGATACGGCCACCCAATAACAGCTCAAGACTTTCTTTGCCTGTTAAGGTCCCAGATTTTCCTGAAGGTTGTATCATATAACGTTCATTGTCTTTAAACGATAGATACCAATCACACCAAACAATATCTGATTGATCAGCTTCTGCTTGGTGATACAATTTTGATAAGGCATCTTTTTCAATCCAATCATCGCTATCGCAATGAAATATAAAGTTACCAGTAGCAACTTCGAGTCCAGAGTTTCGAGCAGAAGGTAAGCCTTTATTAACAGGATGACGAATGATTTTTGTATTTGCTTTTTTAGCTGGATAGGCTTCTAACACTTTTTCCAGTAATGCAATGCTTTTATCTGGACTACAGTCATCCACGAAGATATATTCGATATCTTCGAGGTTTTGTTCAAATAATACACGAGCGTTACGCTCAATGAAACGTTCTACTTTAAAGATAGGAACTATGACAGAAACCGTAGCGCTCATGTAGCTATTTTTTTATGTGGTTTTAAGAATTCTTTTTAACTAACGCAACATCACATTGCACCATTTCTGAGACAAGAGCAGCTAAGTCATATTTTGGTTTCCAGCCCAATTGCGTATTTGATTTAGTTGGATCACCAATCAATAAATCCACTTCGGTCGGTCTATAGTATTGTGGATCTACTTGTACAACAATTTTTCCAATCTCCAATTGGTAATCCGGGTTGGTACAAGCTTTCACTTTAGCCACCTCTTCTGCTTCGTTTCCTTCAAATGCCAACTCGATACCAAGTTCAGCGAAGGCCATACGAACAAATTCACGCACATAAGTTGTTACTCCAGTTGCGATAACATAATCTTCTGCAACATCTTGTTGTAAAATCCGCCACATCGCGTCCACATAATCTTTGGCATGCCCCCAATCGCGTTGTGCATTCAGATTTCCTAAATACAAACATTCTTGTTGACCTAAAGCAATCGCAGCAGTAGCCATCGTAATTTTACGTGTGACGAAGGTTTCACCCCGACGTGGTGACTCATGGTTGAAGAGAATGCCGTTACAAGCATAAATGTCATATGCTTCGCGGTAGTTTTTAGTAATCCAAAACCCATAAATCTTGGCAACTCCATAAGGAGAACGTGGATAAAATGGCGTGGTTTCTTTTTGAGGAACTTCCTGCACTAATCCATACAGCTCAGAAGTGGATGCTTGATAAATCCGGGTCTTTTTTTCTAAACCCAAAATACGGACAGCTTCCAAAATACGTAAAGTGCCTATTCCATCTACATTTGCAACATATTCTGGCGAGTCAAAAGATACCTTAACATGAGACATCGCTCCCAAATTATAAATTTCATCAGGTTGTACTTCTTGAATAATACGAATAATATTTGTTGAATCTGTTAAATCACCATAATGCAATTTAAAATTAACATGATTCTCATGTTGATCCATGTAGAGGTGATCAATACGTTGTGTATTGAAAGAAGAGGCCCGACGTTTGATTCCATGAACCATATAGCCTTTTTCTAATAGTAACTCTGCTAAATAAGAGCCATCTTGTCCTGTAACACCAGTAATTAATGCAGTTTTCATGTTGATTAAATGCTTAATACGTATATATATACTTATATTTTTACTTCTTTATAGTTGTCTTGGTTTTCCAAAAACCATTGATAGGTACGTTGAATACCTGCTTCCAAATCCACCTCATGTTTCCAGCCTAATGCATGCATCTTGGATACATCCATTAATTTGCGTGGTGTACCATCAGGTTTGCTGCTGTCCCAGATGATCTCACCTTGATGTCCTACTGCATACTGGATTAAACTGGCCAACTCTTTTATACTCAAGTCTGTGCCCGTGCCTACATTGTATAGATGCTCCGGAAGTTTATGGTCTAATGCAAAGACAACCGCTTTTGCGAGATCGTCAACAAATAAAAATTCGCGCATCGGACTTCCAGATCCCCAAAGCGTCACGGCTGCATTTCCCTTAAGTTTAGCATCATGAAACTTGCGTATCATAGCGGGTAGCACGTGCGAGCTCGTCAAATCAAAGTTGTCATGTGTGCCATACAGATTCGTCGGCATTAAGCTAACATAATCTTTTCCAAATTGTTTGCGAATTGCCTCACATGCTTTTACACCTGTTATTTTGGCTATGGCATACCATTCGTTGGTAGGCTCTAGACTATCGGTTAGTAAGCTCGACTCCTGCAAAGGTTGTGCTGCAAATTTAGGATAAATACAGGAAGAACCTAAGAAGATAAACTTTTCTACCTCATTTTGTAGCGATTCATTGATGAGGTTATTCTGAATTTGCATATTATCCATTAAAAATTGATAAGGATAAGTATCATTCGCAAGAATACCACCTACTTTTGCGGCAGCATCGATTACGATCTCAGGTTTCTCTTTTTTGAAAAAAGCTTGTACTTGTCCTTGATCGCGTAAGTCTAATTCGCTTGAATTGCGTAATGCGAAATTATGGTATCCAAGCTCTTCCAATTTTCGTTTGACCGCAGAGCCTACCATACCACGATGGCCTGCTATATATATTTTTTTATCTTTCATCAGATACGGTTTGTTATCGAACTACTTTTTTAATTCTTGCTTTAATAGTATTGTAAAGTCCTTTCCCGAGTAAGGATCTCATTTTGTCTTTTAAGACCAACTTTAAGTATTCTTTTTTATTTTGAGCCCTTACTCGACTTGCAATTATTGCGCCTTCAGTTGATGTTTCAGCTTTTTCTTGTAAAATGAGTACACTCGTATTAAAATA
Source organism: Sphingobacterium sp. SRCM116780 (assembly GCF_021442025.1). Taxonomy (NCBI): domain Bacteria; kingdom Pseudomonadati; phylum Bacteroidota; class Sphingobacteriia; order Sphingobacteriales; family Sphingobacteriaceae; genus Sphingobacterium; species Sphingobacterium sp. SRCM116780. The sequence continues at coordinate 3,997,638 of NZ_CP090446.1, forward strand.
ATGAGCCAAAGGGGTAATAATGGATTGATCGTGCTTATGATAAGCCAGCTCCTTATTCTTACTATCTTTCAGTTCTTCTTCTGTTGGGTCTATGATTAAATTTGGTTGTTTTATCGTTATATCCAACCATTTTTTTATGAAGGCATTATTTCTACCTTTACAAATAATGGCTCCGCCCCATATTTTATTATAGCGGTCTCCATAACTCTCGTCTGCTAATAATTGTGCAAAATATGAAATTGTGCTTTCCTTTGTCCAATATTTTATTTTGGTTGATGTCTGTCCAAATTTTTCCCATTCTGGCATTTCATCTTTATATTGAAAACATAGGGTATCTACATTTTTTAAATAAGAGAAATAATCATTCCAGTCTGAAGATTGAAAAAGAGAACATCCAGCATCTGTATAAACAACAATGGTACCTTCTTCATATTGCTGTAATGTTTCATAAATAATAGCAGGCTTCCATGACCAGTATCCACCACCTCTTTTGTATTGCATTAAGGGTGAATCTTTTATATAATCAGGTAACTGATCAGGCGTATACAATATAATCTGATCAAAGATCTGAAGTTTCTTGGCTTGTTTTCCTATGCGCTCTAGTGAAAAGGCCATTTTATCATCGGCAAAAGAAATAAAAATAATGGACATATTTTAAGATATTAAATGCGTATATACTCCCGTGACCAGGTTACATGCTCTTTGATAACCTTTAATGGATTTCCTGCACATATGCAAAAACTTGGAACATCTTTAACAACAGTAGATCCCATTCCTATGATTGCACCTTTTCTTATTAATACCCCTTTCAGAATACTTGACCGAGCTCCAATCCAAACAGAATCTTCGATATGAATAGGTTTGGATTTATTAATAACTATATTATCTTCATTGTAAATTGGATGTGAATCTGTCGCCCATAATTCTATTTGATCGGACATCATACATCCCTTTCCTATATTGATTACATTATTGCTACCCATAATAACCATTCTCCCTCCTCCAAATGTACTTTTCTCTCCGATATATAATTTACAGCCATCTCCTCTAATAATTATTGTTGCATCGTGGATTTCTGTATTATTTTGTAAATACACTACATTATTGTTCCCATGCATCTCAATTTTGGTGTTAAATAGTTCTCCTTTAACGAAAATTTTATTGCCCCTTCCGTTAGCTGTAATCTGGCTTTGATGTATGAGAGCATTCTTAAAACAGCATTTGTTATTTTGTGTAGAAAGTTTAGCTAAAAAGAATGTCGAATTTTTTGCTACACAAAATGCATATAATCTATTTATAAATAGAAAAAGTAAATTATATGTTCCTTTGATAATTTTTTTCATTATATTATGATTTACGCAGTTTTTGATAAATGAAAAAGAAAGTCTTTGGAGCTAAGGCTTTGGCATAGCCAGCAATCCAAACAAATGGATATCGATATGGAAAACAACGCTTTTGAAAAAGTAGTGTATTATGAAGATTGAAGCCTAAAGGTGATTTAAGGTACTTTAGACGTTCTTTCAGCGGTAACTTTTTAAATTCCACGGCACTTCCTTTATGATCGTTTTCACATCTTCCGACGTATGCTCTTAAGATAAATACAGGAAACCCATGTTTGTAAGCAAGATAACTGTAATCATGATCACCACCACTGTGAATATATTGATCGGTAAAAACTCCTTCTTTGGTTACGACATTATGCGATACGTAAGTGATATTGCCATGCGCTGCCTGACAATTTTGAAAGGTACCATCGGGAATTAGAAATTTATCTTTTAAAGTCCATTTGCTAATAAAGTTAAAACCACCGTAACTTAGTCCTGTTTTTTCTTTATTATGCGTAGACCCGACATAAATACCACCTTGACCAAATGTTTTATAGGAATATTCGTCAGCAGCAGTAAGCTCTTTCCAAAGGTTAGGATAGATAATACTGTCGTTATTCAACCAAAGATAACCATCAAAGCCTCCTTCCTGAATAGCGGCTTTCCAGGAGTTAATCATACCACCATTCCAAAACAGTTGACCGCTACCTTGCAAGATCTCTATATTTTCTTGTGGAAAATGTTGCATCAATTGCTCTCGGGTACCATCTGTACTGCCATCATCCGTTAGAAAGATTTTGAATGAAAGATCAAGGCCTGTTTTATCTGCATCAAAAAGACTTTTAAGACAGATTAAAGTTTTGTCTATACGATTGAATACGGTTATGAGTACAGCTATATTTTTCATAAATTAATTTTTTACACCTTTATTTGTAAAATATCGAACTAAGATCTTGATTCTTTTTTTTAAACTTAGTCGATCATACTCGTCTATTTTATCATTGAAGAAATCAAAATAATATTTAGAATCAAAGAATATTGATCTCCGGTAATATTCCCACCAAATATCAAAGTTGGGACAGTATTTTACCCAAGGCTTGGGTCCATTATAATGAACAATACCCATTTTCTCTGCTTCTTTTAATTCAGTTAATGAATAATAGTCTTGTTTTACCTGATTGGCTGCCAAATTAAAAATCTGGATTGTTGCACAAAATACAGGAGCCATTCTTTTGGTTTTCCCTTTACAGACAATATTAATAATGTCCATGTCTTGAAATTGGTATTGAGATGTTTGAACCTCTTTTTTAAAGAGTTCAACAATACCATCTTGACGTAATAAGGCATTATTAAAGATTATATTTCCAGCTAAAATATAATCTTTAGAATCTAATCCTAATTTTAAACGGTCTTTTTTGACACCTTCATTTAAACCACCAGGAGACGTTACTCCTGCGACATAAAAATCTGTTAAATCTGTACTTTCGAAAATCTCTGCTAAATCTTGTCTAAAAATAACGTCCACATCATGGTACATAATTTTATCATATTCTGGAATAAGTTCAGGTATCAATAACCTAAAATAAGTCGAATTTGTTATTCCTCTGATTTGAAAGGCTTTTTCAAACTGATTTCCAACTGATCGATAAGTGATTTTGCAATTTTTATATCGATTCATTAAAGCACTCAAGCGATCATATTGAACGAATGTACTCTGGCTAGAATACAAAATAAAAATATCATAGAAAGTATCTATATTTGCATTTTCCAATAGAGATGTAATACATACACCTGCTGGCATTTCCCAGTTATCATCAAAACAAAATACAATAGGAATTATTTTCATTTCTTATTTTTTACTAATTACATCTGATGATGTGTTTTCATTTAAGTTCAAATATGCTAAATGATGATGCGTAACTCTTTTCTCCACTGGAGGGAGTTCCATATAATTACCATAAATTTGGGTTAGTAACAAATGATACTCTTTAGGTAATCTTACTGTCAACCCCTCAAACGGGAATTCTACATAACCATCAAACCACTTCTTCGGTGCAAACTCCTTTTTACCCCACATTCCACCATAATTACCTATAATCTCTGATTTCTCGTAAGCATATGTTTCTAGAATGGCATGAATATGTTCTAGCACTTTTCTTCTCTTATTGGTTTTATTAAGAGATAAAAGAAATTCATTTAACGCTGTCCTTAAATAAAAAGAACGAATCATTTTAAATCCTGATTTCCAGTTGTTAAAAGTAGATTTGGGAAGAATCATTAATTTATTAGCTTCTCTTCGAAATTTCGTGAGTTGTGATTCAATATTTTCACTATGAGTTGGAGCACCATCCAAAGGGAAGATGTCAATGAAAATGCCCACATTACACAGAATCTCTTCCTTCTCTATGAGTGTTGTGTTACAATCACTCATTTTAGCATAAGGTAAATAATAGTTTTCATCGGATTCGGGAAGAATCAGCCTGTAGCTTTCAATCGAATTATCTTTGAAAAATTTTATAAATTTATTATAATCAGGTCTAGGCATAAAGACATCTACGTCATCATCCCAAGGAATCATCCCTTGATGCCTAACAGCTCCTATCGCTGTTCCTCCGCAACAGAAATACTGTAAATTATTTTGTTCACAAATTGCTATAAATGCAGCAAATGCTTTTATAAGCTTTTCATTATATGCTTTCCGAATATCTGGAGTGATTTTTACCATGTCTTGTTCAATAAAAATTTATTACTTAAAACTATAACCCCCAGTTACTTCTAATAGACTTCCATTAACAAAACCGTTGTCTAAAATAAATCCACAAGATTTTACGATCTCATCAACAGCTGCAAAACGCTTAATAGCTGATTTAGCATAAATATTTTGACGTATTTCATCGGGTTTTGATTTTTGCCATTCCGTTTCAACAAATCCTGGAACAATGACATTAACCGTAGTGTTTGTTCCTTCGAATTCTTTAACCAAATTTGAGGATAAGGCATGTAAAGCAGCTTTGCTTACACCGTAAACTAAGCTTGTACCATGAGGGTGAACACCCATTAATGAACCAATAAATATAATGCGAGAGTCAGGTTGTATCTGTGAAAACAATTCACGAATAAGGATAAAATGTGAATTTACAGTCACATTCATAACTGTATTCCAGTCTGTATCTGTAATATCCGTCATTTTTTTTCGTATGGTTGCACCTGCATTACCAACTAGACAGTTGATATAAGGAAACTTGTTCTTTATAAAGGTGGTTAAAAGATATGTTTGTTCAATTTTGGATTGATCGCATTTAAAAAAAGTAAGATATTCTTGATAATGAGTATATTCTTCTAAGAGTTTTTCGGCTCCTTGATCATCAGTTGCATATGTAGCGATAACATGGTATCCGCGTTCTAGTAGGTTAATCATAATACCTCTACCTATACCTTTTGTTCCTCCCGTGACTACTGCGTATTTTTTCATGATCGACTTATAATGTTTACATGTTCTCCTGCTCGAAAGTTTTCGATAATTTCAGCGATTAAAATAGATTCATCAGGTTTTAATTTGAAAGATATTGTGCTTTTATCAACAATCATAGAGAAAAATTCTTGAATCTCATAGCGTAATCCTTCTCCTGCATAAGGGTAGAAGAATTTTCGATTTAGATTTTGGTCTTCAAAACGCAATTCAAAAAAATCTGTTTTCCACCATGGCGCAGGTACATAAACGTAGCCTTTCGTACCTGATATCACTAAATTACCTTCAGTCTTCACACCGAGACCCAATGTAATTGTTGCGATGGAATGTTCAAAGGCAAATAATCCTTTCGTAAAGGTATCTATACCATTTGCTATTACAGAATAGAAATGCATTGACTTGATATCTTTTCCTAAAATTTTTAGAATAACTAATAATGGTAGAGGAGCTAGTTCTGTAACAGAACCTCCCGCTTGGTTTGGATCAAATTCTCGTAAAGTTTTATCTTGTAATTTGGATAGGGAGGCCTGTACATCGACTATTTCTCCGATGACACCTGATTTAACTAAGCTAATTAAATGTAAAAATGCAGGACAAAATGCCGTCTTACTTGCTTCTAGTAAAACAAGTTCTTTTTCCTGAGCTAATTTGTAGACCTCTTCTGCTTCTTGCTTCTTTAGCGTTAAAGGAATTTCGCACAAGACATGTTTACCTGCTAAAAGAGATCTTTTGATGTAATCATAATGACTAATATGAGGAGATGCAATATAAACGGCATCAATCTCTTGGGTAAAATCATCAAAATCTTGATGATACGATTTTAATTGATAACACTCTTTAAAGTCTTTTGCTTGTAAGACATCTGGATTAAAAACAGAAATAACTTCGACACCATTAACAAATGCAGCTTCTGGAACAAAACGATGTGCAATTCTACCACTGCCAATGATCCCCATTTTGAATATGATTTGAGATTCGTCCCGAATCATGGTAGAAGAGACGCCTTCAGTACGCGGAAGATAAATAACTTGACAAAACTCGTTTAAATAATCAAAGTGACCTTCCCAATCGGAGCCAATCGCAAAAATATCGACATGGAAACGTTGAATATCATGTATTTTTTGGCCAATATAATCTTCGATAATGATTTCATCAGCTAATCCGGTGTCTTTGATTGCTTGAACACGTTTTAACACATTATGATGAACATTTAATTTACCTCGCTCCATATCAAAAGAGTCGGAAGTAACTCCTACGATTAAATAATCTCCCAATGCTTTTGCATTTTTGAGTAAATTTAAATGCCCATGATGCAGTAAATCATAGGTGCCATATGTAATAACTTTTTTCACCCTGTCTAATTTATTTACGAATCAGTTTGTATTTTATGAATATCCAAATTTTTATAATTGACCAAAATTGATGATTAGCACAATAAGCTAAGATTTTATAAGATAAAGGTAAATGACTTTTCCATAAAAATGAATTCGTCTCTGAAAATAATATTCTCCATTCTTTAAAGGTTTGAACTTCCCTTCCCTTAATTAATAAATTTAGTTTTGCTGAAAACTTTAATTTTTTAAGAGAGTCTCCCATATTTGGAATATTTTTATCGATGATAAATCGTTCGATCGCTTTAATATTCTCAATTCTATCGTTGTTGATTATTGGACTGTTAAAGCTTAATGTGCTTACAGAAGACGGAGCATCTTTTTGGTAATAATAGAATGCATTGTTCAGATAGCTATTCTTTTTTGAATAATAGAATAATTGAACCATAACCCGTAAGTCTTCACTCATATTTAAACCTTCTGGGAACTCAATTTTGTTTGTGTCAAAAAGTGCTTTTAAGACTAGCTTATTCCACAAAGCGCCCATCATTTTGCCTTGTATCAATGCTTGGATACAAGCAAAAGATGCAACATCATTTGTTTGCAATATATAATCGGTATGACCTGGGAATGAATTGTAAAAATCACACCATGTAATTTCGGCACTGGTAGCAACAGCATATGTGTGAAGTTTCTCAAACATGTCTAATGCTATACAATCATCTGCATCGCACCAACCAATGTACTTTCCTTGGGCTGCTTTTAGTCCTGTATTTCTACTTGCAGCCACTCCTTTATTAATTGCATGATCTATTATGGTAACAGCTGATTTACGATTTGGATATTGCTCAATCAGGTTTTGTAGTATCTGTATTGAATCATCTTTACTACAGTCATTTACGAAAATATACTGAATACTTGGAAATGACTGTTCAAAAAGACTACGCCCACTTTTAAGGATATGATGAGCAGCGTTGTAAATAGGGATAATTACGCTAATTTCATATTTAAAAGTTGTAGAAGAAGTCACATTTAATGAAGATAAAGACATTCCGATATTTTTATTTTAATATTTAATTTCTTGAAATAAATCCAACACTTGATCAAAGTCCATCTTTTTTAAGATAATTTTCCTAGTAATTGATATGCCTATTTGGATGTTGTTTACATCAATTGCTGTTAAATTTTGATAATAATTTTGAGAAATAGACTTTGGCGTATTGTTTCTCACTATTGTCTAGGCCGAACATGTAAAAAAACAGAATAATCGTCAGTCCTGTTGCAACTCCAGAAAATATAAGATTTATCCAACCTTGCTCAAAATTTTTACTTATTAGGTAGGGGATTGCTATGCAAAAGGGTAGTACATATAATATTCTCAAGACAACTTTAACATAATAATCTTTTTGACTCATGCCAATAATTGGCGCAACGATAGTGATTCTAACTACTTGAGCAATCACACTAATGATTAAATGAACTATAAAAACTGTTTCTGCAGGATAACCCAATTTTAATAGTAAATACGAAATCGGAACAATTAATAATAAAACTGTCCCTTCCCATAATTGGAATTTTTTTAATGTGTTCGTTGCATGTATAGCAACGATTAGTGGCTGACCGAGTGTGCCGATGATACTTGTTATCATAGTTAATTGTACAAAGTCTATGGTATGATCTGGTACTTGTTTTAGCCATAAATATAATACAAAGTGAGTATTGAGCATGATCGGTAAAGATATCGCTAATAATAAAAATAAGGATACCTTGGAACTTAAAAAAATTAATTTATGCATATAGTTCAGATCATCAATAGCATAACTTTTTGTGATTTGAGGATTGAGCGAAGTCTGGAAGCTTGAAGAAAATCCATTTATTGCATTCTGTACCTGTACAGCAACCCCTCTTGCAGCATTTGCCGCGGGACCAAAAAATATGTTCAGTAGAATGTTTAATCCCTGCGTATAGCCTACAACCGCTAAATTTCCATTCATCACCCAGCCTGCAAAAATGGCCATTTCTTTGAATAATTTTTTATCCCAAAGTAGTCTTTTAATCCGGCTCTCTTTAAAATTAATACGACACGTATACTGGTATAGAAATATGATAATAATGGTTACCGAAAATGTTAGAATGGAATATAGTTTAAGTTTGTCCATCGCAAAAACCAATAGCAAAAATACAATTGCGAGACGCAAAAGAACTTCAACGATTGAAATATACGCAAAAATACTCATTCGCTCATTGGCAATGACTACTGCTACATAAGGTGCATTTAAGACACCAATACTTGATGCAAGTATGGAAAAATGGTAAACCCAAAGTGCTGCATCCATTCTTTCTGCTGGGATGACCAGCTTATTGCAAACAAACCATAAACCAACAGTTTCGCCTAAAATTAAAACAATACCAGCAATTAAAAGATGAATCGATATGCTAATATTAAAAACTTTAAAAAGTTGAGCGGTGTCTTTTTTTCCTTTTTCATAGGTTAAAAAGCGCTGAGTAGCAGCAGCCAAAGATGAATTTAAAAAAGCAAACATAGCCACGATACCGCCAACTACGTTATATATTCCAAAGTCTTGAACACCGAGTGTATTTAATACCACTCGTGACGAATATAAACTTACGCCCAGAGTAAAAAGCATTCTAAAATAGAGAAAGAATGTGTTTTTAGCTATCAGATGATTTCTATTTGTTGACATGTGTATTTATTTTCCAAACTCTGCGTCCAACATTCTTTTTAATCCCTCCTCTAGGCTATATGGTGGAACAAACCCCGATGACATGGCTTTTGTTGAATCATATTTAGTTACCGCACAGAATTTTTTTACACGAACAGAGCTGATATTCAGTTTTTTGCGGGTGATAAAGGCTAATATATCAAAACCATACCCCCCCATCATTCCAACCCAATAAGGAATATGAGTCGTTGGAACTTTCTTCTTTAAAATCTCTCCGGTATGGTAGACTAAGTCATTGGTGGTAAAGTCTGGTTTATCGACATAATTATAGATATTGTACCCAGAAGTAATGTTGCGAATCATAAACTCCATAAAAGCAATGATATTACCGACATAGGTCATCGATTTTTGATTGTTGCCTTTGCCGATCATCATGAATTTACCCGATGCAATTTGGCTCAGTAAGTTAAAAACATTCCCGCGATTGCCTTCGCCAAAAATAACAGTAGGACGAACAATATTGATATTCCAATCAGAATGTGTTTTATACCATTCTTGTAAAACTTGCTCAGCCTGCCATTTGCTCTTACCATAATGGTTGAAAGGATCAATCGGAAAGGTTTCATCAGGATTGTCCTTATCTAAACCATATACCGCTACGGAACTTGTGAAAATTAGACGTTTAATGCCTAGGGTTTCCATGACCTCGAGAGTATTGCGCATACCCTGTACGTTGACATCATAATATAGCGAAGTTGGCGTTACATCATCACGATGTTCAGCCGCTAACAAGATGACCACATCTGTACCAACCAAATGACGTTCCAGTGACGATTTGTCCAAAACATTGCCAATGTGGGTAATGGCGGGATAGCTTGTACTATTTTGCTTGTCGATATTGGTTAGGTTCAGGTCTGTTGACTGTGTCAATAATCCGATCAATTGCGTGCCAACAAAACCAGATCCGCCTATAAGTGCTATTTTCATAATTTACAAATTGTAATTAAAGCGCGTGGCTTAGTATTTTCTTGTTTAAATTTCTGCGTTCGATCATGTTAAAAAAATAATGGAAGGTAATCCACAACACACCATCTAAAAAGAGCACAACATTATTGCTGATATACTCCACCATAATGACATTGAAGATACAAAAGAATAGCACCAATCCCAAAATAGATAGCATAGCAATATGGTGACGCATTCCTGCACGTAAAAATTTATGATGTAAATGATTGCGGTCTGGTCGGAACATCGGTTTTCCCGTTCGCCAACGGATAAAAATAACACGAGCGACGTCAAATACAGGGACAATCAGTGTGGAAAATGCCACAACAATGGCACCTTCTGAAAAAGGTTTAATATTTTGATTGTTCATGGCAAAACTAATGGATAAAAAAGCAATGGTATATCCTAAGGTTAAACTTCCCGTGTCTCCCATGAAAATACGACGTCTACGTTTCCCTGTACCAAAAACATTATAGTAATAGAATGGTATTAAAACACCAACAGTAATGAAGGCAAAAAGGGCATGAATCCAAGCTTGATAATAAATAAAAAGACAGCCTAACACCACGCATCCTACCATAACAATTCCTGAACAGAGCCCATTCAAACCATCGATAAGATTAACAGCGTTGATAATTAAGACGACAGCAAATATGGTTAAGGGAGCACCTATCCAAATAGATAAATGTTGTTGTATAAAAAATAAGCCATATAGATCATTGATCCACAAGCCCGATAAAGGGAATAAGCTGGCAACAAATATTTGAACCAGTAGTTTCGCTCTGGCGCTAACGCCAATTAGATCATCTGCAAGACCAACAATAAATAACATGAATAATCCACAAATCAAAACATAAAACATTGGAAATACTTCCCACCCATGAACTTTTAAATTAACGGATGTAATCTTATAAATAATAACGACTGTTAATGCTAACAAAAAACATTGTACTGGAACAAAGGAAACTCCTCCCAATCTTGGGATAGCCCGTTGATGCAATTTGCGTGAATCGATAGGATCAAATAGCTTTTTTTTGTGGGTAATCAAAATGATAAATGGGATAATTAAATTACCCAAAAATATAGCAAGAACAAACGGAATAAAAATTATTAATAATTTAATTAGATATTGATGGTCCATGCTTATTTGATAATTAATATATGATAAAATTTCATTAGTTAAGTATAGTTGAGTAATATTAAATATGTAGATATTGTTTGATCTAAATGTTAATTTGTTGTGAAATCATGTTTTTAACTCGTAGGCTAAGGATTCGATGTAATACTTGATGACAAAGGTATTTATTTAAAATATTTTTGACATCTAGGTTTATAATATTAATTTTAAATTGTAGTGTGCTTGCTACAACAATCCAAAGGACAAAAACCGAGAGATGAAAAAATGTCTTCATACGGGAAAGCCTTACAATTGTTTTACAATTGTAAGGCTTTTTTGTTTTATCCTTTTATGAAAATAATGTTATTTTATTTGTTTTTTTTGTGCAGTAAAAAGTACAGCTGTCCTATTGGCAATGTTAAAGTTATACTTTTGTGTAATTAAATTTAAAAATTCATTTCCACAGCCAGATATTTTCATCAAAAAACTAAATTATATTGCAATTAATCCTATATCTATCTGCCAGCTGTTTCATGGGAGTGGCTTCCACTACTTTTAACATTTCTTTTGTTTTATGTTTAGAGATAACATGATACAGGCTGGTATGGTATATTAACTTGTTGTTGATCTTGTTTCTTGCCTGCAATACCGTATTCAACGCATTAAGACAACCTTCAGTAGATAGAAACTGATGAGGACAATAGCTTACATAATATGTTCTAACTCATAAATTATCAGTAAAAAACTTCCTCACTTTCATAGTCTAAGTCTTTCTTTTTCGATTAGGGTTGTCTAGTAAAATAATTCATATATAAAACGTAGCTCATAGGTACTTCAACCGTACCTGATTCGTGTTTGTTCGAACAAGGTACGAACAAGGTACGATTGAGGTACGAACCAGCTCCCTACTAGTCTACTATGTCTTATACTGTCTTATCCTGAATTATCCTTACAGCATTCGGATAGTTAAACGGTTAAATCCTTACAATTATAAAAAGTTATACGGATATATCCTTACATTGTTTTTTCTTTGTCCGTGTATACCCTTACAATCGGGTTGTACTGTTTCTTGTTTTAGTGATTTCCTGACTATGTCTTTGCGCCGGTGTCATCATTTTACAGCTCATGTGCGGTCTGACATTATTGTATCTTTCTATCGCTCTGCACACCGGTTCAATAGCCATTGAATAGGACTCAAAGGTGTTATAGAGCTCAAATTCTGTTTTCAGTATACCGTTTACCCTTTCGGCAATTGCATTATCATAGGGTGATCCGGATTGAGTCATACTGATCTGGATATGGTTTCTCTGCAATAGTTCCACATAGGCATCACAGCAGTACTGTATCCCCCTGTCCGAGTGGTGGATCAGCGGCCTTTGCTTATATTCCCTGCCGTTTATAGCCTTTTGGAGTGCCGATAGGCATCCGGAAGCTTTTAGTGACTGGCTGAGATGGTAGCCTACGATCTTTCTGGAATAGGCATCTGTGATCAGAAAAAGGTAGATAAATCCCGTGCCTGTCCGCAGATAGGTAATATCGCTTACCCAGACCTGCTCGGCCATCAGGGGCTTTGCCCGGCTGATCATATCCGGCCATTTCCTGTAATGATGGTAGGACATCGTGGTGGTCACATATCTCCTTTTGGGATAGATCAGCATGCCATTGTCCCTGATCAGCCTGGAAAAAGCATCCCTTCCGATGGTAATATGATGCGCTTTGAGGTTCTGCTGCAGCATATGAAGAAGCTTTACGCATCCTGTACGCGGAAGCACTGATCTGATTTCCCGGACCCATTCTAGTATCATTCCATCCTGAATCACCGAAACGTCCCTTCTGGCGTTCATTTCATACCAGGACTGTCTTGTTCTGCCAAACAGCGAGCAAATGGTACTCAGGGGAATATTGATAAATATCTCCTTCATTTTACTGGCGGTTTGGTACCAGACTTTTTTCGGATATCGATATCCAGCTCCTGCTCTGCAATATGGATCATCATCTCAAGGGCGGTAATCTTCAGCCTGGCAAGCCGGAGTTCCTCCTGAAGCTGCTCATCAGGACTGCTGGATGCTAAAGGCGGCAGCTCGCTGTCAGGTGAAATAAGGCCTGAATGGATTTGGGCGATGTTCTTTTTGTACCAGTTGACAAAATAGCGAACCACCTCGCCACTCTTAAGTCCATGTTTACGCCCAAGCTGTGACTGGCTCAGATTGCCCTCAAGGTATTCTCTGGCAACTGCAATCTTAAAAGATGATTCGTAGGTAACAGGGGCTCCTGTATGTTTCCCTTTTCTCGGTGTTTCCATATTATATAAAATTAATAATTACTCCGATTTGTGTAAGGGTAATTTAGGAATAGACATACTGAAATCACCATATTTCGCTTTCGCAATCGAATAGCAGAGGCAACTTAAAAAAGTAGTTCTTCAATTGGTATTGAAACTTTGAAGAAATCGGAAATTTAATTGGTACTAAATTGAGTCCTTGCTGAAATCTGGTTCGGATGCATAGATCTAATCTTAATGTTTAGATACTTGACGAATTATTTGGTGATCCTTACCGGAATCCCGTACAGAATATTATCCTTACAGCATTCGGATAGTTAAACTAACTTAATCAGTGGCCTGATTGCATACTCTTTCTTTTCAAGAAAACTACTATTATGTTTGAAACGAATTTTTCAACTCCAGCACCTCTATTTTAAAAACGAACTTAGATTTATAGATTTTTGAGAGGATAATGAGTTACTTATGAGAAAAAAACAGCACAATTGTTTTTTTTTAGCATTTTTTTACTTGGATGGTTTTATGACGATTCTTTGTCTAGATGAATAACTGCAATTATTTCACAACATTTAAATGACGATCTAAAATATTTAAGGCAATCTGATAGTCGGGATCTTTTGAAATGACGTTGTTGTTAGCGTCTATAACATATAATGTTGGATATGCAGATAAGCTGTATAGTTGTTTTTTTATCAAAACATCTCGATCGTCAAAACCATTTGTCCAATTGCTAGGAATACCTGGCTGGTAGTCCTTCCATAAGTTTTGATCACCAAGAGGATCAATCGCAATTACCTTTATTTGTTTTTTTGCAATGAAACTATTTAACAGTTCAGATGTTTTCAATGTGCCAATGATTTCCTTGCAATGGGAGCAGGTAGGGTCGTAAAAAACGATAAGGCGCATTAAACCTTGGCTATCGTGCAATTTTTCTTTTTTTCCTGTGCTTGTTAAGTATTGGAAGTCTGTAATTGTTGTGCCTGGTTGATTTTTGCGAACCATGTCCAACTGCATCTTGTATCTGATTTTATCGGTATCTGTACTGCTAGGAGATTGCACCAAATAGGTTAATACAGGTTCGTAATACCACTCATTTCGCATTGGTGAATTAGGGTCATATAAATAGTGTGCATATTTTTCTTTAAAAAATTGAAATACCGTTGCGTTGACTTCAGCTTTTTTCAGCATTTCCGTAATTGCATTCGAAACGGTTGTAATCGAGTATTGTGGAAAAGCGGCAATAAAATCAACAAATCGTTGCTCTCCTTGATTCGGATCTTTGATCAACAGCGTATCATTAAAGTTGTATTGAACCCAATATTGAGATAAGGAATCTGTTCCCATGTGGTGATCTGTTGCGCTCTGTTGTTGGTTAGAATCAATAGATTGATTTTTTGTTTTAGTGCTATTTTGGCATCCCAATAGAAATACCGTAGCGCCTATAAACAAAAAAATACGATAATAAAGCTTATGCTCTTTCGAAAAAATCATATAAATTGGATTACTTAGTTAAACAAAGATAAGATTTTGTCGTTCAATAAAAAGCGAGTGAATCTCATCTTTGATATAACTATTATAGTCTTGACTTGATATATTTTGAATCAATTCGGCATCGAACAGGTTTTATGTCAATTAAAAATTGTGGAAACTACATTTGTGCTGTATATACCTTTTTAATGATGTGTCTTCAATAATCCTTTTTCACTTACGTTATTGATGTTGTTGAATTTAACCTTTTCAAAAGAATTAGAAGAACGAAGTGACCTGCTTCTAAGGTTATTATTATAGCCTGGCATCGCTTGATTAATAGCAGCAGCGATCATGGGTTCTTTGGTATCTCCAAAATCACGAAAGACATAATCCGTTACATTTTTTTGATTAGCTTCAAGACCGTTCCAATAATCAGAATATTGATTGGCATTTTCTAACAAGAACGATACTGGCCATAAGGCAATCTTATTCATGATTATTTGCTGAAAAAATCCAACAGGTTTTCCATATGTTCCATTATTTTCCGCAATAATCTGAACATTCATATAGGGTCTGAGTACATTGATCAGCATCTCTGATGCCGATGCGGTAATATTAGTAACTAAGAAATAAACAGTGCCTAATTCCAGCTGACTACTACGTTGAAAATAAACATCTCGAAAATCTCCATTTTCTTTATCTTGGCTTAAATATTTATTTACCTGGTATTTAAGCATTAATTTTTGATTGCCATTGGTATTGATGATTTTGTTGGCAATATAGATTGCAGCATCTACATATCCTCCCGTATTATACCGTAAATCAACGATTAAATCTTTTATTTGATGGCTTTGAAAATCCTGAAACACCTGATCAATATGTTGTTGATTTTGATTACCATTTTCAATTTGTTCAAAAGAACTGAGGGCCAAATAACCTACATTTTTATTTGCCGATTGATAAATACTGTCTTTTGTAATCGGATTAATCTCGTAGCTGCTATACTGCAAATTCATTGTTTCAGTAGACGCATCTTGATGTTCCAGTGTGATCTGCATAGCCGGTTCATTGAGGGATTTGAACAGCAAATCCAAGACATTTCTGTATTGGGTTTCATCACTTATTTTGCAAGTTCCTGTGCTGCAGTCAATAGGGATCGCTAGATTAGTCGAATTGTTAAGTTTTTTGACAACATCTGACCTTCTCATGCCACTTTTTGCAGCAGGAGATCCCCCTTCGACAAAATAAACAATAGGATAAGCTTCCTGATCAGTTGCAGCTCCAATGGTAAAAAAAATGCCATAACCATTGTTAATGTCCATTAATAATTTACCTGTTGAACCGCTACTATTGCTAATATTTTGAAGATATGAAAAACGATCATAAACATGTTCTGGGTATCCGTTGTACGTTGGAGTGAGCGCTTTTAAGGCACCTAACACTTCATCGTTCGTTTGGAAAGAATCTGTAAACCTGAATAAGTGATTATAATCAGGAATAGATTCATCCGTCCATAATGAATAGAGATTGTAATAGTAATAAATGCTGTCTCTAACCAATTGTTCGTCAGTACGTATACTTGTTGTATTTATTGGCTTTTCACTTGTGAAAAAACTTTGATCTTTTTTACATGAAAGTAAAAAAACAGAAGACAGTAACATGATGATGAAAACTGAATGAAGAAGAACGAACCTTTTCATGAATGATCTGATATTAATGATATACAAATGTAATGAAATTATTGTTTTAATTAATGAATGGTATAATATATTTAAGTAAGGGGAGTTTATTTAATTTTTTACATTTTTTTTTTCTTGAACCAAATATGAATCACTTTTTTAATACCTTAGACCTACTATTGCGACAATTTTTTGTAGGATAGACGCTACAGTTTTAATAAAGGCATGATAATTGTCTTTATTTTAGACAAATAATACTCTACCTTTGTCAGCGAAATAAGCTTCTTATAAGCGGAAAAGAACAACTTTATTGATCGCCTTTGCTATAAGTAGTGTACTATATTTAAAACAATAATTTTTTTAGGTGTAAACCATCATTATTTAATATGAAAAATTTATTAACTCTAGGCTCTGCCTTATTTTTGACTGTGAATGCATTTGGACAATCAGTTTCTGTTAAACAGGACACCACGGTTGTTTTTGATCAAAATCCACATAAAGTGATTACCAATGGTTTTTGGGATAATTGGTTTATTGGTGCTGGCGCTGGTTATGGTATCTTTTTTGGAGACCACGATAAGCAAATGGAATTTAAAGATCGTTTGGCTCCAAATTTCGATGTCAATATTGGTAAAGCATTCACACCATCTTTAAGTGTTAGAGCTGGTGTATCGAGCTACAAGGTAAATGGCTTGACACAGAATCACGGTGATGTGAAACCTGCACACTCAACGGGTGAACGTTATGACAAAATTGATTGGGATGGCTATTGGTTAGAAAAACAAGAATTCAAATTCTACAATATACATGCTGACGTTATGTTCAATATCGTAAATGCAATTGGTGGATATAAACCAGAGCGTTTCTATTCAGTTAGTCCTTACTTAAGTTTAGGATGGGCGGTTGTTAACGAAGAACCAAAACAAAAAGAGGTAACTGCAGGTATTGGTTTGTATAATGCATTCCGAATTACAAAAGGTTTAGACTTAACGCTTGATATTCGTGGAACAATGGCGAATGATCGTATAGATGGAGATGTTGGTGAACGTAAACAAGATGGTAATTTATCTGCTTTGTTAGGATTAACATTCAAACTTCCAAGACAGACTTGGGATCGTCCTTCTACAACAACAATAACATCGAAATATGACGATACTGAACTGAATGCTTTACGTGACCGTATTAACCAATTGGCTAATGATAACGATGCGTTGAGAAATCAATTGGCAAATGCGAAAACTCAAACCATCACAAATGTAGAGATCAAGAAACAAATGTTGGCGGCACCAATTTTGGTAACTTTCCCAATCAACAAAAGTACTGTTAGCACTGAAGCACGTGTTAACCTAGGTTTCTTCGCTAAAGTAATCAAAGAAGCTAGAGAAGATATTGTTTACAAAATTACAGGATATGCAGATAAAGGTACTGGTACTCCAGAAATCAACGAACGCTTAAGTAAAGCACGTGCGCAAGCAATCTATGATGTCTTGGTAAAAGAATTCAATGTTCCTACTTCTCAATTACAAGTAGATCACAAAGGTGGAGTTGAAAACATGTATTACAATGACCCACGTTTAAGTAGATCAGTAATCACGATCTCTGATTTATTGCAATAAGAAATAAATTCAGGTTTTGATTTATCAAAATCTTATCCAAAAGCCTCATTTTGAATTTTTCAAAATGAGGCTTTTTTTATTATATGTAGCAATATATTCCGGTCTGGAGACTTTGATTTCAAAAGAGGATTTAAGTGACCCTTCGGAACAATAAACCAGTGTGGGAAATATAGCAGAGAGATAATGATTGAGAGTTTGAAATTTCTATATAGCAGAATAGGAATTGAAGTACATGTGGCGTTGTCGTTTAGTCAGGAGGCCCCGCTTTTCAACAGAAGATTGAAGTGACCCCTTGGAACAATAAACTAGAATAAAAAGACGAATAGATTTTTCTTTGTTTGATGTCAATAAGTAAGATGTAGCTATGCAAAACTACAAAGCCTATCCTTATCAAAACCAGACACTAAAGAAACTTGATTAACACAAACTGAACAGACTTTTGATCAGGGAAATCCTATTAAAATTAAACTTCCTAAATGTTCTTGACAACCAATTGATGATCCAGATCTTCAAAGATTGAATTTTTTGATTTAAACTCAGGTACGATTTTTTTAAGTTGTAAAACTAATTCCATATCATTGATTTCGCCACCACCAATTGAATAGATGTATTGACATAGCTGCTCAATTTGATGACATTTTTCAGTTATATCTTCCCGATTAACCTGTGCAATCATGATTTTTGGATGATGGGTCTTTTGAGTATTCTCATCATTAGCTAATAGTTCTTCAAATATTTTCTCACCTGGCCTTAAGCCAACAATCTTGATGTCGATGTCTTCTGGGTACCGATAACCTTTTAGTTTAATCATTCGCTTAGCTAAGTCTATAATTTTTACAGACTTGCCCATATCGAAGACAAATATTTCGCCGCCACGCCCCATGACACCAGCCTCTTGAACCAAAAGACAGGCTTCTGGAATTGTCATAAAGTAACGTGTGATATCTTCATGTGTAAGTGTTAAAGGCCCACCTTGTGCCATTTGTTTTTCGAATAAAGGAATCACTGATCCATTTGAACCTAATACGTTACCAAAACGTGTAACAATAAAATTAGTTTTACCAAGGCGACTGCAACTATTGACATATATTTCAGCTGCTCGCTTTGTTGCTCCCATCACATTTGTTGGATTGACAGCCTTATCAGTCGAGACCATCACAAATTTGTGAACCCTATAAGCAACTGCTAAATCCGCCATATTTTTGCTCCCTACTAAATTGGTCCAAATGGCTTCATATGGATTTTGCTCCATCAAAGGAACATGCTTGTAAGCAGCGGCATGGAAGATCATTTGGGGTTGATAGCGTTGAAAGACTTGTTCTAAAAATAACTTATCACGAACGTCGCCTACAATACATTGAACATGACTGGGGTGCGTCGCTATTAAGGATTGTTGCAAATCATAAAGAGGTGATTCGGATTGATCTAATAAAATCAAACGACTATAATTGCGTAGAGCGATCTGTCTTGCCAATTCTCCACCTATTGAACCAGCAGCACCTGTAATTAAGATAACCTTATTGTCCAATTCTGCATCAATCGCAGGGTTTTCAATTTTAATCGCTTTTCTTCCTAATAAATCTTCGATTTTCAAAGGGCGAATTTCTCGTTTTACACCCGAGTTCAACATGATTCGCGAAGGGGGCATAATCTTAAGTTCGAGATCCAACTGCTGAAAATGATCCGTTATTTTAACCAATCGCTCTGGATCATCGTTCTCAACAGCAATAATTGCCTCGGAAATATTGTGCTGATCAATATATGCCTGATCGATCCGCTCTAAATAAAGAATGCGGTGGCCTCCAATACGTTTGCCTACTCGAGAAATTTTATCTTCTACAAATGCAGCTACGTTATTTTTAATTCGACGATCTTCACGTAATAAAGAATAGGCGACTAAACCTGGTCGCGAGGCTCCAAAAATCAAGACATTACGATTCTTCCGATTGGGGAGAAACAACATTTCATAAATACTCCTATACATCACACGTGCAGCAACGAGCATCACCATGGTGAAAAAACTATGCATAAACAGCACAACATAGGAAAGACGTAAAAAATCACCTGCTATGGTTCCTTTGGGGATATAATGACGAATGGCTATAGTAAATAATGCGAGTAACATAAACGCAAGCCACACTGTTTTAAATATTTTAATGGCATCATGAATACCTGTTTGACGAATTATGCCTTTATACGTCCGCATAATACCAAACGAAATACAATAAATGGAAACAACAAATATGCTCTTTTTGAGCATCATGGAGGTTGAAAACTGTTCTAGTATACTATTATGTATAAAATTTGAAATAGCATAACAAAAAAAGACAATGGCGAGGTCGATAAAAAGAATAACCCATCTTGGGTTGTCTTTTCGTAATCTTTTTTTTACTTCAGTCAGACTAATCATGGATATAGTTTCAAAAAGGAATAGATGCTAAATTTACAGTAATGAATGCGTAATTCTTAATATATTATTTGGATCTTATGTTATTTATCAGATATTCACACGACCATTCTGCATGTGTATCTTAAAAATTATGCCAAAACCAATCTAACTGCTGGTTTTCGATTGATGGAACATTTCTCGTATGTCATATTAAATATTTTTAACATGCTGATAGTTATGTGATTATATCTTGTCGGATACAGGATAATTGTCTTTTCAAAAATTGCTATTTCGTTATCGCAACTGTTTATGATTGATAACAAATTTTAATAAAATTGTAGTCACAAATTTACATAATTTTATTTCATACATATAGTTTTTTTTAAGTAATTATTCGATTGATTTGCATTTTTATATATAATGAGGTGATCTTGTTAGGAAATGGCAATTGTTATTTTTGTGTTATAGCTAAAAATATTATTCGGATTGTTGTGACGATAATTCAATTCTCTTTCTTCAGCAATTAAAATAATTTCTAATGTTATTAACATATGAAATGATAAAAATCGAGATTTTATTGATACTTTTTCTGTTTTCTTCCATTAACTTGTAGAACCGCTATTTTTTATAGTAGCTTTGCCGGGAAATATCAAATCGATCATGAAAGATAACATACAGCTATATAGTTATTTTAAACTCATGATGAGCAGTATTATTGTTGCTGTACTATCGGGAGTATTAGCTTATTCACTAAAGCATTTGACGACGTATTGTCAAGATTTTCTGTTTGAACATGTGGAAGAGCTCAATCGCTATTTATACCTTATTTTTCCATCAATAGGTATTACTGTCATCTATTTTCTTCGTAAGTATTTGTTTCAAAATAGAAAGAATAAAGGTATCCGGGAAATCTATAGATCCTTGGATACGCGCCAAGATCATCTTCCATTTTATAAAATTCCATCGCATTATATTAATGGCTTTTTAACGGTTATTTTTGGTGGCTCTACGGGTATAGAAGTCTCCACTGTGGTTTCCACAGCTACCATCGGTAATCAGTTTTGTAAAAGAGGTTGGAGTCCCATGAAATTTAAAAAAGAGTTGGTTTGCGCTGCTGTTACAGCTGGGGTAGCGGTATTATTTGGCACTGTCTTAGGAGGATGGTTTTTTGCTATAGAAGTGATTGCTCGTGGAATGAAGAAAACGGTATTGTTGAGTTGCACGGTAGCTGCAGCAGTTGCCTTTGTCGGTATACATTATTTTGAAAAGAAACCTTTAATATCATTCCCTGTAGATAATTGGCATTGGTATGGGTTGCCATTTATGGCTGTATTAGCGATATTGGGTGCTTTATTAGCGATCTATTTTATGAAATTGGTACTCACTTGTAAGCACTTTTTTGCAAAAATTAACAGTAATTTCTTACGTGTAAATATTGGAGCTATTACCATAGGAAGTCTCATTTTTGTATTTCCGGCTTTATATGGTGATAGTTATCATGGCCTTAATCAGATGATAAAACTACTTTTACAACCTGATGTTTCTACAACAATTCCGGTCTCCTTGTTCTTTTTAATTTTATTAAAACCTTTGACTGCTGCATTGACCTTAGGGGCTGGTGGAGATGGTGGTGTATTTGCACCTAGTATTGTTGCAGGTGCATTTTTAGGAATAGCATTTGCCCTTGTTTGCAATTTTATCTTTGGTTTAGATCTGTTAATTTTGAATTTTGCTTTGATCGGTGCAGCCTCAACATTAGCAGCAGCAATTCACGGGCGATTTACAGCTGTTTTTTTAATGTGCAGCCTAGTACCAAATGGTTATATGTTAATCTTTCCAATTGCAATGGCTGTATGGATTGCTTACGCAATTGCTAAAAAAATAACTCCTTATAATGTTTATACCTATCCCGAAATGGCAAAGTAGTATTATATGCTGACACACGTGTAAATAGTCCTGTTTCAAAAAAATGAGGTAATGGTAATTTTATATGAGAACTACCCTCGGAAAGAATATTAATTTATTGTTGTGGGCTTTTGTAACAAAAAAAAGCAGCTTCTGATAAAGAAGCTGCTTTGCAAGAAAATATAATAGTAATTAGTTTATTCTTACATTAACGGCATTTAAGCCTTTTTTCCCGTTTTCAATTTCATAGCTAACGCTATCACCTTCTCTAACTTGGTCTTTTAAACCTGAAATGTGTACAAATACATCGTCTCCGCCATTTTCAGGGGTAATAAAACCAAATCCTTTAGTTTCATTGAAAAACTTTACAGTTCCTTTATTCATTTTATTTAAAAATTATATTGATGCAAGAATAGGCTAAATAAGTCAATAATTTTCTGAACCGAAGTAAAAAAGACTTTAATATGACAATTGTATTGCGTAATAATTCCTTTGTAATAAAGAAGATAGGAAGTATAATTTACTGTGGTTTTATTTTTATTTATTGCTAAAAGGTTTTATCTTTATTTTCGTTAAATCAATTATTTCCAGCATAACTAGCTGAAATAGCCAATTTATGTCAATAAATCTAATCACATATGTTTTTTAAAACCCTAAAGTGGGGGATAGCATGGAGTTTAAGTCTATCCTTATTTTGTACAAATCCTGTTTCAGCCCAAAAATTAAATGGAAAATCGGTTGACCCTGTTGATTTGGTGAATCCTTTAATGGGAACAGATTCCAAACCTGATCTTTCTAATGGAAATACATACCCAGCAATTGGATTGCCGTGGGGTATGAATATGTGGACACCACAAACCGGGAAAAACGGTGATGGATGGCAATACACTTATGCCGCGGATAAAATAAGAGGATTGAAGCAAACGCATCAACCATCTCCGTGGATGAATGACTATGGACAGTTCTCTTTGATGCCTGTCACAGGAAAAGCTCTTTTTGATCAAGAAGAGCGAGCAAGCTGGTTCTCCCATAAAGCAGAGATAGCCACTCCATATTACTATTCCGTGTATTTAGCGGATCATGATGTGACAGCAGAATTGACACCTACTGAGCGTGCAGCTATGTTCAAATTCACCTTCAACAAAACAGACTCTGCTTTTGTTGTTTTAGATGCTTTTGATAAAGGTTCTGAAGTACAGATTATTCCAGAAAAAAATATGGTTATTGGTTATTCTACTCGTTATTCAAGAGGTAAATTAGAAAACTTTAAGAACTATTTTGTTTTGATTTTTGATCAACCTTTTGATAACTTCTCCACCTGGGAGGGTAAGAACCGTTTCAAAGGTAAATTAAAGTCTACTGCTGACCGAACAGGTGCAATTTTAGGATTTAAAGTTAAAGATAAATCAAAACCTGTTCAGGTTCGGGTGGCTTCTTCCTTTATCAGTGCTGAACAAGCTATGCTCAATTTGAAAGAACTGGGTAACCGCAGTTTTGATCAAGTGAAGACAGAGGGAAGAGCAATTTGGAATGAAAAATTAGGACGTTTAGCAGTAGAAGGTGACAACGTTGATCAAATGCGTACCTTCTATTCTACATTGTACCGTACCTTGTTCTTTCCGAACAAATTATATGAAATAAATGCCGCTGGAGAAAAAGTCCACTATAGTCCTTATACTGGAAAAGTATTACCAGGGTATCTGTATGGAGGTACGGGATTCTGGGATACATTCCGAGCCTTATATCCTTTCTTGAACTTGATGTACCCATCGATTAACGTGGAAATGCAAGAAGGTTTGAAGAATGCTTACATGGAAGGTGGATTCTTACCAGAATGGAGTAGCCCTGGTTTTGCAGACATCATGGTGGGTAACAACTCGGCTTCTATTGTATCGGATGCTTACATCAAAGGATTAAGAGGATATGATATCAATACGTTATATGAAGCATTAAAACATGGTGCAAACAATGAAGGGCCAATGACAGCAGTAGGTCGTAAAGGTGTAGAATATTATAATAAATTAGGTTATGTGCCATATGATGTGGGTATCAATGAGAACGCTGCTCGTACACTTGAATATGCCTATGATGATTTTACAATTTATCAATTGGCTAAAGCCTTGAACAAACCGAAAGCAGATATTGAGTTATATGCAAAAAGAGCACAAAATTATCGTAACCTTTTCGATCCTTCAACTAAACTAATGCGAGGAAAAAATAAGGATGGTCAATTTCAAAGTCCTTTCAATCCATTAAAATGGGGAGATGCATTCACTGAAGGTAATAGCTGGCATTATTCATGGAGCGTGTTTCATGACGTTGAAGGTTTGATCGATTTAATGGGAGGTGATCAACAATTTAATCTCATGTTGGATAGCGTGTTCAATCAATCGCCTGCTTTTGATGATAGTTACTATGGTGGTACTATTCATGAGATCCGAGAAATGCAGATTGCTAATATGGGACAATATGCGCATGGAAATCAACCCATTCAACATATGATTTACTTGTACAATTATAGTGCACAACCGTGGAAAGCACAATATTGGATTCGTCAGGTCTTGGATCGTCTATATAAAGCGACACCAGATGGTTATTGTGGAGATGAGGATAATGGACAAACGTCAGCTTGGTATGTGTTTTCTTCATTAGGTTTTTATCCAGTGTGTCCAGCTACAGATCAATATGTTTTGGGAGCACCTCTTTTCTCTAAAGCAACATTAAAATTAGAAAATGGTAAATCCTTAGCGATTGTAGGAAATCAAGCTAGTGCACAAAATCTTTACGTTAATGACTTGAAAGTGAATGGTATGTCATATAACAAAAACTGGTTGAGTCATCAGGAACTATTGAAAGGAGGGACACTTACTTTTGATATGGTCGCTAAACCAAATTATAATCGTGGATCAAATAAGGCTGCGGCACCTTATTCAATGAGTACGGAGTTAAAGACCAGTCTTAAAAAATAAGAGAAAATGAAACAAGTTTTTATTCAAATAATTGGTTGTATTTTAGGGTTGATTGTTGTACAATCAGCCCTTGCTCAAGACAATTGGCAACATACGGAGTATGATCGGAAAGAGGCAGTAGATACCGACAGCCTCACAAAGAAAGGATATACTTTGATCTGGATCAATAAGGACAAGGATTTTAACCCTGCATTGAAAGAGAGATTAATCAGTACTTTTTTTATGAATTATCCTAAATTGGCTAAAAAGTATAATAAAAAGACCATGAAAAAGGTGTTTTTTGTGATCGATCCAGACTATAAAGGTGTCGCTGCAACTGCAGGAGGAATTGTGCGCTATAATCCAGCTTGGTTTGCCAAAAACCCAGGTGATATTGATGTAGTGACACATGAAGTGATGCATATTGTGCAAGGTTATCCAAACGGTTCTGGCCCTTGGTGGATCACTGAAGGAATTGCAGATTATGTACGTTTTGTAGATGGTATAGATAATGCAGGAGCAAATTGGAAATTGCCAGAATGGAGTGCAAAACAAAAATATACCGATTCATATCGCATCACAGCACGTTTCTTTTTTTGGATAGAGAAAAAGTTTAAGAAAGGATTTGTTAAAAATTTAGACTTAGCAATGCGAGATAAAACCTACACCGAAGAATTTTGGAAAAAACAAACAGGAAAGACACTCGATCAGTTATGGTTGGCTTATGGTCAAGATCCATCTCTTTAACATATGAATACATGATAAGCAAGCGATTCCTATATTTTGGACTGTTACTTTTTCCTGGTCTACTACAGGCCCAAGAGTCCAAATTAATTCAATATGTAAAACCTTTGATTGGTACTGCACGAATGGGACATACGTTTCCAGGTGCAACAGTGCCTTTTGGTGCAGTACAATTGAGCCCAGATACGGATACAATTCCGTATGCCATGAATGGTCAATATAACGGTGACGTTTATAAGTATTGTGCTGGTTATCAATACGATGATCCAACAATTGTTGGGTTTAGCCATACCCATTTTAGTGGCACAGGACATTCAGATTTAGGTGATATACTAGTGATGCCTACACAAGGTAAGGTGCAATTGAATCCTGGTACAGCCGATCGGCCACAAGATGGTTATCGCTCAACTTACGCGCATAGTAATGAAGTTGCAGAAGCTAACTATTATCGTGTGTTGTTGGATAAACATCACATCAAAGCAGAAATGACAACGACAACACGAGTGGGGATACATCGTTATACGTTTCAAAAATCCGATGCTTCCCATTTAATCTTGGATTTGACAGCAGGCATTTATAACTACGAAGATAAAAATGTATGGACTGTCGTACGGGTTTTAAATGACTCAACCTTAGTTGGTTATCGTCAAACGAATGGTTGGTCTCGAACACGGACAGTTTATTTTGCTATCAAAACTTCAAAAGCATTTAAAAATTATGGGGCTAAATATGAAGATAGAAAGCAGGTTTACAGTGGTTTCTGGCGTAAGTTTGACCAAAAAAATAATTTCCCAGATCTAGCCGCCCATCAAATCAAGATGAATCTGGATTTTGATACAAAGGACGGTGAAGAGATATTGATGAAGGTTGCATTAAGTCCGGTAAGTATGAAAAATGCGTTAAGTAATATGGAGCAGGAAACTCCGGATTGGAATTTTGAACGCTATGTACAGCAAGGTCAACAGGCTTGGGAACAAGAATTGAATAAGATTCAAGTAGATATGCTGAATAAAGAAGATTTGGTCAATTTCTACACAGCGATGTACCATGCCAGCTTGATGCCAACAGTTTATATGGATACCAATGGAGAATACAAAGGATTGGATCAGGAAATACATCAGGCAAAAGGATTTACGAACTACACGTCCTTCTCTTTGTGGGATACTTTTCGAGCCTTCCATCCATTGATGAATTTAATTAACCCCTCGCGCAATGCGGATATAGTGGCTTCGATGATGGCGCATTATGATCAAAGCGTATTGAAAATGTTGCCTATATGGTCGCATTATGCCAATGATAATTGGTGTATGAGTGGATATCATTCGGTATCAGTTATCGTAGATGCTATTTTGAAAGGGGTCTATAAAGGTGATGCAGAGGCGGCTTTGAATGCTTGTGTTCAAACGGCTAATGCACGTAAATATGAAGGAATCGGATCTTATATAGATAAGGGCTATGTACCGGATGAGGTTTCTGGAACTTCTGTTTCGAATACACTTGAATACGCCTATGATGATTGGTGTATTGCACAACTCGCTAAAAAACTAGGAAAAGAAGATATTTATCAAACATTCATAAAAAGAGCTTCGAATTGGAAAAACGTCTATGATACATCGATCGGTTTTATGCGTCCTAAAGATAGCAACGGTACGTTTAGAGCAAAATTTGATGTTTTGGAAACCCATGGACAAGGATTTATCGAAGGAAATACTTGGAACTATAGCCTCTATGTACCGCATCAACCAGCAGCGATGATGGAGATGATGGGAGGGATGAAAAAATTAGAAGGTTATCTGGATTCGTTGTTTACAATGGAATTACCCGATAAGTATTTTGAAAATACGGAAGATATTACGAGAGACGGTATCATCGGTAATTATGTGCACGGTAATGAACCATCTCATCATGTTGCTTACCTCTACAATCTGACCCAAAGTCCTTGGAAAGCACAGGCTCGTGTTCGGCAGATTATCCGTAATCAATATCATAATGGACATGCAGGTTTAGGAGGTAATGATGACTGTGGACAGATGTCCGCTTGGTACTTATTTACGGCATTAGGTTTTTACCCTGTTGCATCAGGAGATGATGCGTATTGGATTGGAAGCCCATTGGTCAAATCAGCTAAGATTAACTTAGAAAATGGGAAAACGATCTCAATACAAGTGAAGAATCAGTCAGAAAAGAATGTTTATGTAAAAAAAGTAAGCCTAAATGGTCAATCTTTATCAGACTTAAAACTTCCTTATGAGGCCATTAAAAATGGCGGAGAACTTCAATTTGAGATGACAAATAAACCAACTAAATAACGGGTTTGTACAGTAATTTTCCTCCCGTTTGTTGTTTGAAGAAGTTGACTGTTGTAATGGATCATAAAGACGAAATAGAACGTTTTAGAAATGTCAATAGGAAAGTTGATCAATAGGAAAATGAGCAAAATTAAGATGATTCAAGTGGTAGCAATTACCAGTTTTATTATCTTAATTTTACTTCAAGTGAGATTAATATCCAGTGTTTATCAAATTGAACAGCTTGAGTTTTTGAAAAATGAAAAAGAGGGTATCAAATTAAACTATGAAGAATCGATCGTTAATGACAAAGTGTATCCTGGTGGACAAAAAATCATTGATTCTATTTTAGTTCCACACTATACCGAACTGGAGCAACTATATAAAAAAGATCGGAAGCTTTTTGACCAAAGGTTGAAACAGTTGGGAGTAAAAGTTTTGTTGGAGCTAAAAAATAAAGCAAACTTTAAAGTTCAATTTCAACAACTGATCCGTAAGCAAAAACTGGACTTGGCAGAATATGATTATGCACTATTTATGGACAAATTGGCTTTGACATTTGATGGTAAAACCTATTATTCATTATTTACAATCAGTCCCAAAAATCGAGAAGGGTTAATAGAAGGAAATTTTGATGTTGTACATCCGCAGCATAGTGTGTCCGCTATTACCGTTTCTTTGTCATCTCCAAATTCTAATTTGGTTGGTTTTAAACTTTATGTAAATAAACATAATCAGGCGAAAAATATATTGATGTCTATTGCCCCCTTTTTGCTTTTAGCAATTAGCAGTATTCTTGTGATTGTTTTTCTATTTTTTGTCACGATGCGCAATTGGATGAGACAAAAGAAATTGAATGAAATTTCATCAGATTTTTTTAATCATGTGACCCATGAATTTAAAACACCTTTGACAACCATAAAAGTATCGACTAAAAATCTGAGAACTGATCTTGAAGATAACCAGTGGACTGGTGGTTATCGTAGTTTTGATGTCATAAATAGGCAAGTACAAAGATTGGACAAATTGATCAATCAAGCTTTGGAAGTTTCTTCTTTTGATCCTCAAGCAGCACAGTTTGCTAAACATTTTTTAATTACTGACCTCTATAATATCTTATTGGATCTGCAAGTGAAGTGGAAAAATCAAGCTGTTATTTCATTTCGTTTTGATGATAATATCACAACACACTGTGCGTATTACGACCATTTTATGTTGACTACGCTAATCACAAATTTAGTAGAAAATGGATTGAAACATAATGTACAGGAACAAAAGAAAGTGGCTGTATTGGTTATGCAAAATTCCGATAAGTTTTTGGAAATTGAGATTCATGATAATGGGCATGGTATAAAAAAGAGTGATCGCAAACGAATCTATAAAAAATTTCAAAGAGGAGAACAGATGACCTCAACAACTGGACTGGGACTTGGCTTATACTTTGTACATAAAATTATTGAAGTACATAAGTGGAAGTTAAATTTGGAAAGTGAAATAGATAAGGGAACAATTTTTAAGATTACCATACCTATTCTAAAGTAAAATGGAAGGAAAAATTTTGTTAATTGAAGATGACCAAGATCTAGGACCTGAAGTCCAATGGTGTCTAGAGCGGAACGGTTTTAAAGTTAATCTAGTTGATGATGGTATCAAAGCCTTAGATCTATGTAAGACCCAAATCTTCGACCTGTTACTTGTTGATGTGCAATTACCTTCTTTAGATGGTTTTGAGTTGATCAAGCAACTAAAGCTAATCAAGCCTGATTTTCGTTTTTTATTTCTTACAGCACGTAATACAAAAGACAGTTGTATTGCAGGACTTAAATTGGGAGCTGAAGATTATATAACCAAACCTTTTGATACCGAGGAACTCTTGTGGCGGATGAATAACATTCTGGCTCGTGGACGTGAAAAGAAAATCGAACAATTGCATGTCGCAGATGTAACGTTGTATTGTAATACGATGGAACTGATGATAGGTGAAGGAAAGACGATTCGCCTAACTAATCGCGAATTTGAACTTTGGAAATATTTAATGCAGAACTTGGATCGTGTACTGATGCGTGAGGAGATACTGACTAAATTGTGGGGAGAAAGTGATTATTTTATGGGAAGAAGTTTAGATGTCTTTATTTCTAAAATAAGGAAAATCTTGTTGGGCTCCTCCCAATTGAAGATTGAAACAGTTTATAAGGTTGGTTTTATTATCCGATTGATCAAATCTTAATTGGAAAAAAATATACGTTAACAATTGGTTAACAAGTTTTTGACACTGGCTTCTCTATATTAGAATACTAATTCGTTTTAGTAAACTAAATAGCCAGTTATGAATAAACTAACCAAATCTAGACAATTTTTGCTCTTTGTTGGCATTATGTTGTCTTTTAGTGCATGCAAGAAAACGGAGGTCAAGCACTATGAACTCTTACCTCCAGAAAAAGAAGCTGAAATGGATATTACCATCTATGGTAAACTATCTGTTAATCATGAAAACGGTGGAGGTGTTTCTGCTGGTGAAGGCTCTCCTAAAGTTGTCGATGATGACTATGCTACAAAATTTCTAATCAATCCCTTTTACAATGATCTTTTTCTGCAATTAACTTTCCCTGGCGGGATTGCTGTGACTTCTTATGTATTAGCCTCTGCAAATGATGCACCAGGGCGGGATCCTAAAGATTGGGATCTTGTTGGTTCCAACGATGGGGAAAATTGGACAACATTGGACAGTAGAACGGGATATACCTTTCCAGATAGAGATTACAAGATTCGTTTTGATCTCTCCAATACAGCAAAATACAAATTTTACAAACTGAATATTAAAGCAATTGCTGGAGGATCTGGTTTGTTTCAATTAGCCGAATGGCGATTGATCTCTGATCCTCAAAAAAGTGCTAACCTTTAAAACGATTATGATAATGAAAAAGATAATTGGAAGCATGATTGCCTTTCTAGTTTTTTGTACCTGTTTTATGGTACATGAACTCCATGCGCAAACAGGTCAAGTGTTAGTAAAGGGCATTGTGAAAGACGAGATGAATGTGAATCTCACAGCTGTAACTGTGACTAATTTAACTACACAAGGATCTACAGTTTCGAATGACAAGGGTCAATTTGAAATATTAGCAAGTCGAGGAGATTCTATAGCAGTTACAAACGTGGGATACGAAGCCTATCGCGTTGTGATTAACAATGCAATTACCTTAAATGTTGTTTTAAAAGCAACGAGTAATGGAATTAATGAGGTAGTTGTGGTAGGTTATGGTCAGCAAAAGAAAATTTCGGTAGTAGGAGCCCAATCCAGTGTGAATGTTGAAGATCTGAAACTTCCGGTAGCTAATCTAAGCACCATGTTAGCGGGACGTATATCAGGACTTGTAGGGGTTCAACGTTCTGGACTTCCTGGGGCTGATGGTGCCGATCTGTGGATTCGCGGGATTTCAAGTATGTCAGGCAATACAGGACCATTGATCGTGGTTGATGGGGTACAAGGAAGGGATATAAATGGTCTTGATCCGGAAGATATTTCTTCATTGACTATTTTGAAAGATGCAGCTGCTACAGCCGTTTATGGAGTTGCGGGAGCAAACGGCGTAATTTTAATTAGCACTAAAAAAGGGATATCTGGCAAACCGACATTGATGTTTAACTATAACCAAGGTTATACGTCGTTCACAAAAAAACCAGAATTGACTGATGGGGTGACCTATATGTTGTTACGGAATGAAGCACGACTGGCAACTGGAATGCAAAAGGAATATTCAAATAATTATATCAACAATACTATATTGGGAGAAGATCCCTATTTGTATCCGAATGTGAACTGGATGGATCAGCTCTTTAAAAATTCGGCAAGTAATCGTCGTGCAAATTTTAGTGCCAGAGGAGGATCGGATTTTGCCAGTTACTATGTGTCTGGAGCCTATTATGACGAATCTAGTTTGTTGCGGACAGACGATTTACAAAAATACGATGCTACTACTCGATATAAACGCTATAACTTTACTTCTAATATTTCGATGAATTGGACGACAACAACGAAGTTTGAATTAGGAATTCAAGGTAATATTGGAAATATCAACTACCCTGGAGTAAAACCTGAAGAAGCTTTTGGAAATGTTATGCAAACCAATCCAGTTTTATATCCAGCAATGTATCCAGGTAATTTTGTGCCAGGAGTTAGTTCTGCAGGAGCTCAACCAAATCCATACGGACAAATAACACAAACAGGTTATCAAAATATTTTTAATAATCAAGTGATGTCAAACGCTCGATTGACACAAGATCTTGGTTTTTGGGCAAAAGGCTTGAATTTTTCGGCCTTATATTCTTTTGATATTTGGAATGAGCATACTATTAATCGTACACGAAATAGAAGTACCTATCTAATAAATCGACTGTTTCCATATGATGATCAAGGAAATCCTATTCTTAATATTATTTCGCAGGGAGCTGATGACCTTGCCTTCTCTAAATCGAATAATTCCAATAGACAATTTTATACAGAAGCAGCTCTGAATTATAATACGCTAATAGGAGAAAAGCATCAATTATCAGCGATGTTATTGTACAACCAGCGTGAGATTGTAGAAGCCTTTGCAAATGATGTCACTTCCTCACTTTCTTTCCGTAATATGGGAATGGCTGGACGTGTTACTTATTCCTATGATGATCGATACTTTGTAGAGAGTAATTTTGGTTACAATGGTTCTGAGAACTTTGCTCCTGGAATGAAATTCGGATTCTTTCCTTCTTTTGGAGTCGGTTGGTTAGTTTCCAATGAGAAATTTTTTGAACCGATGAAAAATAGCATTAACTTTTTAAAATTACGCTATTCAGATGGTAAAGTAGGGGATGGTAGTAATGGTGGTACGCGTCGCTTTGGTTATCTAACCTTGGTGAATACAGGAGCAGGCGGTTATACTTTTGGAAATGGTTCTAACAATACAGGCTATGGAGGTACTGCAATCACCGATTATGGGACCAATGTACAATGGGCAGAATCTCACAAACAGAATTTAGGTATTGAAATCAAAACCTTAAAAAATAAATTGTCTTTAACAGTAGATTTTTTTAAAGAAAAAAGATCTGGTGTGTTTCTTCAAAGAGCATCGCTTCCTGATTACGTGGGATTGACAAATAATCCTTGGGCCAACTTAGGTATTATACAAAACAAAGGTGTGGATGGTACATTAGAGTTAAGTCCTTTTCCAATAGGGAATGTTTTCTTGGACGTTAGAGCTACTTATACCTACAATAAAGATCAAATTTTGGAGAATGATCAGCCAAAACAACCTTATCCATATATGGAGAGACGTGGTAAGAATGTACTTGGCATCTATGGATATCAAGCGGATGGTTTGTTTCAATCGGCTGATGATATCAAAAATCATGCTGATCAAAGTGCTTTGGGGGCACAACGCGTAGGAGATATTCGTTATAAAGATTTAAATGCGGATGGCTTGGTTGATGCAAATGATGTCAGCTGGATTGGTAATGGGGATGTACCAAATTCTGTCTTTGGCTTTGGTATCAATGTTTCCTATAAGCAGTTTTACTTTGGCGGATTTTTCCAGGGAACATCTGGGGCAGAACGTCTAATTGGTGGCGATGGTATTATCCCTTTTAATAATAGTACTGGGGCAGAGAGAAGTAATCTTTTTACTATCGCTGAAGATCGTTGGACAGAAGAAAACCCACTTCAAAATCCATTTTATCCTCGTTTGGCTTACGGAAATGCTGCAAATAAAAATAATGCAGTTAGTTCTACATGGTGGGTGAAAGATGTGGATTTCCTACGTTTAAAGACCTTGGACGTTGGTTATAATTTTAAAAAGGATTTCTTGCAGAAATTAAGTGTTAAGAGTGCACGCATATACGTACAAGGTGTCAACCTATTATATTGGAGCAAATTTAAGCTTTGGGATCCTGAATTGAATACAGGTAATGGAACCCGTTATCCAAATGTGAGAACAATTTCAATGGGAGTACAAGCAACATTTTAACTTTTAATCTTACGAAAATGAAAATAAATAAATTCAGTTGGATGTTAATGGCTACATTGTCGCTAACATCTTTAAATGGCTGCAAAAATTATTTGGATCAAGTTCCAGACGATGTGATTACAGTAGAAGATATATTTAAATCCAAAGCAAATACGGATAAATTTCTAGCCAATATCTATAGCACCATTCCCAATGAGCTGGTACAACGATTCACAAATTACGCGAATGGAGGTCCTTGGACAGCCGCTTCTGATGAAGCAAAATATACTTGGGATTTTAATTATGCAAATAACATGACTTCAAGTGTATGGAGTAATACTGATGGAGTCGTTGCTGGATTTTGGAATAATTATTATGAGGGTATTCGCAATGCATCATACTTTATTCAAAATATCGATAACGCGAATCCTGTTGAAGTGACTTCGGTTATGAAATCAACTTACAAAGCGGAGGCAAGAGCGCTTCGAGCCCTATACTATTATTATCTAGTAAGAACATACGGTGCTGTACCACTTATAGGAGAACAGGTATTGGATATCAATGCCCCTATTGCTGATCTTAAACTTGCAAGAACTCCTTTTGATGCCTGTATAGATTATATTGTGTCAGAGTTGGATGAAGCCTACAAAGAATTGCCTTATACCCCAAGTAATAGTGAATATGGACGAATTACAAAAGGAGTTGTCAAAGCCTATAAAGCCGAAGCCTTATTGTTGAAAGCAAGTCCATTGTTTAATGGGAACTCGGAGTTTTCGGCGATTAAAAACCCCGATGGTACAGCTTTATTTAGTGCTACCGCAGATAAACAAAAGTGGACAGCTGCAGCTGCAGCTGCAAAAGCTTTTATAGATGAATTTGTACCTACTTATTATAACCTGTATCAGGTGACGAATGCGGATCCATTTGTAGCAGCTTATCTATCCTGTCGGAACGTGATGACAGTAGATTGGAATCAGGAGTGGATTTTTGCCCGTTCGAATAGTGATAATAATACACAGTATGATCGTACACCTAAACACGTAGGTTTTCCTTCTGCTGCCCAAGGTGGTGGTGCACTAGGAGCAACACAGGGTATTGTAGATGCTTATTTTATGCAGAATGGTTTACCAACTACAGATGCTAACTCCGAATATTCGGAAGTTGGATTTGCCAACTATAAAGCTCCTTATGATGTTACAGAAAGAACAACATTCAAGATGTATGTCAATCGAGAACCTCGCTTTTATGTTGGGATCACCTATAGTGGTAGCTATTGGTTGAATCAAGCCAACAGCAGCTCACCCATAATTTCTTTGTTTAATTACAGCGGAAATTCTGGACGCTCGCAGAGTGCTTCAGATGTGACACCAACTGGATATACTGTTAGAAAGAATGTTTCATCTAATGATAATGCAAGAGGAGCACTATTATTGCGATTGGCAAATATCTATTTGGATTATGCTGAGGCACTAAATGAATCATCCCCAGACAATGCAGATATTTTGAAATATGTTAACCTGATTCGTAAACGAGCTGGAATACCAGGTTACGGTGAAGGAAATGTGCCTCTTCCTGCAGGACAAGTTGCTATGCGTGAAGCCATCCGAAAAGAACGTCGCGTGGAACTAGCCTTTGAAAATGTTCGTTATTTTGATACGCGTCGTTGGAAAATTGCAGAAGGTACAGACAATGGGCCTATCTATGGAATGAATCTCAATGCAGACGGTAATGATTTCTTTAAACGGACACTTATTGAAACACGAATATTCAAAAAGAGGGATTATTTATTTCCAATTCCAAATAATGAAGTATTAAAAAATGAAAATTTAATTCAAAATGTGGGTTGGTAACCTTTGGTTTATTTTTCGATTGAAACACAGTTTCATTACGGTTTAACTTTCTACAGGCATAAAAAAGCGAGTGGACAAGATCTTGTCCACTCGCTTTTTTATGCGTTTTAAGTAAAATATCTATATATTTATCCTTGCACTGTGTGAATATTTTGGACAATGGTAAAACGTTTAATTGCTATATTATCTCTATTTTTTCTTGTTTTGGATGGATTTGCTCAAGACTTGGGCGATAGCTCCGACGTATATAGAAAGCTTGATTATGTAATGGAAAATCAGGATCTCTACATAAAAAAAAGAGAAGATAGAATTGTGCAACTCAAGCAAGAGGCAAATTTGGTACAGAAAGATGCACGTTTGTATCTTCAAAAGAATTACGAAATATTTAAAAACTATAAGAAATTTCAATCCGATTCAGCCCTGCGTTATATTACCTTTTGTAAACAGTTGGCATTGTCCGAACCTGATTCTGTTCGTATCGTTATTCATTTAGATTTAGCTTGGATTTATTCGACTATAGGACGATATATTGAAGCATCAGATTTATTGAAACAACTGAAACCAACTGCTTTACCTCGAACATTATTGCCTAAATATTACGATACCTATAGTGCTTTCTATAGTCATTATGGACAAAGTAATAACCATCAGGAATATTATCAGGCGAGTGAACGTTATCGCGATTCATTGCTGTTGGTACTCGATCCTACATCAGCGGAATATAAAAATACTTTTGCCATCAAAACGCTATTTAAAGGACAACGGGAAGAAGCTAAAAAATTATTCGAAGCGATGTGGGCTGAAAATAGAGAAGATAAGGAACAAACAGCGTTGATTGCTTATTTTATTGGTTTGATATACAAACAAGAAAAAAATATCCTTGCGCAACGATATTATTTTGCGCGTTCGGGCATCGCCGATATCGAAATCGCTAATCGCGATAATGCTTCTTTGCAAGATTTAGCCTTAACGTATTATGAGCTACGTGATTTTGATCATGCATTTAAGTTTATTGAAAAAGCAATTGATGATGCCATGGGCTGCAATGTTCGCTATCGTATTGTAGAAGGGACTTCTTTTTATCCAATTATCAATGCTGCCTATCAGAAAAAAATTAATACCCAAAATAAGCAACTACAAGTAATGCTTGTCGTCATCAGCTTTTTATCCCTCGTATTAATCATGGGATTGGTCATTATCTTCAGACAAGTGCAAAGATTGAGAAAGATTCGCGAGGAACTTTCAATAACCAATAGCAATTTGAGGAAATTGAATGAAGAAATCAATTATAAAAACACCCAACTTTCGGAGTCCAACCATATTAAGGAAGAGTATATCGCTCAGTTTTTTGATCTCTGCTCTAATTATATTGACAAAATGGAAGATATTCGAAAAGCACTTTTAAAGAAAGCAAGTAATCAACAATGGGATGCTATTAAGGAACAATTAAAATCCACACAAATGGTGGAAAGAGAAGTGCAACAACTGTATATTAATTTTGATCGTATTTTTTTAAATCTATACCCTTCATTTGTTTCTGATTTTAATGAACTCTTATTAAGTGATGAACAAATTTTACCCAAAAAAGGAGAATTCTTAAATACCGAACTACGCATCTTTGCATTGATTCGACTGGGGATTATAGACAGTGTGAAGATCGCTAGTTTCTTACGTTATTCACTTCGCACAGTTTATAATTATCGCACCAAAGTACGTAATAAAGCAATCGGAAATCGAGATGATTTTGAGGATCGTGTTCGCCAAATTGCTGTAATTGACCGTTCTTAAGCGTAAAACTAGTACTTTTTAGACACTTAATTGTTTTTCAATTTGCTGATAGTCATTGTTTTAAAAAAATAATCCAGTACTTTTTAAACTTAACCACTTTCATACTGCTCAGGGTTCTAGTAGCTTTGGTATAGTAATGGAGCAGGGAACTCTATTGCTATTTTGAGTAACTCTCAAACTAAATTATAATAACCAATTTTTATAAATTCATATGATTTTCTTTACTAAGAAAGCAACTCTTTTTATTTGGGTAACTTGTTTCTTGGCGATGATTAGTTCATCCTTCGCTCAAGGTCAAGTACAGATCAATGGACGCGTATTAGATGCGCAAGATCAGAAACCCTTGGGAGGAGTTACGATTGTTCAAAAAGGAACAACAAACGGTGTGTCTTCTAAGGAAGATGGACACTTTCAGATCTCCGTTCCATCGGGAAGTATTTTGTTATTGACCTACGTAGGTTATGAAACAAAAGAGGTGCAGGCCAGTCAATCGAATTTAACAGTGCAGTTAAGTGCTTCAACTAATGTCTTGGAAGATGTGGTTGTAATCGGTTATGGTTCTGTCAAACGAAAAGATGTGACAACGGCTATATCTTCCGTATCGACGAAAGACTTGGAGAAAAGACCCATTGTCAATGTTGGTCAGGCGATCCAAGGGAAAGCTGCGGGTGTTGCGGTCATACAACCTAATGGTGCTCCTGGCGCAGAAATGGCAATTCGTGTCCGTGGAACAACTTCATTTAATGGTAGTAATGATCCTTTATATGTAGTAGATGGAATACCTGTCGATAATATTAAGTTTTTGACACCCAATGATATAACAGATATTCAAATTCTCAAGGATGCTTCTTCTGCTGCTATTTATGGTTCAAGAGGTGCTAATGGAGTTGTTTTGATTACGACTAAAACGGGAAAAGTTGGCGAGGGAAAAATTACATTTGGAGCTCAAGTAACGTCGAATATTGTTAATAATACAGTAGAAGTGCTGAATACGGATCAATATCGAGATCTTCAAAACGAGATTGGTATGATCAACTTGCCTGTTGGATTGACCGATCAAACAGATTGGTTTAAAGAAACATATAAAACAGGGGTTCAACAAAACTATCAATTGACGATTTCTGATGGTACTGAAAAATTAAGGTATTATTTATCAGGGGGATATACCTAT
The DNA here is from genome assembly GCF_021442025.1 of Sphingobacterium sp. SRCM116780. Taxonomy (NCBI): domain Bacteria; kingdom Pseudomonadati; phylum Bacteroidota; class Sphingobacteriia; order Sphingobacteriales; family Sphingobacteriaceae; genus Sphingobacterium; species Sphingobacterium sp. SRCM116780. The sequence goes on from NZ_CP090446.1 coordinate 4,036,679, forward strand.
GATAAAGGGACGTTAAAAGGTGCATTTTTCAAGAAGTATAATTTTAAAGCAAATATTGATAATCAACTCCGTAAATGGTTAAAAGTAAATGCAAATATTACGTATTCGGATTACAACGACAACGGTATCACTTCTGGCTTAGGTTCTAATAGAGGGGGCGTTGTTACTTCGGTTATCACCACGCCAACCTATGCTCCTATTTGGGATCAAACTAATCCAGATCGTTATTATAATAATTTCTATGGGATCAATAATATTACAAGTCCAATAGAGAATTTGGCTAGAACAAAATATAACAACAACCGTGAAAATAGACTATTGGCATCAGGAAGTGCATTGATCACTTTTATGCCCAATTTGAATTTAAAGTCTTCTTTTAGTTTGGATAGAAGGAATGGCCTATTAACGACTTTCTTAGATCCTTTGACAACGGCTTGGGGTAGAAATCAATATGGTGAGGCATCCGATATTCGTAATATGAATACTGTATTGACTTGGGATAATGTCTTGACTTACAATAAGAACTTTGGTAAGCATAATATAGAAGCAATGGCAGGTTCGTCTTGGACAGATTCAAAATATACAAATAGTTATATAAACGGGTCTCATTATGCGAATGGTATTATTCAGACATTGAATGCGGCCAATAGGATTGCATGGGATGGCACGGGATCTGGTGGTTCAAATTGGGGAATTATGTCTTACTTCGCACGTGCCATGTATAATTATGATGGTAAATATTTAATAACGGCCAATATGCGTGCTGATGGTTCTTCTAAATTAAATCCAAACGATCGTTGGGGCTATTTCCCTTCTGTTTCAGCAGCATGGAGACTTTCCTCAGAAGATTTTATGAAAGATCTGGACTGGATTAATGATTTGAAAATAAGAGGGGGTTGGGGACAAACAGGTAATCAATCAGGATTAGGGGATTATTCTTATTTGGCTTTTAATGGTATCGAACGCATCGAATGGTTTAAAGTTGGACAAGAGAATGCTATTCCAAATATTACACAACCAACCACATTAAGAGCGACAGATTTGACTTGGGAAACAACGACACAAGCAAACGTCGGGGTAGATATAGCTGCTTTTCAAAATAGATTGACATTAACATTGGATTACTACCATAAAAAAACAACTAATATGTTAATGGAAGTTACTCTTCCTGCAGGATCAGCGGCAGCGAGTGTAATTAAACGTAACGAAGGGGAAATGACGAATAAGGGATTTGAAATTACCCTTGGTTCGAAAAATTTAAGAGGAAACTTGACTTGGAACACGGATTTTAATATCTCATTTAATAAAAATCGTTTAGATAAATTGGTATTAAGTCAACTTTATAATGATGCAATGACCAATGATAATGTGCATGATTATGCTGTTAGAAATGAACCAGGGCGTGCGCTAGGGGGATTCTTTGGATATATCAGCGATGGTGTTAATCCAGAAACAGGGCAATTGATGTACCGAGATTTAAATGGAGATGATAAAATTTCATCTTCTGATAGAACATATATCGGTGATCCGAATCCAAAATTTACTTATGGGATGACTAATAATTTCTCTTGGAAAAATTTTGATTTAAGCATATTTATCCAAGGTACCTATGGTAATGACATCTTTAATGCAAGCCGTATGGAAACAGAAGGCATGTACGATGGCCGAAATCAAACAACTGTCGTTCTTGATCGTTGGAAAGTACCAGGACAGATTACAAATGTACCGAAAGCAGGATTCGATATGAAAAACTCGACCTACTTTGTGGAAGATGGAAGTTATCTGCGAGTAAAAAATATTTCACTCGGTTATTCTATAGCTCCTGAACGGTTGAAGCATATTGGAATCCAAAAAATACAACCTTATTTCTCCGCTAGTAATCTCTTGACTTGGACGAAATATTCAGGTATGGATCCTGAAGTGAATCAATATGGAAATTCGGGACGTGTACAAGGAATAGATTGGGGAACTTATCCACAGAGTAGATCGTTTGTGGTTGGTGTTAATGTAGAATTTTAATTGAATAATCATGAAAAGAATATATAAAAATTCATTTTTCCGCTTTCTGGGAATTGCTTTGTTAGTTTCTTCTTGCTCACTAAATAGAGATCCACTTGACGGTTATTCAGATGAATCGCAAGGTATAACGGAGACTGGTTCTCAAATTGTCTTTAAGAATAAAAGTGAAGTTGATAATTTCTTGACAGGTATTTATCAACAAATGCGCGACCGTCAAGAACATTGGCACTTAGATTTATTGTTGATTGGTGACTCACATGCGGATAATTCCTATGCAGGAACAACGGGTGCAGAGGTTCTTCCTTTTGAAAATAACTCGATTGAAGGTTCTAACTCTGTTGTCGATCGTGATTGGGGTCGTTACTTGGAAGATATAGCACGTGCGAACCGCTTAATTATTAATGTTGATAGTGTAGCGGATAAATCCGTCAGTGATGCAGATATTAAGCTATATAAAGCACAAGGAAAAATCTTTAGAGCATTGGCTATGTTTGATATGGTGCGGATTTTTGGTTCTATTCCTGTGATTACAACTGCTGCAGGAGATATTACAGCAGAAAATGTGGAAGAGGTTTATCCACAATATTTTCCAAAACAAGCCACGGAAGAGGAGGCATATAAACAAATCGAAAAGGATCTATTGGATGCTTTAGCGGATGCACCAAATAACAATGTGGCAAATAAAACCTTGTTCACTAAATCAGTCGCACGTGCTATGTTGGCAAAAGTGTATGCAGAAAAACCGATTAGAGACTATAACAAAGTAATTCAATATGCAGATGCATTAGCTGCTGATGGATTTGATTTGAACACAAATTATGCAGACTTATATGCGCTTAATGCGGCAAATACAGATTTGGCGCAACGTAATACAAAAGAATCTATTTTGGAAGCACAGTTTATGCCTGGTTCAGGTAACTGGGCAACTTGGATGTTCGGTCGCGATTTGTCCAACTACGACAACAACTTTACTTGGGCGAAGTGGGTGACACCTTCTAGAGATTTGATTCAAACCTATACCAATGAAGGAGATCAGATTCGGATGGATCAATCCATTGTCTATTATACGACGACATGGAGCAATTATTATCCTGCAAATCATTATCCGTTTATGTTCAAGCTTCGTTCAGGTATGAGCAGCATCATCAAATTACGTTATGCAGATATTCTGTTATTGAAAGCAGAAGCGTTGATTCAACAAGGATCTAATCTTTCAGCTGCAGCGGATATCATCGATAAGATTCGAACAAGGGTAAATCTACCGAAACTAAACGTAGCGATACGTGGAAATAAAGACGCACTCTTTGAGGCCTATTTAAAAGAACGCCGTCTGGAGTTAGCTTTTGAAGGACAGCGCTGGTTTGATTTAGTTCGTTTGGATAAAGTGGAGTCCGTTATGAATGCTGTTTATGCGAAAGATTCGGGTAGAAAGACTCAAGTATATCCGTTCAATCAATATTCATATCGACTACCAGTACCACAAGCTAAAATCGATCAGAATCCAAACTTGGTTCAAAATCCAGGCTACTAATTAATTTGAATTTTATGAAACGCAATAATAATAAAACTATGATATATGCACTTTTGTTGTCTTGTTTGGTAACAGCAACATCTTGTAACCGCGATAGCTATACGCCCTCATCAACAAATTCAACAAAAGATAAAGGGGACGTGACGATTTATACAACAACGAATAATCGTTCACAAGATTTCAGCAAAGGATTTGTGGATTTCAGTACGAAATTTAATATGTCACCCAATACGATAACCCTAGATCCTACACAGAAATTTCAAACCATGGACGGTTTTGGGGCAGCAATCACTGGTTCTACCTGTTATAATCTGATGAAAATGAGTCAAGAAGATCGTACAAAATTTTTGACAGAGACCTTTTCTGATCAAAATGGTATGGGCATGAGCTATATTCGAATCGCTATTGGCTGTTCTGACTTTTCATTAAGTGAGTATACATGTTGGGATAAAGAGGGTAAAGAAAACTTTGGATTGCAATCGGAAGAAAAACAATATATCCTTCCAGTATTGAAAGAGATATTAGCTATCAATCCATCGATCAAGATCTTGGGATCACCATGGACGGCTCCAAAATGGATGAAAGTGAATAATCTGACAGATTTAAAACCATTTGATTCCTGGACAAGCGGTCAATTGAATCCTAAATATTACCAAGAATACGGATGGTACTTCGTACAATGGTTACAAGCAATGAAAAAAGAGGGAATCAATGTATCAGCGATTACCATTCAAAATGAACCGTTAAACCGAGGAAATTCCGCGTCGATGTATATGACTTGGCAGGAACAACAAGCTTTTATCAAACAAGCATTAGGCCCACAATTGAGATCAGCGTCTTTAGAAACAAAAATTTACGCATTCGATCATAATTATAATTATGATGATGTTGCCGACCAAAATGATTATCCTGTAAAAATCTATAATGATGCAGGAGCAGCATCTTTTATTACAGGAGCCGCATTCCATAATTACGGCGGGAATAGATCAGAACTATTGGATATTCATAATCAACGTCCAGATAAAGACCTTGTATTTACAGAAACATCCATTGGTGAATGGAACGACGGTCGTAATTTGGAAACAAGATTAATGGAAGATATGCGCGAAGTGGCCTTAGGAACAGTCAATAATTGGAGTAAAGCCGTTATTGTTTGGAATTTAATGTTAGATACAGATAAAGGTCCGAATCGGGAGGGAGGTTGTCAAACCTGCTATGGAGCCGTAGATATTAATAAAGCTAATTTTAAAAGTATTACACGGAACTCTCATTACTACATTATAGGACATCTTTCATCCGTAGTCAAACCTGGAGCCCTTCGTATTGGAGCAAGTGGTTATACAGCAGAAGGATTGGTTTACACAGCATTTCAGAATACAGATGGTTCATATGCAGTTGTCTTATTAAATGATGCCAATGAGAACAGAAAGATCACATTAAGTGATAAAAAGAATCATTTTAGCTACGAAGTGCCAGCAAAATCGGTTGTTTCTTATCGTTGGACTAATTAATATTTAAAATTATGAAAAGACTTATTTTAAATCTCCTTCTTGGAACTGCTGCAATCACAGCATTGTATTCGTGCAAAAAGGATGAAAAATATGTATATCAAGTCGGTGATCCCCAAATAGAATTAAAGTCAAATGTTTCATCTGCTCACTTTGGCGATAGTCTGGCTTTTCAAGTTCATGTTTCGGATTCGGAAATTGCGTTATCTACTGTAAAAGTACAATTGTTTTTCACAGATGATCAAGTTGCAGAAACAGTAATCCGAACAAAAGAAAATGGAGATTATAGCGGCAAAATATTCGTTCCTTTTTATAAAAATATTCCAGATGGTAAAGCTACAATTAAATTTATCTTACAGAATATTAGTCAAAAGACGACAGAGCAAGCCCATGAAATTGATTTGAGTAGACCTGATTTTCCATATTTGAACTTAGTAACAGCATCTAAGTCTTATAAAATGGAGAAGATTGGACCAAATAAATATGCTGCAACAGAAAATTTTCCATCTTCTATAAAAGGTTATATCCAAGCACCTAAAGTAGGTGCACTGGGTAATGAGATGAACTTTGGATGGGTAAATAATGTGATTAATGTGGGTTCTACTACAGAAATACCGTTTTCTAATTTAACTTCAGGGATCTATAGCATACAATTTAATACGCTGACTTATGAAGCATCGCCATTTATTAACATCTATGTTAATGGAACTTTGTCGACTCGTATCGATGATGATCATTTCAACGCAGAGTTAGACATGACAAAGGATGCTACTGTAACTGTTGATGGTATCGAAAATCTGAAAGATTGGTGGATCGATCCAGACTATTTCACAAGAAAATCTGATGGAAGTCTCAGTTTCAATGGTATAAGTGGAAAGTATCGGATTACCACAGATCTTAAATTAAAGTATTTCGTTATGGAAGCGATGAATGGTTCAGATCTAGCAACCTTAAACGCCGATGGAACGGGTGCTGTTTGGATAATCGGAGAAGGTATTGGTAAGCCAAGTGTAGCCACGAATCAAGTCGGATGGAATACAGATAAAGCATTATGTATGATGCCGATTGGTAATAAAAAATATCAAATAACAGTAAAAGCAGGTGAATCGATCAATGCTGATAATATCAACTTTAAGTTTTTCCATCAAAAAGGTTGGGGTGGAGAGTTCGGAGGAACAAGTATCAGTACTAATAGTGATTTAATTTTTATTGGTGATGGAACCAATGGGCGAGATGGAGGCAATCTAGGAATAGTCTCTGGTAAAATGCTCACTACAGGTAGTACCTATATCTTGACAGTAGATCTAAGTCAAGGAAATAGTAAGGCAATCCTAACGGTTACTAAGCTATAATTTGTTAGATCAAAAGAGAAAAGCCTTTACTCGAACACGAGTAAAGGCTTTTTATTGCTATATATTTTCCAATGGCTATAGATCAATTTTTTTATTTATCATGTTGCCCTTACACGATTATGTGTATATTTGTCAATAGATTTTCAATAATTGATGAAACAGAAACTGTTTATACTACTTATCGTACCCGTTTTGCTGCTGCAATCGATGACAGGTTTGTTTGTATGGACTGCTTTTCAGGCAAATCGAGATTATATTGCCAAAACACAATGTGAAAATCGTTTCAATGCAATGGCTTCTTCTTGTCATGGACAGTGTGTGCTGATGAAAAAAATGAAGAAGATCATGGAACATGAATCTAAAACCTCAGATACAAAATTTCAAGGATTTGCTATGGTTTCTTATTGGCAAGAAATTTTAAAACTTGATTTTTTGACACCAAGTTTGCTGTTAAGAAAAGAGTCTATTCTTGAATGGACGAACCTCTATCAATTTTCTTTTTCCAATAATCTGCTGAGACCCCCACTCTCTTAATATCTCTTCTCAGCGTCAAAGACGCTTTTAATACCATTTGTTTCATTCATCATTGGATGGTTTATCGAGCGAGATAGCCCCAATTCTGTTGTTATGTATTTGATTAGATTTCAGCGCACCATTATTTTTTTTATGCTGCTCAGCCTTACCTTTCAATGTATGGCTAGTTTAGGTATGTTGGCTTGGTTTGAAGCGAATCAATCCTACATTGCCCAAAATCTTTGTGAAAATAGGTTTCAACCCGCTATGCACTGTAATGGACAATGTATATTGATGAAGAAGATGAAAATGCTGGAAGATAAACAAGAACCGGATAAAACTACAGAGAGATTAGTTCAATTGCCTCAGATTTTATTGCCAAATTTACTGCTTACAGATTGGTTTGATGAAGAGACAGAGTGGGATAGGGAAGACTATCCTTACTTGAATGATTATTCTTTCTTATTCTTACGAAAATTAAAAATACCCCCTAAATTTCCTGTTTCTTAATACCCCTTTTTTCAGCATAAAGACTGGTTTTACCTCTAAAAGGTGGGACATGAGTACCATTATGCTCATTGATTCATAACTTTTATTCAATAAAAAAATTAAAAACATGAAATTTAACATTATAAAATACCTCTTTTTTATTCTTTCTGTACTATTTATTTTCACGTCTTGTAGTAAATCGGATGCATTAGTTCCAGATGCAACGAAAAAAGGAGATTTTTCTATCGAATTTGACAACCTTGTAGGAGGAAATAAGTTGGTACTCAACAATACGACAAAACCCTATAAAAATGCCTCTGGAGAATCCTTTACCATTTCTAGAGTACAATATTATATTAGTAATATTCAGTTAACAAAAGCAGATGGATCCATATATCGTGTGCCTCAAGATCCTGTTGATAGTAGTTATTTCCTTATTCGAGCAGATGTAGCAGCTTCTAAACACGCAAATATTAGTGTTCCAGAAGGAGATTATACACAGGTTTCTTTTGTTTTGGGAGTAGATAGTTTACGTAATACAATGGGACTTGAAAAACGTACAGGTGTTTTGGATCCTACAGTTGGTGATAGTGAAGGTGCTGGTATGTACTGGGGTTGGAATAGTGGTTATATTTTCTTTAAACTGGAAGGAAATTCCTCGGTATTGACGACGACAGAAGATCCAACAGGCAAACAACAGTTTAAATACCATATTGGTGGTTTTGGAGGAATGAATACACCTACAATCAATAATTTGAAGACTGTAACGCTCGACTTAAAGACAGCAGGTATTGCGCAGGTACGTTCGGGATATCGAAGTAATATCCACTTGTTTGTGGATTTAATGAAAGTGTTTGATGGAAAAACTACTGTTAAAATAAAAGAACATCCTAATCTGATGTTTGATCCATTTACAGCTACCATTGCTCAAAACTATGCGGGTATGTTTAAACATGACCATACAGAAAATGGAGAGAAAAGTGGTTCTGAAGAATAACTGCAGAGGATGAAAAAATTAGTTGTTTTCGGATTACTTCTTACACTTGTCTATGCCTGTCAGAAATCAGGAGAGGTGAAACCTGAGGTTTTAAAGTTTTTAGGATTTGAAAAACCAATTCATTTTCCTGAACCGATATATGCTTTTGAGAGTAATCCAATTACAGAAGCAGGATTTGAATTAGGAAAGCGATTGTTTCACGATCCCCTATTGTCACGTAATAATACAATTGCTTGTGCAAGTTGTCATATTCAGACAGCTAGTTTTACACATCATGGACACGATGTGAGTCATGGAATAGATGATTTAGTAGGTATTCGCAATTCTATTCCCATTATGAATTTAGCTTGGTCTAAAGAGTTTTTCTGGGATGGTGGTGTATTTAACTTAGATCTTGTCTCAGTTGTTCCCATCGAAAATCCAGTAGAAATGGATGAAAAGATGCCGAATGTTATTAAAAAATTGCAAGCAACGAGCCATTATGCTGAACTCTTTAAAAAGGCATTTGGGACAGCTGATATTACATCAGCTCGTCTGTCCCAAGCTTTATCTCAATTTATGTTGATGGCTGTCAGTGACAATAGTAAATATGATCAGGTGATGCGTGGTGAACAAGGAGTGACCTTTACCGAGGAGGAGAAGCGAGGTTATATATTTTTTAAAGATAAGTGCAGTGCCTGTCATACTGAACCGTTGTTTACAGATCGGCAAATGCACGATAACGGATTAGGTCCTAATTTAGCTGGGGATGTGGGAAGGTATGCGATTACCTTGAATCCAAAGGATAAATATAAATTTAAAGTACCAAGTCTGCGCAATCTTGCTTATTCTGCTCCTTATATGCACGATGGTAGTATCTATACATTAAGTGCAGTTTTAGATCATTATCGTTTCCAAGTTCTACCAACGGAAAATTTAGATCCAATATTGAAACAGTCCGACGGAACGAGAGGTATCACAATGACGGAACAGAATAAAGTAGATCTACTTGCTTTTTTAGCGACATTAAATGATGCTTCTTTTGTTAAGAATGAGCTGTTATCAGGACCCACAGCTGTTGGGTTCAATTTGAATTAATAAAAAAATACCATGAAATTAAAAATAATGATACTCTTTAGCATACTGCTAATGGGATTTTCTAGTCAAGCTTGCGATATCTGTGGATGTGGTGTTGGGAGCTACTATATGGGTATACTACCTGAATTTAATAAACGATTTATAGGATTGCGTTATCAGTACAATAGTCTTCAAAGTCATTTGGGACCTCAAGGTGAACGAACTGCATTAACCGAAGATGAAAAGTTTCATATAGCCGAATTATGGGGAGCTTTTCAGATCGGCACTCGTTTTCGTGTGATGGCATTTTTACCGTATAATTTTAATAGCAGGGAAGCCGTTGGGATGGATGAAAAAACAAGTAAAAGTGGATTAGGAGATATCGCTGTAATGGGTTATTACAAAGTTTTTGAATCAACTCATCAGACTTCCAACAATCGCTTGTTCGCGCATTCCTTATGGGCTGGAGCTGGTGTCAAACTTCCAACAGGAAAATATGATGTCACGGAACGAGATATTTCCAATACAGATCAACCGAATAACTTTCAGCTAGGAACTGGAAGTACAGATTTTACAGCAAACTTAGCTTATGATGCGCGTTTGATGGATTTGGGTATGAATGTGAATGCTTCCTACAAAATAAATACAACAAATTCAGATGATTATTTGTATGGTAATAAATTTACAGGAAATATGTTGTTTTATTACAAATTTCTGTTGAACGAAAAGTTAAGAATAGCACCAAATGCAGGTGTTCGTTATGAAAATGCTGCAAAAGATTTGGCAAGTGGTCAGTTTGATGTAGCACAATCTGGAGGATATATGACATCTGCTATTTTAGGAGCAGAAGTTAATGTAGGTAAAGTTTCATTTGGAGCCAATTGGCAAGCTCCAATAAATCAAAATTTAGGCAATCATCGTGTAGAAGCAGGAAACCGTGTAATGACACACGTTTCTTTCTCTTTTTAGTATTGGCTTGCATAACAAGAATGCCTCTATGGATTTCATAGAGGCATTTCCGTTATATCTGTATCAGATTATGCTTGTAAGAGTGATTTTGTCAATTGGATGCTCTTTAACATATTTATATCTTTTAGTTTTAAATTGTTTCTGTTTAATTTATTGCTGAGTGAGTATAACAAACGGTAGAACGTTACAGAATTTATTTCATTTTAATGATCGAGTATATCATCGAATGATTTCGCTTTCATCCGTTGTACGTTTATTTTTTTGACTTTCATTTAGCAGTTCTACAACCCAAATATTCTTGTATCTTCTCGCTAATTCATACCTTTGTTTTTGAAAATGGAGAAAATTAGATTTTTTATAGAAATAGCTTATTTTGGAAAGAACTATCATGGATGGCAAATTCAAAATAATGCAGTTTCTGTACAAGAGAAGTTAAATCAAGCATTAGAAATTTTGTTGCGAGTACCAATTGAAACAATTGGAGCCGGAAGAACCGATGCAGGTGTACATGCTAAACAGTTATTCGTTCATTTTGATAGTGATTTTTCTGGCATATTGGAGAAGCCAGATCGTTTTTTACATGCTTTAAATGGTTTGTTACCCCATGATATTGCTGTTAAATCTATTTTTCCTGTTCATGCTGATGCACATGCCCGTTTTGACGCGGTACGTCGTTCTTATGAATATCATCTTCATTTCGAAAAAGATCCGTTTATTTACGCTTATTCATCCTATTTAAGGGACATTCCTGATGTAGAAAAGATGAATAAGGCAGCTGAGTTTTTGCTGGGAAAACAAGATTTTAGCTGCTTTAGTAAATCGAATACACAAGTGTTTACGAATATCTGTACGATAACAAGAGCGGAGTGGGTGTGGGAGGAAAAAGGTAAACTTGTTTTTCATATTACAGCTGATCGTTTTTTGCGTAATATGGTACGAGCAGTAGTTGGAACCTTGTTAGAAATCGGAATAAAAGGAAAACCAATTTCATTTATGGAAGAAGTCATCGCAAGTCAAAATCGGTCAATGGCTGGAACATCTGTTCCTGCACAAGGATTGTATTTAACAGAAGTGGCTTATCCTTACCTTGTAAATTAGAAAAAGTGAGTCAAGAGAAAATAGTAGGAAAAACATATGACGTAAATCTATTGCGTCGAATGATGAAGTACATGAAACCGTATGGAGCCATCTTTTGGATGTCGGTTATATTGACCATTTTATTGGCCGCAGTTGCACCAGCATTACCGATGTTGATTCAATATACATTAGATAAATATATTTTACAATTCAACACGAAAGGATTAAATTATATGTTTATCCTGATGGTTGTATTGGTGATGATACAGACATCCGTACGCTATTATCACACCTTGATGACAAATACATTAGGGCAGTCGGTGATCCGCGATATTCGAATCGAAATTTTCAATCATATAACCAGTTTGCGATTGAAGTATTTTGATAAGACAGCTTTGGGCAAATTGATCACCCGTACGATTTCGGATTTGGAGACAATATCCAATATTTTTTCTGAAGGTTTGATCCAAATTATTGGCGATTTATTGCAACTGGTGGTAATTCTAGGTGTGATGTTTTATACCGATTGGAAATTGACGTTAATTGTGTTGATTCCAATGCCCCTCATGATTGCTGCGACCTACATCTTCAAGGAAGCAATGAAATCTGCTTTTCAAGATGTTCGAAAATGGGTTTCTAATTTGAATACTTTCCTTCAGGAACATATCTCTGGAATGGGAATTATCAAATACTTTGCCCGCGAGGAGCAGGAGATGAATAAATTTAAAGAAATTAATGCACATCATCGAAATGCGAATATTCGTGCCAACTGGTACTTCTCTATATTCTTCCCCGTATTGGAAATTATCATGGCGATTGCTTTGGGATTGTTGGTGTGGTTTGGTTCCAAACAAATTTTAAGCGATGTCATCTCTCCAGGTGTTGTGGTAGCATTTATTATGTATATCAATATGATCTTTCGCCCAATTCGAGAGCTGATCGATAAATTTAATACACTTCAAATGGGAATGGTTAGTGCAGAGCGAATATTTGAAGTGCTGGATACAGATGAGCATACGCCAAATTCGGGAACGTTGAAGTCAAATCATATTCGAGGAGAAATCGAGTTTAAAAATGTTTGGTTCGCTTACAATGATGAAAACTGGGTATTGAAAGATGTTAATTTTAAAGTCGCTCCTGGAGAAACATTAGCGCTAGTGGGAGCTACAGGTGCTGGGAAATCTTCCACAATTAATATTCTGAGTCGCTTTTATGAAATTAACAAAGGTCAAATCTTATTGGATGGTGTCGATATTCGGGAATATGAATTGAATTTTCTTCGAAATACAATAGCAACCGTACTTCAAGATGTTTTCCTGTTTTCAGATTCTATCTTACATAATATAGATTTGCACGATGACAGTATTACACGCGAATCGATTATTGCAGCAGCAAAACAGGTTGGAGCACATGATTTTATTATGCGATTACCTGGAGGTTATGACTATCAAGTGCAAGAGCGTGGAGCCACTTTGTCTTCAGGTCAAGCACAATTAATTTCTTTCATACGCGCCCTGGTACACGATCCTCGAATCTTGATATTAGACGAAGCAACATCTTCTGTGGATACTGAAACAGAGGAACTGATTCAACATGCCATAGATAACCTGATGGTAGGTAGAACAGCCATTGTCATTGCACATCGATTATCTACAATTCAAAAAGCTGATAAGATCATTGTGTTGGAAAAAGGAGAGATTATGGAAATGGGTACCCATCATGAATTGTTAAATATTGACGGATATTATAAGAAACTATACGATCTCCAATTTCACTCTGTAGGAATATGATTTCAATAGTTATCTCAATCCTTTGGAGATAACTATTGAAATTATGAAGTATGCAATTTAACAATAAGCAGTTTCTATAGAGCTATCTCGCATGATCGTTTCCTCAGCTGGAATGTTAATATTTCCACTAATTTCTGAGCCTTTTCCAATTAACACGTTGCTTCCAATACTACTATTGGGACCTATATTGACAAAATCTTCAATGACGCTATTACTGGTAATCACAGCATTACTAGCGATGATACAATGATTCCCTATTTGTACATCCGGTGCTATGTATGCACCAGGCAAGATGATGGTTCCATGACCAATTTCTGCCCTTTTAGAAACAATAGCTTTAGGATGTATTAAGGAAAGATAAGTCCAATTTTGGTTCTCTAAAACAATTCTTTCCCGTAATCCTGTATCATGAATAGCAATGAAGAAACGTTCAAGTTCATTTTTTACTTCATGTTGTAAGTTCACTTGGTAATTAAATACGTCTTCAATCAATAATGATTTATCAATAAGTCCTGCGATTTCGATTTGGAGTTCCTCAGCAGTTTCAATAGCAATTTTTGCATGTGCGGTAGCGCCACAAATATATAACATACAGCAAAAGTAAAAATTAGGGAAACAAAAGTGAGCATAAATTGTTATTTACACGAGACTTTTGCTTGATTATCAATTTGTCTGTTCAAAAAGAATAATATATCATAGGGCGATTATTTCATATTTAATGATTATACATGTATAATATCTAAATAGATTCCAAAGCAATTATATTGTGTTTACAAGCAAATTTATATAAGTTTGTAACCAATCAATTTATTAAAAAATGATTCAACGTATTCAAACTATTTATCTACTCGTAGCTGGACTATTATTGTTTGGTTTATTTCTGTTCCCATATGTTCATTATAATGATTTGGTAGGTCTTGGCAAAGATGTAAAAGTCACAGGTGTTTATGGAACATCTGCAGGTCTGCCAACTCATGAAAGCGGTATTTCATATATCTTACAAATAATTGCAACTGTTGTTATTGGATTATTACCACTTTACACGATTTTTAAATTTAAAAATCGGAAGACACAAATTAAGTTGATTTTTCTAAGTATTGTTTTAATTATTTTACTTGCAGTTTGGTTATATACAAGCGCAAGTGGTCACTTAGCCACGGTTAATCAGTTTTTAGGCGCAGGAACGATTGGTGTAGGTTTCTTTTTATTGCCTATTTCCATTATTTTTTTATCCTTAGCATTAGGTGCAATACGTAAAGACGAGAAATTGATTAAATCTGCCGATCGATTACGCTAATCAAAAATAGAATTTAACAATACTGGCTATGTAAAAATTACATAGCTTTTTTTAGTTTTAAAAATGAGAAAAATTATCAATACCATCCTTATCATTTGTGCTGGCATGGTTGCTGGAAATCACGTGTATGCACAATCGGATAAGAGTGAAAAAGAACTGTTGGTTGTTGACGATGTTCAGATCGATGTAAAAACTGTACAAGTTGACCCCAAAACAAAAACTGCGTTAGTTGAATTGTTTTTGATTTCTTATACCAGAAATGGGCGAGAACTAAAACTGAACACCTATGGAACGAAGATTGTCGATAGTAAAGGGAGTCAGTATTTTTTTTCCACTATTGGCTTGGATAAAGTCTTGGTGAAATCACAAGATAAACAAAACTATATCAATTATCTGATGAAAATGGATGAACCTGTTATTCTGAAAATGACCGTTTCAGATTGGGTGAAAGAAAAAGGAAAACCAAAGGAATTGATACTTGTCTTTGAAGATAGCGAGGAAGAAGGACATTATATAGAAACGGCTGTTCAATTATAATTGAACAGCCGTTTCTATATCTTTTTTCTTTAGCTTATCGGCTATAACGAATCTGTTGACGATCCATCATACCCATCTGATCTTTCATCATTTTAATCTGATCAGCTAATAATTTGTTCTTATCGGCCTTTTTAGCTTCCTGTAAATATTTCTCTGCTTCGCGTTTGTTTCGTTTTGCCATAGCAATACCTGCTAAACTTAATTTTGCCAAAGCAATATTATGATCCATATGAAGGCCTAATGTCAATGCTTTTTTGAAGTACTTTTCGGCTTGCATAGGAGCACGTTGCGATTCAATCAATCCAATCAACATGTTGTAATATCCATATTGAGCAGGAATTAATTGCTTTTCGTAATTCGTGATCTTATTTAACCATTTCTCAGCCTTTGGCATGTCTTGTTTGCGTAAAAACCATTGGGCTAAAAGCATGTACTCATGAAAAAATACAGTCAAAAAACCAATTATTGTCAAGAATATTCCTAAAATACCCCATCCCCATTGGCCGAACCAAAACAAAGCGACCGTTCCAATTAATAGCGCACTGCTAATAATAATTCTTACAAGATTTGACATAAGTCTATATTTAATGTAAATGTATATCGAGTTTAATTTTGCAAATATCTGTTAAATTGTGCGGTTAAGCAACTTGTTTTAGTGGTTATTTTGTAAAATTGTATATTAGAAATATGGGAAAGCAATTTGACAAATCTTGGGAACCAATTTTGGCTCCACTCTTACATCAATCTTACATGGTTGATTTATCTAATTTTGTACAGCAAGAAAGAGCTCGAGGAAAAGTGTTTCCTCCAAGAGATCTAGTATTTAATGCTTTTAAACAGACGAGTTTAGAGTCGTTGAAAGTGGTTATTTTGGGACAAGACCCTTATCATGGCGATGGACAGGCACATGGATTATCATTTTCGGTGCCACAAGGTATTGCTCAACCACCATCATTAAAAAATATATTTAAAGAACTAGAAACGGATATTCCTCATTTTCAGACCCCTACTTCTGGAGATTTAACATCTTGGGCTAACCAAGGAGTTCTGTTGCTAAATGCGACGCTAACGGTCAGCGCTTATCAGGCAGGCTCCCATCAAAAAAGAGGTTGGGAGCAATTTACTGATCAGATAATCCAAGCTATTTCAAAGAAGAAGGAGGCGGTAGTTTTTATGTTATGGGGTGCATATGCACAGAGAAAGGCAGCTTTAATTGATAGTAAAAAACATTTAATTCTGACTGCTGTGCATCCATCACCATTGTCTGTTTATCGAGGTTTTTTTGGATGTCAGCATTTCTCTAAAGCAAATGCGTTTTTAGAGAAGCATGGTAAAAAACCAATTGAATGGAAATTGATTTAAGCAATCATTTCCGATGTGAGTAAAGATTTCAAATCTTCAACAGAAATATGTTGAAGATGACAGACTTTTATCTTTTTGTTATTCTGGATAATATGAGTCACCAAAAGATGGCTATCATAGGTAATGTTTATACCCGCAGTAGGGTGAAGTGTTTCTTCAGGTTCACCAATAACGGCATATTCAAAAAATCCAGTTATCGTAAATCGCTGTATGAGCAGCTGATTATTTTTTAGTAGAGATAAGTCAAACCAGGCACCCTCCCCAACACCTCCGAGATACTGGGAGCTTTCGGGAATATGAGAAGGTTTGTGTTTCTGTACCATGCCACCAATGCTAATATCTTCAGGTAATAATGCAGCTTGTTTATGATAGACATTTTCACTTAATTTTTTGATTAAAAATAAAAGGGATTGCATCCTCGACATTTTGAAATTTTGTAATCCATGTTGAGGAGAATAACTGTAAATCATTTTATTTTCAGCAGAGTTGATGACGTTGCTGATGGGGCTCACTTTAATTGTTTCAGGGAAATTAATCGGATGTGTCCACCGAAAATGGGCAGAAGAAGCAAAAAGAAGTCTAGTGATAAATCGAGAGCAATTATTGTTCCCTTTTGCAACTGCCCCATAAGGATATGAACCTTTATATACCCATTTGTCTGCAAATGATTTTGCTTGACCAAAATTTATCCTTTTTACGATAGAGAAGTAGAGCTCACCATTCCCTTGCATAGCTGGTTTCATGGTCTCGAAATGAGCCACTATCGCTTCAATATTTGAAACATTGTTATCTTTGAATGTCGCTTTGAACTTGATTTCCAATAAAGGGTCAGAATCTTTTGATCGCGCTCGCCCATATCCTCTTGGAGAAATATATCGCCCAAAATCATAATACAATAACTCACCTGACGTTGCTGATACGATAACAATCCCTGTATGTCCAACTTTAAAGTTCAAATTTTTAACAATGCCTATTTTTTTAAAGAACATCATCCATTTTTCATCTCCTCTTATTGTGGCATCTGGCCAAGAAAGGATGAATGCGAAATCGTTATATGGTTGAGCATTATTTATCATAAGTTGAGACCCAAAGATAATAAATATATTTTGTTCAAGGCACTTTTAGGAACGTGAAAGGATAGCTTTGGAAAGCTGTATGTGAACTATTGGTAGGAAACCAAAGGATGGAAAAATAAAGGTTTATTAGAGTGGAAATTAACTTGATGCGATGATCAATCAATGGAATGTATATTATATACAAAAGTCGAAAAGATGATAAAAGAGCTGTACAATTTAATTTGTACAGCTCTTTTGATTATTAATATTCCAACGGAATAATAGGTTCTTTTTTACTAGTAGACATAATCATCATGGTTTGAAAAGTCTTGACAAAAGGGATCTTGGAAATCTTCTCCATGATAACACCTTCGTATGCTTTGATATCTTTAACATATACCTTAAGCATAAAATCACAATTACCTGTTACGTGATGACATTCCGTAACTTCAGGAATCATCTTGACAGCAGCTACAAATTCAGGAATAGCATTATGCGTATGAAAATCTAACGATATTTGAATGAAGGATTTGATACCAAGGCCCAATTTCTCTTCATCGACAAAAGCATGATAACTTTTAATAAACCCCGAATTTTCGAGTTTCCTTACCCGTTCCAAAGTTGGCGCGGGCGATAGACCAATACTCGACGCTAATTGAAGATTAGTAATCCGTCCGTTTTCTTGTAATAACTTTAAGATTTTTAGATCTGTTTTATCTGGCAAAAAAGGCATATTCAACTATTTTTTTTAGTGACATTCTGTAAATATACATATTTGTTCCAAATTAAATTTGGTAATTATATATGTTTTTGATTTTTTATTCTTTATATAGTTGTTGTTTATATGTTGATTGATTAATTATAGATTTTTATTATTGAAAATCATTTGTTTGTAAAAAAAGAGTTGTTCATAAAGCCTAGGATGCACATAAAGTGACTTTAGTCACTTTTTTTATTAAAATGAGCGTTGATCGTCCCAAAAATAATGTTTTATTGGCTTGTAAATCGTAACTTTGTCATTCAGAAGATTGTGGTTTTAACCAAGAGCAATTTTTTAAACCGTGAGAGCGAACTATGAGTACTAAAGACGACGATTTACTAAAAGAGCTGGAGCTCGAAGAATATAAATACGGGTTCACGACAGACATTGAAATGGAATTTGCACCAATAGGTCTTACTGAAGATACTGTGCGATTTATTTCGGCAAAAAAGAATGAACCAGAATGGTTATTAGAGTGGAGATTAAAAGCATTCCGTCATTTTTTGACGTTAAAGATGCCGAAATGGCAAAACTTCAAAAACCCTGAAATTGATTTTCAAAGCATTTCCTATTATGCAGCCCCAAAGGCAAAGCCACAATTAAATAGCTTGGATGAGGTAGATCCTGAACTACTTTCTACTTTTGCAAAATTAGGTATCCCACTTGATGAGCAAAAGATTTTGGCAGGTGTCGTTGCTGTAGATGCTGTATTTGATTCTGTATCTGTAAAAACTACTTTCCGGGAGAAACTAAAAGAACAAGGCGTTATTTTCTGTTCTTTTGGTGAAGCTGTTCAAGAACATCCAGAATTAATAAAAGAATATTTAGGAACAGTAGTTCCTCAAACCGACAATATCTATGCTGCTTTAAATTCAGCAGTATTCTCTGATGGATCTTTTGTCTACATTCCTAAAGGTGTTCGTTGCCCAATGGAATTGTCTACTTATTTTCGGATCAATGCTCAAAATACAGGTCAGTTTGAACGGACGCTAATTATTGCAGACGAAGGTGCCTACGTTTCCTATTTAGAAGGTTGTACAGCCCCAATGCGTGATGAAAATCAGTTACATGCTGCAGTGGTTGAATTGATCGCTCAAAAAGATGCTGAAATAAAATATTCTACTGTTCAAAACTGGTATCCAGGGGATAAAGACGGTAAAGGTGGTATTTACAATTTCGTTACAAAACGTGGTATTTGCAAAGGAGATAATAGCAAGATTTCGTGGACACAAGTAGAAACAGGATCTGCCATTACTTGGAAATATCCAGGTGTAATCTTGAAAGGTGATAATTCTGTCGGTGAATTTTATTCAGTCGCGATGACACGTAATATGCAAGTTGCCGATACTGGAACGAAAATGATTCACCTTGGCAAAAACACCAAATCAAAAATCATTTCAAAAGGTATATCAGCAGGTAAGAGTCATAACAGTTATAGAGGGTTGGTGAAAATTGGTCCTAATGCTGACAATGCAAGAAACTTTACACAATGTGATTCCCTATTAATTGGAGATCGTTGTGGAGCACATACATTCCCTTATATCGAAAATCGGAACAAGACCTCTAAGTTAGAGCATGAAGCAACGACTTCGAAAATTGGGGAAGACCAAGTCTTCTATTTGAATCAACGAGGTATCGATTCAGAAAAAGCAGTGGGACTTATTGTCAATGGATATGCGAAAGAAGTATTAAATCAATTGCCAATGGAGTTTGCGGTAGAAGCACAGAAATTGTTAGCGATTTCATTAGAAGGCTCAGTAGGATAGATATAAAAAATAGTTGAGGAGTATTCGATAGTTTATATCTCCGCACTCAATACACAATACGAATAAAGAAATGTTAAGTATAAAAAATTTACACGCGTCTGTAGACGGTAAACAAATTTTAAAAGGTTTAAATCTTGAAGTCAAAGCAGGAGAAGTACATGCAATCATGGGACCAAATGGTGCTGGAAAAAGTACATTAGGAAATGTTTTAGCAGGACGTGATGCATACGAAGTGACAGAAGGAGAAGCTTTATTGGACAATGTTGATCTATTGGAATTATCTCCAGAAGATCGTGCTCGTGAAGGTTTATTTTTAGCTTTTCAGTATCCGATTGAAATTCCTGGAGTATCGAATATTAACTTCTTGAAAACAGCAGTGAACGATATTCGTGAATATAAAGGCTTACCTCCAATGGAAGCGAAGGAATTTTTGAAAATGGTGAAAGAGAAACAAAAATTAGTCGAGTTTTCTGCTAATTTGGCCAATCGCTCACTCAATGAAGGATTCTCTGGAGGAGAGAAAAAACGTAATGAAATATTTCAATTAGCGATGTTAAATCCTAAATTATCTATTTTGGATGAAACAGATTCTGGATTAGATATTGATGCATTACGTATTGTGGCGAATGGTGTGAATCAATTGCGTTCTCAAAATAATGCATTTGTCGTAATCACCCACTATCAACGTCTTTTAGACTATATCATACCTGACGTAGTTCACGTATTATACAATGGACGTATTGTAAAATCTGGACCTAAAGAATTAGCTTTAGAATTGGAAGAAAAAGGTTACGATTGGTTAAAAGAGTTAGACGCACAAAACGCATAATTTACCTTTTCTTGCTAAAGATCAAGGTTTTTAAAGCGATTTGAATAAAAAATAAAATGAATACATTAGTTTCAGAATCATTACTTCAACAAGTGTTGAGCAGTTTTCAAGAGAAAGTAGCAGGGCCTGCTTTTTTGTCGGCTATCCGTCAACAAGCTTTTGATCGCTTTTCAGCAGTTGGCTTTCCAACAGTGAAAGATGAAGAATGGAAATATACCAATATCTATAAACTTATCGATCAATCCTATGTGTTGAATTCGGATGTGGATATTGATGGGTTAGATTTTAGTGCTGGTGAGATTCCAAATTTGGATGCACATCGTATTGTATTAGTGAACGGACAGTACATGCTTTCATTTGCGTCATTAGATGATGAAAAAGGCCTTATTGTGAAAACAATGGAAGATGCTGTTGAAGAGCCTGCTTTTCAAGCTCATTTTGCACAATATGCAGATAAAACAGATAACCCTTTCGTTGCTCTAAATACCTCAGGTTATACAAATGGTGTTTTTATTGCTTTAGCGAAAAACACGATCCTATCAAAACCTATTCAAATTATTCACGTAGCGACAGGTCAGGAAGATTTCTTTTCGCAAACACGTAATTTGATTGTTGTTGAAGCAAATGCAGAGGTCGAAATTATCGAAACTTATATGACTGTTGAAGGTTCTGCCAAAAATATTCAAAATAAAGTATCGGAGATCGTCGTAAAAGAAAATGCAAAAGTTCAACATTACTATTTGCAAATAGCAGAACCAGCAAGCAACTATTTTAATCATACAGAGGTTTATCAAGAAAAATACAGTTTATATAATAATTATAACTGTAATTTTCCAGGAGCGTCTTTCATCAGAAATAATATCAATGTACGTCTTGATGCTGAAAATGTGGAAAGTCATCTTTATGGTATTAATTTGACTGGTGGAAAGCAGTTGGTTGATAATCACACCGTAGTAGATCATCTAAAGCCACATTGTGAGTCTTACGAATGGTATAAAAATATTACCCAAGATGAATCTATAGCTGTTTTCAACGGTAAGATATTTGTTCGAGAGGATGCACAAAAAACAAATGCTTTCCAACAGAACAATAACATGTTGATTTCAGATAAATCAGCTGTATATACAAAACCACAGCTGGAAATCTTTGCCGATGATGTTAAATGTTCTCACGGTTGTACCATTGGACAATTCGATAATGATGCTTTGTTCTATTTAAGAGCAAGGGGTATTGGCGAAGAATCTGCTCGTATTTTATTGGTACACGCATTTGCATTTGATGTGACAAATCGTTTCTCCAATGAGACTGTTCGTACTTATGTTGAAGAGTTAGCTTCCGAAAGCTTAAAGAGCAAATAGTTTAAAATTGTTCAATAATAAATAAGAAAGCGTTTGAACTCCAATTCAAACGCTTTTATTTTGATCCCTTTCCAAAAGGTGGTTTCGGATCAAGACCAAAAGTTGTGGGGCGGTGATTAAAATGTTACTTTTGGGGAATAATAGAATCCGTTATGTCGTTGCCCTTTTCCGATTTAGTAAAATACATCTTACCTAATTTCATCGTTGACCATTTTACTATGATTGCGATCCATGAAATAGAAGATGTCCTACACCTCTCTAGAAGAAATAAATATTATTCCTGAAGAATACCAGGGAGAGAAACTAATTTCTAAAGGTTTTTTTAAGGATGCTCACGTTCAGGATTTTCCACTTCGGGGACAGCGGGTGATGCTGAATATAAAACGGCGCAGGTGGTTTAATGAAACTACTGGAAAAGTGGTTTATCGGGACTGGGCTTTAGTTGCCAGGGGAACACGAATGACACAGGAATTCGCGGATTTTTTAAAAGAGGTCAATCGATACGAGCCCCAATAGCATTGAAACCATTGCGGAATTCTATGGTGTCAATGGGCGTAAATTACGGCGCAGTTACAAAGATTTTCTAAGTGGTTTCACAAACTGGGATCAAAAAATACATGCTAAAAAGTATCTTTTGTTTCCAGAGAATCTAGGTTCTAAGCTCTCCATTGATGAGACCAGTTTATCTCATGGGGAACTCTATACCCTAGTTACCAATAAAGCCGCAAAGGGGAAAAAGAAAGCTATTGTGGCTATCGTAGCGGGTACAAAAGCCGACGATGTAATTGCGGTATTGGCCAGAATTCCTCAAACCAAGCGTAATAAGGTAGCTGAAGCCACTCTTGATATGTCAGGGAGTATGGAGCAGATCGTACGTAGGTCATTCCCTTATGCCACCCGTGTAACCGATAGGTTCCATGTACAGCGATTAGCGGTTGAAGCCCTTCAGGAGATGCGTATTAAATACCGTTGGCAGGCACTTGATCAAGAGAACCAGGCGATAGAGAAATGTAAACGGCTAAAGAAAACCTATGAACCACTGTTATTAGAAAATGGGGATACGCTAAAACAATTGCTGGCCAGGAGTCGCTACGTATTATATAAAAGGGCAACCTTATGGACGGAACGACAAAAACAACGGGCAGAGCTGCTTTTTGAATATTATCCAGATCTAAAAAGAGCCTATAATCTGAGTATTGAACTGAGTAATATCTACCAAAACACTACAGATAAATTATATGGTATGACCCGACTGGCCAAGTGGCATGAAAAGGTCCGTGTAAGTGGGTTCCGTTCATTCAATACGATCTCCAGAACAATCCAAAATCATTACAGAACCATCTTAAACTACTTTGACAATCGATCGACCAATGCCTCAGCAGAGTCTTTCAATGCTAAAATTAAAGCCTTTAGAGCAAAGTTGCGTGGGGTAAGAAATATCGATTTTTTCCTATTTAGATTGACTCGCTTGTATGCCTAAAATTTAAACAGATCCACAACTTTTGGTCTTGATCCGTGGTTTCCATGTATGCAAAATTTCTTATTTATTTTTAATTGTAATCGAATCCACCTATAGCTAGAAATCGCTTTGCGTATGACGATTGAAATCAAAGTGAAGAAAGAAAAAACTGCTGATTTTCAAGCTTGATTAGATGAGTAAACCTTAAGTTGTAATCAATACAATCGCTGGATTTAGCTTTAAAAGTTCCTTAACAAATTCTTCATTGCTGCTGGGGCTAATGTAAATTTCTTTATATTTTTTATAGTGAATGATTAGTCCCTTTCGTGCCGTTGCAGGTTTAAAACCCACCCATAACGTCTTACCAACTTCAATTTTATGCATGTTAGCAATAGCAATTTTCCCTCTAAAGATTCCTGCTCGATACCGAAAATAGTCACCTTCAATGATATATTTCGGTCTTGGGAATAATAATAAAGCAATGAGGATGATGGATAGTCCCAATACTAATAAATCCTGAGAGGATATTGCGCTATCTTGTACAAGAAAGACAAGAATCATAACGACAACAAGAATTATGGGTACAATTGTGAGCAGATCCATCAAGAGATCTCGTTTGCTTTTGAAAATTTTCATTGTTAAGAGATTGATAATAGCGTTAGTTTACAAGTTAAAATTGAATGATTTTTTCTACTTTTGTGCCACTATGCATTTCCTTATCGATACAATTTTAGGCCTTGAATCCTTTCATCTATTAAGGTAGTTATTTTTTTGTGAACGACAAGCTCGTTTACTGTTGTATTTTTATAGTTTAATTTTATGGAGAATAAAAATTGGTTTCAAACCTATATATACATTTGGATAGGGCAATTTGTGTCCCTATTAACAAGTTCTGCGGTTAACTTTGCTGTGATCATCTGGTTGAGTTTAACGCACAAATCAGCGGAAGTACTGGCATTAGCTGGCATAGCAGGATTATTGCCACAAGCACTTATTGGACCCTTTGTTGGTGTCTTTATTGATCGATGGGATCGAAAAAAGGTGATGATTTTTGCAGATGCATTTATTGCATTATGTACCTTGTTGATGACTTTTATCTTTAAACAAGAGGGCGGTAATCTGTTCTTGATTTATTTATTGTTGACCTGTCGCTCCATCGGATCGGCATTTCACTCACCTGCAATGCAGGCCATAGCTCCTCTTATGGTACCCGAAGATAAACTTTTACGCGTATCAGGAATCAATCAAATGCTTCAATCAGTCAGTAGTATTGCAGGACCAGCATTAGGAACCTTAGCGATTACTTATTTCTCGATCTCTCAAGTTCTTTATTTAGATGTAATAGGTGCAATAGTGGCTATTACTACCCTGCTATTTGTGCATATCCCTCATTTAACCATCACTTCAGAATTATCTTTTGCACAGGTATGGGAAGATCTGAAACAGGGGATGAAAGCAATCTATGATAATCGAGGGTTGAGCATATTGTTTTTTTATGCCATGGTTGCGACCTTTTGTGTTATGCCAATTGCCATTATGTTTCCCTTATTGACCATCGGTCATTTTAATGGAGGGAAATGGGAAATGAGCATCATCGAGATCATTTGGGGAGTAGGTATGTTAGTTGGGGGAGGTTTGCTAAGTGCATTTAAAGTACAATTTTCCAAAGTAATTCTGATCAATGCGATGCACATCATGTTAGGATTGACATTTGCATTATCAGGATGGTTTCCGGCAACCTGGTTTATACCTTTCGTTATTGTTACTGCCATTGGAGGGATATCGATGTCTTTATTTTCCGCGTGTTTTATGACAACAATACAAGAAGAAGTTCCCCCACAAATGTTAGGACGAGTTTTTTCGCTTTATTTTAGTCTAGCCATTTTGCCTAGTGTGATTGGTCTTCTTTTTACTGGTTTTATTGCAGATGTAATAGGAGTTGCCAATGCGTTTGTGATAGCAGGTCTATTGATGGTAGTAGTCGGAATCCTATCCTTCCTAACACCTGCTGTTATGAAATTGGGCAAGAAGGGGTGAGCGAAAATAAATAAAGCTTCCAAATTTGGAAGCTTTATTTAGAGCGAAAGACGAGATTCGAACTCGCGACCCCAACCTTGGCAAGGTTGTGCTCTACCAACTGAGCTACTTTCGCATTGGTCTTACAAAAATAGCGCTTTCTTTGAATTATTGCAAGACCAAATTTATATTTTTATCAATTTAATTGATTGCATCAGCACAATTCATCCCATCGATAGCTGCAGAAATAATTCCGCCAGCATATCCAGCGCCCTCCCCACAAGGATAAAGGCCTTTGATTTCAGGATGTTGTAAAGTGTCCTTATCTCGGGGTATACGAATAGGGGAAGAAGTCCGTGATTCTACAGCCACTAAAATAGCATCATTGGTATAATAACCTTTCATCTTTTTTCCAAAAACAGGTAAAGCGCCGCGAAGGGCTTCGTATACGAATTTAGGGAGTATTTGTGTTAGATCAGCTGATATTGTACCAGGTTTATACGAATTCTCTGGAAGGTCTTTGGAGATGCGTCCCTCCACGAAGTCAATCATCCGTTGCGCTGGAGCTACAAGATGACCACCACCAGCTTCAAATGCTCGTTTTTCTATTTCCTGTTGGAAGTTTAACATCGCAAAGGGATTGCTATCTGAACCAGGAACATCTTCCAAATTAATTTGAATAACGGTACCCGAATTGGCATGTGGATTATTCCGTTTTGAAGGCGACCAACCATTGACAACGATTTCGTTCTTAGCTGTTGCACAAGGAGCAATGACACCTCCTGGACACATACAGAAAGAAAATACACCTCGACCATTTACCTGCTCCACTAAACTATAATAGGCAGGTGGTAAATGCTCGCTGCAGATTTCACAATGATATTGCGCTTGATCAATAATTGATTGTGGATGTTCAATGCGTACACCTAATGCAAAAGCCTTGGCCTCAATAAGCCACTTATTTTTATGAAATAATGTAAAGATATCACGCGCAGAGTGACCTGTAGCGACAATAACGTGATTTGATTTTACTTGCTCACCACTAGCAAGTAAAACACCTGATACTTGATTTTTGTCTGTTGTAATATCAACAACACGCTCATCAAAAAGAACTTCACCGCCATATTTAATGATATTTTCACGAATAGCTTCAATAATATGAGGTAATTTATTGGTACCAATATGAGGGCGAGCATTGACAAGGATATCTTCATTGGCACCATGCGCGACAAATAATTTCAAGACCTTGTCTACGTCACCTCGTTTATTAGAACGCGTAAACAATTTGCCATCAGAATAAGTTCCAGCACCGCCTTCTCCAAAACAATAATTTGAATCTTCATCAACAATACCTTCACGGTTTAATTTTGCTAAATCACGACGACGATCTTGTACACGCTTTCCCCGTTCGATGATGATTGGTTTTAATCCTTTTTCAATACACTGGATGGCTGCAAATAATCCCGCAGGACCAGCACCAATAATGATTACAGGTCGACTGTTGTGGACATACTGAAAATTTGTATTGAAGATTTCAGTAAGTGGTTCCTCGTCAATATAAAAAATTACACGTGCACGAAAAACAACATGTTTACTACGGGCGTCAATAGATCGTTTACGAATTTTGAATCCTTTGATACGATCGAGCTTAATCTGGAGACCTTTGGAACCTAGATGGAGAATATAGGAACTATCTTCAATTCTTTCTGGAGAGATAGCGATTTCAATTTCTTTCTGCATAATAACTGTGCTGGGTTTTTATCCCAAAACGTTGCAAAGTTACAGATATCTATGATAATATTTTAGTTATATAGGTTTAGAGCCTCAAAATTATTCTTATATTCGTATGAATATGGTATGTGCTTTGTAGTAAGATACCCATTAAAGTTTATTTGGAAAAATATTAATTCAACAAAAAAATGAAAAGATTATTAGTCGCATTATTTGGTTTAATGGTTGCACTTTCTTTTAGCTCATGTGGATACAACAATATGGTATCACAAGATGAAAATGTAAAAGGTAAATGGGCTCAAGTCGAAAATGCTTATCAAAGACGTGCTGATTTAGTACCAAACTTGGTGAATACTGTTAAAGGTGCAGCAAAACACGAAGAAAGTACATTGACTGCAGTAGTAGAAGCACGAGCGAAAGCAACCTCAATTACCGTAGATCCAACCAATTTGACAGATGAAACAATTGCTCAGTATCAAAAAGTACAAGATCAGTTTTCAGGTTCATTAAGTAAATTGATGGCAACTGTAGAGGCTTACCCTGATTTGAAAGCAAATCAAAACTTTTTGGAATTGCAAGCGCAATTGGAAGGTACAGAAAATAGAATTACCACAGAACGTAGAGCTTATAATGAAGCCGTACAAGAGTTTAATACAACAGTACGTAGCTTCCCAAATAACTTGATGGCAGGTATGTTTGGCTTTAAAGCAAAGGGAACTTTTACTGCACAAGCTGGTGCAGATAAAGCGCCAACGGTATCTTTCTAAAAATATTAGCTTACTAGAGAAGATGAATGATGGGCTTATCTTGTGCACACATTCATCTTTTTTTATTTAAAACATCTATAATTTATGGAAGCATTTTCATCGGAAGAACAGGAAAAGGTCGTTCATGCCATTAGTGTTGCCGAAAATAGAACATCAGGAGAGATCCGAGTTGTGATTGAAAAACATTGTCCTGGGGAAGTCTTTGAACGAGCAACCCATTATTTTGAAAAACTAGGAATGCATCAAACAGCTTTACGAAATGGTGTATTGATTTACTTAGCCTCTGAAGATCATAAATTCTCCATCATTGGTGATGCGGGTATAAATAAACGTGTAGCGGATGACTTTTGGGAGTCAACCAAAGAAATCATGGTTCAGGAGTTTAGAAATGGACAGTTTGTAACAGGCTTAACCAAAGGCATTGAGCATGCGGCAGAACAACTAGCCAAGTTTTATCCAAGACAGCATGATGATATTAATGAGTTACCGAATGATATTGTTTTTGGCGATAATTAAAAATGAATAAACAAAGAGAATACAGGTCTTTGACCAAAATTAGATTTTCAGCCATTCGTATAGCTGCAATGACAATGATAGCGATACTTTTTAGTATGGCTAGTTTGTTTGCACAGGATTTCCCTACGACTCCTAATCGCTTAGTCAATGATTATACAAATACATTGTCAGCAAGTCAGGTGAGTCAATTGGAACAGAAATTATTGGCTTTTGAAGATTCTACCTCAATACAAATTGCTGTTGTTTTAATGAATTCAACAGGATCATATGACATCAGCGATTATGCTGTTCGACTTGCTCAAAAATGGGGTGTAGGAAATAAAAAATACAATAGTGGTATTCTGCTTCTTGCAGCAATTGGAGATCGTGCTGTGACCATTCAGACAGGTTATGGTATAGAAGGTGCTATTCCTGATGCGATCGCGCACCGTATTATTGAAAATGAAATAAAACCAGCTTTTCGAGCGAGCGATTATTATACGGGTGTTGATGCCGCAACGAATGCGTTGATTTCTTACACAAAAGGAGAATATAAAGCCGATCCTGAACAACCAAGTGGTCAAGGAGGAAGTTCTAAAATCTTTCTGATCATTATTATTGTAATTGTTGTTATTATCCTCTCGCGGAGAGGTGGAGGTGGAAATGGAGGTGGAAAAGTGATGAATGGTAGAGGAAGTTCTGATCTATTGTGGTGGACATTACTCAATGGCTTAGGCCGAGGAGGTTCTGGAGGAGGCTTCGGTGGTGATAGCGGAGGTGGGTTCGGCGGTTTTGGTGGAGGCGGCTTCGGAGGAGGAGGAGCAAGCGGACGTTGGTAAAATTTTTGATCTATCTTGAAAAATAAAAATATAAAACAATGAAAATGAAAAAAGGAATATTATTTGGGTTAAGCTTTATCCCCGCGGTAATTTTTGCACAAGAAAGTTTCACGATAACAGGAAATATCAAAGGAGCACCTGATAAAGCAAAAGTTTTTATGCAGTATGTAGAGAATAATGCTCGTAAAATTGATTCGACTACAGTAGCTGGCGGAAAATTTAAATTTAATGGTACAGTTTCAGAACCCGTAAAAGGTTATTTAATTCTTTCTGCAGATGGTACATCTATTAAAGAAATTCAAAATCCAGATTTGACCCAAGTATATTTGTCTAACGGTGTTATTAAGGTGGAATCGAATGATGAAATGAAAAATGCTGTTATTTCTGGAAATGCGCTCAATAATGATTTTGCAAAATATCAAACTGCAGTGAAACCGTTTTCAACGGCGTATGCAGGTCTAAATAAGCGTTATGCAGAGGCAAGTGAAGAACAAAGAAAAGATCAAGCGTTTATCGGCAGATTACAGAAGGAAGCAGAAGAAATTTCTGTAAAACAGAATCAGGCAGATGATCAGTTTATTAAAGATAATAAGTCAAGTTTTATTACATTGGACTTGTTATCGGATAAGCTAGATGCTGATAATGTAAATACAGTAGTAATTCCTGGCTACCAAGCTTTATCTGCCGAAATAAAAAACAGTAAAAAAGGAAAGGATCTAGCAAGTAGAATTGAGAAATTGAAAGCAGTAGCAACTGGTTCTATGGCTCCTGATTTTTCATTACCTGATACAGCTGGAAACCAACTAGCGTTATCCTCTTTAAAAGGAAAGTATGTACTATTAGATTTTTGGGCGAGCTGGTGTGGACCATGTCGTCATGAAAACCCAAATGTAGTTGCTGCGTTTAACAAGTATAAAGACAAAAACTTTACCGTATTAGGTGTGTCTTTGGATAATCCAGGTAAGAAAGATGCTTGGATGAAAGCGATTGCTGATGATCAATTAGGTCAATGGCCACATGTGTCAGATTTACAAGGATGGAAATCAGCTCCAGTAGCTTTGTATGAAGTACGTGGTATTCCTCAAAACTTTTTGATTGACCCAACAGGAAAAATTATAGGTTCTAATCTTCGTGGTGAAGCATTGGAAGCAAAATTAGCCGAGTTATTAAAGTAATAACAATGTAAGGATATTATAAAATGGGCTTTTCAATTCGTTGCAAGCCCATTTTATTTTTAATATTGCGAGATGCGTACTTTCTTATCTATGATAATGGCAGTGATTCTTTTGATCAGTTGCCAAAATAAACAAGAAGCAGGAGTCCCTGTTCTTAATCTATCCGCTTTAGCTGCTATTCCATTAGAAAAACCGATCGATAGTTTAGCGAAGAGCAATGAATTTATTGATGTCCAATTGCCAGCAGGTGCCCGAATAGAAGAACTGTCTCAGCATGACCTAGGACTGTTAAAAGCGGCGGCCTATCGTTTTTTTGGTCAAGTCAACTTGATTGATAACCAATATAGCGTGAATGTCAAAGATGGAAAAGAAATTCATGTTTCAGATGCAGTTGTTTTTTCCTATTTGAAAGCAATAGCAAGCACCAATGCATTTGCAGATTCGTTGAAAAAAGAAGGACAAGAAATTCAATTACCTCCAATCACAGATACGTATCGAAATGCTTTATTGAAATAATAAAAAAGATCCGATAGAGATTTCTCCATCGGATCTTTTTTATTACCGTAAATGATCTTTTTTAATCAGAAACAACTTGCAAAGAGTTATGATTGATTTGTTGTACTACGGATATTAGAAGGTTCACTTTCATTTTTCATCCGATCCAATGCCGTGACAAAATAATAGTATTCTTCATGTGGTGTTAAATCATTATCTGAATATTGTAAATCATCTTCGTTGTACGTGATATAAATAATCTTACTTGTATTATTCAAGTCCACTTTCTCTCCCTCTTTAAAGCGATAGATAAGATAACCATAAGCCGATTGACCATCCGCTGCCCGATCTGGTTTTTGCCAGACTAAGAAATTTATTTTTTTATTATCCGAAACTTTTAATTGTAAGCCAAATGGAGCATGAGGAGGAATGCTATCAATCCAAGACATGGTGGGAGGTAAAGATGGATAACGATATAAATTGTATTTTAAAGAATCCTGTAGACCTGCAAGGTTGTCCGTTAAAGAGTTTGAACTAAAGAAAATACTTCCCTGCACATTTTTTTGTTCACGTAAAAAGCGAATTTGACGAGGTATCTGACTGCGATCTGTCCAACCAGATTTCTTTTCATTGACACGGTAAGCACCATGACCAATATAAAAATGTCTACCATAGGTATGGTGCTGCCACCAATCCACTAAAACTTCATATGCTGCGGCACGGTTTTGAAAAGGAAAATATATCTGAGGATTGATATAATCAATCCATCCTTCCTTAACCCATTTAACACCATCAGCAAATAGCGTACGATAACCACTTAATCCATGCGTATTTGAACCCTCTATATTCTCATCTTTATTGTCCCAAATACCACATGGACTAACACCATATTTGATGTAAGGTTTCTTTGCTTTTATAGCAACACCTAAATCACGGATCAACACATCAACATTATTTCTTCGCCAATCATCGATATTGGAAAAATTATTAGCATACTGACCAAAAGTAATGCGATCTGGAATAGCTGTGTTTCTACTGTCCGGATAAGGATAGAAATAATCATCAAAATGAACCCCATCAATATCATAATTGTTCACCACATCCATGACGACATCGATGATATACTGACGTACTTCAGGAATCCCAGGATTGAATAATTTTTTACCCGCATAGGTGAAAAACCATTCTGGCTTTTTTTTAGTAATGTGATCTTCCGCAAAATGATTTGGATTTAACGTCGTTGACGCCCGATAAGGATTTATCCAGGCATGGAGTTCCATTCCTCTCTTGTGGCATTCTTCTATAATAAAATCCAAAGGATCATAAAATGGCTCTGGTGCTTTTCCTTGTTTCCCTGTTAAATATCGACTCCAAGACTCTCTTCCTTTGGCATAAAACGCGTCTGCGGCAGGTCGGATCTGAAAAAGAATCGTATTGATTCCAGATCTTTTATGTTCATCTAAGATATGGATAAGTTCTTGCTTTTGTTTTGCAACATTTGTTCCAGAAGCAGAAGTAGGCCAATCAATATTACCAATTGTCGTAATCCAAACACCTCTGATTTCTCTTTTTGGACTAGACTGAGCATACGAAAGTAGGGGTATTAACGCTATTAAAAAAAATAGTTGAAGTAAGTGCAGAACGTATTTAAATCTCATTTGTTTAATGATAAGTTGACAAAGATAAATAAGCTTTATTGATAAAGTATTAAATCTTTGTAAGAACTTTGTTGTTGTTTAATATTCTGTAAATTGCGTTGTTTTTGGACTATGCCAAAACATTATTTTTCAATACAGGTTTCTATAAAATGAGCAAAGAGCAAATTTCCGTTTTTGATATGTTTAAAATTGGTATTGGACCATCGAGTTCACATACCTTAGGACCTTGGCGCGCTGCACAGCAATTTACAAAAGTATTGCAAGATAAAGCGGTACTAGATAAGGTAGAATCAGTCAAAATTTTACTATATGGTTCCTTAGCGAAGACAGGTACAGGGCACGGAACAGATATTGCCATTCTATTGGGCCTAAGTGGTGATGATCCTGTTACGTTTGACGTCAATTTAGTGACACCAAAAGTGGAACATATCAAAACAGTAGGTACATTGCGATTAGCAGGAACAAATAAGATTCCTTTTTCATACCAAGAAGACTTGTTATTTCTGTATAGTCAAAGCTTACCATTCCATCCTAATGCAGTTACTTTTCAGGCATTTTTGAACGATGGCAAAGCCGTGAGTGAAACCTATTACTCCATAGGTGGGGGGTTTGTTGTTCAGGAAAACGATGAAGGAAATATCTCTACAGAGGTTGATTTGCCATTTCCTGTGGAAACAGCACAAGATCTATTGCATTGGTGTCGAAAAACTGGATTAAAAATATCAGAGCTTGTACTGGAGAATGAGCACGCATGGCGTGAAGAAGAAGAGACACGGGCAGGAATCTTGAATATTTATAAAACAATCTATGAATGTATTTATCGAGGATGTCATACTGCGGGAACGCTTCCTGGAGGATTAAATGTCGAAAGAAGAGCCGCTAAACTGAATAAAAAATTGCTTAAAGATCGTCCCTATCAGGATTATGAAAGTTGGATAGCCGCAATACAAACTGGAGGAGAAAGCTTTCCATATATTTTAGATTGGGTAAGTTGTTTTGCATTAGCGGTAAACGAAGAGAATGCCTCATTTGGAAGAGTTGTCACTGCCCCTACAAACGGAGCTTCTGGAGTGATTCCAGCCGTATTACAATATTTTATTACATTTCATAAAGGATATTCCGAGGACAAGATTATCCAATTTATCCTAACCGCATCCGAAATAGGTTCAATATTTAAGAAAGGAGCAACCATTTCCGCAGCAATGGGTGGCTGTCAAGCGGAGATTGGTGTTTCCTCTGCAATGGCCGCTGGTGCTTTAACAGAATGCTTAGGAGGATCACAGCGTCAGGTATTAATGGCCGCAGAAATCGCAATGGAACATCATCTTGGACTGACTTGTGACCCAATTGGAGGATTAGTTCAAATCCCTTGTATTGAACGGAACACAATGGGCGCTATTAAAGCAATCACAGCCGCTCAATTAGCCTTACAGTCAAATCCAGATAAAGCCAAAGTAAGTCTAGATACTGTCGTTAAAACCATGTGGGAGACAGCCCTGGATATGAATGTGAAATATAAGGAAACTGCGGATGGCGGATTAGCCGTGAATATCCCATTAAGTTTACCAGAATGTTAGTTTAGTTACATAATATAGTGATGAAATATTGTGCCATTGCCTCAGGCAGTAATGGAAATTGTTATTACATCTCCAAAGGAGATTCGGCTATTTTAATAGATGCAGGGATAAATAGTAAACATATTCATCTCCGCATGGATAATGTAGGCATATTACCCACACAGATAAAAGCTGTTTTCATCACACACGAACATACTGATCACATCCGAGGACTATCTGTTTTTGTCAAAAAGTATAATATCCCTGTTTATATCACCAAAGGAAGCTATGAAGGAACACGATTGCATTTACCCCCTCATCTGGTTCATATCATTGCTCCTGATGCGGTAACGGAAATAGGAACATTACGAATTTATGGAATTCCGAAATACCATGATGCAAAAGAACCCTGTAGTTTTCTAGTTTCAGACGGTTCCCATAACATTGCCGTATTAACAGATATTGGTCGTCCTTGTAAAAATGTACAACATGTTATTAAGCATGCAGATGTACTGCTTTTAGAATCGAATTACGATGAAGAAATGTTGCGAAATGGACGATACTCTTATTTTTTAAAAAATAGAATCAGTAGTGGTTGGGGGCATCTTTCCAATACAATTGCATTAGAATTATTCAATACACATCGTTCATCACGATTAAAACACTTAGTATTAACCCATCTTTCTGGTGAAAATAATACCGTAGAACTTGTTCACGCAGCTTTTGAGCCACATTGTCAGCAGATTATACTCTCTGTAGCGACACGGTATAAAGAAACGGAACTGTTCAGCATGGCCGACTTACTTTCGCAAGAAAGTAAATGTATTCCAGAACAAGATATTGCTGCAAGAATAAATTCTTTTTAGCCAGACGATCGATCTTTCTGTATTATTGATCAATGCTATTCTTTACGGATATGAATTCACTTCTGTGGATCATGAATTCAATCTACCTTATACATCTTCAAGATCTAATCATATCGTTACTAAAGAGCCCCTGTCTAAATCAAAGGTAAATGTGTTATGATAAGAAATTATGATCAGTGCTGAAGAATGTGTGTTCCGAATAAGGAAAAATCAAGGGAAACTAATTTTAATCAGATGGTCATTATTATTTTGCATCATTTTTTCTTAATTTAAAGTATGCAACCACAGATAAAAATTAAACGAATATACGAAAGTGCTAGTGAGCAGGATGGTTATCGCGTACTTGTAGACAGATTATGGCCAAGAGGTATAACCAAAGAAAGAGCAAATATTGATGAATGGGCCAAAGAAATTACACCATCCACCCCAATAAGAGTAGCATATTGCCATATCCCAGAACATTGGGAAGTGTTTAAGGCACAATATGAAAAGGAACTTATTCAAAATGATCATTTAGCCAGTTATGTAGATAAATGGGAAGAATATCCAGTAATCACCTTAGTCTATGCGGCTAAAGATGAACAACATACCCATGCACTTGTATTACAAGAATATCTAGAAAAGCACTATTCAACACGAAAAGGATAGTTTAAAGAGTTTGCTATTCAAAAAATTAAGGAATATGTGCAAATAATGAATAGAAACTATAGGGTAGAAATAGATTTATACCTAATCTTCATCATATTATTTTCGAATTACCTGATCATGAACTTTTAATATTGATTTAAAACAAACTCACCTTATTTATAATTTTCTCACTATTATTTTAGATTATATTTTATTCGATTGACAAACGTTTGCATTAAATTAAGACAAACGTTTGCGCTTTTTTATCGTTAAATAATTTACCTAAAAGGTAATTTTAGTGTAAGTTAAATTTGTGTTACCAATTCAGGATCTGTAACTTAACATCGGATTTCACAAACTAAATTAATCATTATGAAGAGAATTTTACCAATTATTCTCCTCTTTTTAACGTCATGCAATTTATTGTTCGCACAAGTAACGACCATTACTGGAACAGTTAAAGATGATAAAGGGGGAACATTACCTGGAATTACGGTTTCTGAAAAGGGAACTAATAACCAGGCAGCTACTAATAGTGAGGGAAGCTTTTCACTGAAAGTGCAAAAAATACCAACCACTCTCGTGATTCGTGGTATTGGATTTAAAACGAAAGAACAACAAGTTCAATCAGAGAAAGGCATTTCGGTTGTTCTTGTGACCGATAACTCTTCATTAAATGAAGTTGTTGTTGTTGGTTATCAAAAGCAGTCAGCTAAAAAATCAACAGGTGCAGTGCAGGTTATTTCAGGAAAGACCATTGAAGATTTACCTGCTCCAAGTTTTGAAAGTTTGCTACAAGGGCGTGTGGCAGGTGTTAACATTCAAAATTTTACAGGTGAACCTGGAGCACGTAATACGTTTACAGTCAGAGGTAACTCGACCATTTCTCCTGATTTGAATTCAGAAATTGATTTAGCCAATACGATGAGTTCACCTTTGTATATTATTGATGGTATGCCTCTATCTGTTACCGATTTAGCCAATTCCGGGGCAACTGGAACAAACTATGTTGCAGGTATTAATGTAAATGATATTGAGAGCATTGTTATCCAAAAAGATGCTGCAGGGACGGCAGTTTGGGGATCTCGTGGTGCCAATGGGGTTATTGTGATCAAAACAAAGCAAGGTAGATCTGGTAAGCCACAAATTCGTGCTTCTTACTATAAAGGTATCACAGAACGCCCTCAATTGCAACGTACTTTAGGGGGTGCTACAGAGCGTCGGACTAAAATGGATATTCTATCTCAATATGCTTCATGGTCTCAGATGGGGACTATTACACAGCCTCTGACCGATAGTTTAAATGGTAGCTATAATAATGCAACCGACTGGCAAGATTTGTTTTATACTTCAGGAAGTATTGATAATGCTGATGCAAGCATCTCTGGAGGGAATGAATCGGTAAATTATCGTGTTTCGGCAGGTTACTATAATGAAGATGGTGTCGTTAGAAATACGGGTTTTAAACGTTATTCGTTAAGAGGAAACTTTGGTTTTACTTTATCACCAATCATAAAATCAGATTTTATGATCTCTACTGCTCGAATCAATAGAAAACGTGGTTTGGGAAGAGGAATTAATCAAATTGTACCGATAAATCAAGGGGCAATGCCATCATCATTTGTTGGTTTGGGTAAATCTGATTATGATTTTTATTATGGTCAATACGATAAATTAAAAGATGATAATCAAACGGATAATATCAATATTTTTTCAAAAACATATGTAGATATTATCAAAGGTTTACAGTATTCTCTTGAAGCTTCTGCTCAGGTGAATCTAGATAAGCGTACGCAATTTCAACCCAAAGAGTTAAATAATGGACAAAGTTTCGCTGGTTCTTATGGTCGAAATGCGTATACCTATAATGTGGCAAATATTTTAAATTATACGAAGACCTTTAATGAAAAGCATAATCTTATATTAACGGCAATTCAATCGTTTCAGTATGATAAACAACAATCAGATTCTATAACAGGTTATAATCTGCCTACAGATGATATCCATGTGATACAAGGGGTTGCACAAAAAGATTTATATGCAAACTCTAATTTACTTGAGTCAGGTCTATTGTCTTATATGGGACAGGTTTCTTATGATTATAAATCAAAATATATTATTAATGCATCTTGGAGAGCCGATGCTTCGTCTCGTTTTGGTAAGGATACCAAATGGGGCTATTTTCCCGCAGTATCTGCAGCTTGGATAGTTTCTGATGAAAATTTTCTAAAAAATACTTCTTGGATTAATCTACTCAAACTAAGAGGTAGCTGGGGATTATCAGGAACTTTGCCAACAGATTTTTATGCACCTTTTAATATTTGGAATTTATCTTCAGATACGTATAATGGTGGAACATTTTCTTATCCATCGTTTAGAAAGCCGTTGACATTAAATACATTGACTTGGAATAAATCAGAACAAACCAATATTGGTTTCGATTTATTTACTTTTGATAACCGATTAAATATTACATTTGATGCCTATCGAAAAATAACCAAAGATCCGATAATGGCATTTCCATTTCCGTATTACACCGGATATACCAAACTATCTTTCAATGTTCCAATGACGATCTATAATGAAGGATTTGATTTGACAATTGCTACACACAACCTTTCAAAAGAAAGTAAATTGCAATGGAATACAAATTTCAACTTGACATATAATAGAAATCGTATAGGCTCATTACCTTTTGGTGATCGTAGTTTTTATGCAGATTCAAGAGATTATAATCAACAACTCATGTATACTGTAGGAAGTCCGATTTATCAGTGGGCGCAAATGCAGTATCAAGGGGTATATTCAAATCAAGGTCAAATTCCAGTTAATCCAGTGACAGGTAAGCCACTCACTTATTTTAAAGGGAATAATATTGTAAAACCAGGTTATCCAATTTGGAATGATGTGAATCAAGATTGGGATGTTTGGAGTGATGAAGATAAAGGAGCAGCAGATGGAGATTTAGTATTAACGGGTAATCCAAATCCAAAATTTACAGGCGGATTATACAATGAATTTATTTATAAAAACTTTTCAATCAGTATATTGAATACGTTCACTTTGGGAAGAGATATCATCAACAACTTGAAAAGTAATCAATTTAACACGATTGGAGGTAATATTTACAGTTTTACTAATAATCGCTTACCTGATTTGGAAGGTGTGGATTATTGGACACCTGAAAAAGCAAAAGATCCTAATTATCAAGCAGGTTTTCCATCAATAGCGCCATATGGAGGATATTTTTATCAATTTTTGCCATTCAGTACAATGTTTAATGAAAATGGATCATATTTTAAGATCAAAACAATTTCGATGGGCTACATTGTTCCAAAGAAGATTGTTGATCGTATGAAAATTGGCGCTCGTGTTATCCGTTTTTATGCCATGTTAGACAATGTTCATACATTTCAGAAAGCCTCTGTTCCAGATGCAGAATTGGTATCACCACAAGGTGAGTATAGTGGTGGAGCATACCCACTTCCTAAGAAATATACCATTGGTCTAGAAGTTAACTTTTAAAATTTTGAAAAATGAAAATTAAACATATATTATCTGTTATAGGAATCTCTGGAGTACTATTGCTCGGGTCTTCCTGTACAAAATATCTAAATCTGTCTCCAGAAAACAGTACTTATGATGAGGTCTTTTGGACAGATGGAGCGAATGTAGAAAAAGCAACTTTAGGAGCATACGCCTTGTTGCGTGATGCAGTTCGTAATGAACGGTCTTATTTTATTTTTGGTGATATTGCATCAGGCGTATTAAAAGCCGGTGGTGATTATTGGAATTATGCTTCGCTATCAAAGTCTGGTGGTTTTAAGTTTAGTTATGCACCTTATTTGGAGCCTAGTTTATGGGATTGGACACGGTTTTACAAAATTATCAATCAATGTAATTTAATTATTGAGCATACGACTGCGATGGATGTCAGCTTATTTGATAATGGAGAAGACGAAAAAAATCAATATATCGCTAATGCAAAATTTCTACGCGCCTATACTTACTTTTATATGCAACGCGTCTGGGGTGATGTATTATTAGTAAAAGAAACCTTCAAGGATCCTCAAAATATCCCAGATATGGCAAGAAGTCCTCAAACGGAAACATTGGCATTCTGTAAGGCAGATTTAGCCTTTGCTGCTACAAATTTGGGTCAAGGATCTGTGAAGAGTTTTGCATCTAAAGGAGCTGCGAATGCCTTATTAGCCGAAATTTATGCATGGGAACATGATTATATCAATACAGAGAAATACATAGCAGAAGCATTAAAAGGAGGATATGCACTCGAAGATATCAAAGATTATAGAAAAATCTGGCAAGGAGATTCAAAAGAATCTATTTTCGAATTGAATATGTTGTATAGCGAAACTGGTAGAGAGTGGACAACGGATTTTTTTAATGTCTTTTTGACTAGTACAAATGTTGAAGGCAAAGGAATTGGCTCTATTTGGGAAATAGATCCTGAATTTTTAGAATCAGACTTTAAAGATGGATCTGTACGTTTTGATTCCATAACAGCACCATTTCCAGATAATGATCTACAGAGAGTTATACGGAAATATGATCGAGTGGAGAAATACAATCCAAATGATAAAAGCTTATATGCTGTGAGTAATAATTTGGTGTTGATGCGATTAGCAGATCTTATTTTATTACGTGCCGAGGCTGAGTTTAAAAATGGAAAAGAGGTTCTCGCATTGGATGATCTCAATATGATTAGAAATAGAGCAGGTTTAACTGATACTGTACTTTCTGGAAATGATCTCTTTATAGAGATTTTTAAAGAAAGAAGAAGAGAGCTGATTGGAGAGGGGACGATTCAATTTGATTTGATTCGTATGAATTTATTTAAACAATTGGATGAATATTCTAGCTATTATGATGATGAAAGATTATCTAAACAAGGATATTACTGGCCATTGAATATGCGTACTTTATTGCCTCAGAATGAATCGTTAACGCAAAATCCGTATTGGATGAATCATTAATACATGATAATTATGAAAAAGATAGTTTTAAATATATTTCTCCTAGTGGGAATAGTTATCGCCATTAGCTCTTGTAAAAAGGATGGATACTTTGTTGGTGGAGAACTGCATAATCCAAAAATCAATATGACCACCTACGATTGGATGAAAAGTAATAAATATGGGGTGTTTGATACCGTGTTAATGCTGATTGATAAAGCTGGAGTTAAGGAAAAGATCAATGCGCCAGGTATTACTTTTTTCGCACCAACAGATTACGATGTGTATAATTATGTGCAAAGAAGAACAGCTGCCATCCAAAAAATAGACCCGAACAAAATGTGGACAGTGGATTCGATCATGAAATACGAACTCAATAAGTTCGCAGATTCATTGGATATTTATATCGCGAAAGAAGGTATTCTCAATAGTAGTTTGACAGAAAAAGGAAAAAAATATAAAAATGCCAAGGGTGGCGAATTTATTGCTTCTTATGAAGAGACAAGAGATCCAAATTTGGGATATAACCCAAATTCAAATGTTATTCCAAGAGTAGTCATGTTCACTTATTTATTTAAACCTATTGACAATGACTTTGATGTTACTACTATTGTTCCACCAGTGGGTAGTCGCACTTTGGTTCAAACTTCTAACGCACAGACAACAACAGGAGTGGTACATGTTTTAAGTAACAGTCATGTTTTATTCTTTTATAGATAATCAAAATGAAAAAGAGTTTACTATATACACTAGCTATTGGAATATTAGCAGTGACGGCATGTAAAAAGCTGCCTGAAGGAAATCTAAGTGATATCATTCGTTATGAAGTATTACCTATGGAGATTAAAAAGGGTAGAGCTGAAGTTTCTACTGCGATTAATCCTGCAGGATCTTCTAAGCCAACGGAATATAAATTATTGAAAATTTACGAAAAAGAGACGGGAAAAGATGTAACTGATATTTTTCAAAAAACATATCCAATAAAAATATGGACACAACTGTACGATTCAAAAGTGGATAAAACAATTGAACAAATCGATGCCAAAAGAAAAGATACAGTAATGGTACCATTGGCGATTAATAAATTATCAGGTGCTGTAGAGTCAAATCAAAATACGTTACAATTGCCATCAGGAAGTTATTTATTTGATTTGGAAATCAAAAATAGTGCTGGTACAAAAATTTATCCTAAAATTGGTGAATTCAAACTAGTTGACGCACCATTTTTCGATATTCCAGCTGTTCGATCTACAACAGCCATGAAAGTTGGAGCAGAAACAACCACAAAATCAATTCCTAGCAATGCGAGTCATATCAAAGTGACGGCTTTGGACTCGAAAGAGAATAAAATAATTGTAAGAATTGTAGATAAAAATGGTGTGCCCTTTAATCCCAAAGCTGGTGAAGTAGGTAGGAGACCAAATGCTGGAACAGCGGGAGGTTTTTTACAAACTATGCAGGATTATTCATTAACAACTACACTTTTTGATGATCGTATGGAGTTTACATATGGGGTAGTACCATTTCCATTGGTTTCTTTAGGAAATGGATTTAATTACTACTACCGCATACCAGCGAAGTATGTAAAATTTGATGATAGTTTAGGATTGCCTTATAATACCTATTCTTGTAATGCGAGATTTTCTTTTCAAGCATTTGTTGGAGGAACATATCAAATCGATGTGATTGTACCACAAGTTACGAGAGTGAATTAAATAGAGCAACAGCTTTGGGATTATCCCAAATGTTGAATGCAGTTAAAAGTTTAAACAAAATGAGCCTGATAAAATATCAGGCTCATTTTGTTTAAACAGAATTTTTGATTAATAATCTTTGATTATTTTTTCATGTATAGAGGTAATCGTGTACATGCTGTTGCCCTTTAAAATCTTTCTTAGATAGAATGTTGATCTATCTGATAAATCCATTTCTAATGGATCTCCATCAAATTCACATTAAAGTAGAGTGAATCTTGAATATATGTAGGGATCAAGTAGGGACTAAGCAGGGTAAAGGCGTTGTAAAAGCGTTTCTTCGAGAAGAACCCATATTGGACAATCTGACGATGGATAGAACATGAATCAAGAATATCACCTATATAGCACGACAGCAAAATAAGTATTTATAAGAGATGGGGGATAGAAGCATAGGATAATTACTGTTCGACCTATTGTCGAAGCGTAGTCGAACCAGACTCGAAGGTGTTACCCAATTGTATGCCCTATATATCGGATGTCGATCGAACAATGTTGGGACTTCTATGGACTTTCAAGGACTTTTATGGAGTTGAAAGGACTTTGGTATACCTCGCGTACTGCGTTCAAGAACTTGTTAGATAAATTTTCAAGGTTGTTTTTATCTAATAAATACAGTATTTTTATTGAAAGCCAATAATAAAAACCTATGTTCAACTTCGCAAAACCTAAAAACCCCTATAGAAAAAAAGGAAAGGATTATAATCTGAGTGAAAACAGTAAATTGACCGCTAATGATTTTGCCTATAGCGCTAAATTGGCTAGCAGTATTTATAAAGTGTTCAAGTCTCTACAAAGGGAGTCTTGTAAATCAGATACTTTTTCTCGCTTCAAAAAGGTGGTTTACCAGACTATTCGAAATGACCAAGAGCATATGTTAGGACAGTTGCGATTGGGATATGGGAGTGTTTCACCATTAAAAGGGTTTCGTTTTTCAAAAAAAAGTAATTGGCAGAGCTTCTTTTTAAATTATCCTACGATATATTTTGATGCCCAAAAAGGCGAGGTGAGGATTGCTATACCGCCTATTTTGATTCATGACTTTAATAAATTCCCTTCACGTATAAGTAAGATCATCATGAAAATGCACTGTTTTCAAGTAGCGATTGATAGTGAAAATACGATCGAATTTAATTCCAGCAAAGATTTACTCTTACAACAAGGGGATAATATGCCATCCCGTTCGGTTGTTTTTTCAACAAAAAATAAAGCAGACGTGCTGTTGTTATGTGTAGGAACATTACAAACATGGTTGTTATCAGCCGATGGTCAAGAAGAATTTCTATCTTACAATAGTTCATTGATGACTGCTGAAATAATGGATGCTTTATTGATTCGTGATGGTCAACTTTGTTCTTTTGCAGAAGAGCGACTGGATGATTTAAAACCACCCATACTTCCAGTTACTAATGACGAGGTGGATTGGATTTAGAGTGCCTGAAATCCAATCCATCTCATCACATATTTCATGTTTATACTGTTGGCTATTATCATTTATGGGTATACAGATTAACTTTTATTTACATTTCCAGAATAGTTGATTCAAGTTTTGCTGCTGTATGTGTACGTGCTATTTCGTCTTTGTAGGCAAGAATGTAACTGAGTTCTATTATTTTTACCAATAGCTGATAAATCCGTGTTCCATGTTTAGCATAGCGCTCATCTGTAACACCGTTGGATGATAATCCATAAGAAAGCCATTCATACAGGATTTCATCCCATTCAACCTTACTGTATTCATTGACACAGGTAATAATTTCTGATAAAGGATCCTCCATATCTCCCTCATCTACATAGTGCATAATTATGATGCTATCTTCATGCATAATCATCAATGAAGGCTGTTCTTTTAAAATTGATCGCGGGTGCAAATCTTCAAACGTATAGGTAGAAGAGTGACGAGTAATGGATTGTGATCGATACATCTCCAAAAGAGCGTAGATGCACGCATAGTCATGAAGTAGGCTTGCCGCAGAAAAAGCTTTATCCGGATGATGGGCTGACCAAAAGACATCTGCGTTTATGACACTTTGATACCATTGCCAAAGACCATTTCTCCAGCCTTCAAAATCATCAATTTGAAAGAAATCCCTTACAGCACTGATATCGTAAG
Organism: Sphingobacterium sp. SRCM116780; assembly: GCF_021442025.1. NCBI lineage: Bacteria > Pseudomonadati > Bacteroidota > Sphingobacteriia > Sphingobacteriales > Sphingobacteriaceae > Sphingobacterium > Sphingobacterium sp. SRCM116780. Next base: position 4,081,468 of record NZ_CP090446.1, read on the forward strand.
GTTGAGGGGCAAGCCACTCAGGAAGTTCAACTTTCTCTTTATTATAGAAAGGTATAGGAGCTTGAACAATAGATTCTTTTAAAGCATACACCCTTTGATGGTAATTGCCAAGATTCAATTCTTCTTCGGTTAACTTATCAACAGGAAGAATATAATAAGGGAATTGGAATTCATCTTCTTTATCTTGAAGGAATAAGTATAAATATAATGCTAGATGATGCAATAACTCAATATAGTTGATCAAATAAGGATTATAATTATCGACATCGTGCAGATAATATCTGTCGGTCTCATTCTTGAGCAATTCATCAAATTGCTCAATCCAGTACGCTATACATTGCACCTCAAAAATATACTCAATAAGTCGAGTCGCTTCTTTTGGCAATATATTTTTCTCATAAAGAACATATGCAATTTCAATATGTTTAATGAGATTCTTGTGGATGAAGAATGGATCATGTATCGGATAACGGTTTTGAACCGAACCATTGGTAAGAAAAACATATATTTTTTCTTGCCAATGATTTAGCGTTATTTTTTGATAAAAAAGGTCTAAATATAGTTTAGGATTTTTGAGATCCTCTTTGTTCAAATATCTAAAAGACTTTACTTTCAGTTTTTTATTGTTCTTTTTCATAACGATAGGGATATAGGATAATTGATTGTTCAAATTCACTTCATTTATGGTATGTTTCTTTTGAAGAACACATGGAGCATGATTTGCCTGTGCAATCCTTTTGTTCATCTTTGGTTGATATTCATCGGTCTAATTGCCTTACATCTCGCTCAATTGGCTGCATGACATTTCTTCATCAGGAACTTCATCAGGTTCTGCTTTTAAATAAGAAGGCATCTTCGTGAAGAGACCATCATCTTCATAGATGTAGGATAATGCAAAGCCTAGACGAATTAACAGCTCTCGAATAACAACTATGCTATCCCCAAATTTGTCTTCTTCATTTGATGTGTTGACGGTCAGGTAAGACATCAGATCATCCATGGTTTCATACCATTCCCGAAGAGATTGAAAAGAAAAGAATTTACTGATTAAATACTGTGGGTCTCTTTTCCCGTTGCAAGTGAACTCGAGATTTTCGATATAATTGCAGTAATCAGCTTGCGTCTCAAACAGCTGTAATGGATTTACCTGTTTCGCTATTCGACACTGTTTAAAAATAACATAGGCAACTTCGATTTGACGAATCATTTCTTTACAGTGATAACCATTTCCGACCAGGTTCGAACAGCTCATGGCCGGATAGGCCCCTGCGTTGACAAAGAGATTAATATCATTCTGCCAGGTAATAATTGAGTTTTGATGCCGAAAATATTCGTCAATGTAAATCATCGGATTTTTGATGATATCCTTACTTAAGTGGCGAAATTGTTTCGCTTTTAGTTTCTTTTGTGTATTTTTCATAATCATTAAGTTTATAAGCCTCTGGTAAAGGCTAGTTTTTTATAATTGTTAATCAAATATAAGATATATTTTTATCTTATACAAATAAAAAGATAATAAAATGTCTAACATTAAAGAGCGGGTATTATTAATAGCAGAAAGTAAAGGGATAAATAGAATGACTTTTTTTGAGGAATTAGGACTTTCTTATGCCAATTTTAAAGGAATACAAAAAAACTCAGCACTCAGCTCAGATACGGTGGTTATTATTTTATCTAAATATAAAGACATAAATCCCATTTGGCTATTAATAGGAGAGGGAGAAATGTATAAAGATGCTATTGGAACTGTTAAAGACCCGTTATTGGACCCTTATACAGAAATAGCTTTTTCAGATAGAGGAGAAGTAACAGCTATTGATGCTTTGTATAAAGTAGTTTCTGCCTTAGAACAGACCGTTCGGTCACAAGAGAAAACCATACGTGCCTTGGAAAAACAAATTATATTGATGGAAAACAAATAATGGATACTTAAATCGAGAATGAGGTATAAATAATGATCATGCTAAGATCTCATGCAAATTGATATGAATTGTGTTTGATTTGATAGTTGAACGGTATAGATAAATTTTTGATAAACACCAAATTATAATCGATATGCTGCGAAAATTATATTATCTCATTTACGTGGTGTCCATCTGCTTTACGCATCAGAGTATGGCTCAGCCAGCAGGAGCAAGGCCGAGTTACACCTCTCAATGGGGATATCTGTATCGAACAGCAAACGATAAAATGGATCAGTTGGGCATATATGCCACTGAAGCTCCTGTCTATGTATTAGATTCTACGAAAACACATTACAGGGTTCAAGTCAGCAATGGAGATATCGGGTATATCGAAAAACAACCATTACAACGAGCCATGTTTGGAAAACGTAGTCCTGGTGAGCCCGCCCAATATTTCTATCGAGGTTCTCAGGGTGCACAATGTCCGCATTTATTTGTGCAGGTTGCTGAGTTGCGTGTACGCTGTGCTCCAAGTACTTCCGGAAAAGCTATTCGTAAGCTTCGTCTCAATGAAATAATCTGTGTGGATTATATTCCTTTATATCAAGATGGGTGGGTATATATAGGAGATCATTTTCATGAAGATCCAGCATTCATACAGGCTAAATTTTTAGGGCAAGAGCTGACTTATGAGGGGTTAAGGAAAGATTATCTGAAGATCAAAGGTAAGGATCAACAACAAGAACTGATACTTGCGGGACGCTTGCGAGAAATGGCGTGGAATGAAACTAAATACTTGAAACAAGGATTGGCTTTCTGGAAAGAATCTTACGCAAATGCGGGAGTAAAGGATCCGAAAGTTGATATCGAACTTGAAATGCGCTTAGCGAATAAATTCTCAAACAGACCCGATGATAGCGTGTATATGGAGCAGTTGGTCGCCTTAAATTTACATTTCGAATGGAAAGGAATTCAGCTCTTTGATGGGAAGATTTCGGAGGCTCAGGTGCAGCAACTGGGGTTGCAAAAAGTAAAAGATATTTCTGGTTTACAAGAATGCGGATGGGCACCTCAGTACTTTTATCAATCTCCAAATATGATTGTTGCCTTTGAAGAAAACCAACAAGGAAAAGTGTTGGGAGAAGTTCACAAGATGTCGTTCGCCAATGGAGAAGTATTCGCTATTGGAGAAGAACGAATCGATGCGGATTATAATGAAGTTGATTTTGTAAATCATTTTGGAACTTTGTTGTCCGTAGATTGGACTGCTGATCCTCATGTTTATCACTTTCAAAATGGAGATGCAGGTCTGTTCATCATCACATTTGAGAATGGAAAACCAGCACGATTTCAGACCATGTATTTTTGTTAGCTGAAGTACTGATGAGATTATTGTAAAGTAAGGCGATAAAATATAAAATAGGAGAAATGTCTATAGTAAATAGATTAGTTTAAAAAGTAAAAGGACTTATCACATAAGTCCTTTTACTTTTTAAACCAATTCCATTCCAAACAAATCTGCAATATGTGTCTTGAGTTTGTTTTTTACTTCCTCTATATCAAGCTTGTATCCAAGCTCTTTTTCCATAGAAGCCACATCCTTATCATCTATTCCACATGGAACAATATGGTTAAAATAACTTAAATCCGTGTTCACATTGAAGGCAAAACCATGCATGGTCACCCAGCGGCTAGCGCGTACACCCATAGCACATATCTTTCTTGCTTTATCGTTATCAGCGTCTAACCATACGCCTGTATAACCAGGATAGCGACCCGCTTCGATTCCATAATCCTGTAGGGTAAGGATAACAGCCTCTTCTAGTGTACGCAAATAGAGGTGGATATCTGTAAAGAAATTATCCAAATCCAATATAGGATAACCAACGATCTGACCAGGTCCATGATACGTGATGTCACCACCACGATTAATTTTGTAATAGGTAGCCTCTTTTTCTTTCAATGCCTGTTCATCTAACAAAAGATGCTCGGGTTTTCCAGATTTCCCTAAGGTATAGACATGCGGATGTTCATTGAAAATTAAAAAATTTTCTGTTGGTAAGCTTGTATCGTTCACACGATTTTCATGCTTTACGCTTAAAGTTTTATTGAAAACCTCCTCTTGTTTATCCCAAGCTTCCTGATAATCAATTAATCCCCAATCAATAAATGTTACTTTTTTATTTTGCATGTTAATAGCGCGTTCTGCTTAAAAATAGTTGTTTTTAACTACTGAACAACAGTCGATGTTGAATCGGATATCGTTCAAAATCTCTTTTTGGAATCCGATAGATTTTATTTAGTATAATAAATTATTATAAGGATAGCGGACATTGTGCATCTCTACAATGATTTCATATAATTTTTGCTTGAATTCTTCCAAATTCGTTTTGTTTGTTGCGGAAATAAAGATCGCAGGATCAGCATTTTTCGCCATCCAACTATTTTCAAAATCTTCTAAAGTAATTATTTTTTCACCTTCTTCTCCCTCTTCCATCGTCGGTACAAAAGAATCAATTTTATTAAAAACAGTGATGACTGGCTTATCCAATGCATCTATATCTTTTAAAGTTTCGTTTACCGCTTGGATGTGATCTTCAAAATTAGGATGTGAAATATCAACAACATGAATCAGCACATCTGCTTCACGTACTTCATCCAATGTCGATTTAAAACATTCTACTAAATGATGCGGTAGCTTACGGATAAATCCAACGGTATCCGATAGCAAGAACGGTAAATTGTCGATGACAACTTTACGTACGGTTGTATCCAAGGTGGCGAAAAGCTTGTTTTCAATCAACACATCCGATTTGGAAATCATATTCATGATGGTTGATTTACCCACGTTGGTATAACCGACCAAGGCTACCCGAATCATGTCACCACGATTTTTACGTTGCGTTTCATTTTGTTTATCTATCGACTCCAGACGATCTTTGAAAACACTGATTTTATTTAAAATAATTCGTCTATCTGTTTCAATTTGACTTTCACCAGGACCACGCATACCGATACCACCTCGTTGACGTTCCAAGTGAGTCCACATTCTGGTCAGTCGAGGTAAAAGATATTGTAATTGTGCTAATTCAACCTGAGTTTTCGCTTGTGCCGTTTTTGCATGACTAGCGAAAATATCCAATATCAAATTAGAGCGGTCTAATATTTTAACCTTTAATTCACGTTCGATATTCCGCAGTTGAGAAGGAGACAACTCGTCATCAAAAACCACCATGTCAATTTCTTCCGCGATGACAAATGCCTGAATCTCTTCCAATTTACCGCTTCCAACAAAAGTTGCGCGATCTGGATAAGCTAGTTTTTGTGTAAAGATTCCTTTTGTTATTCCCCCTGCTGTTTGGACTAGAAATTCTAGTTCTTCTAAATACTCATGTGCTTTTGTTTCAGCAAGCCCTTGCGGAATAACACTCACAAGAATTGCTGTTTCTGGTTTTATTGCAGTATCGTATATTTTGATTTTTGCCATTGTTTACTATTAAAGATGAGTATTGAGTATTAAATTTAGCTTATGCCAACCGAATGTTTTGGCAATCGTCAGTAAAACGATATCATTTCGTTCGTATATGACTCAATAACAATAATACAAAGATAATCGTTTTTAGTTTAATTGTTTTACTTGTAAAGCTGATCCCCTTATTTTCTACTGGGATAAACGTCTGGTCAAAAAGTATCGCCAAAATGTAGCATATTGATTATTTACATCAAATAATTAAGAAATTTTATCCCAAGCGATGCCATCAGATCTACGGGCAAGATATTGACGGAGTAAAATATGGTGTTCATCCGACATTTGAGGATCTTCTTTAAAGATTTGGATCACAGCATTGCGTGCTTCCGTCAATAACTGTTGATCTGTAGCCAGATTGACAAGCTTTAAATCAAGTACGCCCGATTGCTGTGTACCTGAGATATCTCCAGGACCGCGAAGTTGTAAATCTACTTCCGCAATTTCGAATCCATCATTCGTTCTTACCATGGTATTCAATCTTAATCGTCCTTCTTTGCTCAATTTATTTCCAGACATCAAGATACAGAAGGATTGTTCTGCACCTCTTCCTACACGACCTCGTAACTGATGAAGCTGAGATAAGCCAAATCGCTCTGAATTTTCAATGATCATCACAGAAGCATTGGGAACATTGACACCCACCTCAATAACAGTTGTCGCGACCATAATCTGTGTTTCATGCTTCACAAATCGTTGCATCTCAAAATCTTTATCTTTAACAGGCATTTTTCCATGCACGATACTGATTTTATATTCTGGAAGAGGAAATTCACGTTGAAGGTTCTCCAGTCCTGCTTCTAAATATAATAAATCCAGCTTTTCACTTTCTTTAATCAGGGGGAATACCACATAAACCTGTCTTCCTTTGGCGATTTCTTCTCGCATTAAACCAAACATACGTAAACGAGAACTTTCAAAGAAATGTACCGTTTTGATAGGTTTCCTACCTGCAGGAAGTTCATCAATAACCGAAATATCCAAATCACCATACATCGTCATCGCCAACGTACGAGGTATTGGTGTGGCAGTCATGACCAGCATGTGTGGAGGAATACTGTTTTTCCGCCATAACTTTGCACGCTGCTCTACGCCAAATCGATGTTGTTCATCAATAACAACAAATCCTAGATTTTTAAATTGTACTTTATCCTCGATTAAAGCATGTGTACCAATTAAAATGTCTAGTGTGCCATTTTCCAATTCCTCATGGATGATACGGCGTTGTTTGGTCGAAGTTGACCCCGTCAATAATTTAATCGTACAGATATCTTCTCCCAATAACTCTTTTAGCCCGGTAAAATGTTGGTTAGCTAAAATTTCTGTGGGAGCCATCATACAAGCCTGGAAACCATTATCTATCGCTAAGAGCATACTCAATAAGGCGACTACAGTTTTTCCAGAACCAACATCACCTTGTACCAAACGATTCATCTGTGCACCTGTTACCGTATCTTGTCGGATTTCTTTCACCACACGTTTTTGTGCATTGGTCAGTGGGAAAGGAATTCGTTCGTTGAAGAATGTATTGAATTTGTCTCCAACTTTAGAAAAGATCTGTCCCTTAAATTTTTGTGTATTTAATTGCTTGTTACGAAGTAATTTGAGCTGAATGTAAAATAATTCATCAAATTTAATTCGTTTAATCGCTTGTGCCAATTCATCTTGATGTTGAGGAAAATGAATGGCAACAGTTGCTTTTGAGAGCCCAATTAAGCTATATTTTTCCAACAAATAAGCAGGCATCTGTTCCGAAATCTGACGAGAGACCGTTTCTAAAGCTGCTTGCTGGAGTTTTTGTATACCTTTTGAATCTAAATTGAACTTCTTGAGCTTTTCTGTTGAAGAATACACTGGTTGCAAAGTCATATTCCCAAGGTTTTTTACCTGAGAATTATACAATTCCATTTCAGGATGGGTGATCGATATTTGACCATTGAACTCAGACGGCTTTCCATATATGATATAAGCCGATCCAACTTTCAAAGATTTCTGCAACCAAGTGACCGATTGAAACCACACCAGTTCTATACTGCCAGTTTCGTCTTTAAACTGTCCTACTAAACGTTTTGCTCTTTTCTCACCAACTTCTTTAATACTGATCAATCGCCCCAGTATTTGAGCGGAATGCATATCTGCATGCAACTGTCTTATCTTGTGAAACACAGTACGATCGATATATCGAAAAGGGTAATAAGTTAACAGATCTCCAATAGTAAAAATCTGCAATTCTTTTTTGATTACATCAGCTTTCTGAGGACCTACACCCTTCAGATATTCTATTGGAGTTATTAAACTTAAATCAGCCATTCTTCTACTTTGCTAATTTAAGGAATTTGCTGAAAATTTTAGCAAAATAGTCGTATTGTTCAATCAATTTGTACGATTTGGGACTTAAATTAATCTATTTTTTCAACGAACAGTTTATTTAGAAAAGATTCTTTCCCACTTGATCGCTCTTACTCGTAAAGACTTTTACTTTGATATTTATATCCCTTGATCTTCTTGAGTAAAAAAAGCCTGATCATTTTATTTGACCAGGCTTTTTGGTTCTTGTTTCATGATCTGTTACATCAATGATCCGAGATCTGTCAACAAGAGTTACTATTTTTTATAATGGATGACAGGTTTATTATTTTCACAGGTAATAGTTTCTATTTGCATATTTGCTTGGTTACCACAGGACGTTTGTAGTTTGTTGAAGATATTCATATTCAAAGCATTATAAAGACCTACTATTTTCTTTATTTCAGAATAATCTTTATCAGGTTGGTATAATAGAAATGTTCTGTTACAGCCGTCTATTAATCCTGTTGTCTCCCACTTTTCTGTTCCTGTGCATTGGAGATTATTGTTGTAGGTCTGTATCTTTTTTTCTAATTCAGGTAACATGCTTTGGCTTTCTTCAACACTTAAATCGGATGCCAAAATCAGTTTTGCAACGTTATTTTCAATAATCAAGCGAATAGGTTCTTCTTGATACCAAAAAAAATATTCGCAAGGTTCATAAATAATTCCTTCCTTGATGCCAGCATCAACTTCCTGTGAAACAAGATTGTGGTACTCCTTCCAAAGTTTATCGAAATCTTTCTCCAAAGATTTATGCATTGGAAAATAACTGTTTCCACACCAATAGTTCGGAGCTTTTTTTACATACCATTCGTCTACATTTGTAGCCGTTTTTTTTGCAATTAGGTTTTGAATTTCTTGTCTTTTTTTGCTGGCCAATTCACCCAACTCCGTGGACGTCAAGTGCTCTTTATTACAGGAAAAAACTGTTAAGAAAAGGATCAGTAGGCTTAAAGTTTTCCAAATTTTCATCATTATTCGGTTTAGTTGATTGATTGTCGAATAATTAGACGTGTCTTTAAAGCTGAATGCTACAAAGTCTTTAAGTTTTTGGAAAATATTTTTACGTTGTGAATATTAAAAATAATAATCGCAACTAGAATAAGCAGGTAGCCCATGTATTTGTAAGTAGGGACCGTTTCTCCAAAGTAGGTGACGGCTAATGTGAATGCAATGATTGGATTGGTATATAGCAATACTCCTGCTGTCGTTGAAGAAATTTCTGTCAGAGCATACATGCTTAAAAATAAGGGGATGATGGTAAATAAAACAGCAATCAAAAGTATCGTATACCAAAACTGTGGAGCTGTGGGGATGGCATGATGATTATAAATCAATTTTGAAATAACAAAAACAGAGCAGATACTCAGTTGGATGGCTAATTGATTTAATTTGTCAAATCCTGTTGATACTCGTTGTACGATTAGGTAAAAAGCATAAGACGTGGCAATACCAATCGCCCAAAGTACATCGTTTAAGGAACCTTTTGCTAGTATAAGCACACTTACTAAAGCCATTAATAGGGCTATAATTTGTGTTCTGTTTAGTTTTTCATGAAGCAAGAAAAATGCAGCAACAGCTGTAATCAACGGACACGTTAAATAGGCGAGCGCTGCCGACTGGATACTCACATGATTGATCGCATAGATATAGGTAAACCAATTGACAAAGATCAGTGCAGAAGCTAAAAGGATCCATGTCAACTGTTTTGATTGTTCTTTCTTTGAGGAGCTTTTATAATGTAAGATATCTTGGTGTAAAACTTTTCTGCGAAATAGAAAAATATAGATCCACAATACAAGTAATGCTGTTAAGATTCTAAAGTACAAGATATCTTCCGATGGATAGTTTTGTATCCATCGGACGGAAATAGACATAAATCCCCAAATAAAGGGTGCTAAAAAAGCCGCTAAGAAATACTTTCCGCGGCTTTCAGTATCTTGTTTTTCTTTTTCCATTATGCTTTCCAAGCAATTACAGATATTTCAACGTTGACATTTTTAGGAAGTGTTTTTACAGCTACACATTCACGCGCAGGTTGAACAGTTGTAAAATATTGGGCATATACTTCGTTAACAGCAGCAAAATCATCCATGCTGCTTAAGAATATAGAAGCTTTAACAACATCTTCGAAAGCATACCCCGCATTTTTTAGAATTGCCTCCACATTTTTCAAAACCTGATGCGCTTCATCCACAACACCTGTTGTAATAAGTTCCATAGTTTCTGGAACTAAAGGAATTTGTCCAGATACATATAATGTTTTATCGGCTTTGATCGCTTGGTTGTAAGGACCAATTGCTGCAGGAGCTTTTTCTGTATTTAAGATTGTTTTTTGAGACATAATATAATGTTTAGGATGCTAAGAAAATTTTGTAGATCAGCGCTAAAATAAAAACGATGATGGCTATAGCATTGATAATATGCATAGCTTTTAGATTGCCGTTGATTGGCCGATTGGGATCGCTTTTTCTAAAAAAGTACATGGAACTAAGTTACATTAGTAAATTGATAATCGCAATGATTATCTTTAAACAATCAAAAAATTGAAAACAATGAATAAAATCGCTTTGATCGGTGGGAAAATTTTTTCAGATTATGCTGTCACTGAAAATAGTGCGCTGCTTTTACAAGATGGAATAATAGTAGATACTGTAAATCGGGAGAATATTCCATCTGATTATGAACAAATAGATGTCAAAGGAGCAAATATTTGCCCTGGTTTAATTGATTTACAATTGTATGGAGATGGTTCTGATTTGTTTTCAGCACAATTGACGAAAGCATCACTGCAACGAATTTCTGATCAATTAGTACGAAAAGGTACCACCTCATATATGATGACTTTGGCAACCAATACGTTTGACGTTTTTAAAGAAGCTATTCAAGTTGCGACTGATTTTAAACATGACGCTTTTTTAGGTTTGCATTTAGAAGGCCCCTTTCTAAACCCAAAGAAACGTGGAGCACATCCAGCTGATTTGATTGTAAAACCAACGAAAGAAAACATTACAGAATTGTTGGGAGAAAAGAATACCGTAGTGAAAATGATGACCATCGCTCCAGAATGCATCGATGATGATGTATTGAAATATCTTCAGTCTTATCAATTATTATTGAGTGCGGGGCATAGCGATGCAACATTTGAACAAGGAACAAAAGGCTTTGATCAAGGTATTCCGACAAGCACGCATTTGTTTAATGCCATGTCTCCCTTACATCATCGTGGAGTAGGGATGGTAGGAGCAATTTTTAATCATCCTACTGCTTGTGCGAGTATTATTGCAGATGGCCATCATGTCGATTTTGAAGCTGTTAAAATAGCGAAAAAACAAATGGGAGAACGTTTGTTTCTCATTACCGATGCGGTTGCTGCTTGTTCAGAGGGGATCTATCAGCATGTGCTTAACAATGGTTACTATTCGTTGCCAGATGGTACGATTTCAGGAGCTGCTATTTCTTTGCTAGAAGCAGTCAAGAACGCCGTGCAACATGTTGATATTCCTTTGGCGGAGGCCATACGTATGGCGACTACATACCCTGCACGTTTATTGAAACGAAAAGATATTGGAAATCTGAATAAAAATAGTATCGCGAATATCCTGGTATTTTCGGATGACTTTGAACTGCAACACGTGGTTGTTAAAGGTAAGTTAATGTCAACGTAAAAAATTGTACTTACAAAATCTTAATACGTACATTTGTAGCTTATTTTGAAACAACACACTAACATTTGAGATGAGATATCACTTATTACTATTAACAATTGCTTTATTCTTATTTTCATGTTCTTCCAAAAAGAATAAGAAACAAGATCAAGTAACTGTCACAACTGCTATTGAGGCTGAAAAGTCATCCCCAAAAGATAAGCCTCAGCGGGAGAAAGTAAAACCAACTATTCAAGAGAAAAAAGTAGAGGAAAAGAAAGTAGAAGAGAAGAAAGAAGTTGTTGTCAATTTACCTGAAGTACAACGGGAATTTCGTGCTGCGTGGATTTCTTCTGTTGTCAATATCAATTGGCCAAGTAAAAATTTCTTGACTACTGATGAACAGAAGCAAGAAGCGATTCAGATTTTAGATTTTCTGAAATCAAATAATTTTAATGCCGCTATTCTTCAAGTTCGTCCTTCGGGAGATGCATTATATAAAAGTGATTTGGAACCTTGGTCTTATTTTTTGACAGGGGAAGAAGGAAAGGCTCCCAACCCATATTATGATCCTTTGGAGTTTTGGGTTGAAGAAGCGCATAAAAGAGGTATTGAGTTACATGTTTGGTTGAATCCATATCGTGCCCACCATACAGGAGGAGGAAAAGTGACAGATGCATCTATAGTGAAAAAGATGCCGAATGCTGTCGTTAAATTGAAGCAAGGGTACTATTGGTTTGACCCCTCGAAACAAGCTACTCAAGATCATGCTGCCCGTGTCGTGATGGATATTGTAAAACGTTATAATATTGATGGCGTTCATTTTGATGATTATTTCTATCCTTATGCAGAATATAACGCAGGACAAGATTTTCCGGATAGTGATAGTTGGAACGAATATAAAAGAAATGGAGGTACGCTCGGTCGCGCAGATTGGAGAAGAAATAGTGTAAATACCTTTATTGAACGTATTTATAAAGAAATTAAAGCAGAAAAGAACTTTGTCAAGTTTGGAATCAGCCCCTTTGGTATATGGAAACCTGGTTATCCGGCAAGTATCCAGGGATCAAGCCAATATGATGAATTGTATGCTGATGCAAAATTATGGTTAAACAAAGGTTGGGTGGATTATTATACACCTCAATTGTATTGGCCAATTGAACCAGCTAAACAAAGTTTTACCACATTGTTGAAATGGTGGGAAAGCGAAAATACGATGCATAGACATCTGTGGCCAGGGGTCAATACTGTTGGAAAAAGAAACGCAGCATATTCAGATGAGATTGTGAATCAAATTGCAGCCATGCGTAATATCGTTCCCAATAGTAAAGGAATTGTACATTGGAGCTTGGCTGGTTTGACAAAAAATCCAGCGATGACAAAAGCGATTGTTGATGGACCCTATCAGAATAAAGTTTTGATTCCAACAACTCCTTGGTTAAATGCAAATCCTTTGTTGAAACCAAGTTTGCTGTTAACCCCAGAAGGAAATCAAATATTTGCAAAATGGCAACATCAACAAACAGACCAAGTGTTTCATTGGGTGCTATATACCAATTACGGAGGAGAATGGTCATACGAGATCTTTGATCCAGCTATAACTTCAAAAGAATTGGCGATAAGTAAAAATGGCAAAAAACTTCAATATGTTGCGGTAAAAGCCGTAGACCGATTGAGTAATGAAAGCCCCTATACGGCTGAAAAGATAAAGTAAGAATAATAGATATTGTTTATAAAGAGGATGATCAGTAATGACATTCTCTTTTTTTTGCTTTTTTATTTTTAGAACATTTTAGTAACAATAACCTTAAAACAACATTACTCGTTTGAACCATCTCGAAACTCATGGGATTGTCGGTAAAAAAACTTTAGTAAAATGTGCCATTGCTATCGTATATCAGATGATTTTAGACGATTCTTTTTCCTTTTCTGTCCACACTTTCATAGACTAAGCCTTTCTTTTTTGATTAGGATTCTCTGGATATTAAATAGTAAAACAATTCATATATAAAACGTAGCTCATAGGTACTTCAACCGTACCTTATTCGTTTTTGTTCGAACGAGGTACGAACAAGGTACGAATGAGATACGAACCAGCTCCCTACTAGTTTACCAGTTAAATTCTTGTTTTATCCTATTTCCGCTTAATTAAATTCCTGAAAAAATACGCCATAGATCTGTAGAAAGCTGTTGAGGTTGATTTAACAATTTGTTCTGAAAAATAGTTGAATTTGAAATAGGGTTACGTTAGGAAATGGATTGCCGCTACGGTTTAAGTTTAACGAATCAGGATCATGTGAAATGGATAAAAAACAGAGGAGATAATTGAGGATTGCGAAGGTCTTGTTACAAGCTTATTTGCTGAATCGTGCGTTTTTATATGATAAAGCAATCGGTTTTGCGGAATAAAAAGCGTTATTTCATGTGCTTTCTAGTCAATTATAAAAATAATTACGCATAATCTTGCAAAGCTTAGAACCTTTTTATAGTATTGTAGTGTAATTGCATAAACCTTCGGATGAGAAAAATCCGATATGATCAATTATTACAATCTAAATTACTATCATGAACAAAAAATTACTCTTATTCTGTTCGGGAGTGATGTTATCTACCAGTTTGTGGGCGCAAACGAAAACAATTTCGGGAAAAGTCACCAATGCATCAGATGGAACATCAATGTCGAATGTTACTGTTAGCATTAAAGGAAAAACAGTAAAGACACAAACCAATCCAGATGGAAGTTTTACCATTAAAGCCGAACCAGGTGATACTTTAATCTTTAGTGCTATTGGAGCAAAAGAATCACAACAAACAGTTGGTTCGGGTTCAACGATCAATATTTCTCTTGCTGGTCGTGAAGAAGCATTACAAGAAGTTGTCGTAACGGCAATGGGTATCAAGAAGGAGAAAAAAGCGTTGGGATATGCTGTCCAAGATATTAAAGCGGATGAGTTGATGAAGAATAAAACGGCCAATGTTGTCAACTCATTAGCAGGTAAAATAGCGGGTGTTAATGTAACGCAATCTTCGGGTGCTGCAGGTGCAGGAGCGCAAATTATTTTAAGGGGAGGTACTTCATTAGAACGAGATAATCAACCGCTATTTGTCGTAGATGGTGTTATTTATGATAACTCTACTGTAATAGGGGGAAATAGTAGTTTTGATGGTGCTCAGGCGACGTCATCTTCCAATAGCAATCGTGTGATGGATATTAATCCTGAAGATATTGATAACGTTTCCGTTTTAAAGGGGCCAGCAGCAGCAGCATTATATGGTTCCAGAGCTGCGGCAGGTGCAATAATCATCACAACTAAAAAAGGACAAGATGGTCGGACAGAAATTGGGTTCTCCAGTCGCGTTTCTAATAATTGGGTGAATAGACTGCCAGAGCAACAAGGCAAATATAAACGAGGGTATTACAATAGTGCAGGTGCACTTGATACCTATACCACACAATCTTGGGGAGAAAAATTTGGAGCAGATGATGTAATCTATGATAATACAAAAGATTTCTTTCAAAACTCAACTATATTTGATAACTCCGTAAATTTATCAGGTGGAAATAAAAATGGTTCGTTTTACTTATCAGGTTCTCGCTTTGATCAAAAAGGGATCATTCCAAACACAAGTTTCAATAAAACGACATTTAGATTTAACGGAGATCAAAAGTTTGGAAAATTAACAGTAGGGGCTAATGTTGGCTATTCCTTAGCGAATACAGATAAAACGTTGACTTCTGCTGGATTATATGGATCAGGCGGAACAGGTGCTTTGGAATCATTATATGGATGGTCTCGAAGCGACGATATGAAGAAATACCTCAACGATGATGGTACAAAATATCGGATGTTTGAAGGACTACAGCCCTTAGAAGAAGATATTGAAAATCCTTACTGGACAATTAATCGAAATATTCTTGGCGATAATACCGAACGTATTACGGGAAGTATCAATGCAAATCTACCAATTTATGATTGGTGGAATGTTTCCTACCGTGTAGGTATGGATAGTTACTTAACTAAAAATTCGACAACTTTAGCAGAAGGGGGAGCTGTAAAAAAAATATGGCAAGATGGAATGATGTCAGAGAGTGATTTTAAATATAATTACTGGTCATCTAACTTGATGTCTGATTTTCATAAAAAAGTAGGAGATTTTGATTTGGGTGCTTTAGTTGGATTCTTCTCAGAGCAAACGAAAACCACGAATAACCAACGAATGGGATACCATTTTGAGGTAGATAATTTTTATAGTTTTGAAAATATTGCTGCATCCAATAAACAGTTTAGAGTTAACAATGCTACAAAACGACTATTTGGTTTATATGGCGAATTGAGAGCTTCCTATAAAAACATGCTGTTTTTAAATGTTACGGGAAGAAATGATTGGACTTCTACTTTGCCAGTTGAAAACAGATCTTATTTCTATCCATCTGTTGGTGGTAGCTTTGTGTTTACAGAACTATTGAAAGATGCAGGATTAGATTGGTTGAGTTTTGGAAAATTGCGTGCTTCTTGGGCTAGAGTAGGTAAGGATGCAAACCCATACGTGACCAATACGTATCTATGGAGACCTATTGAGTACTTGGGAGGTATCGTTGGAGTGGGAAACAATTGGCAAAAAGGTAATCCTTTGTTGAAACCTGAAACGACAGGTTCATTTGAAGTAGGTGCAGAACTACGATTCTTTGGAGGAAGATTAGGAGTCGATTATGCTTATTACACGAATAATTCTTACAACCAGATTCTTTCTCCACGATTAGGTCAATCGACGGGATATATCTTTGTGTCTGTAAATGGAGGTGATATCTACAATAAAGGTATGGAACTGTCATTAACTGGAAAGCCTATTGCAAAGCAAGATTTTGTATGGGAGTCAACCTTGAACATGTCTAAGAATAAAGGAACTGTAGATAATTTATTGGCTGGAGTTAATATTCTTTACGTAACTGATGTTCAGGTAGGAAACGCGAAAGCGGCGTCTTTCAATGGCGGAAACTTTATGGGTATATCGGGATCTAAATGGACACGTACGTCAGATGGTAAAGTAGTTTTAGATGCCAATACAGGAATGCCGACGAGTGATAATCAAACAACTTATCATATTGGTAACCGTGAACCGAAACTGACCGGCGGATTCAATAATAGTTTTACATATAAAAACTTCAATCTATCATTCTTGTTGGATTTTCGTATTGGTGGAGATATTTACAATGGAACAGATTATGCCATGACGATCAATGGTATGAGTAAACGTTCAGAAAACAGAGATGAATTAGTTTTGACTGGAGCAGTTCGCAACGGGGGTACAGAACAAGCTCCTATTTATGACGATAAAACCTTTACCTTTTTAGCAGATCAATTTTATGATATTAAAGGCGTACAGACAAGTGGAAGAAAAATCATTCAAGATTACTGGAGTGATTATTATGCCAGAGAAAGTGCAAACTTTATGACTAACACAAATTGGTTGCGATTACGGAATGTTTCCATGTCTTATAATTTTTCAAACGGAGTGCTTAAAAATGCAGGAATCTCGAAGGTTGTAAAAGGCTTAACTGCGACTGTAACAGGAACAAATCTATGGTTGTTGACAAATTATAAAGGAATGGATCCTGAAACCTCAGCTGCTGGTTCCGGTGTTACGGGTTCAAGTTCTGTAGGTATTGACTTTAACGGTGTGCCTAATACAGCAGGAGTCATGTTTGGTTTAAACTTTAAATTTTAAGATAGAAAAGTCATGAATAAATATAAAAAAATAGTTTCACTACTACTGGTTTTGACTTTGTTTTCATCTTGTAGTAAAAATTGGTTAGATATCAATGTGGATCCGAATACACCTTCTAGTACTGTTGCTTCTGTACAGAGTAGGTTGGCATGGATCCAACATTATTATTTATATGCGCAAGGAACTGCTGGTACAAGAGCTGGATTTGTTACGCAACAATTAACATTTGTGAATAGTACAGCACAGCAAAGTATGGCAGCAGGATGGAACCCAATTGCGGGTATGTCCACGACACCTTATCAATTCTTTTTTGTTGGAGCGGGTTCCAATTTCAAAGATTTGGAAGAAAAAGCCACTGCGGAAAATGCCTATCATTATTTAGGAGCTTTGAAAGCGATTAAAGCAATGGGATTTATGTTGATGACGGATTGGTATGGCGAAATGCCTTATACTGAAGCGTTGGGAGAAATTAATACCCCTAAGTTTGATGATGGAAAAACCATTTATGAAGGGTGTCTCGCTGATATCGATAAGGCAATAGAGTATTTTAATAAAACGCAACCGAATACAGCTACCGCATTATCTGAAGGAGATAGCTGGAACGGAGGAGATGTTAATAAATGGTTGAAATTGTGCTATGGACTGAAAGCAAGATGGTTAAATAATTTATCTAAAAAATCTAGTCTATACAAACCTGATGATGTTTTAGCTGCATTAGCAAAAGCTCCTTTAGCAGTGGGTGAAAGTACTGTAGTTTCACATGTGGATGATCCTTCCGATAATATTGGAGATATTTTATTCGCTGATCCCGTAAAAACAGCTATTGTTTTTGATAATGCAGGTATGAACACCAACACACTTGTTACCAAATGGTATGAAGATTTGTTAATCAACTTTGATAATAAAGGGGTTGAAGATCCACGAGCGGATAAACTGCTTCCCTGGGCAGAATATGGCTATCCAAAGAAATTTGTTCGTTCCAAAGGTGTGGATATGCAGTCAAATATCCGCATGAATTCAGGGCCTATTACGCCTTCCTATAATGCAGAGAACACGGCTATTCAAAGTAATGGGCGTACCGTAGCTCCTCATTCTTGGTACGTAAATACAGCAAATAACGCTCGCTGGGGAGATACTGTATATGTATCTGTGAAGAGTAGCTCAAAAGGATACGATACCGATGTCTCGGATACCTATAAATGGAAAGATGGGGTAGTCGCTGCGTCCGGTACATTTTATTCACGTCCAGATGCACCGACACATTTATTGGGGTATCCTGAAATGTGCTTTATCAAAGCAGAAGTTTTATTTAATAAAGGAGATAAAGCAGGTGCATTTAGCGCATACGCAGCAGGTATTAAAGGTCATATTGATTTGATGAATATCAAATTGAATACTTATGGAAATGAAAACGTAAGTAAATCTCCTATGGCGCAGAATAAGATTGATGATTTTCTTACTAAGGGTATCGGAACAGCAGCAGATCTCACGTTAGCAAAGATCATGACACAAAAGTTCATCGCATTATCATTCTCGCAGCAAAACTGGAATGATATGAGAAGATATGATTTTAGCAATTTGGTTTATCCGGGATGGAAAGTCCCCTACGAATATACTGCTACTGCTGCGGCTCAAACGAAAATACCACAAGGTAAGCAATTCAGGAGAGTACGTCAGGTTTCTCATGAAATTAATTATAATGCCGATAACTTGAAAGCTTCACACCCAAGTGCACTAAATGATGATATTTGGTCGTATCCAGTTTGGTGGGATATTAAAGAATGATTTATATTTGAAAGCCGCTATGTGCGGCTTTCTTCTTCATATTAAAATAAATAGACATATTCATATGAAATATCTTTTGAAATTCATTTTTGCTATATTTCCAATTTGGATTTATGCCCAAACACCGAAAATCATTCAAAAACCAATCACTTGGAATGCGGAACGAGAGCAATTGTCACTCGATTATTTGAAAAATCGACATGGTGTTATACAGGAAAAAGCTGTTATAAAGCCAACGATGATAGTGGTACATTGGACAGCAAACAATAGTGTAAAGGCTACCTTTGCTACTTTTAATCCTGTTCGATTACCAGGTAGGCCTGAGCTCACAAAAGCCAGTCCCTTGAATGTTTCTTCCCAATATGTTATTGATCGGGATGGCACCATTTACCAATTTCTTCCTGATACGGTGTTTGCAAGACATACAATTGGTTTAAATTATTGTGCAATCGGTATTGAGAATATAGGGGGAGACAAGTTCCCACTCACTACAGCACAATTGGATGCCAACGAAGCACTTATTCGTCAGTTAAAAAAGAAATACCCAATTGAATTTGTTTTAGGTCATCATGAGTATACAGCTTTTCGCAAAACAAAATATTGGAAAGAAACAGATCCCAACTACATCACCAGTAAATCAGATCCTGGAAATGACTTTATGGTAAAATTGAGAAAAAGATTGACAGATTTACACTTGTCTGCTATAGCGAAATAATAAAAAAATGATTTGTTTTTAAAGGAGCCCAGTCAGGCTCCTTTTTTTTGTTTTTTTAATCGGGTTTTTACAATTAACGAGTTTTTATGGATGTATAAATATTATAGGAAATCTATTTTATTTTGTTCTTTATCACAATGATATATGCCGTTTTGTGCTTAGTTGTTTTATTGTAACAATAATGTTTCATTTGTGTGTTTTTTATACACTATGTTTCATTTTTGTAAAAATTTTATGTATATATATTGTATTATTTTTCAGCTATTTATATATTTTTTAACACTTTTTAAGTTAAATACAGTTAAAAAATAGTTAAGATGATTTTTTTGAAATAAAAGTGAGTACTCACCTTGTTTTGCGTTTTTGTGAGTGATTTAATAAAAAAAACGAAAACATCTACTTACTTTTATCTCAAGTTATTTATTATTTATAATAGGTGAAAACTTCATTATCATCAATTTTTTAAATTAATTATGAAAAAGCTATTTGCATTTCTTGCATTTACGAGTATTCTTTCATTCATTTCATGTGCTAGCAAATCAGCTATTATTGGTAATACCTCTAAGAATCAACCCGCTCATGTCCTTACTGGAGCGGATCAATTATCGCGCTATTTACCAAAATTGAACGGTAAGAAGGTCGGTATAATGGGTAATCAAACTTCCATCGTAGGCGCATCTAAAGAGCAT
This sequence comes from Sphingobacterium sp. SRCM116780, assembly GCF_021442025.1. NCBI lineage: Bacteria > Pseudomonadati > Bacteroidota > Sphingobacteriia > Sphingobacteriales > Sphingobacteriaceae > Sphingobacterium > Sphingobacterium sp. SRCM116780. Next base: position 4,101,810 of record NZ_CP090446.1, read on the forward strand.
TTAGTTGACGTATTGTTGCGTGAAAAAGTAGATTTGAAATTTGCCTTTGCTCCTGAGCATGGCTTTCGCGGCGATGTAGAACGAGGGGAGAAATTTGCTAATGATGTAGATTCAAAAACGGGTCTTCCACTATATACGTTATATGGGGGCAATGAAAAGCAAGATTCCATTGTCAATTCAATTGATGTGATGATTTTTGATTTGCAAGATGTTGGCGCTCGCTTTTACACATACATCACCTCCTTACATCGGGTAATGGAGTTGTGTGCAAAATATAATAAAAAATTAATCGTGTTGGATCGTCCTAATCCAAATGGAGATCAAGTTGATGGTCCTGTTCGTAAAGACGATAAATTCAAATCTGCTGTTTCTTGGCATAAAATAGCTATGGTGCATGGTTTGACAATTGGTGAATTAGCGAAAATGATTAATGGGGAAAAATGGTTAGCGGATGGAAAACAATGTGATGTAACGATCGTGCCTGTTCAAGGATATAATCATAAGATGATGTATGATCTACCTGTTATTCCTTCTCCTAGCTTACCCAACCAACTTTCTGTTCGTTTGTATTTATCACTTTGTCTTTTTGAAGGAACGGATATTTCTGTGGGACGTGGAACAGACTGGCCATTTCAAATCATTGGTTATACAAATCCTGTATATGGATCATTCACATTCACTCCTGGAGATCGTCATGGGATGTCTAAACATGTTGAAGGTAAAGGAGCTATTAATTACGGTGTAGACTTGCGAAATATCGTTCCGGCTACCCATAAATTTACGTTAAGTTACTTATTGGATTTCTATAATAAGACACCAGATAAATCAACGTTTTTTGCTAGACCAGAATTTTTTGATAAGCTGGCAGGGACTGATCAGCTAAGAAAACAGATCATGGCAGGTGAAACAGAAGATCAAATCAGAGCTTCTTGGGCAGATGATTTAAAGGAATATAAACAGATGCGTAAAAAGTATTTATTATACCCTGATTTTGAATAAAGACAAATTAAACATTAATATAAAAATCATTTATTTTTTAACTCGATAATCAATGAGAAAATTTATACTATTTTCTATTGCTTTTGGATTGGGTATTCCTTCTGAATCATTTTCCTTTGTGAAAAAGGAAGGAATTTTAAATAATCCTCAAGTAACACAATCGCTTTTAGCCTCCTCTAAAACTGCACTTCAGAATGCAGTTAAGGGTGTTGTGACAGGTCCTGAGGGCCCTATGGCTGAGGTAAGCGTAACCGTTGTAGGAGCGACTACTTCCACAAAGACTGATTCGAAAGGACAATTTACAATTAATGCCGCAGTTGGTAGTAAACTGAGATTCACATCTGTTGGGTATACGACAAAGGATGTTGTCGTAGTCTCGAATACAATGAATGTAAGCCTAGAATCAAGCAATGAATCTTTGGATGAGGTTGTTGTTGTTGGTTATGGTACACAAAAGAAAGGGAATTTAACGGGAGCTGTATCTTCAATTTCTGTTAAAGACAATTTGCAAGGAAGAGCTATTGCTGATGTGGGGCGTGGTATCCAAGGAACAACGCCAGGTTTAACTGTGGTTGTACCGAGTGGTGAAGTTGGTTCTGATCCTGTGATGAAAATCCGTGGTCAGATGGGATCTATCACAGGTGGATCAAGTCCATTGATCTTATTGGATAATGTGGAGATTCCAAGCATTCAATTGGTTAATCCTGCAGATGTGGAATCGATCTCTGTATTGAAAGATGCAGCAGCGGCTTCTATTTATGGTTCTAAAGCGGCTTTTGGTGTTGTATTGATTACAACCAAAAAAGGTGCGCAGGGAGGTGAAAAATTTAATATCAATTATTCGAATAACTTCTCTTTTCAAAATTCGGCTGTAGACTATAATATGGGGGATGTAAATGCCTTAAAATATTCATTGGAAGCTGCTGAACGTGTAGGGGAATCAGAAACGGGTGCTTTTTATAAAATCAACAGAGAAAGTTATCAAAGAGCATTGGATTGGAAACAAAAATATGGAAATTCAATTGGGGCAGATGATCCTACCGTATATGGACGCGATTGGTATGTTAATCCTGCTGAGCCCACCAAAAAATATGGGGTGAGAACCTATAATCCAGAAGATTATATGATCCGTAAAACAGCTCCAACTTCTCAGCACGATTTAAGTATCAATGGAACATCGGGTAAAACGAATTACACGTTAAGCATGGGGTTATTGAATCAGTCTGGTATGATGAAACCTACCGACCACGATAAATTCAGTAGAGCAAATGCAGCATTGCGTTTATCATCAGAGATTAACAAATACCTAACCGTTCGTGGTGGTGCCATGGTTTCCAGAAGGAAGAAAGAATATCCATATACAACAAACTCAACAACTGCAGATCCATGGTTATATCTTTACCGTTGGAGTTCCTTATATCCTATGGGACTGGATGAAAACGGCCACAAGATTCGCAGCCCATGGAGTGAAATTTCCTCGGCAAATACAGCGAGTTTCCAAAATAATTATATTAACCTGAACTTAGGTGCGACCGTTAATATCATGAAAAACTGGAAGGTCGATTTTGACTATACATTCTCTAATCAAGAAGAAATTACGACTCAGCCAGGTACGCGTTTTACTGCCGCAGATTCTTGGGTTGCTGGTGTTCCTCGTAAAAACACAGGAGGTAATCTGGTATATGTAAATGCTGACGGTCAAGTTGTAGATGCAGGTGCTGCAGGTGCTATGCCTGCTTACGACCTTAATTATTATACTTATACAGCTAATGGAGCGAATCCCGATCATTACTTAAGGGCTTCAGGAGCTCGTCGGAATAATACAATTAATGCATTCACGACGTATAATTTAAATGTCAGTGATGACCATGAATTCAAGTTTATTGCGGGTATCAATCGCGTGACATTGGATTATAATATGAACTCTTCGCAGACATTTAATTTGCTAGATATTGAAAATCCACAATTAGGTTTTGGTGTGAATACCGCAGCTCAACAGGCTAAAGGAGACGCGTCATGGGAAGCACAATTAGGTTATTTTGGTCGTGTTAATTATGCTTACAAAAACAAATATTTGGCGGAAGCAAATATCCGTTATGATGGTGCTTCGAAGTTTCCTACAGACTTAAAATGGCAATGGTTTCCATCCTTCTCAGCAGGTTGGGTAGCATCTGAAGAAAGTTTTATGGAATGGGCTAAGCCTGCGTTGAATCAATTGAAGTTTAGAGGTTCTTGGGGTTCCATCGGAGATCAGACGGTTCCTCCAAGTTTATATACTTCCACAATGATTGGTGGAGATTTGGCTTGGTTAGGTAGTGATGGAAGTCGCCTGTACAGCATTGGAGCACCGTCTGCCGTTCGTGATGAATTGAAATGGCAAAAAATTGAAACGACCGATTTTGGAGTGGATATGCGGATGTTCAAGAATAAATTTGGAATCGTGTTCGATTGGTACAGAAGAGATACCAAAAATATGATTGTTCCAAGTGGGGATGTCAGTGCAACATTTGGTGCCCCTGCTCCACAAGGTAATTTTGGTGCATTGCGTACACAAGGTTATGAATTAGCGTTGGATTTCAATCATCGATTTGAGAATGGATTAGGTGTAAATTTAAGAGGAACATTCTCGGATGCAACGACAACGATCTTAAAATATACAGATACCAGAGTGTTAAGCAATTTCTATAATGGAAAAAAAGTAGGAGAGATCTGGGGGTATCGTACTGATAGGCTATACCAAGCAGGAGATTTTGAATATGGAGCTGACGGTAAATTGGTGACAACAACTGTCGAGGGTAAGGTGATGAATAAACTGAGCGATCCGAATGCTGCATACAATACATTCCCGACAAATAGTAACTTTAGATTTGGTCCTGGTGATGTTAAATTTGCTGACTTGAATGGTGATGGACAGATTAATTCAGGTGCAGGTACAGTTGATGATCATGGTGATTTAGAGCTTATTGGTAATGAAACGCCTCGTTATGAATATGGATTCCGTTTAGGATTAGACTATAAAGGAGTTGATTTTTCAGCATTCTTCCAGGGTGTAGGAAAACGTCAAATATGGGGAAATGGTTTCTTAACGATCCCTGGGTATAATGCTTCAGATGGTGCAATGCCATCCGCTATTGCAGATAATTTCTGGTCAGCTGATAATTTGGAAGCTTTCTATCCACGGGCGTACAATAATGCAGCAAGTAATGATGCTAACAATATGGTGAAACAATCACGTTATTTATTGGATATGTCCTATTTGCGTGTTAAAAATATCACATTGGGGTATACATTACCAGCTTCATTCGTGAATAAAGCTTTTATTAAGTCTGCCAGAGTATATACATCACTTGAAAACTTCTTTACATTTGATCATTTGAATGGATTGCCTGTAGATCCAGAAGCAATTAATGGTTTCTCTATCTTTAATGATACAAACTATAATTCAGGTAGAACAGGTGTTGGTACACCTATGTTTAAATCCGTTTCTTTTGGTGTTCAAGTTAATTTTTAAAATTTACGACAATGAAATTTACAAAAAAAATAGTATTTCTGGCTTTAGGGGCTGCTCTGGTGCTATCATCGTGTAATAAAGATGTGCTAGATCGCAATCAACTAACAAGTCTAGAAGATGAAAAAGGTTGGGGGAATGAATTAGCCCTGCGCTTATATGCAAATGGATTTTATCCGAATTACTTTACAGGTTATAATACTGGTTTTGCAACTGCATTTGCGCCAGTAACAGGATATAATTTTTCCGATGACTTAACAAAAAAGAATATCCAGGATAACTTTGAAAATTCTGTTCCCACTTCACGGAAAAATCAATACTCAAGCACAATTGCATTGATGGAAACACCTGATATGTTAAGACAATATTCGGGGCCTACCTGGAGTTTTACTTATGTACGGAGAGCCAATATTTTTATTGATCGAATAGAAAATAAGACAAAACCAAATATTAATGATGAAACTTATCGTCATTGGACAGCTGTGGCTCGATTCTTCAGAGGTTTTGAATATAGTCGTTTAGTAGAAGTGTTTGGAGATGTTCCTTACTTTGATAAGGAGCTGAAAGATACCGATGTTGAATTGATGTATAAAGATCGCGATAGCCGTGCTGTTGTGATGGATCATGTATACGATGATTTTCAGTATGTTTTGGATAATATGCGTGCCAATGATGGTAAACAGTATCTGAATAAATATGTTGCGGCATCTTTTATTTCGCGTTTGATGCTGTTTGAAGGATCATATCTGTACTACCATAATTTGGACAAAGATCGCGCAAAGAAATATTTGGAAATGGCTCAAAAGGCAGCGGAAGTTGTGATGAATTCGGGTAGTTATAGCTTTACAAGTGATTTCAAAAGTTTATTTGCTTCAGAAGATTTAAGTAGCAATAAGGAGGTTATTTTATATAGAGCCTATGACAGTGGTAAAAGTGCTACCCACAGTGTAGGTTCATATAGTAATGGTACAGAAGGACAGGGAAATGCGGCGAACCTAATGTTGGTGAAATCATTTATCTGTAATGATGGACAACCTTTTCAAAGCTCATCTGTAGCAAATGCAAATAGTTTTAGTCTTAAAGATTTAGCGTTAACTCGTGATCCACGATTTGAAGCTACATTTTATGAAAAACCGTTAACGTCGTCTTCTACCTTGTTTTATGCATTTAAGTTTGCATCTCGCGAAGCACTGTCTTATTTAGGAAAAACATATCCAGCGGCTTGGTCATCCAATACCAATACTTCTGATGCTCCTGTCATTCGTTTAGCTGAGGTGGTGTTAAACTGGATTGAGGCAAAACAAATTTTAGTGGAAGGTTTTGGTGCTGCGGCCGTAACACAAGGCGATGTGGATAAATCGATCAATGCCATCCGTAATCGTCCATTGGATGCCGTTGCTACTGCTAAGGGCGTGAAGAAAACAGCTCCTTTGATGCTGGGGGCTATTGCGAATGATCCTGCTAGAGATGCTGATGTTTCGGCGTTAATGTGGGAAATCCGTCGTGAGCGTAGAATGGAATTTGTGTTTGAAGGGTTGAGATTGTTGGATATCAAGCGCTGGAAGAAATTGAATTACATGGATTTTAGCAAGAATAATGATTACTTCTTGGGCCCATGGATTAATGCTGCACAAGATATACCTGCATTATTGAATGCAAGTAAGAAAAATTTGTTGAAAGTTGTAGATGCTAATGGTAATACCATAACTTATGATGGTACAAATGGCGATCAGATCGTAGGTTTCTACCGCGTAGAAGATGTTCAAAATCGTGAACCTTTTACCGATCGTTCTTATATGTCTCCTGTTGGACTAGAGCAGGTGAATGAATATAGTGCAAAAGGATATAAGCTAAGTCAAACAAAAGGTTGGTAATCAAATCAATGACCTAATTAATTAAATAAAACGAGCCATCTATTTAGGTGGCTCGTTTTTGTATAGACGAGTTAGGTGCATTGATTTTAATTTGCTTGTTTGCTTTTAAAATATATATAAAATTGCACAAACATGCATTATTTATATTTTTTTCAAGTATATTTACGATACGATTTAATTCCTATGATGATAAAAAGAACCTACTTGATTATTATTGCGCTGATTTTTGCTTTTAGCATTTCAAAAGGGCAATCTTTCAAATTTGCACATGTGACAGATACACATGTTGGTAGTGGTACTGGAGCAGACGATTTACGACGAACGGTTAAGGATCTCAACACATTACAAGGTATTGATTTTGTTATTTTATCGGGTGATATCACAGAATTTGGTGCGGATCATGAGTTAAAATTGGCAAAACAGATATTGGATAGCCTGCAATTACCTTGGTATGTCATTCCAGGTAATCATGATGGTAATTGGTCTGAAAATGGGGCAAATACGTTTCGTCGTGTTTTTGGAGGGGAAACGTTCTTTTTTAAACATAAAGGATTCATGTTTCTGGGGACAAACTCAGGACCTAATATGCGCATGAGTCCAGGACAAATCCCTAGAGAAAATTTAGTGTGGATGGATTCTATATTTAATGCCAATCCAGATAAAAATACCCCTTTAATCTATATCAATCATTATCCTCAGGACTCTTCTTTAAATAATTGGTTTGAAGCGTTGGATCGTGTGAAAACAAGAAATGTGCAATTGGCATTGTGTGGACATGGTCATACAAATAAAATGTACAATTGGGAAGGCATTCCTGGTGTAATGGGAAGATCTAATTTGCGTGCTAATAAAGAGTTTGGGGGCTATAATATTGTAACAATAGATTCGGATAAAGCAACCTATCAAGAAAGACTAGCAAATGGGACAAACTTAAACCCTTGGGCTGTTATACCGTTGAAAAATCATCATTTTGAATCGGACAAAGGAAGCTATCCTAGACCTAATTATGCTGTCAATAAAAAATATGCAAACCTTGTTTCGGAAACTTGGGCATTTCAAGATGCTAGTGATATTGGAGCAGGAATGGCTCTTTATCGCGATTTAGTTATTACCGCAAATACTTCAGGAGATATTTTTGCTTTAGATAGTAAGACGGGTAAGAAGAAGTGGTCATTCAAAACAGGGGGTAAAGTTTATTCAACCCCAGCAGTGAGTAATGGTATCGTTGTGGCTGGTTCTTCGGATCATTATATTTATGGTCTAAATGCAGAAAATGGTGCATTAAAATGGAAAATTGCCACGGAGAAAGCCGTACTTGGTTCTCCTTTAATTCATAACAATACTGTTTATATCGGTGGATCTGATGGTGTTTTTAGAGCTTTAAATGTGACTACTGGACAGCAAAAGTGGGATTTTAAAAATGTGAAAGGTTATGTGTCTACTTTGCCAACGTTTTATAAGGGTCTGATCATTTTTGGATCATGGGGTAATGGATTTTATGCATTAAATGCCAAAACGGGCGCCTTAGTATGGGAATGGAATAATGGACAATCGAATCGCATGTTTTCTGCAGCAGCTTGTTACCCAGTTGCGGTAAATAATAGAGTTTTTGTTGTTGCTCCAGATCGTTTCATGACAGCTTTAGATGCTAAAGATGGACGGGTTATTTGGCGAGAAAAAAGAGATACGATTCGAGTGCGAGAATCTATGGGTTTATCTTTAGATCATAAATATGTTTATGTGAAAACAATGGATGGTGATTTGTTGGGAGTTTCAGCACGAGAGAATCATATGGAAATCTCCTGGAAATCTACATTGAAACTTCCTTATGAATTAACGCCTTCGGCTATCAGCACAAATGGTAAGGTTGTTTTTGTGCCAAGTCATTCAGGGCTCTTATCAGCTGTAGATGCTAAATCTGGCCGTTTATTATGGCAGTATAAAATTTCAAATGGGATGATTAACCCGCTGTTAGTTGTCGGAAAAAATGGATTAATCTGTAGTACAATGGATGGGAAAATAGTTAAGTTGAAATTTTAGATTATAAATAATCTTAATTATGAAATTAAATAACCAAAACTTATTACATTTATATCTAACTTTTTTGCTTGTTTTTGCATGTTTTGTTTTTAGCTTTGCGAAAGCGCAGGAGCAAGCATGGATTCGAGTAAACCAGCTAGGATATACACCTGCAGGAATAAAAGTAGCGGTATTTGGTTCGAAAGAAAAGGGAAAGTACGAAAGTTTTGACTTGATTGATGCAAAAACTCAGAAGCGTGTATATTCAAACAAGATAGGGAAAGATTATGGTGCTTATGGGCCATTTATTCAAAGCTATAGGTTTGATTTTTCTGTTTATCGTGATACAGGTTCTTATTATTTAGTGGTTGGAGATGTAAAATCTCCTGTTTTTAAGATTGGAAAAGACGTTTATAAAGGAGCTGCGGATTTTGCACTTCGTTATATGCGTCAGCAAAGGACGCTCTTTAATCCGTATTTGAAAGATAGTTGTCATACGCATGATGGGTTTACGATGCATGCTGGTCGAGTAGGAATTGCTGACAGTACACATATTGACGCTGGTGGTGGTTGGCATGATGCTTCAGATTATTTGCAATATTCGACTACATCCGCAAATGCGACTTATCATTTGCTGGCTGCTTATCGTGATTTTCCAAAGGTATTTGCTGATCAAAAACAAGCAAATGGCTTGGATGGAAAGAATGGTCGGGCAGATGTGTTGGATGAGGCTAAATGGGGACTAGATTGGTTGTTGAAGATGCATCCAGCTCCTAACCTGCTATTTAATCAGATTGCGGATGATCGTGATCATACGAATATGAGAATGCCAGGAGAGGATCCTTTCTATGGAAGAGGATTTGAAAGACCCGTTTATTTTATTGATGGTGAACCACAACAACGTGGTAAATTCATGAATAATACGACAGGCACAAGTTCTACGGCAGCAAAATTTTCGAGTGCCTTTCATTTAGGTAGTTCTTTGTTTCAAAATAAGGATAAAAAATATGCGAAAACGTTAGCTAAAAAAGCAAAAACTGCTTACGATTTTGCTTTAATAAAGCCAGGTGTAACACAAACAGTATCTGTGAAATCACCTTATATTTATGCAGAGGATAATTGGGTGGATGATATGGAACTAGCAGGTGCTATGTTTTATGAAACGAGTAAGAACAATAAGTTTTTAAAACATGCCTTCGAATATGCTCGCCAAGAAAAGATTACACCTTGGATGATCACAGATACTGCTGCACATTATCAGTGGTATCCGTTCATTAATCTTGGTCACTACGAATTAGGGAAACAATTAAAAGGCAATGATCGCGAGGAGATTGTCTCATATTATAAATCGGGAATAGAAGAGGTTTTTACTCGAGCAAAAGAAAATGCATTTTATAGAGGTGTTCCTTTTATTTGGTGCAGCAACAATTTGACTGTTTCTTTTGCTATACAATGTTTATGGTATAAAGAGTTGACAGATGATGCTCAATTTGATGAATTAGCACAAGCAAATATAGATTGGTTATTTGGTACCAATCCTTGGGGAACAAGTATGGTATATGGTTTGCCTGCGTGGGGAGATACTCCAGTAAATCCACATTCTGCTTTTACTCATTTAAAGAATTTTCCGATAGATGGGGGATTGGTTGATGGGCCGATTATGACTTCTACATATAGAAATTTGATTGGTATCAAGTTAGTCAATGAAGATCCATATCAAGCTTTCCAGAGTAATCTGGTTGTTTATCATGATGATTACGGTGATTATAGTACGAATGAACCGACAATGGATGGGACTGCTTCGCTGATTTATCTGCTGGCTTCTCAGGAGCAAAAGGCACTGGAGGAGCCTCAAGGAAAAAAGTAGTTGTGGATGCTTATGGTGCGGTAGTTAGAGGCGATCGTTCGCTAAAACAAATAGCGCTTGTTTTCACTGGACATGATTTAGCAGAGGGGGGATTGAAAGTTCTCAAAACATTAAAAAATAAATCTGTAAAAGGGTCATTTTTTTTGACGGGAGATTTCTTAAGAGAACCAAAATTTCGTCCCCTAGTAATCGAAATAAAAAGAAATAATCATTATATTTCTGCTCATTCAGATAAACATTTGCTAGTGAGTGATTGGGGAGATCGAGCTGGTTTATTAGTGACAAAAGATTCGTTTGTACATGATTTGGAAGCGAATTTTAGGGAATTGGAAAAACTAGGTTTTCGAGTAAATGACAATAAATATTATATACCTTCATACGAATGGTATAACAAAGATATTGTCGCATGGAGTAAAGAGATGGGGTATATTCCTGTTAATTATACGCCAGGTTTGCGTACAGCTGCCGATTACACATATCCAGAAATGGGCAAAAAATATCTTTCATCAGCAGATATCGAAAAAGGAATTTGGAAAGAAAATGAAAAGGCAGATGGTTTAAATGGATTCATCATCCTAGTACATATGGGTACTGATGCGCGTAGGAAGGATAAATTTTATGATCATTTGGGTAAAATGATAGATCAATTAAAAACAGAAGGATATCAATTTGTTGATATTCGAACGTTGTTACAATAGAATTAAGGATAATTACACTATAGAATGATAAATACAACCGAAAAAGAATCGAATTACCAAGATTTAGAAAAAATGACTGTTTTGGAGTTGTTAACCAATATTAATAACGAAGATAGAACAGTTCCGATTGCTGTGGAGAAAGCTATTCCTCAAATAGAGGTACTTGTAAATGAATGTGTAGCTAAAATGAAAAATGGAGGTCGTGTTTTTTATATTGGTGCTGGTACTAGTGGACGATTAGGGATTTTGGATGCTTCAGAATGTCCTCCAACATACGGTGTTCCATTTGACTGGATTATCGGCCTAATTGCTGGGGGTGATGTAGCGATTCGAAAAGCGGTAGAATTCGCAGAAGATGATATGGAACAGGCGTGGAAAGATTTATCAGAGTATAGCATCAATGCGAAAGATGTTATTATTGGCATTGCGGCTTCGGGTACGACTCCATATGTCGTTGGTGGTCTAAAGGCGGCAAATGCTGCAGGGTTAGCAACAGGTTGTATTGTGTGTAATGGAGGCTCAGTGATTGCTGCGGAAGCTCAATTTCCAATAGAAGTAATTGTAGGGCCAGAGTTTGTTACTGGTTCTACACGTATGAAAGCAGGTACAGCTCAGAAATTAGTGTTAAACATGTTGAGTACCTCTATCATGATTCAATTAGGTCGTGTGAAAGGAAATAAAATGGTGGACATGCAATTGTCCAACCATAAGTTGGTGGCACGTGGTGTTCGTATTATTATGGATGAAACGAATGCAACAGAAGCAGAGGCAACAGATTTATTGGAGAAATTTGGTAATGTTCGCCAAGCTATTGAAACTTACCAAGAAACACATTAAACACATAACCTAATTATAAAACAAACTTATGTCACCAATAATTTTATTATCTTTTTTAATCATCTACTTTGCTGTTTTGCTTGCTGTAGCACATTTTACATCAAAGGGGTCTTCAGACAATTCGACTTTCTTTGTTGCTAATCGCAATTCAAAATGGTATATGGTTGCCTTTGGTATGATCGGTACGGCACTGTCTGGTGTAACCTTTATTTCTGTACCTGGTGCTGTTGGTGCTTCTGAGTTCAGTTACTTTCAATTCGTATTGGGTAATGCAGTAGGTTTTATAATTATCGCCTATGTTTTGCTTCCCCTGTATTATCGGATGAATCTAACTTCTATTTACACGTATTTAGAAGAACGATTTGGACATACGACGTATAAAACAGGAGCAGCAATTTTTCTAGTTTCAAGAACGATTGGATCCGCTTTTCGTTTATACTTGGTTGCCATCGTATTGCAACACTTTATCTTTGATGCTTGGAATGTGCCTTTTGTTGTTACTGTTGTGATCTGTCTGATTTTAATTTGGTTATATACAAATAAAGGTGGACTTAAGACAATTATTGTTACGGATACCTTACAAACAACGTTCTTAATTACTGCGGTTATTTTGTCAATTTTCTTTATGGCAAAAGGACTTGGTTTTGGAATTGTGGACACTTTTGAAGCGGTAAAAGAAAGTAGTTATTCTAAAATTTTCTTCTGGGACGATTTCGTGGGTAGTAAAGCGAATTTTTGGAAACAATTTTTAGGAGGTATTTTCGTAACAATTGCGATGACTGGTCTAGATCAAGATCTTATGCAAAAGAATCTTTCTATGGGTACAATCAAAGAGGCTCAAAAGAATATGATTACGTTCACCAGTGTATTTGTGGTGATCAATATCTTCTTTTTGGCCGTTGGAGCTCTTTTATATATCTATGCTGCAAAAAATGGAATCGATGTATCAAAACTTGCAACGCGCGATTATTTGTATCCTGAAATTGCTTTAAATCATCTGACGCTTGTTCCTGCCATTATTTTCATGATGGGATTGACAGCAGCTACATTTGCGACTACTGATTCCGCTTTGACTGCTTTAACGACTTCTTATTGTATAGATTTCTTAAATTTCAATAAAAAGGAGAATCCAAATGATCCAATACTGGTAAAGAAACGTAACTATGTACACTTTGGATTTTCAATCGTCATGCTATTGGTGATTTTAGTGTTCAAATTGATTAATAATGATTCGGTTGTCAATGCGATTTTTACTGCTGCTAGTTATACATACGGACCTTTATTAGGCTTATTTGTCTTCGGCATATTAACGAAATACGCTGTTAAAGATAAATGGGTGCCATTTATCTGTGTGATCTCGCCAGTTATTTTGTATGTCTTGAAGACTTACGTTATCGAAGTTTATACACCTTATGTAATAGGACTAGATTTAATTATTATCAATGGCCTCATTACCTTTTTATTATTGTTCATTACTTCTCCAGGAAAGGCTTCTACAAGAGAACTTTCGCATAATTAAAAAAAGTTAAGTGATTTGTACGTGCAAAAAAATTAAGTTAAGTTTGATTAAATTAGTTTTTTTGTACGTATGTATCAATTGATAGAAGAAACCACAGGATTTATCCGCAAGAAAATAGGCGATTTTGAGCCTGAATTTGGAATTATATTAGGCACTGGCTTAGGTAAATTGGTGGATGAGATTGACGTTGCATATTCGCTTATGTATTCCAACATTCCTAACTTTCCTATCTCTACAGTCGAATTTCACTCTGGTAAACTAATATTTGGAACGCTCAATGGTCGCAAAGTAGTAGCCATGCAAGGTAGACTTCATTATTATGAAGGATATGATATGCAGGAAATTACATTTCCTATCCGTATAATGAAAGTCTTGGGCATTAAAAAGCTTTTTGTTTCGAATGCTTCAGGTTCCTTGAATCCAGATATATTGAAAGGGGATTTAGGTATTATTGAAGATCATATCAATTTATTACCTGATAATCCTTTAAGAGGATCAAATTTAGCAGAATTTGGTCCAAGGTTTCCTGATATGAGCCAGCCTTATAATCGCGAACTCATTCGTCAGGGTTTGGCTATTGCTACAGATAAAGGAATTCGTGCCCATAAGGTAGTATATGTATCTGCAACAGGACCAAATTTGGAAACTAGAGCAGAGTATCGTTACATGCGACTGATTGGTGGTGATATTGTGGGTATGAGTACTGTCCCAGAAGTTATTGTGGCGAATCACATGAATTTACCCGTGTTTGCTATCTCTGTGATTACTGATGAAGGATTTCATGACGATTTAAAACCCGTCTCTTTACAAGAGATCATCGATGTTGCCGCAAAAGCTGAACCTAAAATGACGTTAATTTTGAAAGAATTGATAGCTTTGCAATAATTTTAAACAATGCTAGTTCAAATATAAATGAAGGTATTTCTGCGCTTTTTAGCGATTTTTTGTTGTATTCTTGGTCTCATAAATCAAGTTCAGGCCCAAAGTAATGATGAATGGAGTAGTGCTTTAGATTCGGCTAGAGCAAAAGAAGACTCAAAACAGGATTCAGTTATTTTGTCAGCCAAATATATTCGATATACAACATTGGATATGATGAAAAAGGGGACTTACACAACTCAAATCGATACATCACACCAAAATCTTCAATATTATAATAAGCAGAATTTACCCTGGAACCCTAGTATTAATTTAGGTTCTTATGGTTTAGCTACTCGAGATTTATTGTTTCAACCGAGTAAATCTATTGGTTTTCAGAGTGGTTTTCATAGCTTAGAACGGACATTATATCGTCCGGATTCCATACAATATTTTAGAGCTAGAGCTCGATTTTCTGAACTTTATGCTGTTGGATTTTTCTTTGATGACCAAGTATTTCGAACACGATTAGCTCAAAACATAAATCCAAGACTCAATATTGGAGGCGAGTTTCATGCAACAAAAGCTGACGGATATTATACCAATCAAAAATATTCGGATATAAAATCGGCTTTGTTTGCCTGGTATGAATCCAAGAATCATCGTTATAACTTATTGACTAATCTTGTTTTTAATAAATTAGATGCAACTGAAAATGGTTCTGTAGTCGCTAACGATATCTTTAAGGACTCTTTGAATCAATCTTCTGATCGATATATCGTACGTTTAAATGGAACAGGGGCAAATAGACCTCGAAATCAATGGCGAGATAATTCTTTTTTCATTCGTCAGTCCCTATTTATGGGACGTCTGGATACCGTTGATGCGGGCAAACCTACTATGCAGATTTATCCAACAAATAGTATTGCACACAATACTTCTTTCCGTGTTCAGAAATACAACTTTTTTAAGAATGAGACCGATGGAAATGGTGCATTTCCTTATGGTGGATCAATGTTAAGTACAGATACTACCAAAATTACTTCAATTTCGAATGAATTTGAATATAACTTTTATTTGAGAGGGAAGTCAATTTTTAAGAACGAAGCAAGGTTGAATTTAGCCTTCCAACATGATATGTATTGGTATACCGATAGCGGCATCAACAATCGATTTTATCAAAATGGAACATTAAAAGGTGAACTAGGATATAAGTTCTCCGATCGGGTGAATGTTACTGCTAATGTAAACCAAATTGTTTTAGGACATAATTTTGGAGATTACTTATATGAAGCCAAAGCTGATTTATTACTGAGTTCGAATGTTGGAAAAATAACACTTTCGGCTTATTCTCAAAATAAATCTCCAGAGATGGTATTTAACCGCTTGAATTATACTTACCATCAATGGGATCGTGATTTTGAAAAAAGTAAAACCCAAAATCTAGCTTTTCAATATAGCAATCCGAAAATTGGTTTTAAGGGTAAGGTTGAATACTTTTTGATGGACAACTATCTTTATTTTAAAGAAATTGATAATCCTACAAATGATGCACGCTTTTCTAAATTAATAGAGCCCGCCCAGTTATCTTCAGCTAATCTGTTGAAGGTATCGGTAGGTCAAAAGTTTAAGTTTAGAAAATTTACGCTGGATAATTTAGTTGTTTATCAAAAAACAGATCAACAGGATATTTTAGCTATTCCAGAGATTTATACTTGGCATAGTTTATACTATAATGATATGCTTTATAAAGTGGTTGATTTCAATATTGGTATTGATGCCAAATTTAACACACCATTTAATACCCCTTCATATTCGATAAATTCAGGCCAGTTTTATAATAATAATGTAGGTCTTGAATTTTCAACGTATCCGATTATCGATGTCTGGACAACAGCAAATATACAACGTGTAACACTATTCTTGAGTTGTAATTTTGTAAATCAATATTTAGGTATGCCAAAGGGATATTATACTGTTCGTCGTTATCCGATGAATGATGCCAATATTAGATTTGGAGTTTCCTGGAAATTCTATGACTAAAATAATTAAAATTATTTACGTGGATTCTAGTGAATTGCGGTTTTAGCGGTAAAAAACTTTTGAAATAATTTTGAGAGTCGAAATTTTGAACTATATTTGCACACGCAATTAGGGAAAGATATTTCAGGTATCTGGAACTAAGAAGGAGGCTTAGCTCAGCTGGTTCAGAGCATCTGCCTTACAAGCAGAGGGTCACTGGTTCGAACCCAGTAGCCTCCACCAAACAAATATCGAAAGTGCTCGTTGGCACAAAAGATTGTTCTGTTAAATGTAAAAAGGAGAATTAGCTCAGCTGGTTCAGAGCATCTGCCTTACAAGCAGAGGGTCACTGGTTCGAACCCAGTATTCTCCACCAAACAGAAGTGTTTCAAAAATACTTAAAGGAGGCTTAGCTCAGCTGGTTCAGAGCATCTGCCTTACAAGCAGAGGGTCACTGGTTCGAACCCAGTAGCCTCCACAAAAAAGCATCGATTTATCGATGCTTTTTCATTTTAGACCAATTATGTATTTCGTTTATATCTTGTATTCCGTTCTTTGCGGTCGTTATTATATTGGTATAACTTCTGATTTAACTGAGCGGTTACGTCGTCATAATGTAGCACATAAGAAAGGCTTTACAGGCCGATCGCAGGATTGGGTTGTTGTATACCGAGAAGAATATATTTCAAAATCAGAAGCTCTGGCTAGAGAAAAAATTCTTAAATCTTGGAAAAGCCGAATAAAGATTGAGGCACTGATCAATGGCTAAATAATAGCTGGTTCAGAGCATTCCGATACATCGGAAGTGGTCACTGGTTCGAACCCAGTAGCCTCCACAAACCCTTTTTTACAGTCTGTAAAGAGGATTTGTATTTTTTAGCTGAAAATTTTATCGATCTTAATAGTAGTATAAAGGCTGTTTTATGATTCGAGCCCATTTAGTTTTTTCTTCTAATAAATCCGTTCAATTGCTGATTAAATAATTTACGGATGGTCATAAGAGAATAATGTTATATAAGAGATTCTAGTTGAAACTTTATTATTAAAACGAATCCAAAAGTACATGTCACAAAACGATCGTTTTTTTGACAGAGGACGAAACATCTAGGTCTTCACATTAGTAGTACTATAGAACAGGTATGCCTTTAAACAGCCTTGCTTGGCTTTGTGAAGCGTATCATAAACAATCAGTCAATATAATTTTTGCACATGGATTCTTAAAAGGAGGTAAAGTTTGAACTTTAATGCGAAAAGCTTACTTTAGAGAATATTATGACTTCTTCCGTTATTAAGAACTTAAACCAATTTAAATGATTAATGTACGTTTCGAATGCGAAATTTTAAGAGCTAGCAGGACTAGGTTATTGCAATTAATGGAAACGAGTAATTACGAAATATTATTTAAAATTCCAGAGGGTTTCAACAATAATATAATTTGGCAAATTGGTCATTGTATTACTTCTCAACAGAGACATATGTATATGCGTAGCGGATTACCAATGTATATATCTAAAGAATTCATGGAGTCCTTTAAAATTGGATCGTCTCCAGGTTCTTGGAAAATCACTCCAGATGTTAATGAGGTGAAACATTTATTGATTGACACAGTTAATCACCTTGAATCAGATCTGGAATCCGGATTATTTGTCAACTATGACCCCTTTGAGTTACCCATAGGATTTCAAGTGAAAAATCATGTTCAGGCACTACAAGCCGCGAACTATCACGAAGCGGAACACAGTGGGAAGATTTTTACGTATTTGAAGCTGTTACTCAAAGAATGAAGTACATCAGTGAAGATTATGCATTTCGTTTATATTTTGTATGCTGTTCTAAGCTGATGCAACTTTTTACTATCCTTCTAATGCATCAGTAGAAATTCAACTTAAATACGAAACATCTCCTTTAAAATTTAATAAATTTTTATATAAACATATTGTTTATTAGTGTTTTAATAATTTTATAGTAATTATATATGTCTAATATATATATTCTTCAAAACATTTATATATTTGATTGAATCTTATAAACTTATATTAAGAATGAATTTTAAATCTATCTCTGTAATAGCATTTGTTTTTTTATCTAGTGTTAACACATTTGCACAAACAAAAAAGTATGATTGGAAAGAAGCAAGTGAGGGAGGCTACTCGTATCGTTACGTAAGCAATGACCCTACTAATTCGCGTTTTTATACTTTAAAAA
This sequence comes from Sphingobacterium sp. SRCM116780, assembly GCF_021442025.1. Lineage (NCBI taxonomy): Bacteria > Pseudomonadati > Bacteroidota > Sphingobacteriia > Sphingobacteriales > Sphingobacteriaceae > Sphingobacterium > Sphingobacterium sp. SRCM116780. The sequence continues at coordinate 4,120,216 of NZ_CP090446.1, forward strand.
ATGGTTTGACAGTAATTTTGAGTCCTTCTAAAAAGGTGCCTCGTATTCAAACCTATATCGCGACTAAGGCGGGTAGTAAAACCGATCCTTCTGATCATACAGGTCTAGCGCATTATCTAGAGCATATGCTTTTTAAAGGTACCGATAAGTATGGATCAAAAGACTGGGCAAAAGAAAAGCCTTTGCTAGATCAAATTGATGCGTTGTATGAACAGTATAATTCTACTAAAGACGAGACAAAACGTAAAGAAATTTATAAACAAATTGATCAAGTATCTGGAGAAGCAGCGAAGTATGCTATCGCTAATGAGTATGATAAGTTGATGAGTGAGATGGGCGCAGATGGAACGAATGCATTCACCTCATTTGAACAAACTGTTTATACAGAAGATATTCCAAATAATGTTATAGATAAGTTTCTTGCCGTTCAAGCAGAACGTTTCCGTAATCCTATTTTAAGACTTTTCCATACCGAATTAGAGGCTGTTTATGAAGAGAAAAATAGAGGTTTGGATGATGATGGTCGGAAATCTGTAGAGGCGATGTTTGAAGCGATGTTTCCCAATAATAATTATGGAAAGCAGACCACTATAGGAACGGTAGAACATTTAAAAAACCCATCTCTAAAGGCAATACGAGAATATTTCAATACGTATTATGTGCCGAATAATATGGGTGTGATTATGTCAGGTGATTTTGATCCCAATGAGGTGGTCAAGAAAATAGATCAATCATTTAGCTACATGCAACCAAAACAAATTCCAGCATATACATTTGATGCGGAGAAGGAGATTACACAGCCCGTTGTAAGAGAGGTAAAAGGACCAGGTTCTGAATTTTTATTTTTGGGATTCCGTTTCCCAGGAGCAGCAACTAAAGATGCGCAGATGTTGAATTTACTGGGTAATATCTTGGCGAATGGTTCTGCTGGTCTGATTGATTTGGATTTAGTGAAATCGCAAAAGCTATTGGGTGCTGGTGCATTTCCTTATGTGTTGAAAGATTATTCTATGCTGATTTTGCAGGCGAATCCAAGTGAAGGACAATCTTTGGATGATGTTAAGGCAATGGTTTTAGCGGAGATGGAGAAATTGAGAAAAGGTGATTTTTCAGATGATTTGATTACTTCTATTGTCAATAATGAGAAGAAGTCAGAAATTGCTAGAAATGAAAGTTATAGTAATCGTGCAGAAGAATTGATGGATGCTTTTACATCTGGTGTAGACTGGTCAACAGAATTAAGTTATGCTGATAATTTGAGTAAAATAACCAAGAAAGATATCATGGATTTTGCTTCTAAATATTTGAATAACAGCAATTATGTTGCTGTTTATAAACGTAAGGGAGTAGATAATAGTGTTGTTAAGGTGGAAAAGCCGCCAATTACACCAGTAACAGTTAATCGTAATGATCAATCACTTTTTGTAAAAACGATTGCTGAAATGCCTGAAAATGAAATCAAACCGGTATGGTTAGATTATAATAAAGATATTCAAAAGGCTAGTTTAAAAGGTGTGGATGTTTTGGCTGTTCAGAATAAAGATAATGAATTATTTAGTTTGACCTATCGTTATGATATGGGAAAATGGAATAATAAATTATTAGTTATAGCAGCAAATTATTTAGAATTTTTGGGTACTAAAGATAAATCGAGTGAAGATTTCAGTAAAGAGTTCTATAAGTTGGCTTCAGATTTTTCTGTTACTTCTGGCAATGAAGAGACAAGAATTAATATTTCAGGACTGAATGAAAATTTTGAAAAAACGGTTACACTCATTCAAGATTTGTTGAAAAACAGTGTGGCTGATCAAGGGGCATTGGAAGCTTATATTGTTCGTTTGAAAAAATCAAGGACAAATGCGAAGGAAAATAAAAATGCAATTATGGAAGGGCTTAAATCCTATGCCAAATATGGTGCTAAAAATCCGTTTAATAATGTCTTAACAGATGAGGAACTAAGTACTATTAAAGCATCAGATTTAGTCAATCTATTGCACGAATTAGCAAATACAAAACACCAAATTCTATATTATGGGCCAAAAACAACGAACCAATTAGTAGCTGATTTGAAACCATTAAATACAAATACTAGTTTTAGTTCCGTTCAAAAAGCAATCAATTTTGAAGAATTACCAACTCCTACAAATCAAGTGCTGTTTGCTAACTTTGATATGAAACAAGCGGAAGTGTTTTGGTTTAGAAACGCTGAATTATACAATCAAAAATATAGTCCCACTGTTTCTTTATTTAATAACTATTTTGGGGGAGGTATGGGCAGTATTGTTTTTCAAACGATTAGAGAATCAAAAGCACTAGCATATTCTACATATGCCTATTTTGGTGTTCCAGCGAAAAAGGAAAATCGTTATTCAGTAGGGGCTTATGTGGGAACACAAGCTGATAAATTTAACGAAGCTGTCATTGGAATGAATGAGTTACTGAATGATTTACCAGATGCGCCAAAAGCATTAGAAATTGCAAAGGTGAGTTTAGTGAAATCATTGGCTAGTGACCGTGTCACAAATGCAGGAATATTGTCAAATTATTTGACAGCACAACGATTGGGGCTTTCAACAGATATTCGTAAAGAGATCTATGAGCAAGCTCCGAAGTTAACGTTTGTAGACTTAAAAGCTTTCCATAATAAAGAAATGAGCCAGAAACCTTACGTTTACTGTATTGTTGCAAAAGATGAAAATGTGAAACTGGAAGATTTGCAAAAACTTGGAGAAGTTAAAAAACTAACTTTGGATGAGTTGTTTGGGTATTAATGATTTCAGATAAAAAGAGAAGAGCGGGATTATCCCGCTCTTCTCTTTTTATAATACTTTTATCTTGATATTTCGAAATGAAACGGCATCTGTATGATTCTGCAATGCAATTTTTCCAGTTTGAAATAGACCAAAATCTGGATAATTTTTCATGTTGGTTTTCGCGATTAAATTTTTCCATTCTTCTGTATTGATCACATTTTCGAAAGTGAGTTGACCATTCAACCAAAAACTAACCTTTCCTTTATTTTGTACAATACGAGATTCATTCCATTCATTGAAGGGTTTGGGTTTTGAATTTGATCCTATGCATTTTACAGCATAAAGACACCCCGCCCAATGTGTAGAGTCTGCTTGATGACGAGATTCAGCATTGCCATTGTCTAAAAGTTGCATCTCCAAACCTGTAACGAAAGTAGCATCATATTTTTTGTCTTCCTGCACATCAATAAATACACCGCTATTTCCCCCTTTGGCAACTTTCCAATCATACTTTAATTCAAAATCTTGATAAGTTTCATTGGAAATTAGATCTCCAAATATTCCTGTTTTTACGGTAGGATCGCATAGAATTTCTTCGTCTTTAACAACCCATTTTGAGGGTTGATTGCCTTGATTGTAAATATGCCAATTGTTAAGATCTTTCCCATTAAAGAGCAACTGCCACCCGTCCTTTTCTTCTGAAGGGGTAAGGGTGTTGTTTTTGTTGGTTTGTTTACAGGCGGAAAATAAAACTATTGATAATACGATGTAGGTTAGTGTTGACTTCATGTTGATCGTTTTTTTTAACAAAATACAAAAAAGTTATAGTAATATCGGATTTCTATAAAAACCAATAATAAATCATTGATTTGTACGAATATTTTTGATGATTAGAAACGAACAAATTCTTCTATCTGTTCATGTATTGCATTGATTGTTTCTTCATGAATAAATGAATGCTCTTCATTTATTTCATTCTGGATATGAGGTAAGAATATTTTTAAGGGTAAGACATACATTCGTAAATAATTACAAATTCCTGTTAAATGATCTATTCCTCTTAAATTGCCGTATCGCCCAGATGAAAGTCCAATAAGAGCAGCTTTTTTATGAAAAAAACTGGCAGGAAAAGCACAAGCATCTATAAAAATCTTCAATACACCAGGTATGCTTCCATTATATTCAGGGGTGATAAAAACGAATTTATCTGCGTCGGAAACAAGTTGTTGAATTCCCTTAAATAAATCACTTCGTTGACCATATAAATCCGAGACAATGATGTCTTTAGGCAGGTCTGTTAAGGATAGTATTTCACAGTGTTCTCCTTTTTTTTGCAACTGCTCTTGATAGTGTTGTGCAACTTTTAGCGTCTTACTTTTGGGACGATTTGTTCCCGAAATTATTAAAATCATTGTCTAGTTGTAACTTATAAAAACCCTCCGAACAAAGTGGATGTATATCCTGATTTTTTGTATCTTAGCATCTTGAGGAAGTATTCCTTTAGATACTTTCAAAAGTAAGAAATAAGCATCATTTAAGCATTTTTTTTACGGAGAAGAATCTAAGAATTAGCATAATAATCCTTTTTTGTGACGTAAAGGGAATAAAACGACATTTTATAAAGAAAGAATTTCATTCGAAATGGGTAAAATTATATCAATTGCAAATCAAAAAGGTGGTGTAGGTAAAACAACAACATCAATCAATTTGGCAGCTAGTTTAGCGGTTTTAGAATATAAAACGTTATTGGTTGATGCTGATCCGCAAGCGAATTCCACTTCAGGAATTGGATTTGATCCAAGATCTATTAAAGAAAGCATATATGAATGTTTGGTGAATGATTTAGATCCTCGTGATGCTATTCAAACAACTGAAACACCTAATTTGGATTTATTACCTGCTCATATCGACTTAGTTGGTGCTGAAATTGAAATGATTAATATGCACGAACGGGAATATAAAATGAAAAAAATCTTAGATCAGATTAAAGATGATTATGATTTTATCATTATTGATTGTTCTCCTTCATTAGGTTTGATTACGATCAATGCACTTTCGGCTTCCGATTCAGTTGTTATTCCTGTTCAGTGCGAGTATTTTGCCTTAGAAGGTTTGGGTAAGTTATTGAATACAATTAAAATTGTTCAAACGCGTTTAAATACAAGTTTAGAGATCGAAGGAATTTTATTGACGATGTATGATGTCCGATTACGATTGTCTAATCAAGTAGTAGAAGAAGTAAAAACACATTTTACAGAATTGGTGTTTGATACCATTATTCAACGGAATACGCGTTTGAGCGAAGCGCCAAGTTTTGGTATTTCTGTAATTATGCATGATGCATCTTGTAAAGGAGCGATCAACTACTTAAATTTGGCACGAGAAATTTTACACAAGAATGGACATTTAAAAGAGTTAGATTCAACAGTTACAATATAATATGGCAGCACAACAGCGAAAAACAGGTCTAGGAAGAGGATTGGGTGCCTTATTAAATGATAGTGTCGATATCCCAGGAAAAAATGCAGCGACATCTCGATCAGAAATACCTGCAAAATCAAAATCCTCTGGTACTATAAGTACAGTCAATGTTGATGAAATAGAAGTGAATCCATTTCAACCTCGTACTGATTTTGATCCACAAGCGCTACAAGAACTTTCTGAATCGATCTTATTACAAGGTTTGATTCAACCGATTACCGTTCGAAAAATTGGTGATCATGCGTATCAATTAATTTCTGGAGAACGACGTTATCGTGCTTCAAAATTGGCGGGCATCACTGAAATTCCAGCGTATATACGTATGGCTAATGACCAACAGATGTTGGAAATGGCTTTGATCGAAAATATTCAGCGTGAAAATCTAAATGCAATTGAAGTTGCCTTAAGTTTTCAACGTATGATTGAAGAATGTGATCTGAAACAAGAGGAGCTAGGAGAACGAGTAAGTAAAAACCGATCTACAGTAACCAATTATCTAAGACTGTTAAAATTACCTCCAGTGATCCAGGCGGCTATTCGCGATGGAGAGTTGACTATGGGACATGCTCGAGCACTTATTAATGTTGGAGAAGTTGATAAGCAATTATACATCTTTAAACTAATTCTTGATTTAGGTTTATCAGTACGCAAGGCTGAAGAATTAGTTCGGGATATCCAAAATGGAAATAAGAAAAAGACGCAGAAGAATAAAAATACCCCTAAATCTTTTCAATTTCAAAAGATTGAAGATGATTTAGCATCTAAATTCTCTTCTCGTGTTAAGTTGAATCTGAAGAGTGCGAAAGGAAAGGGAGCGATTGAAATTCCTTTTGAATCAGAAGATGATTTGAGCCGTATTTTAGAATTATTAGACTGGTAGTATGTATAAAGTAATCAGTCTATTGTTTTTTGTATTGATCATTTTTGTTGTTCAAGCACAACAAGTGGATCAGAAAGGAAAACCGGTATTAAAGTCAGTGTCTTTAACAGACTCAACAAAAAAGGCGCTATCGGTACAAGATACAATAAAAAAAGAATCAAGAAGAGAAAGAAAGAAGAGAGAAAAAGCAGAGGAGGAGGCTAAGAAACCTAAAATTTTCAAAGATTCTACACGTCTTGCTATAGAGGCAAAGACAGCTACAGCATGGAAACGCTCTTTAATCCTACCTGGATGGGGGCAATATACCAATAAAGGTCTTTGGTGGCTCAAGGTGCCAATCATATACGGTGGATTTACCTCTACTGTACTTGTTTTTGATTTTAACAATCGTTACTATAAAGAGCTAATCACGGAATTAGATTACCGGTATTCAAACAATGGAGCTGTTAGTAATCCATTATATGCTGGAGCATCAACAGAAGGACTTATTAGTGCAAAAGATTATGCACGTCGTAATCGAGATTTGATGGTCCTCTTGACAGTGGGATGGTATGGGCTTAATGTGGTAGAAGCCTATGTGGATTCTATGTTAAAGAACCGTTGGAATGTAAGTTCAGAAAAAATTGGATTTACAATCAGACCAACTATTCTGCAAGGACCAACTAACCGTTTTGCTTACAATGCTGTACCAAATGTAGGTTTAAAATTATCCATGCATATAAAATAAAATTATTTAACTTAAATTCATATTTAAAAATTAGTGTATTTCTAATTATAATAACTTTTTAATTAAATGTGATCTGAAATTAATATGAAAATTGTATTATTCGGCTATGGCAAAATGGGTCAAATTATTGAGAAATTTTCTCAAAAAAGAGGACATGATATTCATTTGATTATCAATAGCGAAAACCGCAACTCAATCACCGCTACTGACCTACAAGATGCCGATGTTGCCATAGATTTCGGTGTTCCTCAAGCTGCATTAGCAAATATGGAACTTTGTTTAGAAGCTAATCTTCCTGTTGTTGTGGGAACGACAGGTTGGTATGAACATTTGGACGAGGTACAGCAGAAATGTGAACAAGCTAATGGCTCCATATTATATGGTTCTAACTTTTCAATTGGCGTGAATATCTTTTTTCATATCAATAAAATGTTAGCCAAAGCGATTCAACCTTATAAAGCATATGATGTTCAGGTTGAGGAGATTCATCACATTCACAAATTAGACTCTCCAAGTGGAACAGCGATTACAATAGCTGAAGGAATTTTAAACAATAGTGATGTCAAAACTTCATGGGTTAATTCTTTAGTTGGTGATGGGGAAGAGATCATTCCGAAAGGGAATGAGTTGTTGATAGAGAGTCACCGTATAGAAGAAGTGCCAGGTACACATACTGTTGTATACAGTTCCGAAGTCGATCAAATCGAGTTTAAACATACAGCACATAGTCGTGATGGTTTTGCATTAGGTTCTGTTATTGCTGCTGAATGGTTATTTGGAAGAAAAGGATTCTATCAGGTAACAGAAATGTTTGATTTCAATAAGTAATCCTAGCAACGATTTTACGTTAAAAGGGGAACCATGTAACGAAACTATGGTCGGTTATACTAATTGAAATATTGGATTATTAAAATTTAAATTTAAAGAAAGGTATGTGGTATATTATTTTTGCTGTCTTAACAATAATCGCTCTTTATGGGCTTTGGAAACTATTTGTTAAAGCGGGAAGACAAGGTTGGGAAGCTATAGTCCCTTTTTATCGCGAGTATGTAATGGCTGAATTAACAGGTAGAGCTAAATGGACCGTTATTCTATTGTTAGTACCTATTGTCAATATATTTGTTTTCTATGGTCTTTACTTGGATTTGATTAAAGCTTTTGGGAAAAGAAGATTTTGGGAAAATGCAGCAGCAATCTTAGTTCCATTTATCGTATTACCACTTTGGGCAAATGATCCTTTAGTGAAGTATTTAGGAAAACCTAATACAGAAGAATTTAAGAAGAAATACTTCTATAAAAAATCAATGGCTAGGGAGTGGGCTGATGCGATTGTTTTTGCGACAGTTGCAGCATCTCTAATCAGAGGGTTTTTGATTGAAGCCTATATGATTCCAACAGGATCTATGGAGCATACATTATTGGTGGGGGATTTTCTATTTGTGAGTAAATTAAATTATGGCCCCCGTATTCCAATGACACCTATCGCTTTTCCTTTTGCACATCATACGATGCCAATAACAGGTGGAAAGGCTTATTCAGAATTGATTCAGATTCCTTATAAACGGTTACCTGGATTTCAGGAAATTAAAAGAAATGATGTTGTTGTATTCAATTACCCGATGGAGGCTGATGCGCCTTTTAATCGCCCAGTTGATAAGCGAGAGAATTATATTAAACGTTGTGTAGGAATGCCTGGAGATAAAGTTTCTATGTCTAATGCGGTATTATTTGTCAACGGTAAGCCTGGCTTTGTACCACCAGAGGGACAATTGGGTTATTTAGTGACTGCTGATCAGACAGGATTGGATATTCGGGTTATGAATGATAAAAGATTGGAAACATATGAAACGAATCAACCTAATGTTTACCAAGTTTTTATGACTAAAGAAGAGGCTGCGATGATGAAAGGATGGGCCAATGTGAAGCAAGTAGTTCCTAATATTCAAAAACCAGGAATAGATGATGGGGCCACCTTTCCAAATGTAGCAGCATTAAAATGGAACTTTGATAATTTTGGACCGATTACCATTCCGAGTAAAGGCTGGACGATACAGTTAGACAGTATCACACTTCCACTTTATGAACGTGCCATTACAGTGTATGAGGGAAATACATTAGAAAAGAAAGCAGATGGTACTTATATCAATGGAGCCAAAGCGAATTCTTACACTTTTAAAATGAATTACTATTGGATGATGGGTGATAACCGTCATAACTCATTAGACTCTCGTGGTTGGGGCTTTGTGCCAGAAGACCATATCGTTGGTAAAGCTTTATTTACCTGGTTGAGCTTTGATGAATTAGGTTCTGGACTGTCGAAAATAAGATGGAACAGAATATTCAAAGGAATAGAATAAAATAGAAGAGGCTTTACAAATTTGTAAAGCCTCTTCTATTTTATTTTAAAGCATTTAAGTATCTTTTTATCGTTTCTTCTAGACCTAGATAGAGTGCATCAGCAATTAGGGCATGGCCAATACTTACTTCTAACAATCCAGGGATATGTTGATTAAAATAAGTTAAGTTATTGAGATCTAAATCATGACCAGCGTTTATACCTAATCCTACTTCGCGTGCTTTTAAAGCTGCTTGGAAATATGGTTTGATGGCTTCATCTCTTTCATCCATAAAGGCTTGTGCATATGCCTCTGTATATAATTCAATACGATCCGTTCCAGTCTCTGCAGCTGCTTCTACCATATCTCGATCTGGATCAACAAAAATAGAAACACGAATACCCTGATCTTTGAAAAGTTTACACATATCCGAAAGGTAAGCTTTGTTTTTAACGGTATTCCAACCATGATTTGAAGTGATTTGTCCTTCAGTGTCAGGTACTAATGTTACCTGTGCTGGCTTGTTAGCTAAAACAAGATCAATAAACTTCTGCTCTTGACAATTTCCCTCGATGTTTAGTTCTGTTTGAATATTCGCCTTCAAATCATACACATCGGCATAACGAATATGGCGTTCGTCTGGTCGGGGGTGAACAGTGATTCCTTGAGCGCCAAAGCGTTCACAGGCTAAAGCCGCAGCTAAAACATTTGGATTGTTTCCTCCTCTGGAATTACGAAGAGTAGCTATTTTATTGATATTTACGGATAATGCTGTCATTTATTTCAATCGTTTAAGTAAAAATACAAAACAATTTGGATGCATGTTCATATTAACGATAATTTGGTTGATAAAGAACAGATTCTTTATTTGATTTTTTTTAACTTGCATCTATATGGAAGGAATTGATTACAGCCTCTTTAGAGGCTTCCGTTTGTTAGATGTCATTGATATTATGTTGGTGGCGATTATCATTTACTATGTTTATAGTTTAATTCGTGGTACCATTGCCGTCAATATTCTAATAGGTGTTGCTTTATTTTATGGTATTTATATTATCGTAAAACAAATGCATATGCGTTTGTTGACAGAGATATTCGGTGGATTTATTTCTGTAGGCTCAATCGCATTGATTGTTGTTTTCCAACAGGAAATTAGGCGTTTTTTACTGCATGTGGGTAAGAATATTTCGATGAAACGAAAGAAGATCTTATGGTCATTCTTGATGAGCAAGAAAACCGTTACAAAAGATAATTCTGAACATTTAAAACCAATTATCGAAGCGTGTCGTAGTATGTCTAAAACGCACACCGGAGCTTTACTTGTGTTTGCTAAATATTTTGATGAAGAATACTATCAAAGCAGTGGAGAATATATAGATGCTCATATTTCGAAACGTTTGATTGAAAGTATTTTTCATAAAAATAGTCCTTTACATGATGGGGCAGTTGTTGTTGTAGATTTTAAGATTATGTCCGCTTCTTGTATTTTACCTTTATCAGATAGCGAAGATTTACCTTTACAATTTGGATTACGTCATCGAGCAGGTATTGGTGTAACAGAGATATCTGATGCTGTTGCCGTTATTGTTTCGGAAGAAACAGGGGAAATATCCTTTGCCAAGGATGGAAATGTGAATATGAATATTACACATGAAGAGTTAGCAGAGCTTCTTAAAGAAGAGTTATAAAAAAGAAAACCGCTTTTAAAGCGGTTTTCTTTTTTATAATATATGTTATTTGCTAGCTTGTTTAATAACCTGTGTATTTAATTTAACGTACTCAGCATTGTTTTCTTTTTGAGCAAGTTCAACACCTTTTTGAGCAGTAGCGATAGCACCTTTTTTATCACCAGCTTTCAATTGGATTTTAGCTTTCCAATAACTGATGTATGGAACATTTGGATTTGCTTTTTCAGCTTCGTTAGCCCATGATAAAGCTTTGTTAAGATCTAAATTATTATTCAAATAAAACTGAGCAGCTTGTAGGTATGGTTTTTTCTCCCCTTTCATTGCCTCATCAATACTCGCCATAATTTCATTGTTCTGGTCTACTTTAATATTGAATTTGGTCAACGTATTTGCCCAAGCTAATGATAACGTTGCCGAGTTCGTCGTTACATTCTCAAATTGCATCGTGAAGGATTCTACTTTGTTCGCTAATTTTTCAGACTTAACATTGAAACGTAATAGATCATCTTTTTTATCATAGGTATATGCTCCCCATTGATTACTATTTTTTGTTAAGATAATCGTCCAATCTGTTTTTGTCGGAATGGTTAATATACCATACGTTCCAGCAGGTACTTTATTTCCTTCAATCGTTACTTCTTCTTCAAATTTAATAACAGGGAGACTGTTTGCTCCTGTTCTCCAGACTTCATTATAAGGGACTAGATCCCCAAAAATAACACGACCATTCACATTTGGTCTTTGATAAGTAAGTGCTATATTTTTAATCCCCAACCCTTGTGTTATGGAAGTCGAACTACTCGCTTGAGGTAATTTTACTTGAGCAAACGAAGCCGTTGAGATACTCAACGCCAGTACTGTCGTAGCGCAAAATGTTAAAATAGATTTTTTCATTTTGTAAATGTTTAATTTTCTCTAAAATAATTCTAAATAATCAGAATAAAGAATTTTGATTTTAAAAAAATAGTGAAGATCAATTGACCTTCACTATTTGCAGTTTTTTATAAACTGTTTAATATTTCTTTCGCTTCAATCAGCTGTTTTGGAATCATTTTTTGGTTGATGTTTTTATTGCTGAAAGTAGCTATTGCAGTATTTAATTTCTGCAATTGAGAAGGATTCAATGTTTGTCTTAAAATTCTTATTTTCTCAGCATCTTGTACGCCTTCTATTAGCTTTTCGAAACGAATTGAAGTCATATTGTCAGGGTATACAAAATAAGTGTCACCACCTAACCAAGTTCCATGTCTGGTATCTTGATTCGGATTGGCATTCCAACAATCAAATGCCCATCTTAAATAACCATCAAAACCTCTTTGCACACTATTCCAAGCTAACCAAGTTGCTTCTTGATAACCTGAATTGGTGAACGTATTTGGGAAAATCTCGGAACAACAGGTATACAGTGTCGTCTTATAACCTTTTTCTTTGCGCATCTTTAATACCTCTGGTGCCATATCTTCTCCTAATGTGATGCTATAATCTGCAAATTGATCGGAGATCTGTGGATGGTAAGCGCCTGCAAGTGATGATTTGAATGCTGGGTCAGCTTCTTTGATAATGGCTATAGCACGTTTCATATCTTCCTGAGGTCTTTCATCCATGGCAATTGTCGTCCATTCGAAATAACCTTTCTCTTTTAGATGTTTAGCAAAATCTTTTAAAAGTGGTAGCCAATGTTCTCGATATTTTGAATCTTCGGTTTTTACTTTTAAGATTTCGTATTTGCCTGTACGTTCATCAAAATATTGAAAATTCATATTCCAAGGAATCATACTGTAACAATTGATATATTCTGAAATGCCAATGTCACGCATAAAACTCACCCATTTATCAAAGATGCTGTAATCATATGACCAAGTACCATCTTTCTTTTTGGTCCATTTGATCATGGCTTGATATTTATCATACGTCTGACCATTCCAGGGGTCATTGATAATACTCGCTGTAATATTTTTTTGACCAGCATCACGTAATCTTTCATAGTATGGTTTCATGATTTTGAAATGCTCAGGTGACCATAATGCTACTTGATATTGTCTAGCAATGGAGTAAGGGTTTTGCCATAAGTCCAAGTGATACTCCCAGTTTTTTGCTTCAGGTAAAACATGTGGAAGCACCTCTATACTGTAAGGAATGGTTGTATTATAATTTGTTCCTTTTATCGTTAATAATCCTTTATAGGTACCTATTGCCGCATCACGAGGAACTTGAATGCTTAACCAAAGGGGTCTTGTTGTGTTTTTTTCATATTCAAAGCTTGATTGATCTGTAATACGATCGGCCACTAAGGCTGAGTCTAATACTTTGTTGATACCACAACCATTCTTTAGATCGCCTGCAAGGTCTGTCATAACATAGGAGATGTATCCAATAGAAATTTGATCTGTATTAATTGGATTACCTTTAGCATTTTTCAATGAGGAAGAACTGATTTCAACTTTATCATGATTCTGATTACTCCAGAATACCAATTGTGTATGAACTTTCTCTCCTTTCCAAGCTTTGGTATTCCAAGCTTTGGTCAATGTTTCTACAGAGGGTGGATTTGTTTTAGAATAACTGTAATCAGCTATGCTAAAAGAAAAATTACTTTTTTCTTTTAATAAACTCCATTTTTCAGTGGAAAGGGGAGCCTTTGGATCTTTTAATTCTGTTATTTTTTGTGAATACCCCTGCTGTGTAGAAATGAATAAGCTAAAGATTAAGCAGTAGATTGATTTTTTCATATTTTGATTTTCAAGAAAAATAGCGGTTATTGCTTAAAATAACCGCTATTTAATTTAAACAAATTATAATTATTTATTATTTCTGTCCTACTTTGTGGCCTTTAGTTCCAAAATACAAGATGTATAAATAAGCTGGAACCATTGCATATAAGAATGCATGTTGAAAATCAACATGTATGTTGTCTTTTAAGAAACCATAAATCAACGGCCAGATTGCTCCACCAGCGATCCCCATAATCATGATTGCGGATCCAGTTTTGGTAAATCTACCTAATCCTTTGATTCCTAATGGAAAAATTGCTGGCCACATGAGAGAATTTGCAATACCTAAAAGGGCTACAAAAATAAAGGAAGTAATACCAGTTGTAAACACCGAAATAAAGGTGAAAAGAATACCCACTATGGTACAGATACGTAAAGCAAATTGCTGGGAAACAAACTTAGGAATTGTAATAATACCTATAATATATCCTAAAAGCATACAACCTAAAGTAAATGTCGTTGCATAGGTTACCAAGGCGCCATGGATATTTAATTGACGAGCATATACACCAATAATATCTCCTGCCATTACTTCTACTGCTACACAGAAAAAGATTGCTAAAGAGCCTAAAAATAAATGTGGAAATTGGAAGATGCTTGTTTTCTTTTCTTTGATAATAACTGCCCCATCTTCATCTACGTGCTCTTCTTCGGCATTAACATCTACCTCTGGTAGGTGTGTTATTTTAATAACGACAGCAAATAAAACAAAAACAACGGCTAGTGTGATATAAGGTGTATGTACACGTTGTAATAACGAGTCCAGAATGGCATTTTTAGCCTCCATATCCACTGCAGCATTTAACTTTGCTGTCACCGCTGAGGAATCTTTTAAGAATAGAGTTCCGAAGATCAAAGGGACGATAATCCCTGCAGATTTATTGAAAAATCCTGCGATTGATATTCTTTGTGCCGCACTATCAATGGGACCAATAATACTTAAGTAAGGGTTTACGGCAGTTTGAAGTAGTGCCATTGCAGATCCTTGAACAAAGATACCTGTCAGGAATAAAATATAACTTCTGCTATCAGCAGCAGGAATGAAAATTAATGATCCTAGACCCAACAAAATTAAGCTGAGCACTAAACCATTTTTGAATCCGATTTTTTTTAAAATCCAAGAACTAGGAATTGCTAGAAAGAAATAAGCAATGTAAGAAGCAAATGTTACGAAAAAAGCTTGTAAGTCTGTTTCTAAGTTACAGGCAATCTTTAAGAAGGGGATAAGTGTTCCATTTGCCCAAGTGACAAATCCTAAAATGAAGAATAAGGCACAACACATGGCCATAGGACGAAAGGCTGTTTTTCCTGAATTTGATTGAGAATTCATTTTTTAGTATCGATTAATTGTTTTTTTAGATTAAAAAATTAGAATGCATTGATTTTTGGGTGTCTTTATTCAAGATTTGTTTTACACAATCGATTGAAATTGGTTTATAGTAAAAATCAAAGTTTTTCTACTACAAGACTAATTAAATTAATTCAATTAAGAAAATAAAAAGACGGGGAGGTAGCGTTTATTTGGTAATAAATGGAATAAAAAAAGGAGTATTACACCTGGTGTAACGCTCCCTTTTTAATAAAACCGTATTTGTAAACCAATTCAGTTGGCTTAGTATATTTACCAAGACAAATAATAAGAAAGAATGTTTTGAAATAACGTTATTTACTTATAATGGCTACTGTTAATCTTGAAATGCAATTTAATTTGCCAGATTCATCCGAGATTCGGATATCCCAAATATGGGTTTGCTTTCCAATATGTACTGCTGTACAAACAGCCGTCACCAACCCTGTTGTTACTGGGCGTAGGTGATTGGCATTGACTTCTAATCCAACTCCCTTTTGTGTATCAGGATTAATGATTAAGTTGGAAGCAATACTACCGATTGACTCGGCTAATACGACTGAAGCTCCTCCATGTAATATTCCAAAAGGTTGTCTTGTTTTGTCATTTACGGGCATTGTTGCCGTAATAGAATGACTATCAATAGCAGTTGCTTTAATTTCCAGAAATCCCGTCATATATTGGGCAAGTATTCCGTTAACTTGATCAATGTTGTAATTCTGAAACCAAATCATTGACATTGTTTGAGTTTAAATAACGTTCGTGGATAATAATGCGGTGGTGATTTAAATGGCCAGCAACGACATATAATAATGCCTTTACACTTATCAGTCTTTCTGACGCCATACCTTTTCTTTCAAGCTCAGCCTCATTAAGATTTTCAAAAAGAAACATATTTGCTTTTCGTAAATGAACAAATTCCTTACTTAGGGAAGCTAATGTACGTTCATTGTATCTGGAGTTTTGAATAAAATATTCTTGATCATATCCCAAAAGTTCTTTCATATCATTTCGAGAAAACCTCAATGCACGATAAGCCATAACACGTTCATTATCCAAGATATGTCCGATGACCTCTTTGATAGACCATTTATCCTCTGCATAACGATAATCACCTTTTTCTTCAGGTATGGTGTCAAGAAACGCGGGAAAGGATAAAATTTGTTCCTCCAATACCTCCATGACATCTCCTACAACTGTCTCAATGTATGTGGAATACACCGCTGGGTATTCATCAGATTTCAGTGGGTTCATATGTTAGATTACTTTTTAATATTATTCTAAATGTTGTGCCTTTTCCAATTTCAGAATCTTTCACGAAAATATGGCCTTGGTGATAGTGTACCATTCTTTTTGTTAGACTTAATCCTAATCCCCATCCACGTTTGCGAGTGGTAAATCCAGGTTGAAATACCGTTTCAAAGTTTGACCTCGAAATTCCTTTTCCAGTATCACTAATGTCAATAAAAATTTCTTCTTTTGCAATGTTTTCAGATATTTTAACAGTTATTTTTCCTTCAGAAGAAATCGCATTAACGGCATTTTTTAATAAATTTTCTATAATCCAATCAAATAAAGGGATATTAAGCTTTGCTTCGACATGTTTATCGCCAATTAACTCAAATGTAATTTTGTCACTGGTTCTAACTTTAAAGTAACGAATATAAGATTCGATCACTTCAAATACATTGGCATTATGAAGGACAGGTGTCGAACCAATTTTAGAGAAACGATCTGCAACTATTTCTAAGCGTTTGATATCATTTTCCATTTCATTTAATGTATCATCATCTTCTGCATCAAATTTTAATTTAATAAGTTCCAACCAACCCATTAAGGAAGAGATTGGCGTACCTAATTGATGCGCTGCCTCTTTTGTCAAACCTACCCAAACTAAGTTTTGCTCTGATTTTCGAATGGAATTAAATACGGTATATGCAATAATCAAAAAAATGGCAATCAAAGAAAGCTGAATATAAGGAAATACCCGCAGCTGCTGAAGAAACCATGAATCTTTATAATAAACTAGCCATTTTGCTCCAGTATCTAATTCTAGCACTATTGGAGGATGGCTTTTTCTCATAAAATTGAGTTGCTTCTCAAAATATTGTGGATCATAGTCCAAATGATGATTTGTACTGTCTTTCGTTGTTGTTTTGATATTGGTTTTGGTGGAGTCGAGATCGCGCCAAAAAACAATATGTCCTTTCTCATCCGTAATAATTGCGGGAACAGCAAGGCTATCTCTGACAGCATAAACGAAAGTGATAAACTCATCGTCAACATCAGGCATGGTCATAATACTTTTTGTACTCATTGCCCATACTTCAGCCTTTGTACGTTCCACGCGAGATAGATTTTTTACTAAATAGTTCGTGTACAATAAGGATGCTGCTGCTATTATTGCTGCGAAGATGAGTAAGAAGAATTTCCAACGTTGTTGATTGTATTGATAAGGATTCATATTAAACAAAAGGAATCGTGATCCTGCAAATTAACGAATTAAATGAAATTAATGCTTAGATGGCATAATATATCTCACGATAAACGCTAGGTTTTGTTATTTTCTTATGGTTACCAGCTGTATCGTGTTAATGAAATGAAAATTTTGATGTAATTTTGTCTTCATGAGTTCGGAAAGAAAAGTAAGAGTGCGTTTTGCACCTAGTCCTACTGGTGGATTGCACCTTGGAGGAGTTCGTACAGCTTTATTCAATTATTTGTACGCACGTAAACATCAAGGTGATTTTATTTTACGTGTTGAAGATACAGATCAAACACGTTTTGTTGCTGGTGCAGAAGAATATATTAATGAATGTTTAGCGTGGTGCGGTTTGACACCTGATGAAAGTCCTGCTAAAGGAGGTTCTTTTGGACCATATCGTCAAAGTGAGCGTAAACCTTCTTATCGTCAATTTGCAGAACAATTGATTGAAAATGGATATGCTTATTATGCATTTGATACTGCTGCTGAGTTAGAAGAACAAAGAAAAGAGCAACCGAACTTTCGTTATAGTCATGAGAATCGACTAAAACTTCGAAATTCATTAAGCCTTTCTCCAGAGGAAACACAACAGTTATTAGGCGCAGGTACTCCACATACTATTCGGATTAAGGTACCAACAGATGAAATCGTTTCTTTTACTGATATGATTCGTGGTCAAGTAAGTTTTGACACGAATTTAATTGATGATAAGGTTTTATTAAAAGCAGATGGAATGCCTACTTATCATTTGGCTGTTGTTGTTGATGATAAAGCAATGGAGATTTCTCATGTTTTCCGTGGGGAAGAATGGTTACCTTCTGCTCCAATTCACATTTTATTATGGGAATATTTGGGTTGGAATGATCAAATGCCGCAATGGGCACATTTACCATTAATCTTAAAACCAGACGGAAATGGCAAGTTAAGTAAACGGGATGGCGATCGTTTGGGGTTCCCTGTTTATGCTATGAATTGGAAAGATGCACAATCGGATGCCGTAACTAAAGGTTTCCGAGAAATGGGATTTTTACCCGAAGCTTTTGTTAATATGTTAGGCGTGTTGGGATGGAATGATGGTACTGAACAAGAACTGTTTTCATTGGAGGAATTAACGCAAAAATTCTCTGTAGAGCGTATCAGTAAAGCTGGTGCGAAATTCGACTTTGAGAAAGCAAAATGGTTCAACCATGAGTGGATCAAGAAAACATCGAATGAAGCACTACTTCCACAAATAAAAGATGTGTTAGTAGCTCACCAGATTCAACATATTGATGATAAGTATGTAGCTCAAGTGTTGTATGCAGTGAAAGAGCGATTGACATTTGTTTCGGATTTTTGGGAACATGCTTCATTTTTCTTTGTCACACCCGAAAGCTATGACTTGGATGCGGTAAAACCAAAATGGTCTGCTGAAAAAACCACTTTCTTTGAAAACATCAATGCTGCTTTTGAAACAGTTGAATCCTGGAAAGCTACTGACTTAGAACCCTTTTTCAAAGGAGCTATTCAAGATTCAAGAATGAAAATGGGTGAGTTGATGATGCCATTTCGCATTATGTTAGTAGGGGGTAAGTTTGGACCAGATGTTTTCCAGATTGTAGAGTTATTAGGAAAAGAAGAAGTTATTGCTCGTGTGAGAAAAGCATTAATTGCTTTTACAGCGTAGGTAACTATACTATAAAAAAAGAAACCCATGCTACTGAATGAGCACGGGTTTCTCTGTTAAAAGAGATGACAGATTACATGTCACATATTATTTTCGATTATGGAAATAGTTCTCAACTCTGTCTTTTGTTATCCCAATAGTTCTTGAATATCTTCTGGTGATAATGACTTGATAAAACTCTCTTCCGTAGTAATTAAACTTTGGGCAATAGAACGTTTTCTATTTTGCATAGCTAATATTTTTTCCTCTACCGTATCTTTCGAAATAAATTTATAGATAAATACATTTTTAGTTTGCCCGATTCTGTGCGATCTATCTACAGCTTGTTGTTCGACAGCAGGGTTCCACCAGGGATCTAAAATGAATACATAGTCAGCCTCAATTAGGTTCAGACCTACACCACCAGCTTTGATCGATATTAAAAATAATTTTGTGTCTTCATCTTGTCTGAACTGACTGACAGCTTCATCTCGGTTTTTTGTACTCCCATCTAAATAAGCATAGTTGATTTTTTTCTTATCAAAGTATCCCCTAAAAATATTGAGATGCTTGACAAATTGTGAGAATATTAAGACTTTATTTCCATGTTGTAATACATTCTCTAAGGTCTCGATTACCGTGTCAAATTTTCCTGAGCTGCCTATATATTCTTGGTCGACCATTTTAGGATGATTGGCAAGTTGTCTTAATTTAATCAAACCTTGCAGGAGCGCAATTTGATTTGATTTTGCTTTTCCTATCATTTGACCATCTAGAATCGCATTACGATATTCTGATTTTACTTTTTCATAGAGCTCATGTTGTTTTTCAGGCATTTCACAATATAGTACTTGCTCCGTTTTTGGAGGAAGCTCTGTTGCAACTTGATCTTTGGTTCTGCGTAAGATAAAAGGCTTAACAATGGTTTGAAGTCTTCTTGCCTTTTCCTCATCCTTTTTCTTTTCAATAGGTTGCACAAATTCCTTTTGAAAATAGGTGTAACTACCAAGAAGTCCAGGGTTTGTAAAATGCATTTGTGTCCAAAGATCAGAGACTGAATTTTCTACAGGAGTTCCACTTAAGGCAAGCTTATTTTTACTTTTTAAGCTTTTAATAGCTTTGAAAGATTTTGAGGTTGGGTTTTTAATATTTTGACTCTCATCAAGAATGATGTAGTTGAAGTAAAATTGACTTAACAGCTCTTCATCAATACGTGTGATACCATAAGTCGTAATGACCAAATCAAAAGAAGCCAGTAACTGTGGATTTTTTAATCGGTTATTGCCAGTATGTAGATGAATCTGTAGATCTGGTGCAAACTTATGCGCTTCATTTTGCCAATTGTAAATCAATGAAGTCGGCAATACAAGCAATGAAGTCTTGACATCGTTGCTTTTGACCAATAATTCCTTTTGACGTTGAAGTAAGGCGAGTGTTTGAATGGTCTTTCCCAGTCCCATATCATCAGCAAGACAGCCTCCAAATTTGTACTGTTGTAAAAAGTTAAACCAATTGTATCCTGCCTGTTGATAGGGGCGAAGCTGTCCATGAAAATTTTTGGGTAAGGGGGCGTCTTCAATCTCTTCAAATTCCGTCAATTTTTTCAACTTTCGGGAGAACATGAGCTCCGCATGCTCGCTGATCTCGTAAAGTAATCCTAAATGAATTTTATTTAATTTAAGCTCATTTTTATCTGTAGAAAATTGAAACAAGTGATTGTATTGCGCAAACCACTCTTCCGGTATCATGGCTATTTCTCCATTTGGAAGTGTAAATTCTTTAATATTATGAAGGATATGATGTCTTAATTGGATAAATGGAATCTCGAAAGGACCAAATTTTGCTATTGCCTTGATATCGAACCAATCATTACCTTCATTAATTGAAATATCAATAGAGGTATGTCCAATAAAAAATCTTTTTTCTGCGACATCTTGTATGATCTCAAATCCTTTTTCTTTCAATATAGCATCATTTTGACTGATCCAATCAAAAATAGAAACTTGTTTGCCCAATACTTTTTTGGGGAATAGATCATTTACGTGTTGCTGAACTTTTTCCAAACCAAGTTCTGTTATGATCTGAAGTTGATTTGCTTCCCAAGTCAGAGAACGTTTGATGCGATGGAACACATATAGATCTTGATCTTCTATATATTCCATTCGGACATTTACCTTATTATCTTTGCCGGAGGAAAATATATAGGGACCATATTGAAATTGTAATTGTAAATGGAAATATCCTTCTTCATGACCAATCAACTTCAGGATAGGATTGGCATTATGTTGATGCGTCTTAATCTCAAACCCTTCGGCATACACATGATATCTTTCTATCAAGCTACAAACAAAGGTTTCAAAGTACTTCTTTTCAGTACTTCGAGAAACGGAAATAAATCTTTTGTTCAAAAATGGGCTTAGTTTTTTGCCTTCTAATTGTTGATCAAAGTGAAATAAGGTATTGTTAAGTAAGAGCCACGCTTGTTCATTAATGATTACCTGTGCATTCTTAAACATGAATTCCATTCGATGATCTTCATACTTAATGGTTGGGAAATAACGTGTCTCCTCTTCATTTCTTCTAAAATGAAAAAGGATAGAGGCTGGTTGAGGTGCGATCTGAACTTTTTGATCTGCAGGATACCCATCTTTACTCATCAAGAATATGGGTTTATCACCTACAATAGCCAAAAACTGAAGGAGTACCTGATCAATTTTTGTTCTTAACAATTCATGTAATTTCTTGTCAAAAACTTTTGAAAAGAAGTCTACAGGTCTGATGGCTTTTTTATGGTACTTCTTGATCAGATTAGTTTGTTCGATCTCGTCAAGAAGTCGGATCAACTTATAGTCTAACTCATCAACAGCTTGTGCATATTCATTGACTGTATTGCTAAATACGCGTTTATAGCGAAGTGAATAAGTCCCATTTGGATTCAATTTGACCACATGTGGCTCCATTAAATAACCCAAATAGGGATGTTCACATATGGAATAAACAATTCGGTGCGATGAAGATAACTTTGTCTGTTGCATTAATATATTCGTACCCTAATTAAATAAGGTTTCTAATATACAGATTAATCTATATGATCTGGGTAATAATTATTATTAATTTGATACTGATGAAAGAATAAGAAGTTCGTTAAGATGAACTTGGCTTATCTACCATTCAATAGGTAATGTTCTTATAGGGATGTAGATATTGGTATTCTCTTTTCTAGATAGTTCCGTTGTAAACAAAAGTTGCGGGACCTTTCAAATATACTTGAGTAAAAGAATGACCATCTTTTAAAAAAGAGATATATAATTGCCCCCCTAGTACACGGATGGGGATTGTTATTTTTCCATTTCTATTTTCAGCTAATGCTATGGTCATTGCAGCGGCTGTAGCTCCAGTTCCACATGCAAAAGTTTCATCTTCAACTCCTCGTTCAAATGTACGTAAGAAATATCCTGTGTCACCTTCTTTTTCGATAAAGTTGACATTGATTCCTTCTTTTTTATACGTTTGATTATTTCTGATCTGATATCCGTCATTAAAAACATCCAGATCTGCCAACTTATTTTTAAAGGTAATATAGTGAGGTGAACCTGTATTGATGACATAGGCTTCTCCATCTCGATCTATTTTTTCGACATCAATCATTTGGAGATCAATTAAATTGCCCTCTAAATTCGCTTGATGAACACCGTCCACTGCCAAAAAGACAGTTTTGTCATGTATCAAGTTAAGATCTCTTGCATAAGCGACAATACAGCGACCGCCATTACCACACATCGTTCCTTCTCGGCCATCAGCATTAAAATAAACCATCTCAAAATCAAAGTTTTCTATTGCTTGTAATAGCATCAAACCATCAGCTCCAATACCAAATCTTCGATCACAAAGTTGTTTGATCAAATCTTCATTTTTACGATCGAAACCTAGGTTTCTATTGTCAATAAGAATAAAGTCATTGCCAGCCCCTTGGTATTTTGAAAATTTAATTTTTGATTCCATTTGAGTGATTATATCTAGCAAAATTAACTTTTCTGTTACACATAACATAAAGAAAGTTAAGTTTTGTTAAAAAGGTGATTTTTAGTGGTCAATTAACATTTTTTAACGTGCCTAATTAGCAGTGAAATTTGAAATGGTATTACATTTGAAAAGTAATAGTATATTTAATAAATTTCAGATTAGATATAAAATTAGTTATATATTTTTAATAAAATTTAGAAGCAATAGTTTATGAACAAAGTAGGTTTAACTTTATTAACAGCTGTCTTCGGAGGAGCCGTAGCTATAGGAGGCTATAAGCTTTTTGAGAATAAAACATTTGATGGAATGTCTTTCGAGGACAAACAAAAGGTATATTTTGCGAACAATCCAACTGGAGTGATTTCCTCGACAGGAAATCCAGATTTCACACAAGCAGCTGCAATTGTGTCTCCAGGAGTTGTACACATTAAAACAACGTATACCAAACAAATATCTCAGGGTGGAGGATCAGGTTCTCCATTTGATATGTTTGAGGAGTTTTTTGGTAATCCACAAGGTCAAGGTCGTCAACAAAGACAGGCGCAACCTGTTCAAGCTTCGGGATCTGGTGTGATTATCTCTGATGATGGCTATATCGTAACGAATAACCACGTGGTAGAAGATGCGGATAAGATTGAGGTTGTTCTTACGGATAAGCGCTCTTTTGAAGCAAAAGTAATTGGACGTGATCCAAATACAGATTTAGCTCTTTTAAAAGTAACGGCTAAAGGACTTCCTGTTGTTAAATTGGGAAATTCGGATAATGTGAATATTGGCGAGTGGGTGTTAGCAGTGGGTTATCCATTAGGTTTGCAATCAACAGTGACTGCAGGAATTGTTAGTGCAAAAGGACGTCAAATAGGAATTTTAGGAGAAAGTCAACAACAGCCTCGTGGCTATGGTGGTCAGGAAGAACCTGTGGCTAATTCATCGATTGAGTCGTTTATCCAAACCGATGCGGTTATTAACAGAGGAAATAGCGGTGGAGCATTGGTAAATGCACAAGGTGAGTTGATTGGTATTAATTCAGCTATTGCTTCTCCAACAGGAGTGTATGCTGGTTATGGTTTTGCAATTCCAGTAAATTTAGTGAAGAAAATTGTGGATGATTTTGTGAAATTTGGAAATGTGAAACGTGGTTATATTGGAGTGACCTTTACTGAAATAACACCGGAATTAGCAAAAGAAAAAGGCTTGACAGATGTGAATGGATTGTATGTTCAGGATGTCGTTAAAGGTGGTGCTGCAGCAGCTGCAGGAATTCAAAAAGGAGATTTGATTACCCAGATCAATGGCAAAGTCATTACCTCTTCTCCAGTTCTACAAGAAACTGTTGGTCGTTTACGTCCAGGAGATAAAGTGAAATTGACCTTTAAGCGTGATGGAAAAGAAAAAGAAGTGAATGTCACGCTGAAAGGAGAAGAAATAAATAAAGTAGCGGCTGGAGAAAATTCTAGTAAAAGTGCTACTGAAATTTATAACAAACTAGGTGCTAGTTTTCTTCCTGCTTCGAGTGCACAGAAAAAAGAGTTGGGTATAAACTCTGGTGTAGTGGTCACCCAAATTAATAAAGGTGGTGTTTTTGAATATTTTGGTGTTGAGAAAGGTCTGGTGATTACTGAAGTAAATGGTACTCCAGTTAATAATGTGGACGATATTGAAGCTGCTTTAGCAAAAACAAAACGAAACATTGTTAGCATGAAAGGTGTGCCAGAACGAGGAAGTACAGTTGTACTCAATGTTCCAATCGAATATTAATCGTATTTATAATTGATTCATTAAAGGTGGTTTCGTTTTCGGAATCACCTTTTTTTGTCATTCAATTTACTGGAATTATATTTCAATTGTGGCATAGGACAACTTTTACAAGTGTTAATCTCATAAATCTTATTTATACTCGCAATATTATCATTATTTTTAAACCATGAATATTTTAATGGTTTGTTTAGGTAATATCTGTCGATCGTCGTTGGCGCACGGCATCCTAAGTCATCTGGCAAAAGAAGAAGGATTAGACTGGACGATTGAGTCTGCAGGTACAGGAGATTGGCATATTGGACAGGCCCCAGATAGGAGATCTATTGCTGTGGCTAAAAAATATAATGTTGACATTTCTCATCAACGAGCAAGACATTTTAACGCAAGCTTATTTAATGCCTACGATCATATCTTAGTGATGGATCATCAAAATTATAAGGATGTAGTTTCGCAGGCAACATCAAAAGAAGAACGGGATAAAGTTATGCTGTTTTTAGTGGATGATATTGTGCCAGATCCTTATTTTGATGAAAACCTATTTGAACCCGTGTATAAGCTTATTGAAAATCGCTGTCAGCAGTTGATCAAAGAGTGGAAGTAGTTGTTTAAATCTCTATATTTGTTTTTATATGAACGCATCAGAAGTAAATAAAAAATGGGTGGTTTTGCAACATGAGATTGCAGAATCATTTGATATGGAGTTGCCAGATTTAAAAGTGTTTTTATTTTTGATTGGCGTGCAAGAGCTCGGTAAGGGGCCTCAAAAATTTTCGAAAAGAGAAAAGGAAGAATTGATGCATATTGCCAATTGTCGTCTTTTTAGTGCGATGGGTTTTTATGAGTTGAGGGGACTAGATGAAGAGGGGTGGCCGCATTGGGAATTGATTAAGCCAATTCCGAATTATACATTATTGGAGCAAGAGCTCATCATTAAATCATTAATCATTGATTATTTTCAAGATCTAAAAGTAATTTAAATTGCCATGAAAAAAATAATTTTATTTTCATTATTTTGTGTGATATCGTTGGTTGTTTTTGCTGCAAAACCAACGAATAAGTATGTACGTATTCAAACTGATAAAGGAGTGATCGTATTAAAACTTTATAATGAGACACCAAAGCATAGAGACAACTTCGTGAAATTGGTGAAAGAGAATTACTTTGACAGTTTACTTTTTCATCGTGTTATACACAATTTTATGATTCAAAGTGGAGATCCTGATTCCAGAAATGCTAAACCTGGTCAATTGTTAGGGGACGGTGGTCCTAACTATACTATTCCTTCTGAAATCCAGACAGGTCTCTTCCATAAAAAAGGAGCTCTTGGTGCTGCAAGAGATGATAATCCAGCTAAAGCGTCCTCAGCTTCGCAATTCTATATTGTACAAGGGAAGAAATTTTCAGATGGAGGTTTAGATAGTTTAGAGACCTTGAGGATGAAAGGTGTTAAGTTTACCGAAGCACAGCGTACAGCTTATAAGACAGTAGGGGGATCTCCTCATTTGGATGGTAATTATACTGTTTTTGGAGAATTGATAAGTGGAATTGAGGTTGTTGATGAAATTGCAGCAGTGAAGACTGACAAAAATGATCGTCCTGTAGTGGATGAACACATGTCTATAAAGTTATTGACAAAAAGAGAAGCGGTTAATTTAGAACGTGAACTCAAAGGATTAAAACCTAAAAATGGTCTCTTTACTAAAATTAGTGATTTGTTTTCTTCTAAGGATTATTAATTGTTAAATCGAACATTGTTGTGAAAATAGTTACTTATAACGTGAATGGCTTACGTGCTGCCATTAAGAAAAACTGGTTGGGTTGGTTAAAAGAAGTAAATGCAGATGTTGTCTGTCTTCAAGAGATCAAAGCTACACCAGATCAAATTCCAGAAATAGCCCTTTTGGAACAGTTGGGGTATGAGCATTATTGGTATCCAGCACAGAAAAAAGGATATAGTGGTACAGCAATATTTACGAGGATAACTCCAAAACATGTTGAGTACGGTTGCGGACATGAGGATTATGATTTTGAAGGGCGTATTATTAGAGCTGATTTTGATGATGTATCTATCATGAGTACTTATTTCCCTTCAGGAACAACAGGTGATATTCGCCAAGATTTTAAATATCGTTTCCTTGCAGATTTTCAAGATTATTCTAATCAACTTTTGCAGGAAAAACCAAATTTAATCGTTTGTGGAGATTACAATATCTGCCATCGTCCGATTGATATTCATAATCCCAAATCAAATGCGAATTCTTCGGGCTTTTTGCCAGAGGAAAGAGAGTGGATGGAGAACTTTATTAACTCGGGTTATATCGATTCCTTTCGTCATCTGAACCCAGAGCCAGATCGATACACTTGGTGGAGTTATCGTGCAGGAGCAAGAGCAAGAAATTTAGGTTGGCGCATCGATTATAATATGGTCTCAAATGCCTTAGCATCTCGAATTGAATCTGCAGAGATCTTAAATCAAGCAATACATTCGGATCATTGTCCTGTAGTGCTCCATTTGAAATAATAATAATAAACTAGGAAATCGCTTAGGTAAAAGCTAGCTTTAATTAATAATTTATATACATAAAGTGGCCTCATTGAATAGCATGAGGCCACTTTCTGTATAAAATAATAGATTATTTTGTTGCTTGTACAATAGACAATTGTTGTGCTACACGTTCAGCAATTGCAATGAAAGATTTCGTCGTTGGATCTTCTGGGTCAATTGCAATTGGAAAACCATTGTCCCCAGCATCAGAGATACCTTTTAATAAAGGAATCTCTCCCAAAAATGGTATTTTGTACTCCTCTGCCAATCTTTTACCTCCATCTTTACCAAAGATATAATATTTGTTTTCTGGTAATTCAGCCGGTGTAAAATAAGCCATATTCTCTATGACTCCTAACAAAGGAATGTTGATTGAATCCATCAAGAACATGCCCATACCTTTAACAGCATCTGCTAATGCAACATGTTGTGGCGTCGTCACGATTACTGCTCCAGCAATAGGGAAATTTTGAGATACGGTAATGTGGATATCTCCTGTTCCAGGAGGCATATCGATTATTAAATAATCCAAATCACCCCAGTCTGTATCATTCAAAAGCTGTTTGATTGCAGATGTAGCCATCGGCCCTCTCCATGGAATAGGTTGGTTTGGATCTG
This sequence comes from Sphingobacterium sp. SRCM116780, assembly GCF_021442025.1. Taxonomy (NCBI): domain Bacteria; kingdom Pseudomonadati; phylum Bacteroidota; class Sphingobacteriia; order Sphingobacteriales; family Sphingobacteriaceae; genus Sphingobacterium; species Sphingobacterium sp. SRCM116780. Next base: position 4,148,274 of record NZ_CP090446.1, read on the forward strand.
TGAAAAACCCAATGGATAATAATTTTAATCCGAATTTTTCAATAGGTTGTATTTTAACAGAGCCATCTTCATGTTGTACAGATTGTGGTTTTTCACCTTCAAGACCAAACATGATAGGAAGCGATGGGCCATAAATATCGGCATCTAAAAGACCAGTTTTTGCACCTTTGGCAAGTAAGGACAATGCTAAGTTCGCAGCAACAGTAGATTTACCAACACCCCCTTTTCCTGAAGAAACGAGGATGATATTTTTAATTCCTGATAATTGATTTCCTTCCTTACCCAATACACGAGATGTCATATGGACATCCACTGCAATATTTTTGTCAATGAAATGCGCAATCGCATTCCGACAGGCATGTTCTATATGATCTTTAAGGGGACAGGCAGGTGTAGTTAACACTACTTCAAAAGATACTTTTTGATTGTCAATGACAATATTTTGAATCATGTTGAGTGTAACCAAATCTTTTTTTAAATCTGGTTCTTCCACATATGATAGAGCTTCTAGTACTTGTTCTTTGGTTATCATCTAATTTATGGATGCATGAATATTAATACTACAAAATTACTGAATGATAAATTAAAACTTGTCATATATATGTTTTTAATGATATTAAGATTTAATTTTTACATTTGAATATTCAAAACAGAGAGTCACACGTTTTTATAATATGTCCAATAATTTTACCACTATTCTCCGTTCCAAAAAAATGAGAATTCTGTACATCGTACTTGGAGTTCTTTTTGTGTTTATGATTGCAGGAGGTGTTTTTGCATATCAAAAACGAGACGGCATGTTACTGTCCGCCATTAATAAAGCAAAGGAAAAACTTGCATCTAAATATGACCTGGATCTTAAGATTCAATATTATTCTTTTAAAGGACTATCTTCCGTTCAATTTCAAAATATTGTTCTTCAGCCAAAAGGGAAGGAGCAATTAGCACATATCCAGGATTTAACGGTTTCTGTTCGAATCCTTCCACTATTATCTGGAGACGTTAAAATCGGACAAATCCTAATGGATAATAGTGCTGTAACATTGGTCAAAAAAGATTCAACGAGTAATTATGATTTTCTTTTCAAAAAGAGAGAAAAAGATAGTACAAAAAATGATAAGGCAGAAACTAATTTCGCTGATTTGGCTGATCGCATGTTGAAAAGTGTATTCTTTAAGATTCCAAAAGATATGGATATGAATAATTTTGAAATATCTTATCAGGACGACAGTACCTCACAACGAATTCTAATCCCTGAGGCAGAGATTTCTGGTGGTGATTTGAAGACAAAATTTTTACTTAATGATCATGAAGCTGTTTGGAATCTAGAAGGTACTGTTAATCCAGATGACAAAGAATTATATCTCAAATTATTTTCTGATAAAAAAGATGTTGAACTACCACTTTTGAGACGAAAGTTTGGATTGAAAGCAAGTTTCGATGCGATTTCATTTCGATTAAATAAGGTAGATCGAAAAAACAAAGAACTGCTATCACTATCAGGAGATTGGGGTTTTGAAAACTTAAAACTCAATCATTGGCGGATTTCAGATAAAGATGTAATATTTCCAGGAGGAGTAATGAGTGGCGCTTTGAACATCGGAAAAACTTCTATTGAAATCGATAAAGAAAGTAAGGTGAAGGTAAAGGAGTTTGAATTTAACCCTTATGTTAAATACGAGCATAAACCGCAACAAAAGTTAGAATTAGCTATCCATACAGACCGTATAGAAGCACAAAAGTTTTTTGATGCCATACCAGTAGGATTGTTCAATTCATTGGAAGGTATTCATGTGTCAGGGCATATGCAATATGATTTGAATTTTGCCTTGAATTTTAAAAAGCCAAACGATGTCGTCTTTTCTTCAAAAATGGATGACAAAGATCTAAAGATAGAGAAATGGGGAAATGCCAATATACAAGAATTGAATACCCCATTTACATATATCGCATATGAAAAAGGAGAACCAATGCGTACGATTGTATTGGGCTCTCAAAATCCAGACTTTACACCTTTAGATCAGATCTCTCGTTATATGCAGATCTCTTTGATCAATACAGAGGATCCTTTCTTTTTTTCACATAATGGTTTCCAAGAAGAAGCTTTCAGATTATCTATAGCAACCAATTTAAAAGAAAAGAAATTCAAGCGTGGGGCAAGTACCATATCTATGCAACTGGTCAAAAATGTCTTTTTGAATCGCAATAAAACAGTTGTCCGAAAAGTAGAAGAAATTATTTTGGTTTGGTTAATGGAATCTTCAAAACAGGTTAGTAAAAAGCGACTTTATGAAGTATACCTGAATGTGATTGAGTGGGGTAACAATGTATATGGTATTACGGAAGCATCGCGTTATTATTTTGGAAAGAAACCATTGGATTTGACTTTAGGAGAGAGCATCTTTTTGTCAAGTATTGTTCCTCGTCCCAAAACAGGCCTCTATTCTTTTGATTGGACTGGGCATTTAAAATCCAATATGTTGCATTATTTTAATACTTATGGTCATATTATGGTGAAAACTGGACAACTTGGGGTAGACTCCACGGTGTCGAACTATGGTTTTTACCAAGTGGAATTATTACCACATCTAAGATCTGCAAGACCAGCTCATGTAGATACGATTGATAGTTTAGATTTTGAATTGGATGAAGGAGAAGAAATTTTTCCAGATGAAACAGAGCATACCAAAGAACATACACGTTCTATTTTTGATAAATTATTAGGTCGAAATAAAGAAGAGGAGAAGAAGTAAATGAAACAATTAGAAATCGATAATTTACATTTTGAGTTGATGATTGATGAAAATCAAATTCAAAAGCGTATACGGTTGATAGGTACTGATATCAATCATCGTTATGAGCAAAAGAATCCTGTATTTATTGGTGTTTTAAATGGTTGTTTCATGTTTATGACCGATTTATTAAAACAAGTGGTTATTCCTTGCGAAATTTCTTTTGTGAAATTAGCTTCTTATGAAGGAACAGATCAAGGTAAAATGAGTGAACTTATTGGATTGGGGATAGATCTCCAAGGGCGGGATGTTATCATTGTTGAAGATATTGTTGATTCGGGGAACTCTTTGAAATATACGATTGAGGCTATTGAAAGGCAATTACCAGCTAGTGTGGTTGTATGTACCTTATTATTGAAACCTGAATGTTTACAATATGATTTTGAAAACATTCAGTATGTTGGTTTCGAAATAGAAAAAGAATTTGTTGTAGGATATGGCATGGATTATAATGGTTTAGGCCGGAATATTCCAGATATCTATAAAAATATAATTGTCTAGTTTCTAAAACTACAAGAAACAAGGTGATCATTAATCATCCCAACTGCTTGCATATAAGCATAACAGATTGTCGATCCGAAAAACTTGATACCTCTTTTTTTGAGATCTTTAGCGATCAGGTCCGATTCTGTAGAAGTAACTGCAGCATCTTTCTGTGTGACGATGTTATTTTCAATTCTTTCCTGATTCGGCATAAAACTATATAGATACTGGTAAAAACTCCCAAATTCTGCTTGTATCTGAATGAAAATCTGTGCATTTGTGATCGAAGATTCAATCTTTCCTCGATGACGGATAACCCCTGAGTTGCTTAAGATTTCTTCTACATCTTCATGAGTGAATTTTGAAACAGCATGTACATCAAAATTAGCAAATGCTTGTTTATATTGTTCCCTTCGTTTTAATATCGTGATCCAGCTAAGTCCAGCTTGTGCTGATTCTAAAATTAGAAACTCAAACAACGTTTGATCATCTTTTACTTGTTTACCCCATTCTTGATCATGATAGTCCATATAAAGTGGGTCATTGCCACACCATAAACATCTTGTTACTGACATAAATTATTGCTTATTTTTTTGATGAAGTTAAGAAAAGCGTTTGGAATCTTTTTTTGAAAATCAATTTTTATCCTAACTTTACAACTCTTAAAAGATTTCAAAGCTTATACAGGTGAAATTAAGTTACATTATTCGATTTGTTTTTTTCTTCCTCCTACCTTTTGCCCCTTACGCAAAAGGACAAGATTTGATTGATACAATAGGTCTTGTTTCTGCAGATTCTACTACTGCTTTAGATACCGTTTCAAATAATGCAATCCCAAAAGATCAACGGTTGTTGACTCCTTCTACGACAGCGTATCGCATATTGGATATTGATGGAGATCGAATTATTCTCCATAACATGGAATCCTATGCCGTTACTCAATATTTTTTTTCAAATAATCTTACAGGAAAAAATAAGATACATGTTGGAGTGCTAAAATATGAACGGAAAAGATGGGTTTTATTTACCAGTTTATTTCTTCTTTTAGCATTTGGTGTCATTCGTTTTTTCTTCTCTTCCGATGTGAAATTAATTATTCAAGCGTATTTTAATGAACGTATTATCGCACAAGTGAGTAAGGAGGATACCATTTTAACATCATGGGCATTTATCTTTTTGTACTTACTTTTTTCTTTATCGCTCAGTCTTTTCGTTTGTATATTTTACGCCTACGTTTTGCAACAGATTGACTTCTTGTTCTTTAGTAATTATTTAAAAGTCTCCATCATCATAGCCGTTATATTTGCCTTGAAAATAGGATTTATTCGATTTATAGCCTATGTTTTTGAGATACAAAGACTCGTCAAAGAATATGTTACAATCTTATATTTAATTTATTTTAATTCATTGTTATTTTTGCTACCCACTGTATTGGTAGTAAGTTTAGTCCCACTACATTATCTTTCTTCTATCTTTAATTTTACCGTATTCATTGGTGTAATATTGTTTTTATACCGTTTTTTAAGGACTGCATTGAATGTTGTGTCACAACAGCAATTTTCAGTTTTTTATTTAATTTTGTATCTTTGCTGCCTAGAAATAGCACCGATTTTAATATTAGTGCGACTACTAAGCTAATTAAAAGATAATATGCAAGCTTCAGATGTAGAAAGAGCAAAAAAGGTAAAAAGTATATTAGTTACCTTGCCAAAACCTGAAAATGATAAATCGCCATATTCTGCCCTCGCGCAGAAGTATAATCTAAAACTTGATTTTAGAGGTTTTATTCATGTGGAGGGGGTTCCTGCTCGTGATGTAAGAAAGGATAAAGTAAATCTTGCTGAGTTTACAGCTGTTATTTTTACAAGTAGAAATGCTGTTGATCATTTCTTTAGAGTATGTGAAGAAATGAGATTTGAGGTATCAGCCGAGTTGAAATATTTTTGTATTTCCGAAACCATAGCATTATATCTTCAAAAGTATATTCAATACCGTAAACGTAAAATTTTCTTTGGAAAGCAAACAGCTAAGGATCTGGAAGAAGTGTTAAAAAAGCACAAAGATGAAAACTTTTTATTTCCATGTTCCGATGTAGCCAATGAAGAAACAAGCAAATGGTTGAAAGAAAACGGATATAAGTTTACCCCTGCAGTTTTATTCAAGACAGTGGTGAGTGATTTGTCAGACTTGAAAGACGTTTTTTATGATATCATCGTCTTTTTTAGTCCGTCAAGCGTACAGTCTCTTTATGAGAACTTCCCTGATTTTAAACAAAATAAAACACGTATTGCTGCATTTGGAGCAAGTACGCAGCAAGCTCTCCTAGAACATGGTTTAGTCTTGGATATCCCGGCACCTACGCCAAAAGCACCAAGTATGACAATGGCTGTAGAGGAATATGTTAAGATTGTGAACAAATAAAGCATTACTTACATTTTAAAACAAAAAAGAGGAATTTTCCTCTTTTTTGTTTTAAAAGGATTTTTAGTCAATTATTTCAGCTAGAGTTTCCCATTATACATCGTCAATTATCCAAAATTGAGCAGCTTTGATAGATGATAAGCACGATCTTTAGGTATAATTAAAGAAAGTTAAAAAATGAGCTAAATGGTCATAATCATTTGAGTTATTTAGAATATTTCTACGAATTTATGTGCGAAATTAGTACTTTAGCAATAGTGATTGTTTTAATCACAGCATAAGTTTAAGTAGAAATATTTTTTTAAGTTTGTAGTAGTTGTAAAAACAGATAGCTTGTGAAATTAAAACCAGTTGATAGTATCTCAGGAATAACTCCAAAAGAATTTGTAAAAGATTACTTAAGTAAAGGTCAGCCTGTAATTATCAAAGACTTTATAAGTAAAGATAGTGCATGTTGGAAGAAGTGGAGTTATGATTATTTTAAGGAAATAGCAGGTCAGGAGCAAGTAGATGTCTATGGTCGTGAAGAAGAATCTCAAAACCATGCTGCAAGTCCTCCTGTTGGAAAAATGACTTTTGCTGAATATTTAGATAAAATAAGTGCTGAACCTACGGAGATGCGTTTATTTCTTTTTAATTTGTTAAAAATAAGACCAGAACTTAAGAAGGATGTTATTTATAACGATGTGACAGGTGGTAAGGTAATACAATGGCTTCCATATTTGTTTTTTGGAGGAGAAGGCTCTGCAACGCGTAATCACTTTGATATTGATATGTCACATGTATTCATCTCACAGTTTCAAGGCTCAAAACGTATTTGGTTATTTCCCAATGATCAATCCGATTTATTATATAAATTACCTTATAATTTTCATAGTATCGCTAATCCGAAAAAAAGCAGAGAAGAAGACTATCCAGGATTAAAATATATTGAAGGCTATGAAGCCGTTATTAATCCAGGAGATACGTTGTATATGCCTGCAGGATGGTGGCATTATATCCAATACGATACAGAAGGATATTCAATTTCCGTTCGGGCGTTGGCAAATACTTTCTCAGAAAAATTAAAAGGAGCTCGCAATCTATTTATCACACGCTATTTTGATGATACCATGCGAAAAATCTTTAAGAATGGTTGGTTGGATTATAAAATTGATATGGCGAAAAAGAGAGCACAAAAAGCAATTCGAAAAAGAATATAATATATAAACAGCATAGAAAAGCTCGATCTTGACCCGATGGAGCTTTTTGTTTCGTGATATATTATACCTTTTACTCTATCTCTTCTTCATTTAGTGCATTTTTATAGAACAGTACGTAAGGATCTGAGTCATATATCTTTGCTTTTGGGTCATGTTTGAAAGGAATTTCAGGATTAAAAATTTCCTCTAAAGTTTCTTTTAAGAATGTTTGAAATTCTTTTTTTACCGCAATTAGATATTCTGCCTCCAGTATTTCAGATCTTCCATAAAATAACGTCCCCTCTTCACGCATTTTACGTGCGACGTATAGATTAGGCTCAATACCATTTCGACCAGTTACCTGTTCGTAAACATAGGTGTAGAACAGCGTTTGAACAAGAGCTTTATTTTCAGTGCCCTTTATGAATACTTTATCCAATGATTTAAAATTAACTTCATCGGCACCAGTTTTGTAATCGACGATACGTGTTTTGACAGACTTATCTTTTAACAAAACTTCGTCTACACGATCAATGATACCGTAAATACTGATATTTTCTTCCTTACCTTGGATTTGAATAGGAAAGTTGATGACATAATCTTGGTCGTTTTCTAGTTCAATGATCTTAATACCGATAAAATGATCAATATCATGTTGAATCAGTAAGGTAACATATTCAGCAGCAATCTTATGCATGATACGCTGTAAGCTATTTAAAGCATGCAGTCCGGTTCCTTCTAACTGATATAGTTCGATAATCTCATTAATAATCAAAGCATCCACAACTACTAAAGATTTTTCTAATTCAGCAATAGGAACGAATTTTTCGACACCCTTGAACGGTAAATATACTTTTTCCATCACATTATGGATGACCGTTCCCAAGTTGTTCATTTCAAATTCTTGTGTAATACTTGGAGGTTCTTTGATCTCGGCAACATGTTTTAAAAAAAAATGAAGTGGAGATTGTAAATAAGTCGTTAGTGCTGTTGCCGAAATTTTCTTCTTATTTTCAACATAATCACGCATAAGCTTATCCCATATCTTTCCCTTCTTTTCTATGATTAATTCCTCCTGATCTGGTAAAAATGTGATATTCTGCTGTTGATGATGATTGATAAATTGAAATTTACTTTCAAATTCCAATTGTTTGATAAAACGACTTTCTTCTCCAGAAGAGCTTTCACTCACGATACCATTATAGAGCAAGTGGATTCCCTCACTGTATTGAAAATGACGATAGAATAGATAGGCTGAAAGAGCATCTTGATTTTCTAAGATTGGAAGTCCGTAAGCTTGTCGAAGCGAATTCGGTATAAAGGTTGGTGAACTTGATGTTTTGGGTAAAATACCTTCGTTGGCACCTAAAACATAAACCTGATCAAAATTAAGACAACGACTTTCTAAAAGCCCCATAATCTGTAAACCCTCTAGCGGATTACCTTCGATAGCAGAATTAATGCTTGCAATGGCTTTATTGATAAGGCCAAATTGAAAAGGTATACTGAGAGGTTGTAGTGTCTCCAAGCCTATATGGAGTTGGTTTAAGGTCTTTCTTACTTCAATAAGTAAGTTACTGTCAATTTGTTTAATGCGATCTTCCTGCGCAAGATTAGCCAGTAGATTATCGATCAGGTGAATCAATACGGCTATAGCTTCTTCTATTTTGATGATCGGCTGAAAGAAATGTGCTAAGGTTGAACTTTTGAAGGTCAGTTCTTTGAAATCAACTTCAAAGAGCTGTTTATCTGCAATGAGTTGCTGAATAGCATATTTCTCGTCTTTAGAAACGTTGGTTAAAGGATGATTAATAAACGTTTCAATATAGGTATAGGGGATTTTTGTCTTTTTCTGATGCGTGATCAGATGCTGTACATCCATCCATAACTCCATGATACCATAAATTGGCGATTGTGTAAGTGGAAAACCTGTTGTAATGTTCGGTTTCACATCAGGTAAACTTTGTAATAAAGAAACCAATAAAGACTCATCAGCTAATAAAATGGCCGAAGATTGACCATCCTTTTCATGATTTACTAGAATATCATGAAGCAGTTTGGTTTGACTCACATTGCCCGTAGCAGCATACAGATTCACCTCTGTGTGACGATTGCCAATGACATTTGGACTATCCCCTAAAGCATTTTTTAAACCCGTTTGTTGGATATTACGACGAATAAACAAACCTGCTTCTTGTTGTTTATCATCTAAATAATAAGCATCTGCATCAAAGTAGAATAATGCCAAACCTTCCTCTTGCCATTTTTTAAATAATATAGCCTCAGCTCTGTTCAAAGCATTGAAACCTACAAAAATGATTTGCTTATAGTTTTTATGAAACGTTTGATTTTTAGATTTCTCTTCCACAATCTCGCGATAAAACGTAGAAACATTCGTCATTTTCTTCGCTTTCAATTCTTCCTTAAAAGCACGATATAAAACTGGTAGGCGCCTCCACAGTTTTAGAAAACGTTCCTGTACTGCAGAATGTTCTGATATGGAGAACGATTGCCAAAACTGACGAATAAACTCTTGTTGCTCGGTGGTGAAATGTTGAAACTGCAAATCAATCTGTGTGTTGTCAAATAATTCCATGAAAATCTCATCGATGTTAACGAGATCATAATCCAACTGTGCAAAATCACTTAATATCGTTTCTGCAATTGGGTAAAATTCTTCTAAGGTTTCTGCTTCAATCCCTTCCTTAGCTAACAAACCATTATGTAAATGATATAACATGAAGAACTGCGCAATAGGAGTTGCCTCCGATAGATTCGTTGATAATCTGAAAAATTCTTGAATCGTAAAAAACTGTGGCGACCAAATAGCCTGTCCATATACATCCGCCAAATGTTGTTTTAGATAAGTTATCGGTCTTTTATTGTTGAATATAATTGCAGTTTCGTGTAAACTCTCTCCGAAACGATCTTTTAAATCTATAGCGACGTCTTTTAAAAATGGATTCATTTCTTAGTATTTAACATGTGATACAACTTCAACCAAATCATTTGATTTGGCATAAAATAAAAACCCCTTTACGTTTTTATAACCCAATTCCGCTAGCGTATTAACATATTGATTGACTTGCTTTTGATGCGATAAAGCTTCATTCTGCGTAAACTTAAAGTCCAGAACAATTGTTTCGTTTTCACTTGTGAAAACTTTATCTGGACGTAATGTTTCGCCTTTGGCAGTAATGATGCCTGATTCATTCCAGATCTTGAAATCACCGACCAACCACCTGTTAATCTGTGGATGTTGCCAGATCTGATTAACTTCATGTAAAATAGCAGACTTCTCTTCCGCAGTAAAAATACCCTCTGCAATATATTGATTGATGGTGGGTTCTATTTCGTCTTTCGAAGTAACAATTGACATGATCTCGTGCGCCATCACCCCATATTGAGAAGCTTTGTCTAATAATAAAATGCTATTGATTGTGCGTTGTGATGACTTTTCAAAAGCTTTATCTAGTTCTTTTGAAATCGGATATTGCTGAAGCGCTATTTTTCCAATTTCAATTTTATCCTCACTTTCTCTAACAATAATACAATCCATGTTCAGCTCATTCTCCGTTAAACCAAATTGATTTTTATTGCTCATCAATGATTGATACACAATATCACCTATCAAATCATTTTTTATATCCATTCCCAATATTTCACCTGTTTTTCTATCTGCAAGTTGCTTAAAAGCAGGAGCAGAAATATATATATGTTCTATTGCACGCGTAGTTGCTACATAAAAAGTATTGAGCGCATCCATATAATTGAAGACCATCTCTTCATAATATTTTCGGTATAAAGTTGATTGCCCTAGAGTTGCAGTATATTTTATAGGCGCTTTCCCTATTGGTGCTAATGCTGTCTCTTCTGTATCAATCCAAAAATTCCCATTCGTCATACCATCTAGCGTCCAACTGCAAAACGGAATCATGACCACATCATAAGCCAAACCTTTTGATTTATGGACAGTCGTTACTTCAATAGCCTCTATCTTACCCGATGAGGGCAATACCGCTTTAGTCCCATCTTCATCCCAAAAGGTTAAGAATTGATTAATCCCTCTTTCCCCATTGGAAGAGAAATTTGCGATCATATCCTTAAATGCTAAAATATAAGGTATATGAGGATTGTTTTGTGAAGTCAACCCAAAAGCCTCTATCAACTTCTCAACCAAATGAACTAGAGGTAGCTTTTGCCAGTTATCCCAGTTGTCGATTAAATCTTTTGGAAGATCGCCCTGTAGATTTCGAACATCATTGTCTTTAAATTTTAGCCAGATTTCATCATCAAAGTTTTTGCCTTTTTGAATAATATGATAGAGATGAGTAAACCTTGCCTTATACAAAATATGTTTATCTGTATTGAAGACAAAAGCTTTTAACGTTTCGATCAACAATTGTATGCCCTCATTAGCTTCTAACGCTAATGCATCACCAGAGATCACCTCAAATTGTAGATGATGCTCGTTCCGATAATTCATTAATTCATGGATGACCAATCGAGCTTGTTTATTGGAGCGAACGAGAATACCAATTTGATTGGCTTGATATCTTCCTGTTGCCAACCAATGATGAATCTGCTGACATAAAGCTTCCACAGCTGCAGGCTCCACTTGCGAGTTTCTTCGGATGTTGTTTTCAACCGGTAAATACTTGATCGTAATGGATCCTTTTTTCGACTCATCGTATATTTTTTCTTCTGGAATTTGTTGAGAAGCACCTTCATAAGCCTTCATGATCATATGATCATAACCCATCTCTTTCCACCAATTTTTCCCTTCATCCGTTAAATTCTCTTCTATATGTTCATTGAGCAACTGTTGAATCTGTTGCGGAATAGTTTCAAAAAGATAATTATTAAAATGAATGATATTCGGAAGACTTCTGTAGTTTATATCTAAAGAACCATTTTCGATTAACTCTTTTAGATCCTCTTCATTTGAAATGTGAAAAGAGTTTGCCACTTGTTTTTCAGCCTGCTCAAGTAAGATTCTCCAATCACCGTTTCTCCAACGGTAAATACTCTGCTTCACATCCCCAACGATTAAATGTTCAGCGAGTTTTCCAGAAGCATTTCCAAGCGCATTGATCAATAGAGGACTATAGTTTTTCCATTGAATTCGTGAAGTATCCTGAAATTCATCAAAAAGAAAATACTGATAGCGATTTCCAATCTTTTCCCAAATAAAAGTAGGATCGCCATGTTGATCTAATCCCAGCTTGTTCAATTGAATTTGTGCATCAGAAATCAATTGCGCATTATTTTCCTTTCGCCATTGCGCTAGCAAGTCACTCATTTCTTTGAGCAAACGTAGGTAATAGAAGTTCTTTTGGAAGGCTTCGTAAGTGATGTATGTCCTAAATTTATCTGCTAATAGTTTGAAGTTGCCTAGAATGGGTAAAATAGCTTGCTGCAGACCCCAATTGATTTCCTTTTTACCATCTAAAAAGGCGTCATCATGACCAATCAGACTCACATACTTATTGATAATCTCTTCAAGCTTAGCTGTGCTTAATTTGAAAACATTCACTTGGGCATGAGATAAAGTGTAAATAGGATTTCTACTTTTTCCTTTTAAATCAGCAGCATCCAGATTTAGCGATTTAAAAGCCCCTTCGAATTTTTTCACTTCCTCTTGTAAGGCTTCTAAAAATACCCGAATGAATGTTTCAATCTCCTTATTTAATTTATTGAATACCTGATCTGAGTTTTGAGATAAGAGAAACTTGTCAAATTCCTTGAAATTTTCAGAAAATATTTCATTGGCCAGATTGGTTAATTCTCTTCGGTAATTCCAATTTTCATTATTTGCAATTTTCTTCTCCGCATACTCAATGATCCATTCCAATAAATCGGGACGTTTATCCAATAAGTGGTTTAACATCACGGTAAGATCCTGTCTAACCTTACTGGTGTTCATTTCTATTTTATATGCTGCATCCAGGTGAAGTTCATAGGTAAAACTTCGAATCACTTTTTGCGAAAATCCATCAATCGTGCTAATGGTGAAATGACTATAATCATGAAGTATTTTTCGATAGACACGGTATGCTTTTTCTTGAATCAATCCCGCGTCCCAATTTGAAAATTGTTTTAAAAGCAACAGCCGATAATCGTTGATTTTTTTACTGGGATCACCTTGAGCAAGTCCTTTAAGAACAGATAAAATCCTCTCCTTCATCTCTGCCGTCGCTTTATTTGTAAACGTAACTGCTAAAATTTCGCGATAGCTATTTTCTTTCGAAAGTAATAAAGTAAGATAATGGACGGTTAAACTAAATGTTTTTCCTGAACCAGCCGAAGCTTTTAAAATCTTTAAAGGGGCAATGTTATTCATGGAATGAAAGTTAATATTATATCGGCAATAATCCATAGATAATATGAAAATGAAGTAAAAAGCGCAGAATCAATACTCATCGTTTATTCAACCCTTTTTACGATGAAATGCTACTGTCTCTTGAAAGTGCTTACCCCATAAAATGTATATCTGTAATGGAGTGAGTGATTTACGACGTATGTAGTTCATTTTTGAGAATCTGTGCTTTGAAATTTTACATCCTTCTTTTGGGTTATAGCTCAAAGAGTTAGCAGAGTGATTTTTAGCTTTTTACTTTCAAAAATCATTTGTATCTTTGCGTCCCCTCTTGCATGAAGCTCGGGGGATATGTTGAATACATAAATAAAAAGAAAACATGGCAACTAAAATCAGATTGCAAAGACATGGTAAAAAAGGACGTCCTTTTTACCACTTAGTAGTAGCAGATGCACGCGCACCACGCGATGGTAAATTCATTGAACGTATTGGTTCTTACAACCCAAACACAAACCCAGCGACTATCGTTTTGGATTTTGAAAAAGCTTTGGATTGGATGAATAAAGGTGCTCAACCTACTGACACAGCTCGTACTATCCTTTCGGATAAAGGTGTTTTATACAAAAAACACTTATTGGGTGGTGTTAAAAAAGGTGCATTTGATGAAGCTGCTGCAGATGCAAAATTTGCTGCTTGGAATGACGCTAATGACGCTAAAACTGCTGGTAAAAAAGACGGTTTAGCATCTTCTAAAGCTGAAGCTAAGAAAACAGCATTGGCTGCTGAAGCTAAGAAAAAAGCAGACAAAGCTGCTGCTATTGCTGCTAAAAATGCTCCAGTTGCAGAGGAAACTCCTGCAGAAGAAACTGAAGCTCCAGCGACAGAAGAAACTGAAGGATAATTTTCTATTCATACAGTATCAAGAAAGCCGGTTCATTATGATCCGGCTTTTTTTGAATCATGATTGAAAGGCATACACCTAAAAAATCTTTCAATCTTGTATTTATATTTTTAAATTTGCCTTTTCAATTAAGAACATGACAATAGAAGAAAGTTTTTATATCGGTTATATTAGTAAAACTCGTGGATTAAAAGGAGAGCTCCAACTTTTTTTTGAATTTGAAGATTATCAAGATTTAGACTTTGATGTCCTATTTGTTGAAGTCAATAAAAAACTAGTACCCTATTTTGTTGACAATATCAAGTACCAAACAAATAGCACGGCCTACTTGAACTTGGAGGATGTAGATCATATTGACAAAGCACAACCCTTAGTACGTAAGAAAATCTATCTTCCCAATGATAAAATGCCAGAACGAGATCCGGAAGATTTTAGGTATACGGATCTGATCGGGTATCTTGTTATTGACGAGACACATGGTGAGTTGGGGGAGATTACGCATGTACAAGAAATGCCACAACAATTTATCGCAACCGTAGATTTTAACGATAAGGAATTGATGTTCCCTTTAAATGACGACCTGATATTGGGAATTGATCCCGAAGAAGAAGTTTTGGAAGTCGATCTACCAGAAGGATTGGTCGAGCTGTACAAAGAAATATAAACGGAAAGAACCATTTTAGTAAAAAAGAAGAGTTGCTATAGTTATTGCTGTAGCAACTCTTCTTTTTTAGGGAGAACAAACTTGTAATAATTATAAAAAGAATTATCTTTATTGTCAAGAATAACCTAGCCATTATGAAAGTATACATGCCGATTTTGATGTTCCTGTTTTCCTCATGCTCTTTTTTTGGCGGAAGTAAAACAATACCCAAGGGAAACTATCAAGTTATCTGTGGTTACACTGAAAAAAGCTACCTGGAACATAAGAGAGACGACATAAATAGTATCGATTGTCGTATAGCATGCGAATATCCAAGTTATCATCGATCTTTTTTGTCATTAAAAGATGATCATCATTATATCCTTGCGATAGATGATGTGTTATTACATGGTCAATACACATTTGACGATGATAAAATTATATTGGAAGATGAAAATAACGAATCTTTTCCATTAGAAATTATGCAAACAGAAGTAGGCTTTGTCCAATTAAAGGGAGATTTTTCAAATTTTAATTCGATTCGATTACCCAATAGTGGTAAACTATATATCAATCTTGCTTTAGATGAAACAGCAGAACGAGAGAAACCAAGTAAATTTGATATAACGATCAATGAATGGCGTCATATTCCAACACAACTGGAGAATGAACAGCAGGTAAAACAACGAGCTTTAAACTTTTTAGATTATTCAATTGCATACTTTCAACACATTAGCAATTCAGGGATTTATAATGATTTTAAAATAGACGCCATTGAATCCCCGATTATATATGGTTCAAATGGGATAGCTTTGAAAGAATGGGCTGATGTTCCATTATTTTGGAAAGAATTATATTTTAACGATAACAATGCTCGAGTAGCTTATGATTACTTATCTCAAGGATTTAAAAAAGGTGAGCGCGTAAAATACGGAATAAAGGGTAGTTTATTAGTGAGTTTCTATCTAAAAGACTTGCGAAATACGCTTGGTACTTTATAGTAACTGCATTATATTGAGCATTTTTGATGTTTTTTGAAGCAAATTGCGATAAGATGAAGCACTATTTTTAACAAGCTTGTTAATATTATTTTGATTATTTACTTCTATTACCGATATTAGCCGATGCTTATAGAGAAAGGCAGAGGGACTAGACCCAATGAAGCCTTAGCAACCTGTTAATTTACAAGGTGCTACATTCTACCCCAACTCAGAGATGGGAAAGATAAGTTGAAACAAGTTTACTTGTGCATTTCGATTTAAGCCAACCAAATCACATTTAAAAGAAATTAATGAAAATCGTTGATCATATCAATAATGCCAAAGGAAATACGTTGTTTTCTTTTGAGTTGTTGCCACCAGCAAAAGGACAAGGTATCCAGAGTATTTTTAAAACAATGGATGCACTTATGGAATTCAAGCCTCCTTTTATCGATGTGACTTATCATAGAGAAGATTATCTCTATAAGAAGCACGAAAGCGGTTTATTAGAGCGTGTCGCTTATCGCAAACGCCCTGGTACAGTAGCGATCTGTGCGGCTATTATGAATAAGTATAAAGTCGATGCAGTACCGCATCTTATCTGCGGAGGTTTCACAAAAGAGGAAACGGAAAACGCATTAATCGACTTGAACTTCTTGGGTATCGACAATGTATTGGTCTTGAGAGGGGATGCTCGAAAAGGGGATGCCGATTTCATTCCTACTGAAGGAGGTCATGCATTTGCAACGGATCTATTGCAGCAAGTTGCGGATATGAATCAAGGTCAGTACCTACATGAAGATATCGTAAGTTCAGAAAAGACAAACTTTTGTATTGGGGTTGCAGGTTATCCGGAAAAACATTTTGAAGCCCCGAACTTTAATACAGACTTCAAATGGTTGAAGAAAAAAGTAGAAATGGGTGCTGAATTTATTGTAACTCAAATGTTCTTCAATGTGGAAAAATATAAAGAGTTTGTCACCAAATGCAGAGAAAATGGTATTCATGTTCCTATTATACCAGGATTAAAACCCTTGACAACAAAAAAGCAACTAATCACATTACCTAAGATTTTCCATTTGGATATTCCAGAAGAATTAAGTGAAGCAGTATCTGCGTGTAAAAATAATGCAGATGTACGACAGGTAGGTGAGGAGTGGTTAGTGGAACAATGTAGAGAGTTAATTAAGTTTGGTGCACCTGTTTTGCATTTTTATACCATGAGTAACCCAGGTCCAACAAAGAGTATTGTAGAAAAATTATTTTAACATATTTGAATATTATAAAAAGAGCCTGTTATCGAGCTATAACAGGCTCTTTTTATGTGTTGTAAATTTTTTGTTAAAAAAGGTTAATCGGTATAAAATGAAATCCCCTTTTGTTATATTTAGTTAAAAATCAGTTTACAATTTGATTTATCGTTTAACCAAATATAACTTTTAGCAACAATGAACTATACGAAAGTGAATAACACCTTAGGCTGGGTATGTGCCATCTTGGCAACATTAGTTTTTAGTATGACGGCCGAAAGGACGACCAGTTGGTGGGATACAGGCGAATTTATTGCCTCAGCTTATAAACTTCAGATTGTTCATCAACCTGGAGCACCCTTATTTCTGATGTTGCAGAACATATTTTCAAATTTCGCTTTAGGTCATGTATCGCAGATTGCCTTTTGGATGAATATCGGTTCTGCTGTTTGCAGTGGTCTGACCGTTATGTTTTTATTTTGGACCATTACAGCTCTAGCTAAAAAAATTACCCATTCCGATGATCAACCCGTTGATAAAAATCAGCTTATTAAAATAATGGGAGCAGGTGTGGTTGGAGCTTTAGCTTACAGTTTCTCCGATACATTTTGGTATTCAGCAGTGGAATCCGAAGTCTATGCCATGTCCTCCTTATGTACAGCAGTCGTATTTTGGGCAATCCTGAAATGGGAGGCACGTGCAGATAAACCACAAGCAGATCGTTGGCTCATTGTCATTGCTTACGTAATAGGACTTTCAATTGGGGTTCATCTATTGAACCTATTGGTTATTCCAGCGATAGCACTCATTATTTATTTCAAGAAAACCGAACGAGCGACTTTCTGGGGGATCAGTAAAGCCATGTTAATTGGGCTTGGAATTTTAGCCTTTATCCTTTGGGGCGTGATCCAATACCTCATTAAATTTGCTGCTAAGTTTGATCTATTCTTTGTCAATACCATTGGATTCGGATTCGGTTCAGGTATATTGATTTTCGCAGTATTGATGATTGCAGCATTAATTTATGGCATCCACTACTCCATCAAAAAGGGGAAAGTTGTTTTGAATACAGCCCTTTTAGCAACCTGTTTTATACTATTGGGGTATAGCTCTTTCACCATGGTGTTGCTTCGAGCAGAAGCCAACCCCTCACTAAACAATAATGACCCTGAAAATGTCTTCTCTTTTTTAGGATATTTGAGTCGGGAGCAGTATGAATCAGAACCATTGGTAAAAGGCCCATACTTTGATTCAAATCCAATAGATGTTAATGAACGCGTTGATTATAGAAAAGACAGCCATCAATATACTGCAATAAAAAGATCATCAAGCTATCAATTTGATCGAGAGACGATCTTCCCAAGAATTTATAGTCAAAAACCATATCATCAATATTTTTATAAAGGATATTTAGGCATTGAAGAAGGAAGACAAGCAAATTTTACAGATAATTTGAAATTCTTTTTTAATTATCAGATCGGACACATGTATGCCCGTTATTTTCTTTGGAACTTTGTTGGACGTCAAAATGATCAACAAGGAAATGGTTCCTTAGCAGAAGGGAATTGGCTGTCAGGTATCAAAGCGATTGACAATTTGCATCTAGGAGGACAGTCCAAATTATCGGATGAGATGATTCATAATCCATCCCGGAACACCTACTTTTTTCTTCCCTTGTTAATTGGGCTCTCTGGTGCGCTGTGGCACTTTAAACGGAATAAGAAAGATGCAGCTGTCGTTGGTTTGTTATTTGTGTTTACAGGATTGGCTATCGTCGTATACTTAAATCAATCCCCTTTACAGCCGCGTGAACGAGATTATGCCTATGCAGGATCATTTTATGCTTTTACCATCTGGATTGGTTTGGGTGTATTTGCCATTTCAGAGTTTCTCAAAAAGTATATCAATGAACGAAATGCAGCCCTCTTGGCAACATCATTCTGCCTTATTGCTGCACCTTTGATACTCCTTAATCAAAATTGGGATGACCATAACCGGTCAGAGAAATCATTGGCAAGAGATGTTGCAAAAAATTATCTGGAAACATGCGCTCCCAATGCTATTCTATTCACTTATGGTGATCACGATACCTTTCCCCTCTGGTATTTACAAGAAGTGGAAGCTGTACGTCGAGATGTGAGAATCGTAGTCATTAGTTATTTGGCTTCCGATTGGTATTTTCGTCAAGTGAAAAATGGAACCTATCAAGCAGCAGGACTGCCTATAACCATTCCGAATGAAAAAGTGGCAAAAGGAATCCGCGAATCTTTGCCTTACCATGACCTGAATTTAGCTGGATCTACGGATATTAACTTGTTGCTGGAGTTCTTATTATCCGATAGTAATGATAATAAACTTCAAATGAGAGATGGACAGTATGAAAATTTCTTACCAACAAAGCATTTCAAACTTGCTGTCAATAAAGCTGATGTGATCCAAAATCAAGTTGTGCCTAAAGAATGGGAAAATGAAATAGCAAATCATCTGGAATGGACTTTTAATAATGATTATGTAACCCGAGCAGATCTAGGTTTGATGTCAGTTCTTGTCAATAACAATTGGCAAAGACCAATCTATTTTTCCACTATGATCCCAAGTGAAAACTTAATGGGATTAGATAAATACATGGTCAATGAGGGGTTTGCCAATCGCTTAATGCCCATAGAGGCAAAACTTGCAGAAGGAGAATCATTAATTAATGCAGATAATTTGTATAAAAATATTGTTGGAAAATATGTTTGGGGAAATATACATCAAGCAACCTATTTGGATACAGATTCCTTTCGTTTTGCAGGGATGTATGCCGAGGAAATTTTTGGAAAAGCAGCAAGAACACTACTCGCACAGGGGAAAACAGAGCAAGCTCGACAAGTGGCTGTAAAAGCATGTAACGAACTACCGCAACGCTTATATAGTATGTCTGATGTGACGAGTTATGCCGATGTTATCGATACACTTTATAAGACAGGGGAAACAAAGTTTGCCAATCAGTTAGTCGATCGTAATATGAAATTTTTAACCGAACATATGGACTACTATCAGCAATTGGCTAAGGACAAACCAGAAACAGGACTGGAAGTTCGCAACATAAAAATGGCTATTGACTCGGTCAATTTGTATGAACGGATACTCGCCAGTACACAAGAAAAGGATCGTTATGCATATGTAGCAGATTTGGGTCGAAAATATAAACAGATGTATCTCGGAGAGTGATGGATCATAAAAAAGGGAAGCATTTGCTTCCCTTTCTATTTATTATTGTGCTTTTTTAACCTCTTTCGCCCAAGAGTCTTTTAGTCCGACCGTTCGATTAAAAACCAAACACTCTGGTTTTGAAGTTGTATCTAACGTAAAATATCCCAATCGAATAAATTGATAACCTTTACCTGGTACCGCATGTAATAAATCAGGCTCTATGAATGCTTTACCAATTTTTAAACTTTCTGGATTGATCGATTCTTTAAAGTTTTCTGCTGCTGCAGGATTTTCATCATTAAATAAACGATCGTATAACCTGATTTCAGCTTCTTTGGCATGTTGAACAGAAACCCAATGTATAGTACCTTTTACTTTGATACCCGAAGTATCTTCACCAGATTTTGAATTTGGAACATAGGTACAATGTACTTCCGTCACATTTCCATGCTCATCTTTAACAAAATCATGGCAGGTCACGATATATGCATTTTTTAAACGTACAGAAAGACCTGGACCTAAACGGAAAAACTTCTTAGGCGCATCTTCCATAAAATCATCACGCTCTATCCACAATTCATTTGAGAAAGGAATGCTGCGTGATCCTTCACCATCTTCAACCTCTGGATTATTCTCACCATGCAATTCTTCCACATGATCGGTAGGAAGATTGGTGATCACTAATTTGATCGGATCCAATACCGCCATTCTTCTCCAAGCAGTTTTGTTTAAATCTTCACGAATACAGAATTCTAAAAGACTGACATCGATCATATTCTCACGCTTAGCGACTCCGATTTTATCACAAAATATACGAATACTCGCTGGTGTATATCCTCTTCTTCGTAAACCAGAAATTGTTGGCATACGTGGATCATCCCAACTCGCTACAAATTTGTCATTGACTAATTGAAGTAATTTGCGTTTACTCATGACCGTATAAGTCATGTTTAAACGAGCAAATTCGTATTGCTTAGAAGGGAAAATTTCTAATTTCTCAATACACCAATCATATAAAGGACGATGTGGGATAAATTCTAATGTACAAACAGAATGCGTAATTTTTTCAATAGAATCAGATTGACCATGAGCAAAATCATACATCGGGTAAATACACCATTTATCACCAGTACGGTGATGATGGGCATGTTTGATGCGGTATAATAACGGATCACGCAAATGCATATTCGGATTTGCTAGATCTATTTTAGCACGCAATACTTTTTCACCATCTTGATATTTGCCATCTTTCATCTCTTGAAAAAGAGTTAAATTCTCTTCGATGCTGCGACTACGACCAGGAGTCGGAACTCCAGGCTCCGTTGGTGCACCTTTTGCTGCTGCAATTTCTTCAGCGGTACTATCATCAACATACGCTAAGCCTTTTTCTATTAACGTAACAGCATACTGATATAAGGTGTCAAAATAATCAGAAGTATATAATTCCTGAGCCCAGTTAAAGCCCAACCATTGGATGTCTTTTTTTATACTTTCAACGTACTCTGTATCTTCCGTAACCGGATTTGTATCGTCAAAACGTAAGTTTGTCTGGCCATTATACTTTTGAGCTAAACCGAAATTTAAACAAATAGATTTAGCATGACCAATGTGAAGATAGCCGTTTGGCTCGGGAGGGAAACGTGTTAATACACGACCATCATGTGTCCCATTACGAAGATCGTCTTCGATAATTTCTTCAATAAAATTTAATGATTTCTCCTCGTTTATCATAACACAAAGTTAAGTATTACTTCGAATTATCCGTAGTAGTTCGTGTATTTTAAAATAAGATAATCGAAAGTAAGGTATAAGAGCATTGTAGAAACTCTTGAGGCAGGAGTAAGTTGATATTAAGTAGCGACTTGAAAATAAAGAAGGTCGGAATTCCGACCTTCTTTATGGGATGCTATTTGTAGGCAAATACTTTACCTAATGTCTCATTATTCGTGAAAGTTGTATGTAGATCTTCTAAAGACCCTGTACCGATATTGATGACTGTACCATGAACAGCTAATGGTTGACCTGATTTCCATGCATTTTGTACAATTGAAGTCGTACAAAGATTGAAAACCTGTTCGATGACATTCAATTCAACCAACCGATCCTCTTTTTTCTCCTGGTTGTCAATGGCATCAATTTCCGCAGCATGTAATCGATAAACATCTTTAATGTGACATAACCAGTTGTCAATAACACCAAATTGCTTACGGCTTAATGAAGCTGCAACACCACCGCATCCATAATGTCCTGCTACGATAATATGTTTTACCTTCAAAACAGATACAGCATAATCCAGCACACTTAACATATTCATATCTGAATGAACACATACATTCGCAATATTACGGTGGACAAATACTTCTCCAGGCTTAGTTCCTGTAATTTCATTTGCAGGAACACGGCTATCGGCACAACCTATCCATAAAATTTCAGGATTTTGACCTTTTGCTAATTGTTGAAAACGACCTGTTTTGTCCTCTTTAACAAAATCCATCCAGTCACGATTTCCTTGCAAAATTTTCTCAAACCCTAATTTTAAATCTTGATTTTCCATTTTATATTTATTTTTTGATATAGCTCTTTTCTTGCGATGAGCTGTTTATATGATCCTCAATAGGATACAAATTTCGTTAATTAATTGTTTTTATTTTATTATTTTTTCTTGTAAACGATATCCGTCAATTCGATTCGTTTCCCTTTGTTCAAGGCATTTTGTTCAAAGTCCTTAATGACTTCAATCACATCTTTATCAATGAATTTACTTTGAGATCCATTAATAACGATTAATCCAACAGACTTAGGGAGACTATATAACTTTTGTTGAATAGGAACCTTATTTAAAAAAGAAACCTCTTCAGCTAAAGTAATGATTGCTTTATCATATTCAGTATGTTTTTCGATGTCGAATTTAAATGCGTTTTGCATATTCGCTTTCAAAATATAGAACGTTGCCACAACGATACCGACACCAACTCCCATTAATAGATCCGTACAAATAATAGCCACAAGAGTAACAAAGAATGGAATAAATTGATCCAATCCTTTTTTATACATCGATGTAAATAAAGCTGGTTTAGCCAATTTATATCCCGTTTGCAGTAAAATTGCAGCTAAACACGATAGCGGTATTAAATTCAAAATACCAGGAATCAATAAGATGGCTAATAATAACCACATGCCATGAAGAACAGCAGATTGTCTAGTTCTTCCACCTGCATTTACATTCGCAGAAGAACGTACAATAACAGATGTCATCGGTAAACCACCTAAAAGACCACTAGTCATATTTCCAATACCCTGTGCGATTAGCTCTCTGTTTGTTGGTGAGTTTCTTTTCAAAGGATCTATTTTATCCACTGCTTCAATACTCAATAAAGTTTCCAAACTCGCAATGATCGCGATAGTAATGGCGACTATCCAAACATCCTTATTGACAATTTGTGTGAAATCGGGAAGCGTAAATAATCCTGTAAATTCGGAGAAAGAATTTACAATCGGAACCAGGACAAACTGAGCATCTGTCAATTGCAGACTTGTACCATTAAAAGCATAAGTTAAACCTATACCTAAAGCAACAACAATTAGCGGTGCAGGGATGCTGTTTAATTTTGGTATTTTGGACCAGTAGATTAAAACGATCAAGGAAAGAATACAAATAATAAAAGCACCTAAACCGACAGAAGATAATAATGTATCTGTAAATGCAGCAATTCCATGGCCATTATCAAATTCGAATGCATGGGGTTCAGTCATCCCCAGCGCCAACGGAATTTGTTTTAATATAATGGTAATACCAATAGCGGCAAGCATACCCACAATAACAGAAGATGGAAAATAATTACCAATCATACCTGCTTTAGCGATACCTAAGATCAGCTGAATAACACCCGCTAGAAGCACCGCTAATAAAAATGTTTCATAAGCCCCAAGACTCTGAATAGCACCGAGTACAATTACTGTAAGTCCAGCAGCGGGACCACTAACACTTAAAGGCGATTTACTGATAGAAGAAACGACCACCCCGCCGATGACTCCTGTTAACAATCCTGCAAACAATGGCGCACCAGAGGCCATTGCAATACCCAAACATAGTGGAAGTGCTACTAAAAACACCACAACACTAGCAGGTACATCATATTTTAAGTCTCTTTTCGAAAGTTTAAGAAAAGCAGACATACGAGTTCCAAACATTAGTTTTTTGTCTAAATTTTGTCTAATTTTTACGATATTTTACTCTAACCAGATCTGATTAGAAGTGATTGCGTGCGAAAGCACAGACAAGAAATTAGCAGTTAGGAGGCGGTGTAGGCACAGAGGGATGAAAAGCTTGGATGCTTTTCTCATTTTTTAAGTAGTGCCTTTGTTTTGCATGACTATTATCGGTAATGATTGCTAAAGTGTAAGGTTCTTCGGCTTTTGTATTAAAAAACTTGGAACCAGACTCGCTAAAATCACTATGTGCGCCATTGTTATTTTCAATTTCTAATTGAAGTACAATTTGAAGGATAGTGTGCTGATCCAGTAAAGATGAAAATATAGGGGTAATGGATATGCTCATCTTTGTGAAAAAGATAAAAGCACATAATAAAGCCGCAATATTTCTAGTCTTCTTGTTAAACATTTTCCTTAGCCGTGTGCGCGATCGAATTTAATGAAAGCATGTAAAAATACAATTTTCAAGTTAAAAAATTGTTAATTCTGTAAAAAAAAGTCTTACCTGACAAAAAAATTACAAAGACTCAATATTTCCTTTTATATTTAATTAGTGGAATACTCTTTGCATGAAATGCGTGATGTATCTGAAATGAAAAAGGTATTCGTTAAAAAATTAGATCATAAATTATAATGGCAGATAAAGAACAATTTATTGAAAAAGTAAAAGCATCTTATAGTCCAAAAGGAGCATTTATATATCTGGGTGCAGGTATTTTGAATGGTGAGATTTGTGCTGATGCCAAAGTTAATTTGGCTTTAAAGATGATGAACCGTCACGGTTTGATCGCTGGTGCTACCGGAACAGGAAAGACTCGTACGCTACAATTAATCGCAGAGCAATTATCTGATGCAGGAGTACCTGTTTTTATGTTAGATGTGAAAGGTGATTTATCAGGATTAGCCGTAGAAGGACAAACGAATCAAGCGCTTATTGATCGGGGAAATGCTGTTGGTGTTCCATTTCAGCCAGCAAGTTTCCCTATTGAGTTGTTTTCTTTAACAGGAGCAAAAGGCACGACGATGCGTATAAAAGTATCGGATGTAGGCCCTATTTTATTGTCGCGGATCTTAGAGTTAAATGATACACAAACAGGTGTTTTAGCAGCGATCTTTAAATATGCCCAAGATCACGATATGCCTTTGACCGATTTTAATGATGTCAAAAAACTATTAAGTTATCTTGCAGATGGCCCTGGCAGTGAAGAAATCAAAGATGATTATGGTAAAATTAGTACCTCTAGCTCTGGAACGATCTTACGTAAAATAGTCGCCATTGAACAACAAGGAGTGGCTCATATTTTTGGAGAGAAAGAATTTGAAATTCAAGATCTATTTCAAAAAGTAGATGGTAAAGGAGTCATCAGTTTATTGAATATCTCAGACGTACAAGATCAACCCGTATTATTTTCCACATTTTTATTAAGTATTTTAGCGCAACTGTTTAAAAACTTACCTGAAGTAGGGGATTTGGATCAACCTAAGTTGGTATTTTTCTTTGATGAAGCTCATTTGTTGTTTAAAGATGCTTCAAAAGCATTTATGACACAAGTGGAACAGATTGTTCGATTGATTCGGTCGAAAGGTATTGGTGTTTTCTTTTGTACCCAATCACCGACAGATATTCCAGAGACGGTTTTAGCACAATTGGGTAATCGTGTTCAACATGCATTGCGCGCTTTTACACCGAATGACGCTGAAAACTTACGGAAAACGGTCAAGACCTACCCAAGGTCAGATTTCTATGAAATTGATCAAGTATTAACCGCCTTAGGGATCGGTCAGGCCCTAGTTACTGTTTTGAATGAAAAAGGAATTCCAACAGAAGTTGTGGCAACACATCTTGTGCCTGCACGCGCGGTTATGGGACCTGCTGATGCAGCGACTTACGATCAAATTATGAAGCAATCTGAGTTGTATGGAAAATACCAACAACGAGAAGAAAATCGTTCGGCAGCTGAGATTGTTGACGAAAAAACAAAGACTGCTGTAGAGCAACAAGAACAGCTGAATCGAGAGAAAGAAGAAGCAAAAGAGGCAAAAAGTACATCGAGAAGACAGACACCACTGGAAGCCGCTCAAAAGACTGCAACAACAACCTTAGCACGAGAAGGTGTGAAGCTGTTAGGTAAATTGGCAAGTGGTTTGTTAACAGCATTCTTTAAGAGAAAGTAATCTAAATATTTATATATTTGCAAAAAAAAAATTAAACGAGAAAAGTCCTAGAGTAACTGAATATGAGTAAACCAACTTTATTAATTTTGGCAGCAGGAATGGCTAGCCGTTACGGATCATTGAAACAGATTGATGCCTTTGGCCCTCATGGCGAAACCATCATTGACTATTCTATTTTTGATGCTATCAATGCAGGATTTGGCAAAGTAGTATTTATTATTCGTGAAGAGTTTTTAGGTAAAATGCGTGAAGTTTTTGACGAAAAGTTAAAAGGTAAAATCGAAGTTGACTATGCTTTTCAAGATTTTGATTTAAAGAAATTCGGAATTGACCGCGAAATAGAACGTGCAAAACCATGGGGTACCGCTCATGCTGTATTGAGTGCAAAAGATCATATCAATGAGCCTTTTTGTGTGATCAATGCAGATGATTTTTATGGTACAGATTCTTACCAAAAAATGGCGAAATTTTTAACAGCTGAAGTTTCAGATCAAGAGATGGCTTTGATGGGATTTCAAGTTGATAATACGCTATCTGATTATGGATATGTTTCTAGAGGTGTTTGCGTGGTAAGTCCTTCTGGCCATATGGAAAGTGTGACCGAGCGTACAAAAATATACTACAAAGAACTTGAAGGAGAGAAGAAAATTGTTTTTGAAGAAGGAGATACGATCACAGAACTAGACCCACTTAGTCGTGTATCCATGAACTTCTGGGGATTTACACCTAAAGTTTTTGCTGTCGCAGGAGAAATGTTCAAAAATTTCGTTGAGAAAAATTCAGAAGATCCGAAATCAGAATTTTTTATCCCTTCGGTAGCAGATTATTTAGTACAAACCAAACAAGCTAACTTTAAAGTTATTCCAACATCATCGAAATGGTTCGGTGTAACTTACAAAGAAGATAAAGAAATTGTACAAAATTCTATTTTGAAATTAATTGCTGACGGAGCTTATCCTGAGAAATTATTTTAAATAAAAAGAATAATATTTTTTAAACCCATAGCGATTGTTATGGGTTTTTTTTATGTTTGATGAATAAAAAGTATTTTCTTTCTTTGCGCATCAATTATAATCATGATAAAAGTATTCAAAGTGTTGTTATATAGTATCATTGCTTTAGTTTTAATCGTTTTCGTCTATTGGTTGTCGGAGCGTATCCTCTCTCGAATGAGTGCCTCTAGAGAAGAATCAACCCTTCCTAAGACGATTACCGTCTATGTGATGTCCAATGGCGTTCATACAGATTTAGTATTTCCAGTCAAAAATGAACAGATGGATTGGTCTGCCTTATTTCCATTTAGTAATACGACAGGGAAAGATACTACGCATCGTTTTGTTGGTATTGGATGGGGAGATAAAGGATTCTATTTGAATACACCTGAATGGAAAGATCTAAAAGCTTCTACTGCTTTTGTGGCTGCTACAGGTATTGGAGAGACGGCACTCCATGTGAGCTATCATAAAGATGTCCAAGAAAATGATCTTTGCTTTAAGCATATGATCGATACAGAACAATATCAATCCCTGGTCAATTTTGTAAAAGAGAGCTTGGATTATGATACGCAAAATAAACCCATATTAATCAACACAAATGCCCAATACAGTGATTCCGATGCTTTTTATGAGGCTAAAGGATCTTACAGTATGTTTCATTCTTGTAACACCTGGACAAATAATGCGCTGAAGAAAGCGAATATGCCAGCCGGAATCTGGGCAACTTTAGATAAGGGAATATTGAGTCATTATAAAAAGTAACGGTATGTGTGCAATACTTGATCTTATTAAACAATACTCTGACCAAGAATTAGCGTTTCTGTATACCTATCATATAGAAAGTTATATGGAGGAGACACAAAGCCAAATTCGCGATTATATTCGGCATGTTAGAGGGCTAAGCGATCTTACTATTGCGCAAATTGTGGAGGATGTAGCACATTCTTCTAGTACATTGGGATGTCCAAGATGTCATTCTTTAAATTGGAATATATATGATGTACAGTGGGAAGTTCCATTGTCTACTCGTCAAGAATCATTGATCCAATCGCCGATTGAACAAGAAAGAGATCCAAATCATTTTCCTCAAAAAACAAAAATTGACTGCAATATTTGCGGTTATGTAATTCATGATCCAAATGAAAGTTTTTGGACTTCCTTGAAAAAAACAGTTAGTTTCAAAAAATAATGTAAAAAATACTTTACATTATGTAAGATTTGTTTTACATTTGAGTTATTGTAACCTTAGTAAAACTTATCATTATGAAAAAAATTCCATTATTACCGCGACACTTTCGATGGATTGGTCTAGGATTAGTCCTATTGTTTTTAGTCCCCACTATTTTGTATATCCTGAAAGAAAATAGTATTTTAATTACTAACTATCCAAAAATAAAAGGCGTGGAGGTAATGCCTTTTGAATTTTCCTTTTCTACATTTGCAGTTTTAGGGGGAGATAATGGCCCTTTTGAAATTATTAATACAGACATGGGACTTACATTGCAACTTTTATCGATTTTCTTGGGTCTGAGTTTTATCGCCTTTACTCGATATAAGTATGAAGATGAAATGATAAATTCAATTCGTCTTTATTCTTGGTCGTGGTCAATTATTTCTTTTGCAATTTTTAATGTTTTATTAATAACATTTATATACGGCAGTTGGTACATCAGTCTTGCATTTTTAAGCCCAAATATTATATTATTGCTTTATATTATTATTTTTCGATTTCAAATTTTTAAACTAAACAGGAGGTTAGCGCATGAAGAATAATATTAAAATCAATCGGGTGATCAAAAGTTATTCACAAGAGCAGTTAGCGAGCTTAGTACAAGTAAGTCGGCAAACGATCAATGCATTAGAAGCAGGAAAGTATGTCCCATCTACAGTCTTATCCTTAAAGATTTCAAAAATATTAGAAAAAACTATAGAAGAGTTATTTACATTAGAAGAAAGTGATTAACATGAACATATGTATAGGAACTCACGCGAACTTCAACGCGATTTTACTGTAGCGGCATATGGATTCTTTCCGTCCTTCTAGAGAGCTATATCCAATCATTTAAATCCTAAGTGGTATGAGATTAAAATTTGGATAAACGGATATAAAAAAAGCTCGAAGATTCATCTTCGAGCTTTTTTATCCTTAAGAAGAAGTTCTTATTTAACTTCTTCGTATTCTACGTCAGTTACGTCATCACCACCTTGTTGAGCACCACCATTGTTTGGTTGCGCGTCACCTTGAGGTTGTGAACCACCTTGAGAAGCAGCATACATTTCTTCAGAAGCAGCGTTCCAAGCATTTTGTAATGCTGCAGAAACAGTATCGATATCAGCAAAGTTTCTAGCTTCATATGCAGCTTTCAATTTTACTAATCCTTCTTCGATAGGCGCTTTTTTATCTGCAGAGATTTTATCTCCGTATTCTTTCAATTGTTTTTCAGTTGAGAATACTAATGCATCAGCAGCATTAATTTTATCTGCTTCTTCTTTCATTTTTTGATCCGCTTCCGCATTTGCTTCCGCTTCTTCTTTCATTTTTTTGATTTCTTCGTCAGATAAACCAGATGAAGCTTCGATACGAATATTTTGCTCTTTTCCAGTTGCTTTATCTTTCGCAGAAACCTTAATGATACCATTGGCATCAATATCGAAAGTTACTTCAATTTGAGGTACACCACGAGGAGCAGAAGGAATATCATTCAAGTGGAAACGGCCAATTGTACGGTTCTGAGCAGCCATTGGACGCTCACCTTGTAAGATATGAATTTCTACTGATGGTTGGTTGTCTGAAGCAGTTGAGAATGTTTCCGATTTTTTTGTCGGAATAGTTGTATTTGCTTCAATCAATTTAGTCATCACACCACCCATTGTCTCGATACCTAAAGATAAAGGAGTAACGTCTAATAATAACACGTCTTTCACTTCACCTGTCAATACACCACCTTGGATAGCAGCACCTAATGCAACAACTTCATCCGGGTTAACACCTTTTGAAGGCTCTTTTCCGAAAAATGCTTTTACTGCATCAACGATTGCAGGGATACGAGTAGAACCACCTACTAAAATGATTTCGTCAATATCAGCTGTATTGAATCCAGCATTTTTCAAAGCCGAACGACAAGGATCAATTGTACGTTTGATCAAGTCAGCAGCTAAACTCTCAAATTTAGCACGAGATAATGTACGTACTAAGTGTTTAGGACCTGTAGCATCAGCAGTAATATAGGGTAAGTTTACTTCTGTAGAAGTCGTACTTGATAATTCAATTTTAGCTTTCTCTGCAGCTTCTTTCAAACGTTGCAATGCCATTGGATCTTTTTTCAAGTCAAAGCCATTGTTTTCGTTTTTAAACTCATCGTTTAACCAGTTGATGATTACATTATCAAAGTCATCACCACCTAAGTGCGTATCACCATCCGTAGATTTTACTTCAAATACACCGTCACCTAATTCCAATACAGAAACGTCATGTGTACCACCACCACAGTCAAACACAACAATTTTCATGTCTTTATGTGCTTTATCTAAACCGTACGCTAACGCTGCAGCAGTAGGCTCGTTGATAATACGTTTTACTGTTAAACCAGCGATTTCACCAGCTTCTTTCGTTGCTTGACGTTGTGCATCGTTAAAGTATGCAGGAACTGTAATAACCGCTTCTGTTACTTCTTGACCTAAGAAATCTTCTGCAGTTTTCTTCATTTTTTGAAGAATCATTGCTGAAATCTCTTGCGGAGTATATTTACGGTCGTCAATTTCTACACGAGGTGTATTATTGTCGCCTTTTACCACATTGTATGGTACGTGTTGTGCTTCTTTGATAGATTCATCGTATGATAAACCCATGAAACGTTTGATAGAATAAACAGTTTTAGTTGGATTTGTGATCGCTTGACGCTTTGCTGGATCACCAACTTTACGCTCTCCACCTTCAACAAAAGCAACGATAGAAGGTGTTGTACGTTTACCTTCATTGTTAGCAATAACTACCGGTTCGTTACCTTCCATTACAGCAACACATGAATTGGTCGTACCTAAGTCGATTCCTATTATTTTAGACATATTATATATTTTAATTTTTTACTAATCTAATTGTATAGCTATCTAATCAACCCTTGTGCCAATCATTTTTTTTGTACAAAAATGTATTAAATTGACAATTTAACGTCAGAGTTGATGACAAACTGTCATTTCTGTGTTTGTTTATTCTACCAAAATTGCTTGCTTGGTAAAATTTTGTCATATTCGCCCCCTGATAAAACCGTTAGAGAATTATAAAAAATTTAATGTCATGAAATTCGAAGAATATATTGCTTATTTTGAATCTATTTTAGCCGATCCAAGTCAGTATCAAGCTTATCAAGATGAAGAGTACTTGAATTTTACAAAGCTGAATTGGTCGAGAATGAATCGTTGGCTGAAAAAATTTGAACCAACTACAGAAGCAAGTTCTTTTATCAATCGCATTCAGACGAAACAACATTGGATTTTGATTACAGAACCTTGGTGTGGTGATGCCGCACATTCCGTTCCCGTTATTTATCAAATGGTAAAAAATAATCCGAATATCGAGCTTGATATACAATTACGTGATGCTGAACCGTTTCTCATTGATCAGTATTTGACAAATGGAGGTAAATCGATCCCCAAATTGATTATCCGTGATGAACAAGGTCAGGATATTGCCGTGTGGGGACCGCGACCACAAGGATGTGCAGATTTATTTTTAAAGATGAAGGAGCAAGGAGCTGAATTCAATGAAATAAAAGAAGAAATCCAAAAATGGTATAATCAAGATAAAGGTGTAGCTATTCAACAAGAATTAGTACAGATCTTATCTTAGCTAAAAATGTTAGAACAGACGATCTAATAGATCATCTGTTCTAACATTTGTCTTTTTTGTTGCGCCTGATTATTACCCCTTCCTCCAAATACTGTTCCCGATAAAAGCTTAAAAAATTCAGCAGACGTCATTTCTTTCACTTTTTTTTCTTTCCATGACCCAGATATAGTATCATTGGTAAATGTTACGGATGTCGCCCAATAATTAATGTGCATTTCTGGTATTACAAGACCTAATATCATCCCGGGGAGTCCTCCAACGAGCACTGGCCCTCCTGATGCAGGAATCTCTTCTGTATAGAAGGCAATGACATATAATGAATCCTTTGTTGCTCCATTGACCCGCCTACATTCGTAGCCAGCGATTGTTCGGAATTCATCTGTAAATCGCCAAGTAACATCTGGAAGAGAGTCTTTAATCACTATTTTTTCATCCAATTGAAGCTGTATTTCCGATTCTTTGGTTTTCAAGTTTTGATAATAGATTTTATCCGTTATCCGAGTACCTTGCATGCCACCTCTAGAGCGATTATTGTTGCTGCCTTGTCCTTGTCTCCTTCCTTGACCACCACCTCCCATATTGCCACGAGCAGTTGTATTTGCTGTACGTATACGAATATCCGTCTGCTTAGGGCTTCCGTCTGATGTAGACTCACTCGGTTCCATTAAGGTTTGAGTTTCGTCAAATTGTAAGGTGAAATTTGATGTCGAACTTTCTGGCATCTCATCGATGTTTCCTCTAAACATCACTCCTCTATTGTCCTTGTTGAGACTAGACATCATTTCACGCATTCTTGCTTTCGTATAGACAACTCTTTCAAAATGAATAATACCTTTTGGAGCGAAATACGAATGCTGCGCAAATGAATCTGTTACAAACAAGATCAAGATAATGGTCAATAGTCTAGTCATTTTTCTTCCCTAATTTTTTATTAAAATCCCATTTTAAACCCAGCATAAAATATTGCGTTAACATCTTCTGCATTGTTTCAGAGAAGCTGCTCGTATCAGAAGATCTGCTAACCGTGTTAAACGTATTAAAAATATCAAATGCTTTTAAACTTAATTGAAGATTATTACTCATCAACTTTTTGTTTAACTCCAAATTCATATAAAATTGATTGATGGCCTTCGGATAAAATTTATTTTTACCTGTATAACCATAATTGATGACCTGTACCAAATCAAATTTAAAAGGTAAAAAATATTTGATATCCGTATTGATATTAGCTGTCAAACTATTACTATTCAATTCAGGTTTTAACAAAGTCTCTTGACGATTCACTCCAATACTAGTTGAAAAATTGAAGTCTATATTTTTCGAATTCTGTTTGTTGATGCCAAAACCAATATCTGCATTGTAGTTTTTGGAATTGTTTAACTCACCATTAATAAAATCAAAACTATTACTATAGCCGAAATTAGCACTTGGATTAAATTGAAGTATATTATTGAATATCGGTTTGCTATAGCCAGAATAAATTCTTGCGGACCAATTGCTATGATCTTTTATATTTTCGTATGAACTTGTCGTCACACCCAGCGAATCAATCACCCGTCTATTGACAATCGGATTATTGGTGGAAGAAAAACTTCCATTTACATTAAAGCTTGATCCTCTTAAAATGCTAAATGAATTGAAAGATACTTCATAAGCATTGTTCGTCGATTTTTTCAAGTTTGGATTTCCTAGCTGAATAAATAATGGGTTTTTTACTGGCTGAATAGGTTGTAACTGACTAAACGAAGGAATATTATTTGCATTGCTATAGGATACCATTACGTTCTTATTCAAAGAGATTCTATAATTTAAGCTTGCATTGATATTATTGTCCCAAAAATTACGGCTTAGATTAATATCACGATATCTGTCAATTAGTTTTTGACTTTTATAAGTAACAACATTTGAAATATTAATCATCAATTTATCTTCGATATTGTAGTTCAATTGAATATTCGCCCCATTATTTATATTGTTATTTTCTTCATCCTGAGAATACAGAGAGTCTAAGCTATTATATTCCCCCAGACTATTTGCATTTAAAGAGTTTGTTAAATTTTTCGAGGTAGAGCTACTGAACTTATAACCTATCGCTAGGGAAAGATCTTTCAGTAACCTTTCGTTAAAATTGAAGGAAGCACCTATTCTGTTGCTACTATTGTTGTTTAATCTTTTTTGGTCTATAAGCGCTGTACTATCAAGTGCTCCTTTTTTATAGTAATCCGTTGTTGATTTTACTAAAGAAGTGGATTCATTCTGTGATAATTGCGTATTGAACTGCACATTGATTGATCTTCCTTTGTTGTTCAATCTCCTTCTATAATTTAAACGTAAATCCGCATTATCATTGTTACTCGATGATGAACTATTTTCTTTAAACGTATTCATCAATGTGGTGTCGTTATTTGTCGTGGATCTCTCGGAAGTATTACTATTTTTTCCATTTGACTTATCCGCATTAAACTGAACATCTAGCTGTTGAACGGAATCAATTCTGAATTTTATTTGTGTTCGGAAGTTCTGATTTTTAGTGTCAGCATTTGAAAAATTGCTACTGGTTGTTTCCTGGGTTTTATCTGGTAATAGTTGTTTATTGTAATTTTTTCTTTCATTGGACAGACTATTATTGTTAAAGTTATAGCTGGAATTTAATGTTAACCTTTTTTGTAGAAAATTGTTATCATAGTTGATTCCAATATTCTTATATTCAGGATTGCCACTGATACTGCTATTCGAACGGATGCGAGAATCGTTACTACCACCCATATTATTCCAGTTACCTGTCAGACCAATACGTTCTGTTTTGTTGAATTTAGCAGCAAAAAGACTGGCGTCAAATAAACCTTTTGTTCCAATATTGGCATTTGCGTTACCAAAAATACCTTTTCTTGCCTCCTCTTTTAAGACCACATTAACCGTTTTAATCCGTACACCATCATCAACCCCTGTTAATTCTGCTTCATCAGATTTTTTTTCATACACTTGCACTTTATCAACAGCATCGGCTCGAACATTACGAATAGCAATTTTAGGATCGTAGCCAAAAAACTCTTCACCATCGATCAAAACCTTAGATACTGTCTTCCCTTGTGCCGTGATTGCTCCATCGGCAGATACGGTCAATCCAGGTAATCGTCTCAGCAGATCTTCTAGTTTTGCATTCTTCTCTGTTTCAAAACTAGCAGCATTATATTCAATAGTGTCTCCCTTTATTTTAATGGGTAATTTCTGTGTAATAACCACTTCTTCAAGCACATTGGCTCGCGAATTAATTCGGATATCTTTTAGATCAATTTTGGTATCTGCAACGGTTATATTTTCGCTATGTAATTCAAATTTTGGATAGGTGATGAGCACCAAATAAGAACCTTTTTCAATCGATTGGAGGGTAAAGTTTCCTTCCTCATTCGTACGCGTAAACGCTTTTAATATAGAATCTTGAGCAGTCAGTAAAATCACCGTTGCATTTATGAGAGGTTTACTTTCGCCCTTGTCGAGCACTTTCCCTTTTATGGAGGTTTGGCTAAAGCCCAATGATGTGTAAAAAAATAATAATAGAAAGAAAACTCTTTTCATAAATTATAATTGGGTAGCAGTTAAACTACAAATATAAAAGAATACTTGAAGCATAAATCTTCTGTAATTAGAATGTTATGAATTTTGGAAATTATTAATATTTATTCACATATTTCCGGTTTTTGTTGATAAAAAAATGATGATTTAACTTTCTAATAACAATTATTTCTTAATTTTAATAAAAAATGAATGGATGAATATAGAAGAACTTCGAGAATATTGTATTGCTAAAAAAGCGGTTACGGAAGAATTACCATTTGGTCCTGATACATTAGTTTTCAAGATAGGAGGTAAGGTTTTTCTTTTAGTTGGTCTAGATCGCGTTGATGGATTATCTTTTAATGTCAAATGCGATCCTGAATATGCCATTACATTAAGACAACAACATGAGCAAACAGTCTTCCCAGGCTATCATATGAATAAAAAACATTGGAATACTGTACATGCAAATCGACAACTGAATGATCAGAAATTAATGGAACTTATTGACCATAGTTATGATTTAGTATTCGCCTCATTAACAAAAGCAATAAAAGAAAGCCTCTCATAAAATTGGATTAATATAAGTGTTGAAGTCGTTATGTCGTTAACTTTGGGTTCAGTATAATGGCTTTATGCCGTATATTTCAATCAAATTCTAATCCCTGATGTTATTCTTTAAAAATATAAAATTGTTTGGATTGATATAAAAGAGAAAAGCGCTGGGAATCTCCTCCCAACGCTTTATTTTTGTTTTAAAATAGTTTGTTTGATTACATTTTCAAACCAATTTCTCTTAGACGTTCATCTAAATATTCGCCAGCAGTATAATCTGCATAAGCTTTTGGATAGGATTCACTCACACAAGAATCTAAACAAGCTAAGCTCATGGAAGATTTTGGATGTAAAAAGAAAGGGATTGAAAAACGTGAAGTACCCATTAATTCCCGAGGAGGATTAACCACTCGATGGGTTGTTGATTTTAATTTATTGTTTGTCAGGCGTTGTAACATATCACCAACATTGATGACAATATCTTCACCTTTAGCTTTGATCGGGAACCAATTTCCATCCTTTGTCATCACTTCAAGACCATCAGCACTAGCGCCAATCAATAAGGTAATCAAATTGATATCTTCATGCGCACCAGCACGAACAGCATCAGGAGACAGTTCGTCAGGATTCAGAATTGGAAAATAATGGATAGCTCTTAAAATGGAATTACCGTTGATGACAAATTTTTCAAAATAATCTTCTTCTAAGTCCAGATAAGTAGCAATTGCTTTCAATAACTGACGTCCCGTGTCCTCCAGTTTTTTGTAAACCTCAGCTGTTATTGTATTGAACCTTGGTAATTCCGCCACTTCAGGATTATCTGGAAAGTCTGTTTTACTATATTCTTCGCCGACGATCGTTTGTCCTCTTTGCCAGAATTCTTTCAAATCTGGTGTAGTGGAGTCTTTGGCTTTTTCGCGACCTTTTGTTGTATATCCTCTTTGTCCTGCAAGTTCTGGAAACTCATATTTCAATTTTGTTTCCGCTGGTAAAGAAAAGAAAGAAGGAACCACTTGGTAGAGTTCGTCGATTAACTCTTTTGAAAGACCATGATTAGCAATGGTAACGAAACCTGTTTCGTTAAAAGCTTTTCCAATGTCTTGGATAAATTGATTGCGTTGATCTGAATTTCCTTCAGTGTAGTTTAGCAAGTCAAGTCTTGGAATATTAACTAAAGCCATACAATTATGTTTGTTTATACAAATGTAACCGAATTAATTTTGAATATAAAAACGAGCATGTGAGTAACAGATGCTTTTGTTGTATTAAATGGTTGATTTTTAGCTGTTAAAAGTTTTCCACATTCTTGGTTCTGTCATTGGGTATAGCCAAAATGATGGATTTTGAAGCTTTATGCTTATCCTATTTATTTCTGTAAAGTAAATTTTAAACTATTTAATATTAACTATTTGAAATTCAAAAAAAATAAATTAGATTTGTTATGCTTGCATAGTAAATAATAGCGCGAATTATGAATCAGAATAAAACTATAGATTATTTTTTAAAAATAAGTTGGCAGACTATTGCGAACAAATATAACCAAATTGCTACACAATATGGTTTTACGCAAGCGGCTGGCTATATTTTAATTAATATCCATAAAGAAGGTACTCCAGTATCACAAATCGCTAATCTAACAGGAGTGAAAACAACAAGCTTGTCTCGTGTGTTGAACAATTTAGAAAAATTAGGATTTATTTATCGAGAAGCTAGTGAATTTGATAAGCGATCTGTTAAAGTTTACTTAACAGAATTAGGTAAAGAAAAAAGAGAGCTAGCGAAAGATGTGGTACGTAATTTTAACCACTATTTAGAATCCAATCTAACGGAAAAAGAAAGATCTCAATTGATGAAGTCACTGACCAAATTGAATGAGCTGGCAACCTCTTATCAAGAAGAATACAATACGATCAATCAAGAATAGGTGTATTCCATCTGTTGATCATAAATAATCACATAAATGAGCAGAAACATTAGAAAAGTAGCAGTATTAGGTTCTGGGGTTATGGGCTCTAGGATCGCTTGCCATTTTGCTAACATCGGTGTCGAAGTATTACTTTTGGATATTGTTCCAAAAGAATTGCTACCCGCCGAAACAGCAAAAGGACTTACTTTAGAGAGTAAGCTAGTGCGCAATCGAATTGTCAATCAGTCTTTAGAAACGGCAGTCCAATCTAATCCATCTCCTATTTATAGCAAATCTTTTGTCAAAAGGATTTCTACAGGAAATTTTGATGACAATATGCCGGATATCGCTTCTTGCGATTGGATTATTGAAGTCGTTGTAGAGCGGCTCGATATTAAAAAATCTGTATTTGAACGTGTGGAACAATACCGTAAAGTAGGTGCCTTGATTACTTCAAATACCTCAGGCATCCCGATTCACTTAATGACAGAAGGACGTTCAGAAGATTTTAAAGATCATTTCTGCGGAACGCACTTCTTCAATCCACCACGTTATTTACAACTGTTGGAAATCATTCCAACGCCAGAGACGAAAAAAAAGGTCGTGGACTTTCTATTAGAGTTTGGTGATAAGTTTTTAGGTAAAACAGTGGTTTTATGTAAAGATACACCCGCATTTATCGGCAACAGAGTTGGTGTTTATTCGATGTTAGCACTGACACATCTTGTTGAACCATTAGGTCTGACTGTTGAAGAGGTGGATAAATATACTGGTCCTGCAATGGGACATCCAAAGTCTGCAACTTTCCGTACAGCAGATGTTGTCGGATTGGATACTTTGGTGAATGTCGCAAATGGCTTGGCTCAAAATGCACCTGATGATGAAGCAAAAGGAGTTTTTCAATTGCCAGCTTTCATTACCAAAATGGTTGAAAATAAATGGTTAGGAGAAAAAACTAAAAAGGGTTTCTACGAAAAAATAAAAGATGCGCAAGGAAATTCTGAAATTCAATCGTTAGATCTAAAAACATTAACATATCGTTCACAAGGAAAAGTAAAATCAGCAACGTTAGAAGCCACAAAGCTTGTTGAGGATATCCGTAAACGAATGAAAGTTTACGAACAAGGCAAAGATAAAGCAGGAGAGCTGTTTCGTGCCATGCACTATCCGTTGTTCGAGTATGTCTCCAATCGTGTTCCTGAAATTACGGATGAGTTCTTCCGTATTGACGATGCTATGCGTGCTGGATTTGGATGGGAGATCGGACCTTTCGAAGTTTGGGATGCACTAGGAGTTTGTGAAACTATAGAAAAAATAAAAACAGAAGAAAAACGTCTACCCGGTCAACGCGGAGAAGTTGCACAATGGGTACATGATATGTTGGCTGCAGGTTGTGAATCTTTCTATAAAATTGAAAACGGTGTTCGTCATTTTTATGATATCGCATCCAAGTCATATAAACCTATCCCAGGTACAGAAGATTTAATTGTTTTGGATCATATCCGTGATACCAAGACGATTTGGAAGAACTCAGGGGTCTCGATTATCGACTTAGGAGATGGTATCATCAATTGTGAGTTCCATACAAAGATGAACACTATCGGTGGTGATGTCATTCAAGGAGTAAACAAAGCGATTGATTTAGCAGAAAAAGAATATCGCGGATTGGTGATTTCTAATGAAGGAAAAAACTTTTCTGCAG
The DNA here is from genome assembly GCF_021442025.1 of Sphingobacterium sp. SRCM116780. Taxonomy (NCBI): domain Bacteria; kingdom Pseudomonadati; phylum Bacteroidota; class Sphingobacteriia; order Sphingobacteriales; family Sphingobacteriaceae; genus Sphingobacterium; species Sphingobacterium sp. SRCM116780. The sequence continues at coordinate 4,188,385 of NZ_CP090446.1, forward strand.
GTGCTAATATCGGTATGATTTTCATGATGGCGGCAGAACAAGATTATGATGAATTAAACATGGCTGTTCGTGCTTTCCAAAATACATCGATGCGTCTGCGTTATTCGGCAATCCCTGTTGTCGTTGCACCTTTTCAAATGACTTTAGGTGGAGGATGTGAATTTTCGATGCATGCTGATTTCGTTCAAGCACATGCTGAAACCTATATGGGCTTAGTGGAATTTGGTGTTGGCGTTATCCCAGGTGGTGGAGGTACCAAAGAATTTGCTTTGCGTGCTTCAGATGAATATAAAGACGATCAAATTGTTCAAAATACATTAAAGGACCGTTTCTTAACAATTGGAACCGCTAAAGTGTCCACTTCTGCTGTTGAAGCGTTTGAACTCGGATATTTACAACAAGGTAAATATGCGATTACGATGAACAAAGCGAGACTTATTGCTGATGCCAAAGAAAAAGCTTTAGAATTGGCAAATGCAGGCTATATACAACCTGTACAACGTACGAATATCAAAGTATTAGGTAACCAAGGTTTAGGTATTGTATACGTGGGAGCGAGTTCCATGAGAGCTGGAAATTACATCTCCGACCATGACAAGAAGATCTCTGAAAAACTAGGATATGTCCTTTGTGGAGGTGATCTATCAGCACCAACAGAAGTCTCCGAACAATATCTATTGGATCTCGAACGTAAAGCATTCCTAGAATTATGCGCCGAACGTAAAACCTTGGAACGTATTCAATTTATGTTAACAAAAAGGAAACCTCTCAGGAATTAGATAAGAGATTTGAGACATTAGATTGAAGATAGGAGATTATGCATAATCTGAAAGAATTAAAGGTGTGGAACAAAGCAATTGAATTATCTACAAAAGTGTATGAAATTGTATCGATGTTTCCTTCAGAAGAAAAATATGGACTCTCCTCTCAGATTAAACGATCTGTTGTATCCATTGCATCAAATATAGCGGAAGGAGCGGGAAGAAATTCAATTAATGAATTTATCCATTTTCTTGGAATAGCAAATGGTTCTTCGTTTGAGTTGCAAACGCAAGTTATTATAGCTCAAAATCTGAAATTGTTGCAAGTTGAACATGGCGAACAATTGTGTTCTCAAATCGTGGAAATTCAAAAAATGATTTTTGGATTTTTGAATAAATTAAAAAATGATAAGAAATAATATGTGAGTTTAAAGTATCTGATATCTTAAATCTCACATCTCAAATCTAAAATTATGGAAGCATATATTGTTGCAGGATATCGTACAGCAGTCGGGAAAGCACCTCGAGGGGGATTTCGTTTTATGCGTGCGGACGATTTGGCTGCCGATGTGATCAAACATTTGGTGGCATCAGTTCCAAATTTAAATAAAGAAGAAATCGACGATGTCATCGTTGGAAATGCAATGCCAGAAGCAGAGCAAGGATTGAATGTAGGACGTTTAATCTCACTGATGGGGTTACAAACGGATAAAGTTCCTGGAGTTACCGTTAACCGTTATTGCGCATCCGGATTGGAAACTATTGCTACGGCAGTTGCTAAAATCAAAGCTGGAATGGCAGATTGTATTATCTCAGGCGGTGTAGAAGTCATGTCAGGGATGCCATTTGGAGGATGGAAAATTGTTCCGAATCCACAAGTTGCTAAAGAAAATCCAGATTGGTATTGGGGAATGGGATTGACAGCAGAAGCAGTAGCGAAAGATTTTAATGTTTCACGTGAAGATCAAGATGCATTTGCCTTAAAATCACACCAAAAAGCTATCGAAGCAATAAAAAATGGTCATCTAAAAGATGGTATTGTTCCGATTACAGTAAAGGAGAATTATCTTAAAGATGGTAAGAAACTAGAAACGAGAGAATACATTGTGGATACGGATGAAGGACCACGTGCAGACTCTTCTCTGGAAGCCTTAGCAAAGTTGCGCCCTGTTTTTGCCGCTGATGGTGTGGTTACTGCAGGTAACTCTTCACAAACTTCAGATGGAGCAGCTTTTGTTTTAATTGTTTCAGAAGAAAAAATGAAAGAATTAAACTTAAAACCTATTGCTCGTCTTGTCAGCTATGCAGTTGCAGGTGTGCCACCGCGCATTATGGGTATCGGACCTATTGAAGCAATTCCCAAAGCATTAAAAATGGCAGGTCTCAAGAAAGAGGATATTGACTTATTTGAATTGAACGAAGCGTTTGCATCACAGTCGTTAGCCGTGATTCGTGAGTTGGGTTTAGATGAGGAGAAAGTTAATGTCAATGGTGGCGCGATTGCTTTAGGGCATCCACTTGGCTGTACAGGAGCAAAGCTGACCGTTCAAATATTACATGAACTAAAACGTAGAAATAAAAAATACGGTATGGTAACCATGTGTGTTGGAACAGGGCAAGGCGCTGCAGGGATATTTGAGTTATTAAATTAGACTAGAGATGTGAGACATTAGATATGAGACTAGAGATATTAGAAAATGGCAAAGAAGAAAGCAATCTGATATCTCACATCTATAATCTAAATATTAAAATATGATATGAGTAAGAGGCAGAGAAATCTAATATCTCCAATCTCACATCTCCAATCTAAATATTAAAATATGATATGAGTAAGGGAGCAGGGAAATCTGATATCTCCAATCTCACATCTCTAATCTAAATATTAAAATATGATATGAGCAAGGAAATCTAATACCTCCAATCTCACATCTCCAATCTATAAAACAATGAGCATAGGTAACACAATTAAAGGAGGAGAGTTTGTCATTAAAGAAACTTCCTATACAGATATTTTTATTCCTGAAGAATTTGACGAAGAAGCGAGAATGATTCGCCAAACTTGTGTTGATTTTTTGGATACAGAAGTTTTAAATAAGTTAGATCGTATCGATGCGCAAGAGGAAGGTTTGATGCCAAGTTTGATGGATAAAGCTGGAGCATTGGGTATGTTGGGCGTATCTATTCCAGAGGAATATGGTGGTTTTGGTAAAAACTTCAATACTTCTATGCTTGTTGCAGATGCGGTAGGAGGAGGTTTTTCTTTCGCCGTTGCATTATCTGCACATACTGGAATCGGAACGCTTCCGATCTTGTATTATGGTAATGAAGAACAAAAAGCCAAATATATTCCCAAATTGACCACAGGAGAGTGGAAAGCATCTTATTGTTTAACAGAACCAAATTCAGGTTCAGACGCGAACTCTGGTCGTACAGCTGCAAAACTAAATGCTGCAGGAACACACTATGTGATCAATGGTCAAAAGATGTGGATTACCAATGGAGGATTTGCAGATATCTTTATTGTCTTCGCAAAAATTGATGATGATAAAAACTTAACTGCTTTTATCGTCGAGAAAGATTTTGGAGGAATTACCATGAATCCCGAAGAACATAAATTAGGTATCAAGGGATCTTCTACACGCCAGGTATTTTTCAATGATTGTGAAGTTCCCGTTGCGAATATGCTTTCTGATCGCGAAAATGGATTTAAAATCGCGGTGAATATCTTAAACATCGGTCGTATTAAATTAGGTGCGGCAACGATTGGTTCTTCTCGCATGGTGATCACACAAGCTGTTAAATATGCAAACGAACGTGTTCAGTTTAATCTACCTATTTCCAAATTTGGTGCTATTCGTTATAAATTAGCAGAGATGGCAACACGTCTATTTGCTACAGAATCGGCAACTTATCGTGCTGGACAAAATATCGATGATGCCTATGAGGCATTAGTCGCTGGAGGAATGGATGAAGCAAAAGCGAAATTGAAGTCCGTAGAACAATTTGCTATAGAATGTGCGATTATAAAAGTATGGTGTTCAGAAATGTTGGATTATGCCGTTGATGAAGGCGTACAGATTTATGGCGGTATGGGCTATTCGGCAGATGCTCCTATGGAACGTGCTTACCGTGATTCTCGTATCAACCGTATTTTTGAAGGTACGAATGAAGTCAACCGTTTATTGGTCGTAGATATGTTATTGAAACGTGCCATGAAAGGAGAGATCGATTTAATGGGGCCTGCAACTGCTGTAGCGAGCGAATTAATGGCGATCCCGGATTTTGGCGAAGAAGATGAAACCGCATTTGCAGCAGAGAAAAAAATCATTGCAAACTTGAAAAAAGCAGGATTGTTAATTGCTGGTGCTGCGGTTCAAAAATTAATGATGTCCCTATCGAAAGAGCAGGAAATCTTGATGAATATTGCAGACATCATTGGTTATGTATACATCGCTGAATCTGTTTTATTAAGAGCTGAAAAACTCTACCATACAAAAGGAGCAGACGAGAGTACATATGCGTCGGATATGGCTAAAATTTACTTATATACAGCCATCGATAAAGTGAACGCTGCGGGTAAAGAAGCGTTGAATTCGTTTGCCGAAGGAGATGATTTAAAAATGATGTTGGTCGGATTAAGACGTTTCACAAAGTCAGAACCATTCAATGTGAAAGAGGCACGTCAACGAATTGCTAAAAAATTGATTGATGAGAATAAATATTGTTTTTAAGGTTAAAGGTTGAACTAAATTGTGAGGCCGGGGTGTAAACCTCGGCTTTTTTATTGGTGATTTTCGCTATTAAGCCTTGGTCACAAGGATAATATTTATAAATTTGAGGTTTCAACATTAAAAACCTACTTATATGTCATCTTCTAAATCATTTTCAATTGCCGAAGACTGGGTCGTTGTTATCCTAGGATTAGGGATTGTTTTCCTAGCTATTTTTGGTGTTATCGTACCTAAGCCGAGCTTCAGCTGGCAAAATTTTTCAGAATTAAAGAATCACGTATTTGCTTCCGGTAATCTCCAAGTAATAGCCAAGCAGTTTGGTCTTGTTATGATTGTTGCCACCTTGGGAGCATTCCTTTTAGGCAAGAATGTCAAAAATTTGCTAATCGTATTTCCCAGTGTCTTTATCCTGACGATGTTTGCCCTAATAGTAGCAGGAAACGCCACTGTGAAGGAATATAATTTAGAAGCCGTCATTTTTAGCTTAGCAATCGGTTTAATCATCAGTAATTTTTTCAAACTTCCAGAATGGTTTAAAGCAGCATTAAGTACAGAACTCTATGTTAAAATAGGACTGATATTACTCGGTACAACCGTCATTTTTGGAGATATTTTAAAAGCAGGCTCTCTAGGATTAATACAAGCTTTGGTTGTGGTTATCTCTGTTTGGTATTTTTCTTTCTGGGTGTGTAAAAAACTGAAAATTGATAAAGAAATGTCTTTGATGTTGTCAAGTGCGGTTTCGATCTGTGGTGTTTCAGCAGCTATTGCAACGTCAGGAGCTATCAAAGGAGATAGCAAAAAGCTTTCTTATGTGATTTCTCTTGTACTGATTACAGCAATCCCTATGATGATTTTTATGCCTTATCTGGCAGAGCAAATGGGTTTGTCCCAGCAAGTCACAGGCGCATGGCTAGGAGGTTCAATTGATACATCCGGAGCTGTGGCTGCCTCAGGTAGTTTAGTCGGCGAGGAGGCTTTAAAAATTAGTACAATCGTCAAGTTTTCACAAAATGTATTACTTGGAATTGCTGCTTTCGCGATTAGCATCTATTGGAGCTATGCAAAATCTGTCGATGATGAAACAAAGAAGGAGAAACCAACACTCAAGATTATTTGGGAACGCTTTCCAAAATTTGTTCTTGGTTTTATTTTCGCATCGTTACTTTTCTCTTTCATCATCTCTCCTGAAAAGAATAGTGAGATTAAAGATAGTTTAAAAAGTATTCAAGGGCTATGGTTTACATTAGCATTTACATCGATTGGACTTGAAACAAACTTTAAAGATCTTTTCCAACAGGACAATAAAAAACCATTATATGCATTCCTGATTGCGCAGACATTCAATGTCATCGTGACGTTACTGATCGCGCTATTGTTATTTAGATAAAAAAGCACCTTTAGGTGTTTTTTTATCTAAATAACAATCACATCTGGTTTAATTTGTTTCATCTACATCGTTACCAATTAATTGTGCCTAAGTAGCGACTATCTGTCGTTTTATTGCTACCATTGCTGGCAAAGAAAGCCATATAAATATGGTATCCGCCACGCTTATTTCTTGTTGTTAATTGTACTGTCTGCTTTTTATCAGAAAGAGGTTGATCAGAAATGCATCCAAACACTTCTCCTTTTTCGAAATCAGCGGGGTAGAAAAGTAAGGTACAGCGAAAGCTAGAATAATCTAATTTTTTGACTAAACTTTCATCAAGTTCCCAATTTACAGAAATTGTCTCTGCTGTATCCTGAACGATAGTATAGGTATGTACAGGAAAAGGTAAGCCACTACTGATAGCAAATTTTTCCCATATAAGCGCATATCCAGTTTCGGTTTCTTCAGCCCCTTCTAACAAGTTATAGGACATAGCCGAATTAAATCCGGTGCGATTGGGATGTGCGTGCATAAACCCAATATGCACAACACTCGTGATTATCCGAAGCCGATCTTGTACAAACTTAAATTTAGATTGATTTTTTTTCTGTCCAATAGTCAGTAATCGGTTTTTGTTGATTTTGGGTAGACCACGTATGTATTCAATTTCTTTCCATTTACAGAAAACGACACTACCCGCCTTACCAGATGCAGAGCCATTCGGTCCATTTTTGATTCTTGCCATAAAATTTATAATAAGGTTACCTGATAAAGATACCTGATGAAATAGCGTTTGTCAAGCAATTAATTTCCAGAATTCATCTTGTTTTAAACGTACCTTATTCGAACCTCAGACGTACTTTATTCGTTTTTGTTCGAACGAGGTCCGAGCAAGGTACGAATGAGATACGAATCAGCTCCCTACTAGTTTACCGATTAAACTTCACTTCCTATCATGTATTCATCTTATAAATAAATGAAACCTATTTCGTCATTTAGAAGAATTTTGTCCGATCTGTTGCGCACTAAATATGGCATCTGCTTGTTTCTCTTATCATTTCCTATGAGAAAAATTCCGATGTTTTTTGTCCTGAAAATTGTTTTTTTTATGGAATTGTGTATCTTAATTCATCATTAAGATGAACGTTGAGCGCGCATGACAGAAAAAGAACTCTTGGCACATTATAAGCAAACTGGTGATTTGGACACTTTAGGCAAATTATATTCGCCTTATATGTCTTTATTGTACGGTGCGTGTTTTAAATATCTGCAAGACGCAGATAAAAGTCAAGATGCCGTTATGCAGATTTTCGAAGAATTAATTCGAAAACTACGTATACATGAGGTGGATAATTTTAAAAGTTGGCTGTATACGTTCGCCCGAAACTTTTGCTTAATGCAATTGAGAAAAGAAAAGAATACACAACGCGTTGATCTTGATGAACATCTCGATGATGGAAATGATTACTCGGATGAAGCTGACCCTAAGGAGTGGAGCGAAAGTCAATTTGAAAAATTGGAATCCTGTATGTTAACACTAAATCCTGAACAAGAACGGTGTATTCGTTTATTTTATTTGGAACAAAAGTGTTATAAGGATATTGTGGATCTGACAGGTTTCGATATGAATAAAGTGAAAAGCTATATTCAGAATGGAAAACGAAATTTGAAAATTTGTATGGAGAATAAGTAACATGGAAAATAATTATCAATTATCCAGAATTCATAATTACATCAGTGGGTTGATGAGCAAGGAGGAGATGTTTCAGTTGGAGAAAGAAGCATTAGAAGATCCTTTTTTGCAAGATGCTATTGAAGGCTATCGTTTACAACAGGGGGTGGATGTGAAACAATTGAGTTTATTGCAACAACGATTAAACCGCCGTGTTGAACAAACCATATCTACGCGTCATGCGCAATTCTATACTTGGCAACGATTGGCGATAGCATCCGCCGCTGGAGTTATTTTTGTGGTTTTAATTGCGTTAATTTATTTTAAAAATTTCACATCAAAAACAAACCGTACCACAGAAGTGGAATTGAGCAGTCCGGAAAATAGCGTAGTCATCGAACCTCTTTTAACTGGAGGAGATGCTTCTCCTATAGGGGGATGGAATGCATTTGAGCAATATCTGCAAAAAAATACACTGCTGAAAGCAAACGGTGGAGAAGTGATTATTGATTTTACGGTTGATAAAAATGGCAAACTCATTCATATAAACTTTGCGGGGAATCCGCAAGCAGAATTGAAGCAGGAAACGTTACGACTATTGGAACAAGGTCCTAAATGGCAAGGGGGGAAAGGAAAGTTAAAAATCAATTTTCCCGCTGAAAATATAACCATGAGTAGTTTGGAAACAGCTATCAAACCACAGCACTGCTTTGGAATAGAGGAGAAAAAATAATATTATTTTTTCTCCTACTTATAATTATTTTATCTACTCTTCCCAACGGATTTTATCTGCAATTGGACTGCGGACAGGCTCTCGAGCTTCGGTTTCATGATGACCTAAGTAGAATAACCCGATGCATTTTTGGTTCTCTTCCAGATTTAAGAATCCACCTAAATGATTAATTAATCCTGGAGTCGCCCAATATCCTCCTAAACCTAACGAATGTGCTGCTAACCACATATTCTCAACAGCACAAGCTGTTGCCGCTAATTCTTCCCATTCCGGAACTTCTTTTGTATAATTGACAACGAGTGCAATCGCAACTTGTGACTGTGTTGCTTTTTCTCCCATTGTAATTTCTGTTTTCTCCACGTATTTTTCTGCAGGAGTAACGGTTTTATAAATACGTGAAAGTTCAGTACCTAATCGAGTAAGCCCTTCACCTTTAAAAATAGTAAAACGCCAAGGTTGTGTTCTTTTGTGTGTAGGAGCAGCATTTGCCGCTTCTAAAATCGTTAAAATGTCTTCTTTGTTAATTTCCTGATCAGTAAAATTCGCTTGAAATACGGATCTTCTATAATGTATTGCTTTTAAAACTTCGTTCGATAGCATAAATGTATGTTCTTATTAAATTGAATTTGGAGTAAGTTACCTTTTATTTTTCTTCCCAAAGGGCAGCAACATGTAAAATTGTTAAAACAGCTTTTTGCATGTCTTCTTCGGAAACCCATTCTTGTTTTCCATGAAATGCATGTCCTCCGGCAAATATATTGGGACAAGGTAATCCCATGAATGACAAACGAGATCCGTCTGTTCCTCCGCGAATACTTCTTCGTTCTGCTTTCATACCAGCTCTTGTGATGGCCTCCATCCCGATTTCCATAATCTGTGGATGTTGATCCAATACTTCTTTCATGTTGCGGTATTGTTCTTTTACCTCAAAGGTATAGGTACAATTCGGGTATTGTGTTACAATGGATTTTGCAATAGCTTCTAATTCGGCTTCATGTTTTACCAAATTTGCTGTCTGATGATCCCGAATAATAAAATGAATCTCTGCTTTTTCAACAGTACCAGCGATATTTGTGGGGTGTACAAAACCTTCTTTTTTGTTTGTACTTTCTGGAGAAAGGCGGTCTTGAGGTAGTGCATCAATAATAGCACTTGCAATTTTGATGGCACTGCGCATTTTTCCTTTTGCAAATCCTGGATGTACAGAAACACCATGTATGGTCAATACAGCACCATCTGCAGAGAAGGTTTCATCTTCTATGGTTCCAGCTTTTTCTCCATCCATTGTATAGGCAAAATCTGCTGCTAAACGACCTAAATCTGCTTTATCAACCCCTCTTCCAATTTCTTCATCTGGTGTAAATAAGATTTTGATATCACCATGTTTGATTTCTGGATGTTTCAGCAATAATCGAGCGGCATCCATGATCTCTGCAATACCGGCTTTATCATCCGCTCCTAATAAGGTCGTACCGCTTGCTGTGATGATCGTATGACCAATCTGATTGGCTAAATCTGGGTGTTCTGCATATTTAATTACGATGCTATTATCGTCCGGTAATACTAAGTCTTGACCTTGATAATTGCGGTGAAGAAGTGGTTTTACATCTTTTCCTGATGAATCGGGAGAAGTATCCATATGGGAACAAAAACAAATTGTTGGTACTTTTTTGTCTGTGTTGGCTGGAATTGTCGCATATATATAGCCATTTTCATCCATAGCAGCATCAGCAATACCGAATGTCAATAGCTCTTCTACTAAAAGCTTGCCTAGATTTTTTTGTTTTTCTGTCGATGGACAAGTGGGTGAACTGGCATCCGATTGTGTATCTATTTGTACATAACGCTGGAATCTTTCAGATACTGAAAAATCAGTAATATTGTTGATTTCGAAGTTACTCATATACTTTTATATCATTAAGGTGATCATGCGGTACAAAACTACAAAAAATGTCACCATTAGCGAATTTTGCCTTTTATAGTTTAAAATTTGCGAAAGGCTATTTTTTTTGTAAATTTATATAACCTAAAAATTGATATTCAGTATGTTGCGTTTGTTAAGGGCGATGTTCGTACTTCTACTTATTGTTCAATTATTTTTACTTTTTAGTAATGATGATTCGTACAAACAATTAATTTATATCAGTCAGTTACTTTATTTACTCATACCGCTTTGGGCACTTATAGGTATTAAGAATCGAGGTGTTCAGCGGTCAGCTTTTCAGGTTTATGTGATTATATGTGGATTATATTACATTTTTTTCGCACTGTTATTGATGGCAAAACGTGTCGAAATAACTAGTTATTTTGTTGCTAATATGTTTGTTACATCCGTATTGATGATGATCGGTTTGGTCACGATCTATCAATGTAAAAACTGGTCTAGGTTATTTTCTAAATATATTAACCAAAAAAGGATAAAAGTATAAGCAGGACCTTAAGCCCTGCTTTAACACTTATTTCTGAGTATCTGCCCAACCAAATACTTTTGATAGTAGATTCGTACTTCTAGATCCACCAATGTTTTCTCTAATTTTTAATTCTTGATCAGCTACTTTTACAAATAAACCATCAATAGCTTTTTGCGTAACATAAGAAGTTAAATCCGTTTCTACTTTTTTGGAAAGAGGCAATTTATTGTATGCTGTTGTTAATTGATTCCAATAGGTAGATACATTATTTTTACCCATGGCATCGTTAATAACAGGTGAGAATTTTGTTGTTAATTCTTGTGATGTATTTGTTTTAAAAAAGGTTGTTGCAGCATTTTGATTTCCACTTAATAAGATACTGTAAGCATCTGTAATGGTCATTTTTGAAAGGGAATTAGCGAAAACAGTTCCAGCTTCGCTAACAGCTGTTTCTGCAGCTCTATTCATACTGCTGATAAATTGATCACATAGTGAACCCATGCCGACAGCCCGAAGTGTTTTTTCTATTTTTTGTGCTTCAGCAGGCATTAAAATTTTGACAGCTGCATCACCTAAAAATCCATTCTTGGCAGATAAAGTACGAACACTATTGGTTAAACCATTGCTTAATGCTTCTTTAATACCCGAAGCAGCTTCTTTTTTAGTAATATTGGCTACTGTTGAAGTATTATTTGTTCCTGTTTTAGTATTATTTGTTCCTATTGAAGTAGTGGTTGTTTTTGTACTATCTTTTACTGTATTGTATTGATCACTGATCCCAGTTAAAATACCTTTGAGTTTAGAAAGCGTAGTTGATTGTGCTTGCGACTGATGTGTGAATAGTAAACCTGATGCAATCAGGGCATATGATAAGATATTTTTCATCCGTTTTGATTTTTAATTAAGAATTAGAGTACATATGGATCATAACGTTTAATGGTCAGTAGTTATTTTCTTTAGATTGTCTGTATTTAGCTACAAAAAATTAGCCGATTCTTGTGTACAAAAAAGTCCTTGATTGCTATCAAGGACTTTTAATAAGCTTAATACTGCGAGCCTGTGTAATCAAAATGCATCGAAAATAAAGATGCTTGTCGTGTAATCAGGAGCGCATATCTGTTTACAAGCTTAACTCGACAAATACAGGGAAGTGATCAGAAGGAAATTTTCCTTGATAAGTATCGGTTAAGATACCATAATCTAATACTTTAATTTTTGGTACAACAAAAATATGATCAATTCGACCTTTCGGTTTAATGCTTTCCCCCCATCCGTTAAAAGATGAACTAGGCTCATACACATGAGGGCTTACCGTATAACTATCGACCACGGTTTTACTATTTGCTAGGGTGAAGTAAGCTTCATTATGTTCATCCACATTGAAATCTCCAGTTAATATTAAGGGTAAATTTTTGGCTAATTCTTTCGCTTTTGCTAAGATTAATTTTGCACTTTCTTTTCTTGCTTCTACCCCTACATGATCAAAATGGGTATTCATAAAAATAAAGGATTTGCCAGAAGATTTATCTTTAAATACTCCCCAAGTACAGATACGAGGTAATGCAGCATCCCATCCTTTGTTCGGATGTTCTGTATCTGTAGCTGATAACCAGAAGGTGCCACTTTTTATTGCTTGAAAACGATTTTTATTATAGAAGATAGAGGAATGCTCGCCTTGTTGAGCACCATCATCCCGACCGACTCCGATCGATTGAAATTCAGGGAGTCGATCTTGTAGATCTTTTACCTGATCGATAAATGCTTCTTGGATACCAAAAATTTCAAAGCCATGAAACTTGATGAGGTTAGCAACAGCATCTTTTCGCTCATCCCACATATTTCCGATGTCGTGATTGTTTTTTTGTCTAATATTATAGGTCGCAACGCGTATCTGTTGTGCCATCGTAATGGATATCCAGGAGCAGAAAATAAAGATAGAAAGGACTATTTTTTTCATAGAATTATTTTTTTAATAAGGTTTTTAACAATTCAGGTTCATTGGTGGTGATGTAGTCAATCTTCTGATCAATAAAAGATTTCATATCAGTTTCTTTATTAACAGTCCAAACATTGGTTGTTAATTTCAGATCTTGTGCTTCTTTCAACCAAGTCGGATTTTTTACGAAAACATCAAGATGATAATCGATACCTGTTAATCCATCTTTCTTGATTTGGTCTGGAGCAATATCACCATTGAGGTAAGCAATCTTCGCTTTAGGAGCGAGTTCGTGAATTTTTTTACAAGCATCGTAGCTGAAAGCAATATATTCCGTTACTTTTTCGGCTTTTAATTGCTTTACTAAAGCAACAGTTTTTTCTGCAGCTTCTAGGGTACGCGCCAACCCTAATTTGTTCGTTTTTAATTCTAAGATGAGTTTTAATTTTTTCAACTTTAAACCAGTTTTGATATACGCTTCTAAAGTTGGAATATTTTCCCCATTGGGATGTTTTTTTGCTAACAATTCTTGATAAGTGGAGGTTGCAATATCAATTCCATAAAAATCATCATCATGATTGACAACTAGAATATCATCTTTCGTCAAGTGCACATCGTATTCCGACCCCCAAAGGTTTAAATCTTTCGACGCTTTTAAAGATGCGATTGAATTCTCGGGAACTAAGGTATTTTTAAATGCTCCACGATGAGCAATGATTTTGGTTTGTGCTTTCAATTCGGAGATTCCCATAACGGCTATGGCGGCAAGGATTACTAAAACTGTTTTTTTCATGTTATAAAATAATTAAGCATTTGTCGTCTAAATCAAATATTTTTATTTTTTGCGCTCTATTTTCCATCTTTTTTGTCCAACTATTTTTGATTGAGATGACATGAATCATGCTTGTGGTCAGGTTGTTGAAGTTTGTAGTAAACTAAATTTAAACAAAAAAAATGGTATTCTAGATAATTATCTAAAATACCATTTTTTTATAACCCTATGATTAAGGAAATATTAATTTTCTGTTTTACAGGCTATATGCTATGTAAAATTCTTATGACTTTTATTTTTTTCCTTCCCACTCGGCATAAAACTCGTCTAAGAACGTTAACATGAATTCATGTCTTTTCTCCGCGATTGCCTGAGCGGCTTTCGTATTCATTTTATCTTTTAATAATAAAAGTTTTTCGTAAAAATGATTGATAGTTGGCGCTTCCGAGTGTTTGTAACTTTCTTTATCTTGATATTCTTGCACAGGGATATTCGGATTATACATTTGTCTGTTTTTGTGACCACCATAATTGAAAGCTCTAGCAATACCAATCGCACCGATGGCATCAAGACGATCAGCATCTTGAACGACTTCTAATTCTTTTGAATGGAAAGAGACATCTCCCAGACTTGCCTTGAAAGACATGTTGTAAATAATCTTTTGCACATGTTCAATAACCTTTTCTTCAATACCTAGAGATGCTAAGAATTCACCTGCGACACGTGGACCAATCGTTTCGTCTCCATCATGAAACTTGCTATCCGCAATATCATGTAACAAAGCCGCTAATTCACATGTTTGATAATCCGCTTCTTCTGTTTGAAGAATTAATTTTGTGTTGTTCCATACACGTTGGATATGTGACCAATCGTGACCTGATTCAGCAAATTTTAATCTATCCTGTACAAATGCAACCGTACTTTCAATAATCTTATTCATAAATTACTTTTGGTTTTTCGCGAGTTCCCTCGTACAATTCGTATTCTAATAAACGACAATCTAATTTTCCGTTATAAAACTCTACTTTTCTGGAAGCACGTAATCCTATTTTTTTTGCCAGATCCGGATTTCCAGTAAAAATGTAGCCCCTATAACCCTTGCAATTCTGTTTTAGAAAATCACCTACACGTTTGTAAGTTAATTCTAATTGACTATGATTGCCCAGGCGTTCTCCATATTCTGGGTTAAATATAGCAATTCCTTTTTCATCTTGAGGTACTGTTGTCTCTGCAAAATCACATACTTCAAAATCAATAAGCTGATCGACACCTGCAGTTTTCGCATTCATGATGGCAATATCAATCGCTTGTTGGGAAATATCGGAAGCAACAATTTTTGGGTTTGCTTTCTTGTTGACTTGTTCTTTGAGATTTCTTCTTTCTTGAAAAAATACTTCTTCATCGTAACCGATAAAGTGCATGAAAGAATAATTCATACGGTATAGACCTGGACGGCGGTTTGTTGCAATCAATGCAGCCTCAATGGCTAATGTGCCAGAACCACACATGGGGTTGACAAAAGAACTTTTTCCATCCCATTTGGAAGCTAAGATCGTAGAAGCAGCTAAAGCTTCTAGCATAGGCGCTTTTCCAGGGTGTTTACGGTAACCATGTTTGGCTAATGTTTCGCCAGAAGAATCAATGAAAATCTCTGCACGGTCATCTTTCCAATACAGATGTACAACCGCTTTATTCGAGTCAGAGCCCGAGTTTGGACGAATATCTTTTTTCTCTTTGATACGATCTACGATGGCATCTTTAACTTTCAAATTTGCAAAGAGAGGTGTGGTTATCGTCTCGTTGTCAACATTAGAGGTGACAGAGAAATAGCCATCAAAAGCAATGAGCTCTTCCCAAGCGATTTCTTTTAATTCATCGTATAATTCTTGCGGATTTGATGCTTTGAATTCTTTGATCGAATATAAGATCTGCGAAGCTGTGCGTAAGTTTAAATTTAATTTAATCGTTTCACTCAAGGTGTTAAATAATTCTACACCAGTAGAGAATGAACGTTTGATCTCGAAGCCAAGTTCTTCGACTTCCTGTTGCAAATAAGGCGAAAGTCGCTTATTGCAAGTGATGATGATTTTATTGGGGGTGTTGAAAACTTCCATAATATTTATACAAAGTTAGTTAATCTCTTACTCAAAAAATGCTTATTTTTACGCTTTAATATTTTTGATTATGGAAATTAGAGGAAAAGTACACGAAATTGGTGCTACACAACAAGTAACAGAGTCATTCAAAAAGCGCGATATTATTGTTGCATTTGCTGAAAATCCACAGTTTGTTGAATATATTCGCTTTGAAGCTACACAAGATAGAACATCAATTTTTGATGGGTTGACAGTAGGTGAAGAAATTGAAATAGCTTTCAATTTACGTGGTCGTCCATGGACAAATAAAGAAGGTGTAACAACATACTTCAATTCATTAGTGGCTTGGAGAGTAACAAAATTAGCAAATACTGCAACTGCAGCATCGACTCCAGGTTATGCTGAAATGCCTGCTCCAGTTGATCTTTCAGGATCAAGTGACGATGATGATTTACCTTTCTAGTCTGACGAGAATCTAAAATATAAAAAAGCTTCAATTTCATAAAATTGAAGCTTTTTTATTACCCCGATACATACTTTCCAAATGGAAGTTTACGCAGGATATATGTCAATAACACACTGCAGAAAAGTGTTATTAAAATTGCTAATGGAATTTTTAAAGCGGTTCCGACGGGTAATAGGGGATGGACATAGTTCAAAATAAGGATATGACATAAATATACGCCAAAACTATAGTCATCTATCCAAAGTGCCCATTTTGGAAGCGTGATATCCTCAGCGATGGATTTGATGAAGATGAATAAACTCGTCGCAATAATAAAGGTGTTTGGTGATAAATAGCCATAAAGAAAGGGTGTAAATTTCCCCTCATTCAAGCTCTCTTTATAGGTGAAATAAGTAGTTGCTACTGCCGTTAGGATAAAAATAAACAAACTCAATACCTTATAAGAACTAAAATCCTTAACTCTTAAATAATAGCCCAAAATCAAAAAACCGATATAACCAGAGAAAAAGGTCAAATCCAATTTAGGAAAATAACTAGGCAACCCTTTATTGAAAGTAAACAAGGTAACAAACCATAAGAATAAAAATATTTCTATCTCTCTGATTGTTGCGTGTTGCATTATTTTTTGTAGAAAAGGGATGGCCAAGTACAAACCTATGATCATATAGAGATACCATAAATGTGCATTCGCTCCATTTTTCAATCGGTATATAACGGTGGAGATCAATTGGTCTGTCGTTAAATCCAATCCCCGCATATGGTAGAGAATGTAAATAATCGTCCAAAAGATAAAAGGGTAACAGATTTTTGATAGTCTTTTCTTGTAAAAAAGACCAACTTGTTCTTCTTTTGTTAAGAGTAATGCTCCTGAAAGCATGACAAAAATAGGGACAGAGAAACGTGTAAAGCTATTGATCGCATTGGCATAGTTCCAGTCAAAACCAGTGATGTTAATACTGTTTAAATATCCTGAAGATGCATGAATAGCAATAACAGCTATTGTTGCAATAATGCGAAGTACACGGATATAGCTGAGCTTTTCTGTCATATTATTCATTAATCTGCAACAGGAATACGATTTTTTTGAACATATTGAACAAGGAAAATGAAACTTAGTATAGCACCAATAGTTGCCATTCCAACGCCAACTAAAGAAGGGGTGTTGTACGCCAATCCGTAAATAATTGGGATGCCACCTAAATATGCACCTAATGTATTACCTAAATTAAATGCGGCCTGACCTCCAGCTGCAGCTAATGTTTCTGCTCCTTTGGCCGTTCTGATTAGCATCATTTGAGTTGGTGAACCTATTGTAAAGGAAACTAACCCTGTAATAAAAGCCATGATATAGGCTGACCATTCAAATGGAGAAATAAAATAGAGCACCACCAAACAGATCGCCATTGAACTAAAACTTGCAATTGCTGCTTTTGTAGGCGATATCGTATCCGCCAACTTTCCCCCTAATAGATTTCCAAAAAACATACCTACACCAATTAGAATCATGATGATCGGTACACGATTAGGGTCTAGTCCAGATACCTGGGTAACTAAGGGTGCAATATAGCTTATCCATGCAAATAATCCTCCTGTTCCAATCGAAATAATAGCCATCAATAACCATGCTTCTTTCTTTTTGAAAAAACTAAGCTGTGTGATGATATCATTATTCTTTGACGACTCGATCTTGGGTAGCCATATGTAAATCATTAAAAAAGTCAATAAACCTAAGATGCTAATGACGCCATAGGTAATGCGCCACGAATAATGATGACCAATATAGGTTCCCAAAGGTACGCCTGCTAAGTTTGCAATGGTCATGCCTGTAAACATAATCGATATGGCCTGTGCTTCTTTTCCTTTCGGGGCAAGGCGTGCAGCTACGACAGAGCCGACACCAAAGAATGCACCATGGGGTAGACCAGACATGAATCTGGAAAGTTGCATCGTAAAATGTGTGGGTGATATGGCAAACAATCCGTTAAAGATGAAGAATAAAACCATTAAAAACAGCAATACGTTTTTAGGGGGGTATTTTCCAGATAATAATACTAAAGTAGGAGCTCCAACGACTACACCTATTGCATATAATGCGATCAAGTGAGCGGCTCTTGGAATGTCAATGTGTAAATCTTTTGCTATATCGGGCAGGATACCCATCATCGAAAATTCTGTCATTCCGATTGCGAGACCACCAAATGCTAGGGCAATAATTCCTTTGTTCATATTTTTTTGCTCAGTTGATGATGAGCTTGTCATTAATGATAGAAAAAGCCATTTAAACAATAAATGGCTATAAGTAAAGTTTAGCTTATTCCCAACGCTTTTTAGGGACACAGATTACGTCTTTTGTTTTGCGTAAAATGATGGGGCGCTGGTCATATTTATTTTCTAATACCAAAGAATCTTTTCCATGAAAAGCAACTTTGAATCTGGGGAGATATTGACCCTGACGATAACAACCAGACACTTTTTGTTTCCCATTTTCTTTGGTGTATATCCCATCCACGATCACACTGTCACCACGGACAACATATAACCCTTTGGCATATTCTACCCAAGAACCGTTTTTGTAACAGCTGTCGGGTATTTGTTTTGTTTTTGCATGTACATACATGCGTGCATAGATGGAATCACATGTAAATCGAAACTCCGTCAACGTATATTGTAACATCTGGTCTTGATCGGGGATACGATCTTGTTTCCATTCCCCCTGCAAGTAGCTGGCACCTTCTGTTTGCATTTCAGAATTGAATTTACAGCTTCCAAATAGCAAAAGCATACCTATCATTAAAAATAGATATGCTTTTCTGTTTTTATATTCTTTTAGATAGGGAATCACAGGCTTATTTTAAGCTTCCAACCATATCTTCAGGTTTTACCCATTCATCAAATTCTGCAGCAGTTACATATCCCAATGCAATAGCCGTTTCTTTTAATGTAGAATTGTTTCGATGTGCTGTTTGTGCAATTTCAGCTGATTTATAATAACCAATTTTAGTATTTAAAGCCGTTACTAACATTAAAGAGTTATCCACTAATTCTTTAATACGAGGATAATTTGGTTCGATACCACTTGCACAGTGTTCCTCAAAAGAGACACATGCATCACCGATTAAACGCGCTGACTGTAAAAAGTTAGCGGCCATCAAAGGCTTGAATACGTTCAATTCATAGTGACCTTGTGTACCACCGATTGTAATGGCAACATCATTTCCCATCACCTGAGCAGCAACCATGGTTAATGCTTCACATTGTGTCGGGTTTACTTTTCCTGGCATAATAGAAGAGCCTGGTTCATTTTCAGGAATAATGATCTCACCAATACCAGAACGAGGGCCAGAAGCCAACATGCGAATATCATTCGCTATTTTATTTAATGAAACAGCTAATTGTTTCAAAGATCCATGTGTTTCAACAATCGCATCATGTGCAGCTAAAGCTTCAAATTTATTTTCAGCCGTGATGAAAGGTAAACCTGTAAATTGCGCTATATATTTAGCGACAACAACATCATAACCTGCAGGAGTATTTAATCCTGTACCTACTGCAGTACCACCTAATGCTAATTCTGATAAATGGGCTAATGTATTTTTTACAGCTCTAAGCCCATGGTTTAATTGCGCCACATAACCAGATAGTTCTTGACCTAAAGTTAAAGGAGTTGCATCCATTAAGTGCGTACGACCAATCTTAACAACATGCATAAATTCAGCAGATTTTTTAGCTAACGTATCACGTAGTTTTTCAACTCCAGGAATGGTTACCTCCATAACGGCTTTGTAAGCTGCAATGTGCATTCCTGTAGGGAAAGTGTCGTTAGAAGATTGTGATTTGTTCACATCATCATTTGCTTTCAATACAGGCTCTCCTTCTGCAATTTTAAAACCTGCTAATACTTGAGCACGGTTCGCAATCACTTCATTCAAGTTCATATTTGACTGTGTTCCTGAACCCGTTTGCCAGATTACTAATGGGAATTGATCATCCAGTTTACCGGCTAAAATCTCATCACAAACAGCGGCAATAGCATCACGTTTTTCAATAGGTAAAACTCCTAATTCAGCATTAGCAAAAGCAGCGGCTTTTTTTAAGTAAGCAAAACCTGCAATGATTTCATGTGGCATAGAGGCTGCAGGGCCTATTTTAAAGTT
The DNA here is from genome assembly GCF_021442025.1 of Sphingobacterium sp. SRCM116780. NCBI lineage: Bacteria > Pseudomonadati > Bacteroidota > Sphingobacteriia > Sphingobacteriales > Sphingobacteriaceae > Sphingobacterium > Sphingobacterium sp. SRCM116780. Next base: position 4,208,489 of record NZ_CP090446.1, read on the forward strand.
ATTGCGTGAACGTTCTGTTTGAGCTCCCCAGTATTTATCTGCTGGAACTTGAACTTCACCCATGGTATCTTTTTCTATTCTAAATGACATAGCGTTGATTTTTTATAAGGACAAAGTTAAGGAAAAATATAGAGAACAGCCATCCCATGGTAAACGCTTAGTTAAATTTGATGTCATAATTTTTTCAAATCTGACTATGCGTTTAATCGTTTTGTTAACTGTTCATGGATATGATGAAAAATTTGTAAAGGTTTTAAGGTACGCCAAGGAAAATTATTGAGATTGCCTCCAAAATTGATGTAATAGTCAATATTATTTTGAATAAATTCCTCCACAACATGGGGTCTGAAATTGATGGCAGCAATCCAACCATCTTCAATATCCTGAAACCATTCCTCGTAGTAAGTATCATCAGAAGCATGGAAATTAAGTACATTCTCTCCAATTAAAATAAAATAATTGATGCCTGCTGCAATCATTAAATCGATCAATTCTCGTTTCAGGATCATGATATCGTTGTCAATAGCATCATTCCATTCTCCGATAAACTCAATGATACCATAATGCTTGTCATAGTCTACAAATAAGACTTTCAGGTATAAGGTGTGGGATCCAAAATCATCCCATTGTGGGTGTAATAGGAAATTATAGATTTGTTTGTCGTATTCAAACTCATTATATACTGTCGCATAGAACGGAGATTGCTCATCCTCAGCTGCAATATAATCATATCTCCAATTGTAAAAAGGTTCAATCTCGTGCATTTTGGCAGATTATTTGTTTATTAAGTAAATTCAAAGTTGAGAAAATTTTAACAGATTAACCAGTTTTTGGAACTTTTGTTTTACGTAAAAAATCACAATTTTTTATTGTGGTTTTAAGGAGAAAACTTACTATTTTTGAGGCATCTTTTCATATGCAAGGAAGTATAAAACGGAATATTTTTGTGGCGGCAACATATGCTGGAGTTTTACTCCTAGGCTTGTTGTTGGGGCAGAAGTATGCCGATGAACAAGGAAACAACCAACCAACCTCTTTACTGACTGGAGGATTGACTGGGAATTCCGAAAAAGTTCAATATTTAATTAACCTGATTGCTGATAATTATGTCGATAAAGTGAATCTGGATACCATTCAAGATGAAGCTATTCAGCATATTATTACGCGATTAGATCCTTTTTCAACTTTTCTAAAACCCAATGAACGCTTAGCACAAACGGAAGCGTTAGAAGGCACTTTTGAAGGGATAGGTGTCGAATACTTTAATCTCAATGATACTCTTTTTGTGGTCGGGATGATTGCAGGGGGACCTGCGGAAAAATCAGGAATGAAGATCGGTGATCGGTTGATTAAAATTGCAAATCAGAATATTGCGGGAATAAAAGTAAAGGAAAAGGATGTAGAAAGATTAATCCGTGGTAAAAAGGGGTCTACCGTTGAGATTATTATCAAAAGAAATAAGGAGATCTTAACCACAGCCTTAAAAGTGGTTCGCGATCAAGTCAAAGTGAGTACGCTAGATGCCTCTTATATGATTGCTCCAAAAATAGCGTATGTCAAAATCAGACGTTTTGGCCATCAGACAGCAGAAGATTTCAAGGTTAGGTTGCGTGATTTGAAAAAGGCAGGAGCACAGGATCTGATTCTTGATCTTAGAGGCAATGGAGGTGGATACCTGCATGCTGCGATTGATCTCGCAAGTGCGTTCTTCAAAGAGAAGCGCTTGTTGATGTATACAGAAGGAGTGAACGAATTGCGGAGGGATTATTTTTCAGAAGAGGCTGGTGACTTTAATGAGGGACGAATCATTGTGTTGATCAATGAAGAGACGGCTTCTGCGAGTGAAATTGTCACTGGAGCTTTGCAGGATTTGGATCGAGGGACTATTGTCGGTCGTCGATCTTATGGAAAAGGTTTAGTTCAAGAACAATTTGATTTTGCCGACGGTTCTGCCGTAAACTTAACCGTAGCACGTTATTATACGCCTTTGGGTCGATGTATTCAACGTAAATACACACGAGCAAATTATGATCAGTCCAAATACATGACCACTTTTGACCTTTGGACATTGGATACCGAGTTCAGTACACATGAAATGTATACAACAAGTAAAGGGAAGATGCTCTTCGGTGGAGGAGGTATTCAACCGGATGTCGTGATTCCTATTGATTCCAATGAAGTGAGTTCAAAATATAGAGAAATATATCACTCCAATAGTATAGAAGAGTTTGTATATGATCGTTTTACGAGGAAACTACCTGCTTATTCTATTGAGAATTTTTTAAGTGGCTATCACTTACCTGAGGCAGAGTTTAATGCCTTTATTTCTTTTTTACTTAAAAAGGGAATCACTGTTAACAAAGGTGAGGCAAGTCGCTTACATGAAATCATCCAGTCCGATATAGAAGCATTAGTCGGTCGTTATTATTTTGGAAGAGAGGCTTATTTTAAAATTAAGAATAGGAGAGATCATTTTATTGCTGGAGCTTTCCATTCATTGGGAGTTCCAATGCTGATGCATTAATGACTAGTTTAATCTTAAATCACTCCAGATGGGGTAGTGATCAGATAATTTCTTCTTGATGATATGATAGCTTAATATTTCAAAATTGGTACTTGCAAAAATGTAATCAATTTGAAAGATGGGTAACATTTCATAATGTGTAACGCCCCAACCTGTACCTTTTTCCTTAAAAGCGTTATGAAGTCCTTTACTCACGAGATTCACTGAATAACTCATTGGAGTGTCATTAAAATCTCCCATGACAATATAAGGTATAGTACAGGCATTCATATGTTTTTTCAAAGAACTTGCTTGCTCGCTTCTAAATTCAAATGCATTCTTTAACTTTCTGCCTACGCGACGACTAGCATGATCGTCTGACTCGATTTTGCTTGACGGATTTTGAATGAATTCTTTATCTTCATTTTGAAGTGCAAATGATCTCAGGTGGACATTATACACGCGAATTGTGCTGTCATTTTTCTGTATATCAGCATAAGAGATGCGGTTTATCCCATAATCGTTATCCAGGATATTCCCCGAATTTACAATGGGATACTTTGAGAAAATGGTCATACCATAAGCTTCATAATCATTTTTGGCACTTTCAGCAAAATAATGATAGTTATAGCCAAGCTTGTTTTTGAATTCATTCGAAATCACATATTTGCCTTTTATTCTGCTATAATATTCTTGAAAACAGACAATATCTGGTTGGATGCTATCCAATATTTTTAAGGCTTCATCTTTAAAGTTTTTCTTGGAATCATTTATATCCTTAAATAAATGGGCATTAAAACTCAATACACGTATCTGCTCTTTTGATTTTGTCGTCATCGAAGTCGATGAATGGTAGTTCCAGTGTTTGGTTAACAAGGACCAACCAATAAGAATTGCAAAAAGTGAAAAGGTCGCTATTTTAGGTTTTCGCAATAGCCAATAAGCAATAAATCCAATGTTGATGATCAGAATGGGTAAATAGCCTAATCCAAAAAATGCAATGGGCCAGAATGTTTTCGGATTAATGAAGGATGCAGAATAACTAATCAATAAGGCTACAATAGCAAGAACGTTGAACAGGAAAACAGTCTTACTTAAATAACCCAATCTTTTTTTTAAGAATGTGCGCCTAACCATCTATTTTATTGTTATTACTTGCTTTGAAAAGAACTTCCTTTTCATGGGAATTTAAACTGTCATAACCCGATAAGGATATTTTATCCAATATCTGATCGATCTGATCCTGGTTGGGTAAATCATAACGATGAGGTTGTGATGGATGCGCGCCACGTCCCACAACGACTTTCATTTTTACTGGTCCTTTTTTTCTCTTGGTGAAAATCTTAGACCAGTCCATACCTGATTGTAAGGCATAAATATAACCCATACCAAACAAGACGCTACAAAAGTAAGCAATAGCAGCAGGCCTATTTGTTAAGATGAAGAATAAAAACTGTATGGCAAAATAAATAATTGCAATGGTTTTTAACTTGACATTTCCAAATAGTAATAATCGGAGTTCATATTTGGGAACTAAGGTTGCCGTCGCGGCTAGAACTGCAGCTAAGGTGCAAGATCCTGTATATAAATCTGGATTTTGTGCTTTTTGGAAAACAGCTAGATTCGAAAAAATTAAAAAAATGAGTGCCGAAATAATTCCTGAAATGATGTAAATGAATAGGAATTGCCTTTTGTTCAGGAAATTGAAAAAGATAATGCCTAGCCAATATAACCACAAACAATCAAATGCAATATTGAAAAGTCCTGTATACAAGAAATTGTAAGTGACCAAAGACCAAGGTTGTTGGATGAAAGCTTGAAAGCTCGTTGGTAAACTTAGTTTTTCAATTGTTAATGCAAAAAGAGGAATCTCGATGATTTTGAGTTCAAATAAGAGATCAAAGACATAAATTAGGACAAATAGCGCTACCTGTCCACTGATAATATATGGAATAGGTGAGTCAGAACCGAAGGTTGTCCTAATAAAGCTTTTGAACGAATTTTCCCCCATGGTTATAAAGATAATTAATATATTCCTTTTTTAATACCCCAAGCTTTCAACAATAGATAACCAAACAAAGCCCCCCCCACATGTGCTAAGTGCGCAACTGAATCTCCGGAGTTTGAGAACCCTAAATATATTTCAATCAGGATCATGATTGGAATAAAATATTTAGCTTTTATAGGAACAGGAATAAATAATAAGGCTAATTTTAAATTAGGGAATAGATAAGCAAAAGCTAACAATAATCCAAAAATAGCACCCGAGGCACCGACTAAAGGTGTATTATAAATGGAAACAAGTGTATCAAATCCGGATTGCGATATACTTGGGTTATTTGTAGAAACCGTTCCAGCAATCATATCGAATTGCAAACTGCTGCCTGGATGTATTGTTCCTGCTATTTGATATACTTCAAATGCCTGAACACCAAATTGAAGAACTAATGCTCCAATTCCAGTTAATAAATAGAAATTCAGAAAACGCTTAGCACCCAATACTTGTTCAACGATAGGACCAAACATCACTAAAGAAAACATATTGAAAAATATGTGCGTGATTCCTCCATGCATAAACATATAGGTGATGACCTGCCAAATTTTGAAAAATGGAGAATCAGGATAGAACACTCCAAAAAGTCTTGTTGAGTTTGTAAATATCATCGAACCTACAAAACAAACAATATTGATTATCAATAAGTTTTTCGTTACTGTAGTTAAGTTTGATAAAGGATTAGCGCTATTCATAAAGTTATCTTAGTTTTTACCAAACTTTTCTAAAAGTTCTTGTAAAGTTATTGTGATTAATATGGGTTTACCAAATATAGAAACATTTGGAGATTCGCAAGCAAAAAGTTGATCGATTAGTTCAGCGATTGCATTGTTGTCTAACGGTGTGCCAGGTTTAATGGCAGCATTACGGGCTAAGCTTTTAGCTAAATTCTCTCGCTTTTCTATCTTGAACTCCGTTTGATTATTTTTATAATCTTCTAATATCTGTTCAATAATTTTTCGTTCATCAATCCCTGTCCCTAAGTCTGCAGGAACACCATCGATGATATAGCTGTTTTTGCCAAATGATCGAATTTGAAATCCTAAACTTTGAATATCTTCTAAAAGATCTTGCATCAATTCATTGTCTGCAGAGCTTAAATCAATGCTTTGTGGAAATAAACTCTGCTGACTTAATCCTTTATGTTGATCAAGTTGTAATTTAAATTGTTCAAATAAGATGCGTTCGTGTGCTGCTTGTTGGTCGATCAGCATCACCCCAGAGTGAATCTGGGAAATAATAAAGCGATTGTGAATTTGAAAAAACTGCTTCGTTGTTGCTTGGCTATTTACCCCTTGTATCTGACGAACGGGCTCATCTTGTTGTTCATGTTTGATCAGCGGCAATTGCAAGGATTCATCTTGTTCTGTAATCTGATATAAGGTATCCCAGTTTTGAGGAATAGCGGATTTTCTTTCAAAACCTGCCATATAATTATCCGACCGTGAAAACGTGTTTTTCGTCGCTTGATCAGGTTCAAACGGATTGAAATCAGGATTAAAACTTACTGTTGGTACAATGATTTCGTCCAATGGTTTTGGCGTAATCATATTAGAAAAGCCTGTTTCCTGCTCAAAATCAAGTGATGGAGCGATGTTATAACGACCTAATGATCTTTTAACTGCAGATCGAATGATAGCATAAATTGCTTTTTCATCTTCATATTTGATTTCCGTTTTGGTTGGATGTACATTGATATCGATTTTGGAAGGATCGATATCGATGAAGAGCACATACAATGGAAATGTTTCTGCAGCAAGAATATCCTCAAAGGCATTCATAACTGCATGATTCAAATAATGATCTCTGATAAACCGTTTGTTAACAAAGAAAAATTGCTCACCACGTGTTTTCTTTGCAAATTGAGGTTTTCCAACAAATCCATGTACGTTAATGATTGAAGTGTCTTCTTCTACAGGTACGAGACGCTGATTGTAGGTGTTGCCAAAAAGGTGGACAATACGTTGTTTCAATGTCTCTGCAGGTAAATGAAACATTTCATTGCCGTCGCTATGTAAGGTCAAAAAGATTTCAGGATTCGCTAATGCGATTCGTTGAAATTCTTCAATAATATGACGCATCTCGACCGAGTTACTTTTTAAAAAGTTACGGCGTGCAGGTATATTGTAAAAGAGATTTTTTATAGAAATATTGGTGCCAGCAGCTACTGCTTCTGGCGATTGATGGATGATTTTAGAACCTTCTATCTCGACGACAGTCCCCAACTCATCTTCAATGCGACGTGTCTTTAATTCTACATGTGCAATGGCGGCGATAGAAGCCATCGCTTCTCCACGAAATCCCATTGTGCGAATGGCATACAAGTCTTCTGCTTTACGAATTTTGGACGTAGCATGTCGTTCAAAACAAAGACGTGCATCTGTTACGCTCATTCCACAACCATTATCAATCACTTGAATTAATGATTTTCCAGCATCTCTGATGATCAATTGTATCTTGTCAGCCCCAGCATCAATAGCATTTTCAATCAATTCTTTGATTGCAGAAGCTGGTCTTTGTACGACTTCCCCCGCTGCAATTTGATTAGCAACATTATCTGGTAGCAATTGAATAATATCCGACATATACGGCGAAGTTACGAAATTAATGAGGAATGATTTTAATCCGTTAGAAACTTATGGTATAAAATTACAGTGATTTGAACTTCTTACTTTTATTTTGATTTTGGATAGCTAAACAAAATAAGATCGCTATTGATGATAGAGAATACGACTAGGTTCAAACTAATTTAGTATTGCAAAAAGCGGAAAGATTTGTTCATGTGTTGAAAACAAATCTTTCCGCTTGATCACGATCTCGGTACGCTATACTTGCTTGCTACCAACCCTACATTTCTATTTTTAAGAAACGAGCAGTTTCACTTTCTTTATTTTTGATCAGATCTTCTGGTGTTCCTGAAAATAATATTTTTCCACCTTCTTTTCCACCCTCTGGACCGATATCAATCACCCAATCTGCACATTTAATGACATCTAAGTTGTGCTCAATAATTAAGATTGTATTTCCTCGGTCGACTAATCGATTGATCACATCCATGAGAACATGTACATCTTCAAAGTGTAAACCTGTTGTGGGTTCGTCTAAAATGTAAAACGTATTCCCGGTATCCTTTTTCGATAATTCGGTGGCTAGTTTAATCCGTTGTGCTTCACCTCCTGACAGTGTTGTCGATGATTGCCCTAATGTGATATAACCTAATCCAACATCTTGCAATGTCTTTATTTTACGGTAGATGGCTGGGATGTTTTCAAAGAAAACAACAGCTTCATCCACACTCATATCCAGCACATCAGAAATGGATTTGCTTCTAAATCGAACTTCTAAGGTCTCTCTATTATAGCGTTTGCCATGACACGTTTCGCAAGGAACTTGTACGTCTGGGAGAAAGTTCATCTCGACAACTTTCATTCCTCCGCCCTGACAGGTTTCACAACGTCCTCCTTTGACATTGAATGAGAATCGCCCTGGCTTATATCCTCTGATTTTTGCTTCTGGCAATTGTACGAACAAGGTTCTGATATCTGAAAATACACCTGTATAAGTAGAAGGATTGGATCGAGGGGTACGACCGATTGGACTTTGGTCGATCTCGATCACCTTATCAATATGCTCTAACCCTTCAATACTTTTGAAGGGAAGGGGTGTTGCTTTTGCCCGGAAAAAATATTTATTCAGAATTGGATACAATGTTCCTGTGATTAAACTGGATTTTCCAGAACCTGAAACACCAGAAACTGAAATCAATTTTCCTAGTGGAAAGTCAACAGAAACATTTTTTAAATTATTTCCAGTAGCTCCTTTGAGTGATAATGTCTTTCCGTTTCCTGATCTTCTTACCTCTGGTGTGGGTACTGCTTTCTTACCATTTAAGTAAGCTGCCGTTAAAGAATTCGATTTTAAGATATCTTTTGGTGTTCCTTCTGCAACGACTTCACCGCCATTGACACCTGCAGCTGGTCCCATATCGATTACGTAGTCGGCATTTAAGATCATGTCTTTATCGTGCTCGACAACCAAAACAGAATTCCCAATGTCGCGTAAGTTTTTTAGAGAGTTGATCAATCGCTCATTATCGCGTTGATGAAGACCAATACTGGGTTCATCTAAGATGTATAAGACATTGACCAGTTGTGAACCTATTTGTGTTGCCAATCGAATACGTTGCGCTTCTCCTCCAGAAAGGCTTTTTGAAGAACGATCGATAGTCAGGTAATTCAGCCCAACATCCAATAGAAATCCTAAGCGTGACTGTATTTCTTTTAATATTTCGGTAGCGATGATCTGTTGACGTTCATCTAACGTTGCGTTTACATTTGAAAACCATTCGTATAGGGATTTAATATCCATACGCGCAAGTTCATAAATGTTTTTACCTCCAAATTTAAAATGTAGGGATTCTTTTTTTAATCGAGCGCCTGTACAGGTTGGGCAAACAATCTTCGAACGAAAATCATCTAAAGAAGCCATATCATCACTTGATTTACCAGATTGGTCTTCTAACATTTTAAAAATACCATCAAATTCAATTCGGTATTCTCTCGATTCATAGGTACCATAGGAAACGGATACTGAAATGGGTTCTTCGGATCCAAAAAGTAGGATGTCAATCTGCTCTTCTGTTAGTTTTTCCAAAGGAGTACTCAAAGAGAAATCAAGTTTTTTCGAAACAGCTTTCAATACTTGAAAATTCCAAGTTTCCTTAGCAGGCCCTAAAGGAGCTAAACCACCTTTCAAAATACTTAATTTACGGTCTGGTATAACAGTATTTTTATCAATTTCGAAAATATAACCTAAACCATCACATTTTGGACAAGCACCATAAGGGGAATTAAAGGAGAAGGTATTGGGTTGCGGTTCATCATAAGAAATACCAGATTCGGCATCCATCAAATAGCGGCTGAAGAATTGTTCTTGATTTTCTTGGTTGGCGACTTTGATGATTCCTTTTGCCGTCTTCATGGCTTGTACAATGGAAGTCTGCAAACGTTTTTTATCATCTGCAGTTATTTTTAGACGATCGACAACAATCTCAATATCATGGATTTTATAACGATCGACCTGCATTTTCGGTGTTATATCGAGGATTTCTCCATCTACACGCACTTTTACATAACCTTGTTTGCGAATCTGTTCAAATAATTCGCGATAGTGACCTTTACGACCTTTGATAACAGGAGCTAAAATATGAAGTGCCTGTCCGTCAAAATCTGTCAAAATGCGGTCAACGATCTGATCATCAGACATGCGTTGCATGCGATTTCCAGTAACATAGGAAAAAGCTTCACTGGCACGTGCAAATAATAAGCGCATAAAATCATACACCTCAGTAATGGTACCTACTGTAGAGCGGGGATTCTTACTGGTGGTTTTCTGCTCGATAGAAATAACAGGGCTCAATCCAGAGATCTTATCGACATCAGGGCGTTCCATGCCTCCTAAAAACTGACGGCTATAGGCACTAAATGTCTCCATATAGCGTCTTTGTCCTTCCGCATATATCGTGTCAAATGCTAATGATGATTTACCACTGCCACTTAAGCCTGTAATGACGACCAATTCGTTTCTGGGAAAAGAAATATCAATATTTTTGAGGTTGTGGACACGTGCTCCAAATACTTGAACTTCACTTTGTTCACCTAAATCAGGTGTGATTTTCTTTGTCATGTAACCGTTGTATTCTTCCTAACGCAGATGAATTTCTGCAAAACATGCAAAATTACTGATTTTTAATGAATTTTAGTTGTGATGCTGTTGATATAATTGTCATAAGAGTGCAAATGTATACTGGAAATGAAAAGTATAATTTGTACTTTGCTGACATTGTATTTATGAAGAAATTAGACGTTAGTAAACAAGAAAAGGAATCATTAGAAGAAGCGATACAATTTTGGCAGCAGGAAAAAATTATCGATGAATCGACTGCTCATGCTATGATTGATGCGATTGATGTGAAAAGTTTCGATTGGAAGCGTTTAGCCAGGTATGCCTTTTGGATTGCTTTGGCTTCTTTAGTTTTTGCTGTCTTTTCGTTGATGACAGATACGACCTTTCTCAAATTTGTCGATACACTCTATGAAGCACCTAATATCTTATTTTGTTTGTTCTTCGCGGCATTAGCGGTTTTATTTTACACCTTGGGGTTTCGTTACAAAACAAAATTTCCAAACAAAAATCTCTCTATCGAAACCATGATGTTGATTGGCGTGTTTGCTACAGCGGCTTGTATTGGGTTTTTAGGGAAGGTATTGGATAAAGATAGTATGCATTATTCTTTGCTATTCTTATTGTCTGTACTCATCTATGGCTATCTCGCGCATCGGTTACAGTCAAAACTGATTTGGATTTTTATGCTGATCGCTTTAGGTATTTGGTTTGCAACGGAAACAGCTTATCATAGCGATTGGGGTTTTAAATTCTGGGGAATGAACTATCCACTTCGTTTTACCATTTTTGGATTCTTATTGACATTAATAGCTGTTTTTGTACAACCTCGTTTTAAGAAATTGATGGAATTTCAACCGTTGAGTTATTTGATTGGTTTATTGTATTTGATGATCTCATTATGGGCGCTTTCTATTTTTGGGAATTATTCGGATTTCTATGAATGGACATTGGTACGGCAGCTTCATATATTTTACTGGGGATTATTATCAACAGGAGTGTCTGCTGGGTTGGTCATTTATGGATTGAAAATGAAAGATAACACTACGCGAGAAATTGGCTTTGTGTTTTTTGTGCTGAATGTCTATACTCGTTATGTCGAATATCTTTGGGATAATATCAACCGAGCGATCTTCTTTCTTATTCTGGCGATTTCATTTTGGTTCGTAGGGCGTTGGGCAGAACAATTATGGCAGAAAAGAGAAGAAAGAAGAGGTGGGTAGCCAGTATTTAGAATAGGATAATACAGAATCTGAAAGACACTAATATCTACGATTCAGCTTTTTGAATGGATTAAAACTGAATCGTAAATCCGACTCCTCGGGAAGAGATAATTTGTAGTTTTGGATCATGCTTGAGGTATTTACGAAGCCTAGTAATGAAAACATCCATGCTTCGTCCATTAAAGAAATCATTGGTTCCCCATACCTGTTCCAATATTTCCTCTCTGGTCACCAATAATCCATTTCGTTCACTGAGAAATAACAACAGCTGCGCTTCTCTTTCTGTGAGTTTGATTTGCTCCAAAGCATGACTTAAAATTAGTCGCTCGGGATAGAACTGATAACTTCCTACTGCTATATGTGCTGTTGGGTCTTGCTTTTTGTTCCTCTTTAAGATATTTTGAATCCGCAAGACCAGCTCTTCAGGGTCACAGGGTTTGGTGATATAATCATCAGCACCTATTTTCAGTCCAGTCAATTTATCTATTTTTTGTTCTTTAGCGGTTAAAAAGATAAAAGGCAGTTTTGGAAAAACTTGATTGATTTCTTGTGCTAAGGTGAAGCCACTTTTAATGGGTAACATGACATCTATAATCAACAAATCATAGGGTAGGAGGTTACTTTCAAAACCAACAATTTCCATTGGGTTTTTAATCCAGTTGACATCATATCCAGAAAGTTGTAGATAATGCTGTAGCATAAATCCGAAATCGGAATCATCTTCAACCAACAAAAGTTTCGTATTCATTGGGTAATGTAATCGTAAAAGTGGTTCCCTGGTTAAGTTTACTGTCGATGTGTATCTGTCCTCGATAATGATCAACAATCTTTTTGACGAGATAAAGTCCTAGTCCTAGTCCTTTGCTGTTATGAATATTATCTTTTTGTATCCGATAAAATTTTTCAAAAATATAAGGAATTTCGGCTTGATCTATTCCTAAACCATTATCGCTAACCTGAAGCGTAAATAGGTTATTTCGAAGCCCCAGTACGATATCCAGTTGGGTACCACCATATTTTATACTATTATCCAGTAAGTTTAAAAGCACTGTTGTAAAATCAGCATCATTGATGGGAATCGCTTCTTTCAGTGATGTGCTTACGTTAAACTGAATATTGGTATGGGTAAGTTGGAAATCGGATAAAATGGCGTTCACTTTCGAGCTGGTTATCGCTTTATTTACAGCCATTTCTTCTCCTTCCATTAAAGGGTGCAAGGTTTGCTCCAATCGATCAATCTGACGGTCAAAAACATCGATAATAGCGACATCAGGAAGTTTTCGCATTGTTTTAGAAGCAATTTTTAATGTCGCAATTGGTGTTTTTAATTCATGTGAGATATTATCTACGATATCATGTAGTACAATAATTTGCTTTTGTTGTTTTTGTAAATTTTGATAGGTCTTATAAAACAGGAACAATAAAGCTAGTAAAATGAAGAACGTATTCAATAGAAGAAAAATAAGTTCCTTAAAGACAATCCAATTTAGATTGACAACCTCAAACGTTGATTTTCGGAGGACAAGAAAGCTGTCCATGTTTTCTTCTTTGTTCAGTTCAACACTTTTTTCCTTGGTTAACTGATTAACGGTTTTAGCGGTAGTCCATGTGCTTGAAGATAGTTCTATTGGCTGTTGGATAACTCCTGTTGTTTTGTAGACAATTATGGGTGTATCAATGAGCGTTTTATTTAAATTTTTATAATCGATCCGCAGGATGACTTTTTGTAGCTTCACCTGATAACCGAATGGAGCAAAAAGACTATCCACATAGTGGGTGAGTACTTGTTCGGATCTTTTTGCTTTTTCTTCATAGATCTTTTTAAGATCTTGAGCGATGATTTTTCCTTGCGCCAGTTCAATATAGTAGGCTGTGGCATCCTGATTATTGAGTAAATCGTTATCAAAAAGAGCATCATGGTCATCGATCTTTCCTAATTTTTCTTTTGTTAAGGAATAGATTTCACGCTTCTTCAACTGAAAAGAATTCAATAATAAATAAGCTTGAATTCCTATAAGAACAAGAAAGAGTGCAATAAAAATATAATTTCTAGGCTTTAATTCCATATACAAATATACTTGCAGATTTTGAAGAAATGATGCTTTAACCCTTCATTAACCTTTCATTAACCATGGGTTCCATGTGCTTGACGCACTTTTGTGCTATCAATATAGAAATCGCATGAAGTATTTATTAGGTCTTTTATTAGTACCATTTCTTGCACAAGCACAAGTTAAGCAATTATCAGGTATGGTATTCACACAAGCTGGAGTTCCATTGGCCGATGCAACAATCGTTTTATTGGACAGTGCTTATCAACCTGTTCAAGAATCCAAAGCCAGTGTAACCGGTAGGTTTGATCTTTCTATCAAGAATAATAGCCGATATTACTTGACCCTATCACATTTGAACTATCAAAGTAAAGAGATCTACTTTCGAGGAGATACTGTACAAGCGATATGGTCAATCGCGTTGGTTCCAAATGCGACTACACTTGAAGAAGCCCAAGTAACGGGTGCACGCCCAAAGGTTATTCGTAAGGTCGACCGCTTAGAATTTAATGTGCAAAACAGCAATTTATCATCGTTGAACAGCTGGGATATCTTAAAGCGAACACCTATGGTGATGGTAAACGGGAGCACCATCTCTGTTCGGGGTAATCAAAAAATTGTGGTCTTGATCAATGAAAGAAAAGTTATGTTAACAGGAGATGAGTTGAAAACCTTATTAGAAAATACCACTGGATCTGATGTGCAATCCATTGAAGTGATTACTAATCCACCAGCAAAATATGAGGCTGAGGGAAGTACAATCATTAATATCAAACTCCTCAAATCGCAACTTTACGGTTATCGTGGTGTTCTTTTAGCATTGGCTGAGCAAAGTAATTATGGTAAACAGCTATTTGGATTGACCCAATATTATAAAAATGAAAAATTCAACTTTCGAGGAACCTATAATTACGGTCGAGGGACGTATGCGCGTTATGGAACAGACTTTGTCTATTATCCCAATGAACAAGCATCTTGGGAAAGTACGATGACACGTATCGATGAAAACAAGAATCAAAATAGTTATGTGTTTTCAATGGAATATACGCCTGATACGACTTGGAGTATCAACATGGGATTGAATGGATACTATGGCCCTAAATCTACAGGATTATATGAAGTGCCAACTGTAATCTACGATAAAGCACATGTGCCAGAGTCCTCATATTTAACCAAGAATGATCATTTGGAATCCAATAAGATCAACAATCTGTATTTACAGGTTAATAAAAAAATAAATCCCAATTGGAGTGTAAATTGGTCGTCTTATTTTACCACAAGTCGAAAAGGTAATAATCAGGATGTGTTGACTGATTTGAAGTTTAAAGACCAGGAGCCTACGAGCACACGTTTTATCAGTAATAATGATAATAAAAATCAATTATTCTCTACACAGCTAGATTTTACCGCAAATATTAAGGATTTAGCGGTTGAGTTTGGGGGAAAATTCAGTGATGTGACAACGAAAAGTACGTTATTATTTTCGGATGATGTATCAGGGAGTGTGCAAGAACGTCCAGATAAAAGTAATGTTTTTGATTATGATGAACAGAATTTCGCAGTATATACATCGATGAGTTATAAATGGAAGAAATGGAGCTGGAAGGCGGGTTTACGTACTGAAAATACGGTTCTTAATGGTGTCGTTACTGAGCCTGCAGATCAGAACCATCAAAACTATTGGGCATTGTTTCCTACATTTTATGCGCAATATAATACGGAAAAAGAATATCAATGGGGATTTTCTTATGGTAAACGTATCAGTAGGCCAGCCTACTCTTGGTTGAATCCTGCCAAATCATATTACAATCTCTTTGCTTATTTTCAGGGGGATCCTCGACTACGTGCGACCATTATTCATAACCTCAATCTTACGCTCACAAAAAATGCTTGGAATGTGGATTTATTTTATCGTTATGAAAAATGGCCTTCGATGGAAATTTCCATTCAGGATAATAGCAGTCATCAGTTGATGTATCATTATACCAATATCAAGAAAGGACAGGGAGCAGGACTCGATCTCAGTAAGAGTTTTCAATTTACAAAGACATGGAGTTTAAATACACAATTAGAAGCGATGTATAATGAGAATTATTATCAAGATCAAGCTGATCAGTTACACAAAAATAAGGTGTGGATCGGGAATGGTAATATCAGTTCCACATATACCTTGGATAAAAATTCAGGATGGAATCTGGAAATCGGAAATACCTTTACTTCTCCGACAATACAGGGGCCCTTTAAGATTACGGGTTATTCCAGTACTTACCTGATGACCAATCGGAAGTTCTTGCATAAACGGTTAGAAGTCAATCTCTCTTTCATGGATATTTTTAAAACAGAGCAGATTAAGGTTTCGTCTTTATATGCTGATCAAAATAATTACTATAAAGATTATCGAGATACGCGAAAGGTAAATCTGACACTACGTTATCATTTTGGGAATCAAAAAATCAAGAGTAGTAATCAACCCGCTCGAACAGAAGAACAAGGACGCTTGTAGTTGTTTGTCTGAAGGCATTGACGGAGCAGATTTTCGATTTAATAGGTCAGCAGGTTATTTTCGGAATATTGCGTTATGAAGAAAGGCTGAATGAATAACTGTTGTAAACGATTATTCATTCAGCCTTTTTAAAGTATATTACTTTTTTATCAACTTTTGGTCTAGCAAAAATTAAGAGATTCCTTTTAAGAGAAGTTGATCAAAAAATTAATTGATCTTCAATGAATAGGTAATTTGAACACCTCCTGCAGCAAGCATATCATGTACGGAACAGTATTTCTTTACCGCTAATTCTGCTGCTTTTTGTGCTTTAATTTCATCAATGTCTCCTTTTAAGTAAAAACTAATGTGGATATCGGTGAAAATATTTGGAATTTCTTCACGGCGTTTTCCTTCGACTTCGACTTGAATATCATCAACTTGTTGTCTTTGTTTGGCCAAAATGCTATAGAGATCAAATACACTACAAGAGCCCAAAGCCATCAATACCAATTCCATCGGACGCACACCTTTTCCTTCACCCCCAATAGCTTCGGAACCGTCGATATTTACTTTTACATTGGATGTTTCACTGGCTGCTTCAAAATGTACAGCTTTATTTTGGCGACTTAATGTTACTTTCATGATTGCATTTCCTTGTATAAGCAAATGTACGAAATGACTATCGTTAAATAAAACGCTTGAGCACACAGGATAGTAATAGTTATTAAGTTTTATGGAAGGTTATTTTTGGATGAAAAATCTTTAAAAGTTGTATTGTACAAAAAATAGGTAGCATCACTGGAAGAGTTTAGGAGAAGATCATGCACAAGAATGGAAATTAATAACAAAAAAGAGGATAGCCATCAATGACTATCCCCTTATAAATTCTTTATTTTCTAAGCTTAAGGAAGCTTTACACCTCTAAAATCAGCAATATTTAATCTTGGAACTTGTGCTGTATATGTTTTGTTTATGGCTTCAATAAATACATTGGCCATCAACGCATTTCCAATAGGCGTTAAGTGTATACCGTCTAATGAAAAACCATTTCCTGTAATATACTTAGCACTTACAGCTAAACCATCGATCTTAATACCATTTTTAACGGCTGTTAGAAATGCATTCACATCAGCAAGAGCTAGCCCTTTTGCTGTGGCTGTACTTCGGATTGCGGCATTGAATTGATTCACACGCGCCACTACCTCTGCTGCTTCTGTTATATCTAAAACATATTTATCTGCAACAGGATTTAAAGGATGTAAACCATAAGGAATGTGATTGGCATTTGGTACCCCTAACAATCCTGCTGATGAAAAAGGTAATACAAAGAAGTCCTTATCAGTTGCTGCTCGAGGGCCTGTTTTAGTTGCGATATAAATATCGGTCACCTTTGTCGTGCTAGCAGCGTTAACTACTGCTAATAGTACTGCACGTGTTACTGTGGTAAAATAAGGAACAGAAGTTACATCAGGAATCGTTGCTAATACTCCTTTTTGACCTTTAGCAGTCAAAGCTGTTACATAATTGTTAAGCAGTGCTGAGAATAAAGGAAGAGCTGTTAATGTTGTTGTTGGACCTTCTGTAACAGCACCATTTGTCGCATACCCCAAAACATCATTATTTCCTAACGAAAATGTGAAAAAAGTATGATTTTGAGCAGTTGAATACGTGAAATAGTTCATCGATGGGGATGTTCCTTCTGGTAACAGACGCTCAAAATACATGTTTCCAGCAGCTGTACCAATGCCTGGTGCAAAAGCCATGTCCATGCGCATACCTGGTACGCCTAAATTGTTGATGGGATCGGTGTATTTTGTCAATAGTTTTGGAGAAGGGGAACGATAAGCTAATTTATCCGTTACCTGTTCTGTTACTGGTTGACCATTAACCAATGCTTTTAGACGAATATATCCAGATCCATTTGCTTGTTCTTCACTAAAAAAAGGAGATTTAAATTCACCTCCTCCAACTTTTTGAAGTTGTTGAGCAATTAATAATGGGAAAGCGACTTTTTGGCCTTCTAAATATAGCCCTCCGTCTGCATATCCTGCTGAAAGAGAGTTTCCGATAGCAATATACTTGCTAAAGTCTGCCTTTGTACCCGCAGATGGCGTAAATTCATCTAGAGTCGGTTTACATGCCGTAATACTGAGTATAGCAATTGCAACTCCTATATATAGTTTATTTCTTTTCATGATGATAACATTTTAGTTATAAATGCTTAAAATTTGTAACTTAACGCAATTCCTGGAGCGTAAATATTCGTAACATATGTTCCTGATAAATGAGTTTCTACGTTATTCGCTTCACGGGGAAGTATTCTTTGATAGGCAAAAGATCCTGTCAAGTCAAATTTCTCAGACATATTATAGGTAAAACCTCCTGACACCAAGAAACGGTTGTTATCTGGAGTTTCAGGATAAACATAATCTTTACTAACAGGAGTTGCTATGTATCCGCCCCCTACACGTAATTGTAGTTTTTCACATGCAAGATATTCAATACCTGCTTTAATAGAACCTGCTTTTTTATAGTTTTTTGGTGAATGTGTATCTGGGGTATTGGCGCCGCTGTAGTCGAAATTCAATTCTTTATAGATATCGTAATTGATGACAGTTCCATCTACGGCCATTTTCACCTTTTCACTAATTGGGAAAGTTACTCCTACAGCGAAAGTGGATGGTAACGGTAACTCGGCACTAAATTTACTGTCTGCAGGAAATGTTCCTTGAGCAGCTTCAGGGACAGTGAATTTAGCATCCCCATCTTTCAGTTTCGTAATAACTTTTGAGCGATAACTCATGGAAATAGCAAATTCATCCGTTAAGTTATAATGAGCACCTACATTATATCCAGTACCAGTACCTGTTCCTTTCAACTCTGCCAATCCCGTAGATCCATCTTGGAAATAAACAGGAATAGCGCTTTGAAGATCGACAGATCCGATGTTATAAACAAATCCACCACCGATACTGAAATTATCAGTTAGTTTGAAACTTAACGTTGGTTGTATATAAATAGCACGTAATGCTAAGCTCACTAGACTGAATTTACCCGTCCACTCTGTCCCCCAATCAACAGCGCCCCCATAAGGAGTGTATACGCCTATACCCGCTTTCCACCATGAGTTTTTAGGACCTACGGTTGCAAAAAGTGAAAACGGAGGTGTTACTTGACTTTTCGTATGGTTGACTACTGAACTTCCAGTAGCTTGAAAAGCTGATCTATACATGACCGCATTTGCGGCAACAGAAATCGCATTATGATCCATTTTTGCAAGTGCCCCTGGATTATAAAATATCGAAGATTCATCTGTAAAGTAGGCAGAACCTGCACCACCCATACCCACAGATTTAGGACTCTGAAGGTTGACTTGGGACCCCTGTGCAAAAAGTAATGAAGGGGATGCACAAAGCAACGCAATTAATAACTTCTTCATATACATGTAATTTGGTTTATATATTGTGTTTGAGTTTATAATGCTAACATAGTAATTTTTTGTTATTTATTGATATTTTTTTGGCATTTATTGATAAATATTTATTTCGTAAATATTGACACTAATAATTGTAATTTTTGTGGTAAGATTAGAATGAAATCATTAAATTGCTAAAAAAAATAATTATGGCAACAGTAACATTCAAAGGCGGATCTGTAAAAACAGTAGGAAATTTACCTGCTATAGGTAGTGCAGCTCCCGATTTTAAATTAACAGCAGGAGATCTGTCTGATAAATCATTGACAGATTATAAAGGAAAAAAAGTTGTTTTAAATATTTTCCCAAGCGTGGATACAGGGACATGTGCGGCATCTGTTCGTGCTTTTAATAAATCAGCTGCAGACTTGGAAAATACAGTAGTACTTTGTATTTCTAAAGATTTACCATTTGCACAAGGACGTTTTTGTGCAGCAGAAGGATTGAATAATGTGGTGACGTTATCTGAGTATAAGGATACTAATTTTTCTGATGCTTATCAGTTGAGATTCGCAGATGGTCCTTTGGCTGGATTACTAAGCCGTGTTGTCATTACTCTAAATGAAAATGGACAAGTTCTTTATGAAGAACAAGTCGCAGAAACAACAGAAGAACCAAATTATGAAGCGGCTTTAGCTTCTTTGAAATAATAGGATTAGCTTTCATAAAACAAAAGCCAGCTCAAAATTTTGAACTGGCTTTTGTTTTTTGTGTATATTCAGGAATGCTATAAAAGTTGTATCTAACTTTTGTAGCATCGTCTCTGTAAATTTATTTTGTTTTTTCTAAGGCTTGCAGAATATCTTGAATAATATCTTCTTGATCTTCAAGACCCACCGAAAGTCGAATGCTTCCTGGTTGAATACCCAGATTCACTCGTTCTGCTTCTGATAATTTAGAATGTGTCGTTGACCCTGGATGAGTAGCGATAGAACGTGCATCTCCTAAGTTAGAAGTGTACAAAATCATATTCAACTCATCCAAGAATCGAAATGCTCTTTCTTGTCCACCTTTTACAATAAAAGTGACGATACCACCTCCAGCTTTCATTTGTTTTTTCGCTAATTCGTATTGCGGATGAGAAGGTAGAAAAGGGTATTTAACATCTTCGATTTCAGCATGCTTTTCCAATACCTCTGCAAGTGCTAATGCATTGCTACAATGTCTATCCATACGTAAACCTAAAGTGTCTAGGCTTTTGGAAATAACCCAAGCATTGAATGGTGATAGAGAAGGGCCAGTATGGCGAATGAAAAACATTAATTTATCAATCAAGTCTTTTTTACCTACAACTAATCCTCCTAATACACGACCTTGCCCATCCATATATTTGGTTGCAGAATGGATGGATAAGTCAAATCCATATCTTAATGGTTTTTGTAGGTAAGGTGTTGCGAAGCAATTATCGATTGCGAGTATGATATTCGGATATTTCTTTTTCAGAGAACCTAACCATTCTAAATCCACTAATTCTAATCCTGGATTGGATGGTGATTCAAGGAAGATAATTTTTGTATTCGGTTGGATGGCTTTTTCCCACTCTTCAGGATTAACAGCATCAACATAAGTAGTGGTTACTCCCCAACGAGGAAATAACTGTGTAAATAATTGATGTGTCGACCCAAAAATAGCACGTGAAGAAACGATATGATCGCCGCTTTCAATAATACCTGCAAAAGATGCAAAGACAGCTGCCATACCCGAAGAGAATGATAAACCAGCTTCAGCCTCTTCTAGGATACATACTTTATTGATCAGTTCGGAAGTATTTGGATTGGCATATCTTGAATATACCATCCCTTGCTCTTCTTCAGCAAAAATGGCTCTTCCTTGCTCAGCACTATCAAAAATAAAACTGGAAGTTAAGTATAAAGGAACGGAATGCTCACGTGTTGCAGAACGATCGGCTTGTTCGCGTATAATTTTAGATTGATCTTTGTTCATGATAGGCCAAATTTACGTAAATGTTTGTTTGCTAGTTTAATAAATTTTGATTTTTTTGATCATTATTTTGACGATTATGTATACTTCAAACAGCTAAAGAAGATTTTATAGGAAGAATATATAATAAATCGATTGAGGATAGCTATGTGTAAACAATAAGTTGGGAAGCTATGGTATTCATAAAATAAAACAAGCTCCATATCGTAAGATACAGAGCTTGTTACATAAATTGTAAAAAATATAATCCTTATCGTTGCGGCATATGTTTACTTAGCTCCTCCATATCGAGACCAAGACCTTTTGCTACGCCTATTCCTAAATTAATATCTGCTCTAAACCAGTGACACAATTGACGATTGATGATTTCCATTTTCTTTGGTCCCTCAATCCCTGACATGGCTCCTGCAATATTTTCGATTAAATGTTGTTTCTGTTCGGCGTCCAATAAACGATATAGATCACCTGGTTGTGTATAGTGATCATCTTCTCCAGGAGCATTGCGATCATAATTATCGGCAACTAAACTGTCCAATTGTAGCGCTGGTTCTTTATACGATTGATCTTCATAATTTCCATCAAAACTATTTGGAAAATAATTAGGTTCAGAACCTTGGTTACCATTGACGGTCATTTGGCCATCACGTTGATAATTATTCGTCATAAATGGACATTGATTAACGGGAATTTGCTCATAATTCCCACCTAAACGATAACGTTGTGCATCTGGGTAGGACAAAATACGTCCTTGCAACATTTTATCAGGAGAGAACCCGATACCATCTACAATGTGTGCCGGAGCGAAAGCAACTTGTTCAACATGTGCGAAATAGTTATTCGGGTTTTGATTTAGCTCCATCACACCGACTTCAATTAATGGATATTCTTTTTGAGACCATACCTTTGTTAAGTCAAAAGGATTCCAACGGAAAGTTTTGGTTTCCGATTCGGTCATCACTTGAATATATAATTTCCATTTTGGAAAATCACCATTTTCAATCGCTGTATGGAGATCACGTTGTGCGTAGTCCATATCTTTTGACCGCATTTCATCTGCTTCAGCGCCAGTCAAGTTTTTGATACCTTGTTGTGTTCTGAAATGATATTTAATATAAACACGTTCGTTATTGACATTGATCATGGAATAGGTATGACTTCCGTAACCATGCATATGACGGTATCCAAAAGGAGTACCCCGATCGGACATCAATGTCGTGACCTGATGTAGCGATTCTGGATTTAAAGACCAGAAATCCCATACCATGGTAGCCGATTTGCAGTTTGTATACGGATCTCTTTTTTGTGTATGAATAAAATCGGGGAATTTCTTCGCATCCTTGATGAAGAAAACAGGTGTGTTATTCCCTACTAAATCATAATTGCCATCTTCAGTGTAGAATTTAACGGCAAAACCACGTGGATCTCTTTCAGAATCTGCAGAACCCTTTTCTCCACCTACTGTTGAAAAACGGATAAATAGTTTTGTTTGTTTACCAATTCCATTAAATAATTTTGCTCTGGTATACTTAGAAATATCATTAGTGACTGTAAAAGTACCATAAGCACCAGATCCTTTCGCGTGTACAATACGTTCTGGAATTCGCTCTCTATTAAAATGTGCTAATTTTTCATGTAGAAAATAATCTTGCAATAAGACTGGACCTCTTGGACCAACTGTCATGCTGTCTTGGTAGTTTACAACTGGAGCTCCCGACGCAGTCGTAATTTTTTTGTTCTTGTTATCTTCCATGTTCATATTGGTGTTAATTCTCTTTTGCTTTAGAACAAATTTAACTGAAAATCATGTTATTATCTCATTGATAATTTTGATGAGATATAGATCTTGATTATCACTTGTTGTTGTATTTATAAATATAATCAATTGATTGATTAAAGAAAATAGCTTAGTTCAATTTTAATTACCCTAAAATAAAACTATATTTAGGCCTTTAAACCTTTTTCTTCGTTATACTATGTTAACATTCCTTCTTTCTAGTTTGTTTTTAGTCAATTCTGGTGTTCTTCCTGCAAAAAAGGTAGATCCACCCAAACCATACGGTGCTGTTCCATCGGAACGACAGTTGAAATGGCATGAAATGGATACCTATTGCTTGATTCATTTTACACCAACCACGTTTCAAAATAAAGAATGGGGATATGGGGACGCTAACCCTGAAATTTTTAATCCATCGAATTTTGATGCGAATCAAATTGCAAGGGCAGCGGCTTCGGCAGGTTTTAAGGGGTTGATCAGCGTGACTAAACATCATGATGGTTTCTGTCTTTGGCCAACGGCTACTACAACTTATAGTGTTGCTTCCTCTCCATGGAAAAATGGTAAGGGTGATATGGTCAAAGAATTTATGACTGCTGCCCACTCCAATAATATGAAGTTTGGGGTGTATTTGTCCGCATGGGATCGTAACGATACACGTTATGGTACGGCTGCATATGCAGATGCGTATCGTGCACAGTTGACGGAACTGATGTCTAATTATGGAGAATTGTTTACGTCTTGGCATGATGGTGCAAATGGAGGAGATGGATATTATGGGGGATTAAGGGAGAAAAGAACGATTGATCGTAGTACTTATTATGCTTGGGAAGATAAAACATGGCCTATTGTTCGAAAACTACAGCCAATGGCTATGATTTTTAGTGATATTGGTCCTGATATGCGCTGGGTAGGAAATGAAAAAGGTTTTGCAGGAGAAACTTCTTGGGCAACATTTACACCAGAAGGTGTAGATGGGCAAAAACCTGTTCCAGGTCATATGAATGATAAAACATTAACTTCTGGGGTTCGTAATGGCAAATATTGGATTCCTGCAGAATGTGATGTTCCACAAAGACCAGGATGGTTTTATCACTCTGAACAAGACGCACAGGTAAAAACACCAAATCAGTTATTCGAAATCTATTTAAAATCTGTAGGACGTGGTGCCAATATGAATCTAGGGTTAGCACCTATGCCATCTGGACAACTGCATGAAAATGATGTCAAATCTCTTGAAGGATTTGGAAAAAAGGTGAAAAAGACTTTTGAAACGAACCTGGCAAAAGGCGCTCAAATAAAGGCTTCCTCTATCCGCGGCCATGCAACAAAAGTATATGGAACGCAGTATATCCTCGATAATGATCGCTACAGCTACTGGGCTACAAATGATCAAGAGCATCAAGCAACATTAGACATTACCTTAAAAGGGAAACAAACTTTTGATATTATCCAGATCAGAGAAAATATTAAATTAGGTCAACGTTTGGATAGTGTTGTTATTGAACAAAAAGTAGATGGAGCATGGGTTTTCCTTGCTAAGGCAACGAGTATTGGAGCTAATCGATTGCTGAAATTGGATAAACCTGTGACCATACAACAATTACGTCTTCATTTATTTGCTCCTGTTGCCATTACTGTGAGCGATTTTGGCTTGTATAAAGAATATAATGAACCTTTTGCTTTTACTGCTTCAGGTTTAAATAAATTATCCAGCGATCAATTTATTGTTGAAACTTCTCCAGAATTAATAAAAGCGCATGACGAGAATGGTCAAACTTTTGCCGCACTGAGTGCTGATTCTGATGGATTTACTTTTGAATTGAAAAAAGAAATTTCAGGATTTGGTTATTTACCTCGTCAAGATGGTAAAATAGAAGGTACGGCTACAAAATATAAAATCTATACAAGTCAAGATAAGCAAAAATGGGAACTGTTAAAGGAGGGTGAATTTTCGAATATCAAAGCGAATCCGATTTTACAACAGGTTATGTTTGACTCATCAGTGCAAGCAAAATATATCAAATTTGTTCCAACGGAAACGTTAACTAAAAATCTATTCACAATAGCAGAATTCGAATTATACTCGAAGTAAAAATGAAATTTATAACGAAGTCAACGTTATTCAGTTTGATCATGATCACATCCTTTCAAGCGTTTGCTCAAAAAAAGGATCCATTGATCATGTGGTATGATCGACCTGCTAATCGTTGGGAAGAGACGTTACCCTTAGGAAATGGATTGATTGGTATGATGCCTGATGGGGGGATTCAAAAGGAATCGTTAGTACTGAATGAAATATCCATGTGGTCAGGATCTGCAGAAGATCCCAACAATTATGAAGCTTATAAAAGTGTTCATAGGATTCAACAGCTACTGATTGCAGGGAAGAACGACGAAGCAGAGCAATTGGTCAATCAGAACTTTGTCTGTAGTGGACAAGGATCGGCTTTTGGATCAGGAGCAAATGCTCCTTATGGAAGCTATCAGAATTTTGGTTTTCTAAAATTCAATTACGACATCAATCCAAAAGACGTTTTGCATTACGAAAGATCGCTTCATATTGGAAATGCAACGGCTAAAACTTCCTTTACAGCTGATGGTGTCACTTATAACAGAACTTATTATACTTCGTTTGATCAAAATGTGGGTGTTATTCATCTCACTGCTTCAAAGAAAAAAAGTATCGGTTTTACTGTGGCTTTAGAAAGATCAGAAAATATCGATTCTTATCAAGTTAAGGATGGTGAAATAACATTGTTGGGTTCTTTACCTGATGGTAAAGGAGGCAAGAATCTACAGTTTGCCAGTAAAGTGAAAATCGTGTTCAAAGGTGGAAATCTTACCGACAATGGTAAACAGCTCGTGTTGAAAGGTGCTGATGAGGCAACTGTTCTTTTTACTGCAAGTACAGATTATTATGGATCGAATCCGCAAGAAGTAATTGCTAAGAATATAGCTGCGGTTGAAAATACGAGTGAGAAAAGACGACATGCCAATCATCGATTAGCATATACAAAGAAATTTGATCGCGTTCATTTAACAATCACCGATGAAAAACCTAAGTTTGATATTCCTACGGATCAGCGTTTAAAGCAGTTCTTTGAAAACCCTGCCTTGGATAATGGATTAGCGACTTTATACTTTCAGTTTGGACGTTACTTAAGTCTTTCCAGTACAGCACCTGAACAGGTGAATGCATTGCCCCCTAATTTACAAGGTTTATGGGCTCATGAGATTCAAACTCCTTGGAATGGGGATTACCATTTGAATATCAATGCACAGATGAATCATTGGGGTGTAGAAGTTAATAACCTATCAGAATACCATAATCCATTTATTGCACTCATTAAGCGTATTGCAAAAACAGGTGAGAAAACAGCTAAAGCTTATTACAATGCACCAGGATGGGTTGTGTATATGATGACCAATGTTTGGGGGTACTCAGCACCAGGAGAAAATGCTTCTTGGGGATCAAGTACTGCTTCGGGTTGGTTGTGTAATCATTTATGGGATCATTATTTATTTACACAAGATAAAGCATATTTAAAAGAGGTTTATCCTGTTTTAAAAGGTGCTGCGGAATTTTACGATTTTACTTTGGTGAAAGATCCCAAGACTGGTTGGCTAGTAACTTCACCGTCGGTATCTCCTGAGAATGGATTTCGTCTTCCGAATGGAAAATCAGCTTCGGTTGTTATGGGGCCAACGATCGATAATCAAATTGTTCGTGAATTGTATGGTAATTTGATTCAAGCTGATAGCCTTTTACAGATGAATGATCCATTTGTTCAACAATTAAAAGGTAAATTAAATCAAATTCCTCCTCCTGTGATCGTGAGTAAAAGTGGCCGTGTGCAAGAGTGGTTAGTCGATTATGAGGAAACGGAACCCAAACATCGTCATGTCTCTCATCTGTATGGTTTGTATCCTGCTAATTTCATTTCTCCTCAGAAGAATAAAGCATGGGCTGATGCTGCTCGTAAGACATTGGAAGTACGAGGTGATGAAGGTACTGGTTGGTCGCGTGCTTGGAAAATTTTATTTTGGGCAAGACTACAAGATGGAGACCATTCCTTAGAAATATTAAGACAATTGCTAAAACCAGCTTTTGTTAATGAAACGACTTACCAGGGAGTGGGAGCAGGGACTT
Source organism: Sphingobacterium sp. SRCM116780 (assembly GCF_021442025.1). NCBI lineage: Bacteria > Pseudomonadati > Bacteroidota > Sphingobacteriia > Sphingobacteriales > Sphingobacteriaceae > Sphingobacterium > Sphingobacterium sp. SRCM116780. Next base: position 4,235,829 of record NZ_CP090446.1, read on the forward strand.
ATCCGAATCTGTTTTGTGCGCATCCTCCTTTTCAGATTGATGGAAACTTTGGTGGATCAGCAGGGATTGCAGAGATGCTGATTCAAAGTCATGCAGGTTTTATACACCTATTACCAGCTTTACCTAAAGCGTGGAAAGAGGGATCGGTAAAAGGATTGAAGGCTAGAGGTAATTATACTGTTGATATCTCCTGGAAGAATGGTCAGGTTGTCGATTATAAAATAAGGGGGGAGAACAAATCTGTCGTAAAAATTCTTAATGGAGCAGTATATCAGGATTATCAGATAAAATAGGTTATAAATACAATTTTGTAAACAGGTTGTGAATTTCATTGAATTCACAACCTGTTTTTATTTTATAGTCTATTTACGCTTCTTTTTTTTAGTTTTTGTGTACGCGATTCTTTCTCAAATTTAGAAGAAAGAAAGATTAGGTTCATTTTCATTCGAAACGTCAAAAATAAATTATAAAATGATTTACGTTTATTGTCCACTATATTGTTTAAATTTGAATAATTAAACAATATATGTTTTTAATAGTTGGTTTTTGAGATGAAAGTTGTTCAATTTACCGTTCCTGTGCCGAACCAAGGTTCAGTTTGTGTGCAAGAAGATCTTTTGCTTGAGTTCTATAATAACTATCATCGGCATAAAGAAATTCAAGTGACCTACATATTAAAAGGGCAGGGTACTTTTTTGATTGGTAATTTTACACATCAGTTTAAAGAAGATGAAATTTATATCGTTGATGCAAATGAACCGCATATGTTTAAAAGAACAGAGCTATTGACGGAAACGATGAGCGAATCAACAGATCAGGAACAGATTCATGCTATTCATGTTTTTTTTGATTACAATAATTTTAAAGATTTTTTACAACTTCCCGAATTAGGGCAAGTCCGTTTTTTTTTAGAAAACATTAGTGTGAGTAAAAAACTGGATGTTGAACCAGGCTCTTCCATCAAGCGAAAATTTCTTCAGATCAATGAAGCTGAGGGGCTAGATCGACTAACTGGTTTTATTGGTCTAATTGATTACTTAAGTGAGAAAGTTGATCTTTGGACTTCACTTTATACTGGAATTCCTCAAAAAAAATATTCCGATGCAGAGGGTATTCGGATTAACGAAATCTTTCAATATACATTTGAGCATTTTGCGGACAAAATATCGCTGGAAGATATCTCAGGTATTGCGCATATGACTCCTCATGCTTTTTGTAAATATTTTAAAAAACATACCCGAAAAACATATATTACCTTTCTGAATGAGATCCGGATAGAACAAGCGTGTAAGATGCTTATTCATGAGCTTTCGGAAAACGTATCGGATGTGGCCTTTAAGACTGGCTTTAATAATGTCGTGAATTTTAATCGGGTATTTAAAAAAATTACGAAGCAATCTCCAAGTGAATACCTTGCTCAGCATAAAATAAAAGATATTAACTAATCAATACCTTTAATGAAAACCAATTTTCTACCCTTAGTTTTTACCGTTCTCTTTTTATTATTGTTTCAGTCCATTTTTGCTCAAAAATATGAGGTGGATACGTTACAGTACCAAGGTACGAGCAAAGACATTGTCAACCTCGTTATCCTTGGTGATGGTTATACACAAAATCAATTGACGGATTTTGAAGAGGATGCGAAACGCTTCACGACTTATTTTTTTCAAACAGAACCTTTTCGTCAGTACAGCAATTACTTTAATGTATTTGCAATAAAAACCATATCAAAGGAGTCTGGAGCGACACATGCTGGTCAGGCAACTGATTGTGTGCATGGCGATATAGACTTGAGTAATTTTCCTGCTCGATTTAACCAGTTTACGAAGAAATACCCAGTTCCAATTACATCACCGAATACAATCTTTGGAAGTAGTTTTGATAATGGTGGATTGCACCGATTAGTGGTTCCTCAGAAGAATGAGGTTATTGAGGAGATTTTAAAAACGCACATTCCAAATTATACACAAGTTGTTATCTTGGTGAATTCTCCTTTTTATGGTGGTTCTGGAGGAAAATACGCTACAGCAACAGTTAATTTTATGAGTAATGATATTGCCGTACATGAGATCGGACATTCCTTTGCTATTTTAGCAGACGAATATTGGGCAGGAAATCAATATGCGATAGAAGGACCGAATCGTACACAAGAGTCTGATCCGACAAAGGTTCCCTGGAAACGTTGGATTGGAACTCAGGATATCGGAGTTTATTCTTATGGTGGAAAAGAATCAAAATCAACCTGGTTTAGGCCTCACGAGTTTTGTAAAATGCAATACTTAGTGGCACCTTTTTGTGCAGTGTGTCAAGAAACTTTTGTCGAAACGATTCACCATAAAACAAATCCTATCGTAAATACAAAACCGCAAGTGGGAACCGTTGTTGATACGGATCTTATCCAAGCTTTCTCTTTAAAACTATTAAAACCTTCACCCAACACACTAGAGGTTAAATGGTATTTGAATGAGGAATTGATTGGACAAGATATAGACTCTATTTATCTGAATCCAGGCATGCTTACTTTGGGGACAAATAGATTAAAAGCTGTTGTGAAAGATACCACTTTATTGGTTCGTAATGAATCTCACCAGAAGCATACTTATGAAAAAGAATGGTCTATTATGAATGAAAATGACCATCCACCAACAGCGCCTTTATCTACTTGGGGAGATACGCTGCAAACTTGTTTTAACGGAGGACAGGTATTGAGTGTCAAAAATGCAAGTCGAGGATTGCGTTATAATTGGTATACAGATGCTGATACAACAACCCCTATCTTAACAGGAACAAATGTTACGGTAAATCATGTGAAAGCAAATGCGGCTTATTATGTGGAGAGTGTTTGGAAAGATAAAAAATCCGTACGCAATAAAGTTTTATTACAAGTATTTGATGAAATTGAAAGGCCAATAGGTGCCACCGTCAAACTAGATAAGAAACTAAATAAAATTCGTATCACATTGAAAGATAAACCAGATGATCGTTACAATTATTTATGGTGTAAAGAAGATGGTACGTCGTTGTATGAGTGGGATGAATTTAATGGAGAATATGTGCCCCCTAAAGGTAGTAACAATATTTTTTTCATGGACAGATCTAATAGTGAATCTAAAATATATGTGGTGAAAGTGGATAAATTAACCACTTGTCGGAGCGAGAGATTAGAAATTTTAATACCAGAGTTTTAATTTACATTTTTAATAAGTAACTTTATAGTTATTAAGCCAATTATTAACTATAAAGTTATTTTATGAAAAAACATGCCCAATTTAATTGGAGCATATTTTCATTACTAATTATCTGCGTATTAGCTGTCACTTTTGCATGTCAAAAGAATCAGAAAATCACAGATGAATTAGAAGGAAATGTGTTCTCCGTAAAGTTCAAAATTAAGGATTTTGAAACGATTGTTACCCCATTAAAAACACCTAGTGGATTTAGAAACTTAGCCTCTACACAGAAGACGAGTGGCTCGAAGGAAGAAACCCTGTTTCAATGGAATTTTGATCTCAGCAATACTGACCCGATCGTTGCTTTTAATCCACTGGCCAAGATTGATTATAATGGTGGTAAAATTGATTATAGTTTTGTTGCAGGATGGCCTACTACTGGAAAAGCAATCAGCTTTAGAGCGGCGCAAACAGTCTTATTAAAAATTCCTTGTCAAAACATAAAATCATTTAGCAATTTGACATTAGATGCCAATAGTTCCGCCACAGGACCTCGGGCTTTATTGATCGATTATTCGACTAATAAAGGTCTTTCTTACACAAAACTATCAGATACGATCCATTATCCTGTTGATTTGGCATTTACTGGTGCTGCAAAACTACCAGTTGTTCAATCTTTAACGCAACTTGCTATTCAAGGAAAAACAGAGGTTTGGATTCGTTTAAGTTTGTATGAAGGTAAAAGACCATTGAACAATACTTATAACGAAAGTACAGGTATGTTTAGAATCGACAATTTGCTCATCACTGGAGGGGAAGATGGGTCGGTGGCACAGAATAAGTTGTATTACCATATCTATCACGCAGAAACTCATGAATTGGTAAAACAGGGTGCTGTTACAGCACAAGAAACTTTTCAGTTAGATCTCCCGATGGGTACTTATTACTTAAGTTTGTTGACAAAAAATTCCATTAGTCCCATCACTTTCACGAATAGTGCTGTCTGGAATAATTTTTATGTTAGTAATTCATTTACTGAAAAAGAAACGGAGATTTATGCTGTAAGAGATACGTTTCAGGTCAATCAGTCACTCGAGCGGACATTAACATTGAATCGTATGTATAGTGAGATTAAAGTCACGTTTAGTGATGTAACAGATCTGAGTCATATAGATAGTATTCTTATTCAACAAAAACATCCTGGTTTTTATTATTATCCGTTTGGTATAAGTAGTAATAGTCAACTTGATCATGCAATTTTAAAGATTGAACCCAATTTTACAACCTTAAATAAAAGTTTTTACTTCAATCAATTTATGGGATACCAAGTGATAAACAAGCCAATTAAGTATGAACTGAAAGTATTTGATAAAGGAGTAGTCATTCGGAAGTTTGAATTAGGTACGGATATTAAAAACAATATGCAAGTTCTTTTTAAGGGTTTGTTGCTACAAGGAATTGATCAGACACAAGGATTTACGATCTTAAAAAACGAAACTTGGAATGGTAAGGTAGATGTTGATTTTTAAAGAAAGTTATCAATTCTCCAGATTTTACAATAACAAATTACTGTAAAAGAAAAGAGATTGGTTTCAACAAAAACCAATCTCTTTTTTTATATGCTATAGAATCTTTTTTAATAAGGAGTTCCAACCGACTAAATCATGAACAAATTTTTCTAAATCAGCAATTGCAATACGTTCTTGCTCCATCGAGTCACGGTGACGAATCGTTACCGTGTTATCTTCTAATGATTGGTGATCTACTGTGATACAAATAGGAGTACCAATCGCATCTTGACGACGGTAACGTTTGCCTATTGAATCTTTCTCATCGTACTGGATATTGTAATCCAATTTCAATACAGCCATGATTTCACGTGCTTTTTCAGGAAGACCTTCTTTCTTTGTTAAAGGCAAGATGGCTGCTTTTACTGGAGCTATCGCTGGAGGGAATTTCAACACAACACGCGAATCTTGTTTCTCTGCTGTAGAAAGATCTTCCTGAACCAACGAGTTACACAATACGGTCAAGAATAAACGATCTAAGCCGATCGAAGTTTCGATCACGTAAGGAATATAGTTTTGATTGATCTCGGTATCAAAATATTGCATCTTTTTACCAGAAAACTCTTGATGTTGTTTCAAATCAAAATCTGTACGGGAGTGGATACCTTCTACCTCTTTAAATCCAAATGGGAAGTTGAACTCGATATCTACAGCTGCATTTGCGTAATGCGCCAATTTATCGTGATTATGGTAACGGTAGTTCTCAGAATTGAAACCTAAGGCTAAATGCCATTTAAGACGAGTTTCTTTCCATTTGTTATACCACTCCATTTCTGTTCCTGGACGAACGAAGAATTGCAATTCCATCTGTTCAAATTCACGCATACGCATGATGAACTGACGGGCAATAACTTCATTACGGAAGGCTTTACCGATTTGAGCAATTCCAAAAGGAATTTTCATACGGCCAGTTTTTTGAACATTCAGAAAGTTGACAAAGATACCTTGAGCAGTTTCTGGGCGTAAGTATACTTGTTCAGCTCCATCTGCCATGGCACCCATCTGGGTGGCAAACATTAAGTTGAACTGGCGAACATCTGTCCAGTTCTTTGTTCCTGAAACAGGACAAACAATATTATGATCTTCAATAATGGTTTTTAAACCAGCAAGATCATCAGCATTTAAAGCCACATTCAAAGCTTCTAATAAAGCTGCAGCTTTATCTGTTTTACCATCGGCTTCATAACGAGCGATTTTATCTTCGATCAATTGATCTGCACGGTAGCGCTTTTTAGAATCTTTATTGTCAATCATCGGATCGTTGAATCCATCAACATGTCCCGAAGCTTTCCAAGTTGTGGGATGCATGAAAATAGCGGCGTCGATACCAACAATATTCTCGTTCAATTGCACCATGGATTTCCACCAATAGGTTTTTAAGTTATTTTTTAACTCTGATCCCAACTGACCATAGTCATACACAGCACTTAGGCCGTCATATATTTCACTTGATTGGAATACAAAACCGTATTCTTTTGCATGCGATACTATACTTTTAAAGAAGTCGTCTGTTTGTTTGCTCATAAGTAGCAAATATAAATATTAGTATTTAGATTTTAGATAATAGTATGTAGATTGTAGTATGGAGTACTACGTCTGCAATGCTCCATACTCCATGCTATTGTAATAAATCCCGAATTTGCTGGGAAGCATTTTTATTGTCCACTTTTTTGATAATATGCGCAATATTTCCTTTTTCATCAATCAAAAAGGTTGTACGTGCTGTACCCATATATTTTTTACCATACATATTTTTCTCTACCCATACACCATAATCATTCACTATTTTTTGATCTTCATCCACGAGTAACTGAAAAGGAAGTTCATGTTTTGTCATGAATTTTTGATGCGAAGCTTCTCCATCAATGCTGACACCAATAATTTCAAAACCGTCTTTTTTCAACGATTGATAATTGTCTCTAAAATTACAGGCCTCTGTTGTACAGCCTGGTGTATTATCTTTTGGATAGAAATATAAAATGACTTTCTTTCCGATATAGTCGGATAAAGAAATGCTTTCTCCATTTTGATTTTTTGCTGTTATTGCAGGAGCTTTCTGTCCTACCTCTAGTGTTGCCATCGCTTATCGTATTGTTCTAATGTATAAAATACAGATTATCTGGTGAAACTCGCCTCGTAAACATTTACATTATCTTTCCAATCTTTTACTTCAAGTCTCAAATTGTGTTTTCCTTCTCGAAGGTTTGGTTCAAAAGTATGCCAGATATGACGGTTTTTAGGATCATATTTCATCAACACCCAGTCTCCATCAATATAAGCATTGAAAGATTGAATACCAGATAAGTTGTCGGAAATAGTGAAATCAATTTGCTTTTGTGCAGCAACATTTTTATTGCTTACAAGGTTACGTGCAGTAATAGTAGGTGCAACGTCATCGATGGCAATATAGAAGTCTCCAAAACTACGTACAGAAGCCGTTACTAAACCATTCTCATATTTTCCTCCTTGAGCTCCATCTTCTGTCGATACGAGGAGGGCTTTACTGTAGAGGTCTTTTGTGAGGTTGCTATTTGGTCTGATGCTCAATGTATATGAACCAAACACAGGTGTATATTTATTGTGTACTTTTTGAAGTTGAGAATAGCCATTTACAGGACTTGCTCCTTCTGAATATTCAAAATTTAAATTGTCATACAGGGTGTTTTTTGGTATGGATATTTTGACATTGCCAGTCTGATACACATTGTCCAATAAAAAATTAAAGTATTTACCTGCTGTAGAAGGTGTTCTTCTGACAGTATAATTTGCATCGCGCTGCACATTGAAATTTATTTCAGTGGCATTTCCTTGTACATCTTTGACAACATATCGCACTTGATGCACTTGATCATCTTTAAGTTCCATGATGCCATTATTATCCATGTTATAATAGATGTCAATTGGATTTCCGGATTGTCTGAAACTTTTTTGTACCCTCACGTTTGATTTTTCCCAGTAGGGATAATCGATATAGGAATGGATAGCACGTGTTTTATCAAAAGGTATACTTTCAAACAATACAGTGCTGATCGTTTTGTTGTCTAAAAATAATTCAATGGAATAAACGCCATAACTAAAGGATATTCCTTTCCGTTTATCGACCGTGTTGATCCCAAAACCAAATTTTCCATTAACTGGGATTGGTGATGTACTTGATAGGCTGTAATTACCGTTGGTTAACGCTTTGACTGTTTGATGACGCCTAGGTGTATTTTCATTGAAAATAGGATCGTCTAGATCATATACGGTCAAACCGCGAATAATGGGCTTGGTTTCATCTGGAAAAGTGAGCCCAAACAACTGTGTGTTAAAGGGTAGCTGTAGTTTGGTGTCGCGAATTTCAAAATGGAGATGCGGTCCTGCGGAACCACCTGTATTTCCTGAATTGGCCAACAACTGTCCTTTCTTGAGGGTGAATTGTCCTGGTTTTAAAAAGACATCAATCTCAAATTTCTTTTGTTTATACTGCTCCGATTTAATAAAAGCATTTAATTCCTCATTGAAGCTTTCTAAATGCAGGTAAACGGAAGTGTAGCCGTTAGGGTGATCGAGGTAAACAGAATTGCCTCCTCCACCAATTTGTACGCGTATACGGGAAACAAATCCATCTGCCGCAGCATATACCGGAATATTAATTTTTTGCTGTGTACGGTAATCGTCTCCCCCATGGAAATGAGTCGCCCTAAGCTCGCCAAATGAACCAGATGCCTGGGGAGCAATATCCATAGGACGTCTAAAATAATTTTGCGGATATTGACGGTGTTTAATGATATCTTGTGCTTGTGTTATCGTTAGAGTAGAAGCAAGCAAACCTATTATACAGCTTAATTTCTTCATGGGACTATTTGATATGACAGATAAACATTTTTTCCTCACGAATAAAACCTTCAAGTTTATCGCCAATAGCAACTGGACCTACTCCTGCAGGTGTACCCGTATAGATCAGGTCGCCTTTACGAAGTGTAATAAACTTAGAAATATAGACGATGAGCTCTTCATAAGAGAAGATCATATCCTTTGTATTTCCCTGTTGTACGATTTCTTGATTTTTTGTTAATGAAAAATTTAGATTTTTAAGATCTCCTAATTCTTCTTTAGGGATCAAAGAACTAATAACTGCAGAACCATCAAAAGATTTTGCCAACTCCCATGGGAGACCTTTTTCTTTATGTTTTTGTTGTATATCTCGTGCTGTGAAATCTATTCCTAATCCTATCGCATCGAAGTAACTGCTTGCAAACTTTGATGTGACGTGTTTTCCTTCCTTACAGATTCGAAGTACGATTTCAGCTTCATAATGAATATCAGTTGAAAATTCCGGATAATAAAAATCTTTATTGTCTTTTAATAAAGCGGTATCGGGTTTCATGAAAACAACGGGTTGTTGAGGAATAGGATTGTTGAGTTCTTTTGCGTGATCTATATAGTTGCGGCCTATGGCAATAACTTTCATGTTGATATGTATTAATTAAAGCACCTGATTATATGTGAATTGGTGCGAGATATGCAAACTTAGTAAATGTAAGAACTATTTCAAAAGTGATTCTTGTCAAATTGCTACTAACATCACTATTAAATAGGGATTAAGAGGGTATTTATAGGGGTTTAATAGGGGTATACCCCTATTAAACCCCTACTAATACTAATTAAAGGGCTAATTATGCCTGGATTAATAGTGAATTTTGTATATATTTGGTACTAGAGGAATGACCGTTTTTCTATAACCAATTATAAAAAATAAAACTAAATCTATGGCAATTCAAAAGAATGGTCCGAACGGATCTTTTAAAGGAAAAGTGGGCTCGATCTATGGCTATGAACTGAATGGACAACATATTATTCGAGGGGCACGGGTAAAAAATAACAATCCACCAAGTGAAGCCGTATTAATGAATAGGCAGAAAATGAAGGTTGCAAACAATTTCGTTAAATCAATAGCACCAGTTCTTAAATATGGTTATCGTCATATTGCTCCAAAAGGTAGTCGTATTGGTGCATTTCAAACTGCTCAACGGCATATTTTAATGGAAACAATGGAGATGGCTGTTGATTCCCAATATTATGTCAATCCGGAAAAGGTACTCGTTTTTAGAGGATCGCTCTATCCTCCAATGGGTTGCTCGGTAGAAAGAGAAGGTAATTTTTTACGGTTTAATTGGATAACATTTCCTGAATATGCAGATAAAATATATAAAATGAACGTTGCTTTTATTGAAGAGGATAACTTAGCACAACTGGAAATTGGGGAAGCAGAAGTCAATCAAGGAACCTGCACGATAGCGTTATCAAGTTATATGAATAATAATAAACCAATTCATGTTTATTTGGGTATTTGGAATTCTTATCTTGATCAACTTTCCGATTCGGTTTATTGTGGAGTCGTCTAAATAGGAATTGACCGTTTGTTTTTCTAATTTTAGCACATGAAAGATTTAAAAGCTGTATTTTTTGATTTTGATGGGACGTTGGTGGATTCAGAGCGTTTTTATTTTGAAGCTTGGAAACCTATTTTAAAAGAGAATTTTGCTATTGATTTGAACTTTGAGATATGGATTCAACATTTTGCTGGGCATACACTAGTGCGTAATTTGCAGACGATGAAAGAGCTTTGGGGGATAGAAGCACGCGAGGATTTTATGTGGAAAAGTACCCGAGAAAATTATGCGAATCAAGATATGCTCAGTATACCGCTCATGCCCTATGCAAAAGATACCATAGAATTTTTAGTAGAAAAGGATATTCAGATCGGTTTAGTGACTTCCAATTTTCGACCTAGTGTGGATAAAATGTTAGCGCATTATGGTTTATTGCAACATTTTACTTGGTTTGTTACGCGAGAAGATGTGCTCGATCCGAAGCCAAAACCTGAATGTTACCTGAAAGCTTTAGCTTTATCTGGGCTTACTCATGAGCAAGTTGTTGCCATAGAGGACACAGCCACTGGCTCAAGAGCTGGTAAGGATGCGGGATTAACATGTATTGCAGTAACTAAACATAGGACAGAGCGTGATCGGTTAGGATTTGTTGATCATTTGCTATTCGATTTGGAAGAATTTAAAGCGATGTTACAATAGATTTATTCTTCTTTTGAAAAAAATTAATCGTTTTAGCTTTGTTGTTTTTAAAATATTATCTTTAATATTACAGGAGTAAAAAAACCATTATGAACCGAAGAACCGTTGTCAAGCAGTTATTTATTATAGCAGGAGGAATTGCCTTATTACCTTCTTGTCTTCGCGAGCAGGGAGGAGCATCGATTGTCCTTAAAAATATTAAGTTATCTGCTACTGATGAAGATTTTCTTGGAAAACTAGTTGAAATTCTAATTCCTAAAACAGATTCACCTGGAGGATTGGAGCTTAATTTACACTTGTTCGTGATGAAAATGGTGGATGATTGTGAAAGTCCTGAAAATCAAGATTTATTTCTAAAAGGGATGCATCTTTTGAAAGATCAATACCGTTCAGGAACTCCAGATTATATCCTACGATCTTTGACAACATTAGAAAGTCAGAAAGAAGGAGATGAGGTAGCTTTTTTCAATATATTCAAAAAACGTGCTATTCAAGGTTACCTAAATTCTGAATATGTGATGAAAAACAAATTGATTTATAAATTGATTCCTGGTAAGTACGAGGCAGCAGTGAAGTTAAAGGCATAAAATGGCAAATTTAAATATAGATAGTCAAAAAGACAGAACCTACGATGCGATTGTTATTGGTTCGGGAATTAGTGGTGGATGGGCTGCGAAAGAACTGTGTGAAAAAGGACTAAAAACATTGGTCTTGGAACGTGGTCGTGATGTGAAGCATATTAAAGATTATCCAACCACTAATATGAATCCATGGGAATTTGAACATCGTAATGAGATGCCTTATGCGGTTCAACAAGAAAACCCTATTGTTAGTAAATGTTATGCTTTTCATGAAGATGCCGCACATTTTTTTGTAAAAGATAAGGAGCATCCTTATGTGCAAGATAAACCATTTGACTGGATTCGTGGCTACCAAGTAGGAGGGAAATCTTTGTTATGGGCAAGACAAACACAACGTTGGTCTGACTTTGATTTTGATGGTCCTGCTCGTGATGGCTTTGCTGTGGATTGGCCTATTCGTTATGCCGATTTAAAACCTTGGTACGATTATGTCGAACGATTTGCTGGTATTGCAGGAGATAAAGATGGATTGCCCGAATTACCTGATGGTGAGTTTTTACCGGGGTATCCCTTAAATATGGTTGAAAAGTATTTCAAACAAACCTTAGCTTCCAAATATCCAGAACGAAAAGTAATATCGGCTCGATGTGCACATCTCTCTAAACCTAATCAAATTCATTTTGATCAAGGGCGTGTGCAATGTCAAAATCGTACTTTATGCCAGCGTGGTTGTCCGTTTGGAGGCTATTTTAGTTCAAATGCAGTGACACTGCCTTGGGCTGCTAAAACTGGGAAGATGACTTTACGTCCTTCTTCTGTTGTTCACTCTATATTATATGATGAACAAAAAGGAAAAGCGGTTGGTGTTCGAGTGATCGATACGCATACAAAAGAGGAAATTGATTTTTATGCACGTGTTATTTTTGTTAATGCGGCAGCGATCAATACCAATTTAGTTTTATTGAATTCAACTTCTAATCGTTTTCCAAATGGATTAGGTAATGATTCGGGTGTATTGGGTAAATACGTTGCTTTTCATAACTATAGTGCACGTATTTATGCCGAATATGAAGGCCTGTTAGATTACACAACTGAAGGGCGCAATCCTGCAGGAGGAGGTTATATTCCAAGATTTAGAAATCTGCATAAACAAGAAACAGATTTTCTACGCGGTTATGCCGCTGGTTTTGGTGCCAATCGAGGTTCAGATACCGATCGTAGTGGAGCAGGTGAATCTTTAAAAAATAATTTGTTGAACCCTAAATTAGGGAATTGGCAAGTCGGTTCGCATATGATGGGAGAAACCATTCCTAAAGAATCTGGTCAAATAACTCTAGATACTAAGAAAAAAGATGATTGGGGTGTTCCGTTGTTACATATCGCCGTAGATTATGATGATAATGATGCGAAAATGAAAAAAGATTATCTCGATACGATGGAAGATATGTTTAAAACAGCTGGGTTTACCAATATTCGACGTGATGATGGCTCTCAAGCTCCTGGTCTTGATATACACGAAATGGGAGGAGCTCGTATGGGGTTAGATCCGAAGACATCTATACTTAATAAATGGAACCAAATGCATGCCGTACCTAACGTTTTTGTTACAGATGGTGCCGCAATGACTTCTACCTCAACACAAAATCCTTCGTTAACTTATATGGCTTTTTCGGTTCGTGCAGTTGATTATGCTATTCAGGAAATGAAAAAAGGAAATATATAGTAGTTGAAAGTTTAAATTTTTTTATAAAAAATTTAAACTTTCAAAATAAAAATCATAATTTAAACCAATCATTAATTTACTAAATTAAGATACCAAACCAAAAGGGAAGTTTCCTAATATATAATTGAGCGACATACGTATATGTTAAATCGTTTTTAAGTTATTGTGCTAAAACGATTTAAGACTTATAGTGCTCTATAAACTATATTTAGTTTTTTCTCTCAAAAACACATATATATTAAATAAGATAATTAAGAAGATCAAACCAAAAACCTATTAACCTAAAAGACACTTTTCATAATAGAAGGTTTAATCTATCAAGCTAAAACGATTAAATAAATTATAAAACCACTAAACATGAACAAAATTGACGCAAGAACATTTTTGCAGCTCAAGAAAAGATCAAAATTATTCTTTTCATTAGCTGTTATTGCTGGATCGTTGCAACAGGCCAATGCAGCGTCCGTCATTTCTGTAGCACATTTGAACCGTTCAAACACAAAGGAATTTGTTAAGAAGCAGGGACAAGTAACGGGGAAAGTAGTAGATGCGAGCACTGGAAAATCAGTGTCAGGTGTAACGGTATCCGTAAAGGGAACAACAACAGCTGCACAGACCGATGAGAATGGTCATTTCAGTTTAAATGCGAAGACTGGAGACGTCCTTGCCATATCTTCTATTGGCTATAAATCTACAGAAATTAAGGTAAGTGGCACATCGGAATTAACAATCAGTCTGGAATCCGCTCAAGATCAGTTGGACGAGGTGGTCGTAGTTGGTTATGGTACCATGCGTAAATCTGATGTCACAGGCTCTATAGCTATGGTTAAAGGTGCCGATATGGTCAAAGCTCAAAATTTCAGTGCTTTAGAAAATTTAAGAGGTAAGGCTTCTGGAGTTAATATTTTTTCCAATTCCAGTCAACCTGGAGCCTATGGCAACCGTGTTGTTATCCGCGGTGTATCAACGATCAACTCTTCGTCCAATCCATTGTATGTGGTGGATGGTGTTGTGATGGATGATTTTCAATTATTAAATCCAAATGATATTGAGAGTATGGAAGTGTTGAAAGATGCTTCTTCTGCTGCTATTTATGGGGCACGTGGTGCCAACGGTGTTATTTTGGTGACAACAAAACGTGGTAATAAAGATGGTAGAAAAACAATCAGTTATCAAGGATCGGTTGGGGTGAGTTCTGTACAGCGTTATATGGATGTTTTGAATGCGCAAGAATGGACGGATGCCTTTATGATCGGTTTAGAGAATGAAAATAAATATCAGGGAAAAACTTGGAGTTTAGATCGTTCGAAATGGTTTAATGATCCCGATTATTTTGATGCATCAGGTAACCCGCTGTATGATACCGATTGGCAAAAAGAGGCAACTCGGACGGCTATCTCTCACAACCATCAGTTGAATATTCAACAAGGAGATGATAAATCTTCGGTAGGTGCTTTTTTAAATTATACTGACCAACAAGGTGTAGTGAATAATACTTGGAATAAGCGTGTAAATGCAAAGATGGCTTATGATTCTAAACCTACTTCTTGGCTTTCAACAGCAGTAAATTTAACCGTGAATCATACTTGGGGACAATATACACCAGAAGATGGTGGAGGACAGGATGCCCGCAGAACGATGATCGAGATGTTGCCATGGTATCCTGTACGTGATAAAAACGGAAATTATACAACATCTTCTTCTTCTACATTATCAGAAACGTTTGGTTTTGAAGGGATGTCCAATCCTGCTATGATTTTGGATTTACAAAAGCGGATGCGTTATAATACACAGATCTTTGGTAATGCGGCATTGACATTTCATTTGTTAGATGGACTTGATTTAAAAACGCAATTGGGGGTTGATAATCATCAAAAAACATATCGAGGATATTCTTCTGTTTTATTGAATAATATTTCTGCTCCTAACGGATGGGCAGAGATCAATCACACCAATACATTATATTGGCAAGAAGAAACCTATTTGACTTATAATAAGCAATTTGATAAGCATCGTATCAATGCGATGGCAGGATTGTCTTGGCAAGGACGTACCTATGATTATGATGGCTCAAGAACAGAAGGCTTTCAAGATGATTTAAGCCAATATTATAACATGGGTATAGGTACAATACCTTCTGCACCTTATTCAAATAATTTGATTTGGGCAATGAACTCTTATTTTTTAAGAGCAGCATATTCCTATGACAATCGGTATTCAGCAACGGTTACAGGCCGTTACGATGGTTCTTCTAAATTTGGGGGAAATAACAAATATGCTTTTTTCCCATCAGCAGGTTTTGCTTGGAATGTTTCCAATGAAGATTTCTTGAAGGATAATAGTTTGATCAGTAATTTGAAATTACATACCAGTTATGGCTTAACAGGTAATTCTGAAATTGATCCCTATAGATCTTTAGCAAATGTGGAATCAGGAACAATTTTATTAAACGGTAATCGAGAACCTTACTCTTTTGTGAGCACAATTGAAAACCCTAATTTGAAATGGGAGAAAACTGCACAATTTGATTTTGGAGTAGAATTAGGCCTGTTTCAAAATAGATTGAGTTTCGATGTTTCTTATTACAAGAAAAAGACAACAGATTTATTACTTGAAGCACCATTACCAACAGCAACAGGTTTTAGTTCTGTGATGAGAAACATTGGATCGGTTCAAAATCAAGGTTTAGATGTGATGATTAATGGTACTATCGTTAATCATGAAGATTTCACATGGAAATCAACTATAAATCTGAATTATAACAAAAACGAAGTGTTAAAATTAGGTGATAATAATGCCGATATTTTAATGAATAGTTGGGTTGGTGGTGCAAACAGTATCATCCGAGTTGGAGAAAACCTGAATAGCTTCTATGGTTATAGAAGATTGGGTATCTACACACAAGCAGATGTCGATGCTGGTAATGCAACAATCTCACAAATTGGTCGTCCAAAACGTACGACAGAGAAAGAAATTATTGGTAAGGGTCTTCCTGATTGGACCGGAAGTTTTATCAATAATTTGAGCTATAAGAATTTTGATCTGACACTTGATTTGCAATTTGTAAAAGGGGTAGATGTCATGCAACAGTTTTTCCATTCTACGTATGACCGTTTTGGCATCACGAATGGTTTAAAAGAGATCTTAACAGATGCCTATAATGGAACAAATCCAAATACTATGCAACAGGCAATTTATTTAACCAATGGTGGACATGCTGGTCAAGATACGAATGTGGATGATGCTTGGGTAGTTGACGGTTCGTATTTAAGGGTAAATATGATACAGCTAGGTTATACATTCAAACCTGATGCTGTAAAAAGAATAGGATTATCTGGTCTTCGCATTTATGCTAATGCTAATAACCCATTCTTATTTACCTCAAGTGAATTTAAGGGGTATGACCCAGAAAGTACTTCACAAGGGGAAAGTAAATTTGGCCAAAATATGACTTTTTTCGCTTATCCAAGAGCGAAAACTTTTACGTTAGGTCTTAATGTTACATTTTAATTTTTGAAAAAATCCAATGAAGAAAAATAGATTGTTTTTGTTGTTATTAGCTGGATTGGCATTAACAACATCCTGTAATAAGTTTTTAGAAGAAGAGCCTAAGTCAACCGTTGCGTTGTCCGCATTTTATAAAACAGAGGCTCAAGCTGAGGCTACTGTGAATAGTTTGTATAGAAGAGGTGCTCCACAACGTTATTCGAATGCTGGTAGTGCTTATACAGGGCCTACAGCATCTTTCAACACCATGTTAACAGGTTACTTTACCAATAGTTATGAAGGTCAAGAGCGAGTTTGTTTGTTTTCGAGGGAATTAACCCGTCAAAATAATACAAATTTGATTTCGGGTAACATGAATACGATTTGGGATGAATCCTTTCAAGCGATCAATATTGCCAATGCGGGATTAAAATATATTCCTGAAATTAGTATGTCAGACGCAGATAGAAATATTCTTTTGGCTGAGGCTAAGTTCTTTAGAGCGTATAACTATTTTTATCTAGTAAAGACCTTTGGGGCTATTCCGTTGTCTACAACTGCTTATGAGTCTTTAGAAGATGATTTGTATCTAGAAAGATCTGAAGCATCAAAAGTATATGCTTTAATTGAAACAGATCTTAAAGAAGCTGTTAATGCTTTGCCAGCGATTAAGTTTGCCAGCAATGGTCATCGTATTACAAAATTTGTTGCTGCAATGACGTTAGCAAACGTGTATTTACAACAGGGTAAATATGCTGAAGCCGCAGAAACAGCTAAAATAGTGGTCAATTCACCACATAGTATGACTGTTAATACGGATTTGACAACTAATAGTGCTTTTAATAAATTAAGGAAAACGGATGATTTGGATGAAGTGATTTATGCCCAAGAATACGATGGTACCATTAGCAATAGTGGTTGGTGGCCGACGTATGCTTTTAACTCTTCAGCAGTTTCTATGTTTGACAAATACTCCATCTTTGAAAGAGTGTTCGGTCCTACGAAACAGTTCTTGAATGTGTATAATCCAAAAGATTTGCGTATTCAACCGAATCAGTTCTTCCATTGGTCGTATACCAATCCGAAAACAGGAAAGAAATGGGAATCTACAGATGCAGGTGTTTGGTATTATTATGACGAAGAAGCTGTATTGACTACGGGTAAGGGAACAAAAGACTGGAATTTCTACCGTTATCCAGAGGCTTTATTAATTGCGGCTGAGGGTATTGCAAAAAGTGGTGGTGTGACTGCCGAAGCAGCGGGCTATTTGGCACAAGTTAAAGCGCGTGCAAATACAGAAGGAAAAACTGTTGCGCAGTTTACAACCGAACTTCAAGGTTTATCAGCAGATAATTTTGTAAAAGAATGTTGGATAGAACGTTTAAGAGAATTTCCATTAGAGTTTAAAATGTGGGATGATATTGCAAGAACGAAGATGTTCCCTGTGATTTCTACTACTGAAGCTGGAAAAATTGATTTTGTACCTCTTATTGGTGCTAAAAATGCATCAGGAGCTGTATTTAAAGAGTCTGACTTGCTTTGGCCTATTTCACCAGATGAAATACAAAGAAATCCAAAGTTAACTCAAAACGAAGGTTATAAATAAAATACAATAGGCTGTCCAATAGGGCAGCCTTTTTACATCAGAATATGAAATCTAAACTGCTTATTATTTACATGCTGCTTTTTTCTCCATTTTTCTGCACTCAGTTACGTGCACAAGAAAAATCGCAGTTTAAACAACGAGCATCACAAACGTTACAGCAAGTTTATCGTTATTTTGGTAATGATCAGAATCAATTGCTATTGGAAAAATATCCTTTTGATGAAAAGTTTAAGGCTGATTATTTAAACAACAATCAACAAGCTGATCAACAAAAAAAATATGCTTATCTATGGCCTTTTTCAGGGAGCTTTTCAGCAGTAAATGCCTTAATGGAGCTGCCTAAACAAAAGAAGGTATATCAAAAAATAGTAGATAAAAAAGTGTTGGTTGGCCTTGAAGAATATCGTGATCAAAAGCGCTCTCCAATAGGGTATGCTTCTTATTTGAATACAGCAGCAGCTTCGGATCGCTTTTATGACGATAACATCTGGTTGGGTATCGACTTAACGGATCTTTATCTAACGACGAAAAAACAAACCTATCTTACTAAAGCCAAAGAAGTATGGACGTTTGTGAAAAGTGGAGAAGATGATCTGCTCGATGGAGGAATCTACTGGTGTGAACAGAAAAAGGAATCGAAGAATACATGCGCGAATGCTCCTGCTAGTGTATTTGCGCTGAAACTGTATAGGGCGACTCAGGATAGCTTATATTTACAAGAAGGGGAACTTCTGTACCACTGGACAAAAGAGAAGCTACAAGATACTAAGGATGGTTTGTATTGGGATAATATCGGTTTGAATGGTCACATAGGTAAAGCGAAATATTCCTATAATTCAGGGCAAATGTTACAAGCGGCTGCTTTATTGTATCAATTAACAAAAGAAAAACAATACTTATTAGACGCACAACAACTGGCAAAAGCATGCCAATCATATTTTTTTCATCCGATAGCTGATCATGATTTTCCCTTGTTGAAAAATAGTAATCTTTGGTTCCACGCAGTCATGATGCGTGGGTTTATCAGTTTGTTTGAACAAGATCATAACCGAACATATTTAGATATGTTTGCGAAAAACCTCGATTATGCTTGGCTTAATATGCGTGATAAAAATGGATTATTCGATACCGATTGGACACTTAAAGGGAGAAAAGATTCGAAAGGATTACTTGATCAATGTGCATTTATAGAAATGTATGCCCGCTTAGCTAAGGTAGGGTATAACTAACTAACAAAATAGGCTGTTCAAATTATGAACAGCCTATTTTACTTATAATAGATTCGCTATCTTAACTATACATTTACGGTAGCATCCATTTTAAAATCATCATCTTTTAAATGTACGATTTCCATAGATTTTTCGTAATTCGTTGATTTTTTTGAAAAGAAATCATGTTGTGTTGTTTCTGTATTCAAACCGTTTAAGACAATTGGATTGACTTGTTTCACTTCGAATATAGGATCAAAACCAAGATTCATTAATGCTTTGTTTCCATTGTAACGCACATATTCTTTTACTTCAGCCGTTAAACCAACTTCTGTATAAATCTCTTCCGTGTATTTCAATTCATTTTCGTACAATTCATTTAAAAGAACCAAGAATCTTTGTTTTACTTCGTCCTGATTTTTAAGTTTTTTGAAAACCTCTTGTGCCATTAATCCAACGAAAACACCATGGATAGATTCATCAGCAACAATTTTTTTGATAATATCTGCTGAGGCTACCATTTGTCCTTGGCCACATAACCATAACGGTAAAAAGAAACCTGAATAAAATAAGAATGACTCCAAGAGTACAGAAGCGGCTAGAGTCATGAATAGCTCTTCGTTAGAAGGATTTTTCTTATCTAAGTTGCGGTAGTAGGAATCAATTGTAGACGCTTTGAATTGTAAAAATTTATTTTGCTCTACCCAACCAAAGATATCATTGATTTCATTCGTTGTTGATACGGTTGTAAAAATAGTGGAATATGATTTAGCATGAATAGCCTCCATCATACACATATACGACAATACAGCTTTGTTTTGAAGCGAATCGGTGTGATCGATGATTTTTGGCATTCCTGTGTGACTCTGTAAGGTATCCAATAGCGTTAATCCGCCTAATGCTTTTTTGTAGCATTCTTTCATCTCCCAGCTTAATCCTTTCCAACTATCAATGTCTTTTGAAGGGATATATTCAGTATCAATCCAGAATTGTTTAATGTTTTGTTCCCAAAACATTAAGGCATAGTCATTATCTGGCGTATTCCAGTTTACAGCGGTATATTGTTTGCTCATTATTTTTACAGCGAGAGTTATTGATATTTATTTTGAAAAAGCTATTCGAGGTTGATTGATCTTCCTTCGAATAGCTTATTGATTTTCTTTGAGTGGAACTATGCAGAACAAGATACACAATCTTCAATAGAAGACTTCCGTGTACGCGTATAGTACAATGATTTTAAACCTAATTTATGTGCATAAATATAGTATTTAGACAAATCACGAGTGTTATCTTTTGAATTGGTATGTAAAATAGTACTCACACCTTGGTCAATATGACGTTGAATAACGGATACTAATTTTAATACCTTGAATTGATCCATATCGTAGGCCGATTTGAAATAGAAGTAATTATCATTTGTCAAATAAGGCATTGGATAATAAGTTGTACTATCTCCATATTCGCGGACTTCAATAATATCTACAATTGGCATAACCGAAGCGGTTGCATTCATGATGTACGAAGTAGATTGGTTTGGTGCAATCGCCAAGCGATACGCATGATAAATACCATGTTCTTTTACTTCTGCTTTTAATTTTTCCCAATCTTCGATTGTTGGAATATGTACACCTGCAAATAATTCTTTAACCTTATCTGTTTTTGGTAAATAATCTCTTTCTGTATATCTGTCGAAGTAAGTACCATCAGCATAAGCTGATTTTTCAAATCCTACAAATGTTTCTTTACGTTCACGAGCGATCTCCATAGATGCTTCTAAAGAATAGAAGTTCATCATCATAAAGAATGCATTCGCAAAATCTAAAGCCTCATCGGATTCATACATGATAAAGCTTTTCGCTAGGTAACCATGTAAATTCATTGCTCCAAGACCTACTGAATGTAATTCTTTATTAGCTTTGGCGATGGAAGGAACCATTTTAATATCGGTTACATCAGATACCATTGTTAATGCACGCATAGCCAATTTTACAGATTCTTTCACACGTTTATTATCCATAATGGTCGCGATGTTCAAAGAACCTAAGTTGCAAGAAATGCCATACCTGATCTTATCTTCTTCGCCATAAATATTGATTTCAGAGACTTCTGAAACTTGCATGATTTCTGTACACAAGTTGGAGAATTTTACTTTCCCGATGCCATTCAAAGCGTGAACGCGATTGGTGTTTTCTTTGTAGAAAATATAAGGGTAGCCAGACTCTTTTTGTGTTTGTGCAACTTTCACTAACAGGTGACGAGCGTTGATCTTCTTCTTCTTAATATTCGGATTGGTAATCAACTCTTCGTACATCTCATCCATGTCCATTTCATCTAAGAACTGACCATATTCTTGCATCACCGTATGTGGATAGATCAAGTAGCATGTTTCATCTTTTTCCGCCAATTCCATGAATTTATCCGGAATAATGATGCCTATAGAAAGCGATTTGATACGTACTTTCTCATCCGCATTGATCTTTTTACAGTCTAAAAACTCTTCGATATCCGAGTGGAAAATATTTAAATATACCGCTCCAGCACCAGGACGTTGACCTAATTGGTTCGCATAAGAGAACGTATCTTCCATGATTTTCATGATGGGAAGAACACCCCCTGCACGACCTTCTACTCCCTTGATGGCTTCACCACGTCCACGAATTTTTGAAATGTTGAAGGAAACGCCACCTCCGATAGAAGATAACTTCATTGCAGAGTCAACAGCATAACCAATACCATTTAGGTTATCTCCAATTTCATCTAAGAAACAAGAAACTAATTCGCCAGAACGTTTCTTACCGGCATTCAGGAATGTTGGTGTTGCAGGTTGATATTCTTGATTGATAAACAATTCAGCATATGCAATTGCTTTTTCCACACCTTCTTGGCGGGCTAAAAATAATGCCACTGCAACCACGCGGTCTTCATAACGTTCCAAGAACTTTTCTCCAGAATCATCTCTTAAAGCATAACTCTGAAAAAACTTGAATGCAGCCATGAAAGATGCAAAGCGGAATTTTTTTGCGAAAACAAAATTATATACTTTTTCCATTTCTTCGTAGGTGAACCACTCGTAGAAATTGATATAGTAATTTTGTTCAATTAAGTAATCGATTTTTTCTTTTAGTGTATAGAAGAATACCGTATTCTTGTTCACATACTCTAAAAAATAGGCACGTACAGCCTCTTTATCTTTGTGTAAGCTAAACTCGTCATCATGTTTGATCATGATTTCGTTGTTAAGCAATATCCAGTTTTTTGCTACCTCGTTTGCTACCATCGCAGTTGTTCTTTATGATGTCAATAAATTGGTTAATATCCTCCATTGTACCAGACAATTCAAATTTGAAAGCCAATGGGATGTCAAAGTCAGCGGAAATTTTATCAGCGGCTAGTCCGAAATTTTGTCCCCAGTTGCGGTTACCACTTGATGATACAGAATAGATTTTGGAAGCATTTGCTTTCATAAATGCTAGTGTAGTCACAGGGATTTGTCCGAAATTAGTTGTAAAAGTGACCAGATGACCTGATACTTCAGCAACAAGATCTGTAGTTATTTTATGTGCTTTCCAGCCCGTAATCTGGGTAAGCTTGTCCATAAAACGTTGCACGTTTCCAGTTTTGCTATCGTAATAAATATGTATCATGGATTATAAAAATTTGATACTACATTTTCATTATAATGCGATAGCAGCTAATTCTTCAGGTTTAAAACCGATGATACGATGTTGAATTTCTTCATTCTCCAAAACGATGACAGTTGGTACTGTGCGCACTTTAAATTTAGCGGCTAAATCAGGTTGGTCAAACGGGTTGATCGACTCATATTGAATACCTTTTTGATCTAGATATGCAGATACTTGAGCACAAGGTGCACAATCGTTTTTCTCGAATTTGATAATTCTTGCCATGATTATAACTTTTAATTTGTAAATCGCACTTCCCGAAGAAGTCCGGTTTGGATGAATGATATTAACTCGTTTGAGAAGATATTTCTCTCAGCTCTAACAAATATCATAAATTTAATTTGAAGCTGTAATTTGACTTTTCCACATATTGGGGAAAAGATTGTCATAAAACGCGTTTGTGCAATATTGATGTGTATACTGTGTTGTAGATCAGTAATATATAAATGTTGATAACTTTAAAAATTAAAAAATGTCCATGTTTGACGATTGTTTTTTCAATCTAATTTTTGTGTCAAAAACAAACTACAATTCTAAGTTTTTGTTTAAATGTTTGCGATATTATGACATGTTATTATACTAAAATATATATAACAACTGCCTTGCATGTAGCATCAATTAATCTTGGAAACAAAAAGAATATATAGCGACGATTCTTTATACAAAACCTCAATTGTCATTGTTCGGAATAGATTTCAGTCAGAGAATGGCTGATGTGAATTTTGTGGATAATTTTGTTGAAATGAAATAACTGTTTTTAAATAAATTAATAACCCCCAAAGAATTTTTCTTCGGGGATTATTAATTAGAAATTATAAACGAATTTTGCAATCACATTATTCAATAGTATTTCGTAGTTCTCATATTCTTCTTTAGACAATTGTCTTTTATTTTTAATGCTTTCGAATACCCGAATAGATTTTTTAAACTCGTGATAGCTGGCGTCTTTACCGAGAAGAATATTTACCTGTTCTTCCAAGATTTTATTAAGATTGTCTTCAAAGCTCTTTCTTTCATTTTCCATAAACAAATCGTCAGCTAAAAGATCTCTCATTTGTACAATCGAATTCATGTGAATTGCTGAGCGATAAGCCTCCCTTGTATACTCTTTCTTTTCGTTGGTTCTTTCTAAAATAGCCTGATCTATTGATGAGATGTATTTTGTGAAATCTTCAATCTTCATGTTTTTAGAAACGTATGCTCTAATTTTCATCAGCATTACATCTTTACTGTCGTTAAAATTGTAAATTTTCTTCTCTTTCATTTCTTTTGCAAATGCTCCACTGAAATTAGCAAAATCTTTAATGATACTTTTTTCAGAACCTCGCAATGTGTTGAAATTGTTGTTATAATTGATTATTGTCCAAATGATTTTATTAAAAATATCATTTTCGTGTTGTGGCAATAATCCTCCTTTCTGAATTGCTTTAAGTTGATACGACAAATTATTGAGTTGGATAGTTGACTGTATGTAATTCGAAAACTCATTCTTATTCAACTTTTCAATCTTATAATCTTGCTCATCAGTACTTTGAGTTAAAACTTTAGTAGTTGATGATGTTGATAACAAATGATCGGGAATAGGGCTATATGCTAAAGGTTGACCAAGTCTGTTGTTGCTGTTTTCATATTTCTTTTTTGTTCTCATAAACCAGCTCATCTGTCTATTTTTAGGGTTTACCCCATTCATCAATTCTTCGTATGTTGTGGCATCTCCATAGTCATCTGTAAGATAAGATAATGTGATAATATCTTCCAGAAGAGCTTCCTTGTATTTTATAATCTTTTTATCAGTAGAAGTCTGATAGTTGTCAAATTCAGTTTTTAAACCTTTTACAGCTGATCTCAGTTGGCTGGCATTGATAGGTTTTAAACTCTGCTTAACAGTGTTGTAAATAGCATCGAAGTCAGAAGAATTAAAATTTTTATCTTCCTTTAAATAATTGAATTCAATTTTAGCGTCTTCTTCGGAGCTCGTTATTTTTTCCTTTATTTTTCGGTTAGCAATTTCTGAAATACGCAACATTTGTTCTGTTTCCACTTCCATTACTTTTTCCGGATTAGGAAACTTGCCGTCTTTAAGAAAAGGTGCGGCTTCTGCATCAGAAATTAATGATTTGTTGATGGTAGAAGAAACTTCATAGTAGCCTCTTCCAATGGTATTTTCGTTTTGCTGATTTTGAAGTTTAATTATCTCGGTATCAAAAATACCTTTTCCTGCTTCTATTAAATGAAGTTTGGCTTCAATATTCGATTTAATGATGATCTCGTTGAGCGTCTTTTTTTGGTGGTATAGATAAGGGTCAATGTAGGTGTATTCTAAAACGGCAATGTATTTTGGATTGCTGGTATTGTAGCTAATAAAATTTGTTTTTCCAAAATTAAGATTCAATAGTCCTGATTTATTGATAAAATCGGAGTTTGAAACTCGTAATATGTTCAAATCTACAGGTTTTTCAAGATTTAGAATAGTGGGCATAACGATTTTAGAATATTCTAAATCCTCTGATTTTACGTTTTGTGCAAAAGTAACAGATGCACTCATGCAACATAATGCCAAGATTATTTTTTTCATCAATGTTTAGGTTTTTAAATGACGGAACAAATATAATAAAAGACACACTGAATAAAAAAAACTTATGATAATTTTTGTTAATTTTATTAAAATAATTTCTCTATATTGAATAAGATTGCTCATGTGTTTAATAATCAATTAGACAACCGTATTCTTTTGTTTTTTATAAATGAAGAATAGATATGTAAAGAATTATTCTACAGTTTACTGTTTTTATTATTTCTGGAATATCCACCTTACTGATTTATACGATCGATTTACATTTTTTTTAAATTCACCAATACCAATGATGCTGGTACAAGTAGCTTCGTCTTAAATTTTAAGCCTCTGTTTTTTTATTTAGCATACTTTAGCATCTATTTACATTTGTTTACACTACTCTTTTCTAATATTGTGATTATAATTTGAAAATTATGGAAAGAAAACAATTCATTAGAACATTATCCTTTTTAGCCTTTTCTGGTCCAATGGCATGGGCAGCCTGTAGTAAGAATGAGAGTGTTGCTATTCTTGAGAATGGGGAAGATGTTACAGTTAATAACTCTTGTTCTGTAACACCCTCTGAAACTGCTGGCCCATTTCCAACAAAAACACCCTCGTCTTATACACGCTCTGATATACGAAAAGGAGACAATCTAGGTGTAAATATGGCGGCCTTGATCACTGTTGCAAACGTCAATGATAATTGTAATCCCTTGGCGGGTGCTTTGGTTGATATTTGGCACTGTGATGTCGATGGTAACTATTCTCAATATGGAGATACTCAAATGCAACCCAGCAATTATCAGTCAGTAAATTGGTGTCGCGGACGCTTAGTAACAGATGAAAATGGTTTAGTTAATTTTCAAACCATCTTTCCTGGATGGTATATGGGAAGAGCAACACATATTCATGTCCATATTTATGATGCTAGTGGTCAATCACTATTAGTGACGCAAATTGCTTTTCAAGATAGTTTAAGTGATGATGTGAATACTAATGGTTCTCAATATGGCTATAAAAAAGGAATCTCAGGTTATACCTATAACAGTAAAGATAATGTTTTTAGTGACGGTGTAGATAAAGAAATGGCTACTGTTACAGGAAGTATAGCGTCTGGATTTGAAATGAAAATCACCATTAAAGTTGAGGCATAATCACGAACAGGAAAGTTAAATGGGAGAAGCACGAATGTATATCGCAGATCAACGAAATGAAGTTGATTTTGAAGATGGATTGCTAAGAAGTACTTTAAATTATGAAGATTATTATTCTTCACATAAGGAAGCTATTGGCAAATTATTATATGTGAATGAATGGCATGGAATCGCGAAACGTAAACTTACAGTATCTGCATCAGCAGATACTATTATGATAATCTTGCCTTTGCTCAACGCGATTGAAATTCAAATTGGAGATCAATCATATCTTGTAGGGCTAGGTGAACTAATCGTTATTCCAATACGTCAATCTTTCCCAATTTGTATTCATCAAATAGGAAATTTTGAAGAAGGCTTTATTTTTCAACAATTCGTGTTTCAAGCAACATCAAATGACACAGATGCCGTACATAAATATTCGTTACCATTAGGTCAATTCGAACAGA
Source organism: Sphingobacterium sp. SRCM116780 (assembly GCF_021442025.1). NCBI lineage: Bacteria > Pseudomonadati > Bacteroidota > Sphingobacteriia > Sphingobacteriales > Sphingobacteriaceae > Sphingobacterium > Sphingobacterium sp. SRCM116780. Next base: position 4,263,088 of record NZ_CP090446.1, read on the forward strand.
AAAATAAGATGCTTCCGATTCTAATGGATAATAAATTTTCATTCCAACTGTTTATTGGTGCATTTTATGGAAAAGAAGAAACGAATATGCTACTGCCAGAAAATTGCAACAAATTGTTTGCATATCCATTGAATGGAAGTTTTGAGGTAGAAGAACGTCTTCTGTTTTTTGGGGATGGTTTATTTTTAAGTGATCTTGAAGTTGTGGAGATGGAATGTTTGTCTATAAATGGTTTAATTCTTTTAATAGCTTTCTAAAAATAAAGGAAGTTACCTGATGTAACTTCCTTTATCTACAATAATATTATGGTTATTTTTTTAAAATTTAAAAACGACTAATCCTCTTGAGGGTTTTCATAATGAATCAACTTGTGACTTACCTACAAAGCCCCAAAAGATATGGTTTTGAAATTTGTTTCGTGAAACGAGATGCGCTATCTAATTATCAAATTAGGGAGCCGCTTTGACTTGTACAGGAAGTAAATAATCGCCCCATGCTAAACCAATTTTACCAGATTTATCAACATCAATTTTAAATTGCTCTTGTGCTAAATTACTTGTTTCACTAGAAACATTAACACGTAACGCGTCTTGATTTTGATCATATTTTGTACCCCATTGATCCCATGTTTTATTGAAAATTACAATTGTTTCTTGTTCTCCGGGAATGGTATATAAGCTATATTTTCCTTTTGGTAGCTTTTTGCCTTCGATGAGGACATCTTTATCAAAATCTACAGTAGTTGCTTCATTTGCACCCGTACGCCATACTTCTCCTATCTTAACGATATCAACTCCAATTTTACGTCCTTTTAAAGAGGGACGGCTATAGTGGATATCAACTGTTACACCATCATTGGTCGTGACTTTAACACTATCGGGAGGACTTAGTCTTTTACTTTTATCAGATTGTCCAAATGCTATGGAACAAACGAGTGTAAGCATGAATAGAATGGTTGTTGTTTTCATAATGTATTTTTTTATTAAATATACGTAAATGTTTTTATTAATCAAATGATAATAAGGTGATTAAGATTTTAAATGTGTGTCAGATCATATATTTTGATAGATCCATATGATGACGAGAATAGGGAAATAAAATACAAATATCGTTGAATACCAGAATTCTACATTAAAAATCAGCTATACGTTTTAATAGAAAAGGGAATAAGCTATTATGCGTATTCCCTTCTTTACATTTGTTATTAAATGAACTTATACTAAATACTCAAATAAAGTTTGATCCTTATTTAATTCAATATATTCAAATTTATTATCCGTCATCCTTTGCAATAATGGTTGGTAATCTTCAGGACTATTTAACTCGATTCCAATCAGTGCTGGTCCTCGTTCACGTTCTGTTTTCTTGATAAATTCAAAACGAGTAATATCATCTTTAGGACTCAACACTTCAGATACGAATAGCTTCAGCGCTCCTGGACGATTAGGGAAACGGACAATAAAATAATGTTTATATCCTTCATATAGGAGTGATAATTCTTGAATTTCACTCATACGGTTGATATCGTTATTACCACCAGAGATGATACAAACTACTTTTTTGCCTTTTATTTCATCTTTATGGAATTCCAATGCTGCTACAGAAAGAGCTCCGGCAGGTTCTACGACGATAGCGTCTTTATTGTAAAGTTCTAAAATACAAGTACAGATCTTTCCTTCTGGGATAGAACGTACAGTGTCTAGATATTGGCGACTGATTTCAAATGTTAGATCGCCAACCTTTTGAACCGCAGCACCATCTACAAACTTATTGATCTTTTTAAGTTCTACTGGTTTTCCTGTATTAAATGCGGCTTGCATGGAAGCAGCTCCTTGCGGTTCAACACCAAAGCATTTGATGTTGGGATTTTTATTCTTTAAATAATAGCTTGTTCCAGCGGATAATCCACCTCCTCCAATAGGAATGAAAATAACATCTAAATCAGGTAAATCCTGAAGGATCTCTACGGCTACGGTTCCTTGTCCTTCGATTACTTTTAGGTCATCAAAGGGAGGGATAAAAGTCATGTTATTCTGTTCTGTGTAGATGCGAGCTGCTTTTTGACAATCATCAAAAGTGTCTCCTGTCAATATGATTTCAATATTGCCATTACCCCACATCTCTGTTTGAGATATTTTTTGTTTCGGAGTTGGTCCTGGCATAAAAATAACACCTTTTATATTTAATTTCTTACAAGAAAAGGCAACACCTTGAGCATGGTTTCCAGCACTTGCACAGACTACTCCACGGCTTTTTTCTTCTTCGGTTAGTGAAATTATTTTATTATAAGCACCTCTTAATTTATAGGATCTAACGATTTGTAGATCTTCTCTCTTCAGGTAGACTTCGGCACCATATTTCTCAGAAAGATAAGCATTGTATTGCAAAGCTGTACGATTGACAACATCTTTGATACGATGATAGGTGCTTTCTGAGTCGATTTGTAAATTTGAAAAATCTAAACTCATATTGTTTGGTTGTTATGAATAGGGAGTTGATACACTATCAATAAAAAAACGTCATCATGACTAAGAATAAAAGTAATTAAGTTTTTTGACTTTTTTACTTGTGAAATTTATTCTTTGTCACAATGACGTTTCAGTAGGAATGTTTTATTAAACTCTTTCTGCGAATAAACTTCTTAGATCATCGTCACAAATATCTTTTTTGGCATCTGCTAGGATCAAGAATCGCTCGTATATTGCTGATAAGTCATCTTTTTCTAGTGTGTAACCAAGTCGCTCTAAATGATACTTTAAGGCATGGCGGCCAGAACGAGCAGTCAAAATAATACCTGCTTCTTCAAGACCTACATCTTCAGGACGAATGATTTCATAAGTTTCACGATGTTTTAGAAAGCCATCTTGATGAATTCCTGAACTGTGCGCAAAAGCATTGCGACCTACAATTGCTTTATTTGGTTGAACAGGCATGTTCATCATTTCACTGACTTTGCGTGAAAGATAAGTAAACATTTTACTGTCGATATTGGATGTTAAATTACCGAAAGATTGCTTGTGAACTTTTAAGATCATAGCCACCTCTTCCAAAGAAGTATTACCAGCACGCTCTCCGATACCATTGATCGTACATTCTACTTGACGTGCTCCATTTTGAATAGCAGCAATTGAATTTGCTGTTGCTAATCCCAAATCGTTATGACAATGCGCTGATATAATGGCTTGATCAATGTTTTTAACATTTTCTTTTAAGAATTTGATTTTAGCGCCATATTGATCGGGTAAACAATATCCATTTGTATCTGGAATATTAACAACCGTTGCACCTGCTGCGATTACAGCTTCTACCATCTGCGCTAAATAGGTCAAATCTGCACGACCAGCATCTTCAGCATAGAATTCGACATCTTCTACATGTGACTTTGCATATTTTACAGCAGCAGCAGCACGCTCTAAAATCTCCTCACGTGTCGAGTTGAACTTATATTTAATATGCATATCTGAAGAACCAATACCCGTATGGATACGAGGTCTTTTAGCATATTGTAATGCTTCAGCAGCTACCTTGATGTCATTTTGATTTGCACGTGTTAAGGCACAAATAATAACATCATTTACAGCTTTTGATAATTCTACTACCGATTGAAAATCTCCAGGACTTGATACAGGAAAACCGGCTTCAATAACATCGACACCTAGTTTCTCCAAATCTTTCGCAATGTCGATTTTTTCAGGAGTAGTTAATTGACATCCTGGTACTTGTTCTCCATCGCGAAGTGTGGTATCGAAGATGTATAAATGATTTGGATCGTGTAACATAGCTTTATGTTTTTATTTTTGAAACTCTGTTCAGTCTATTTAATAAATTCTAATACTTTAGCACCCATTTCTCGTGTGCCCAGTATTTTATCTGCAGCTGTATTTGCATTAGCAATATCGCCTGTTCTCCAACCAGCTTTTAGTGTTTCAGCAACTGCTTCAGTCACTTCTTTTGCCTCAGCCTGTAGACCAAAACTGATGTCTAACATTAAAGCTGCAGATAAGATAGAAGCTAACGGATTTGCTTTATTTTGTCCAGCGATATCATGTGCTGATCCGTGGATAGGTTCAAAGAATCCTGTACCGTCACCTATCGATGCAGAAGCAAGCATACCCATTGAACCTGCTATTTGTGAAGCTTCATCCGTCAGGATGTCTCCAAATAGATTTGCTGTCAATACGACATCAAATTTCTTGGGATTTTTGACCAATTGCATCGCTGCATTGTCAATGAACATATGCTCAGTCTCTACGTCTGGATATTCTTTTGCAATCTCTTGAACAACTTCTCTCCAAAGACGAGAGGTTTCTAATACATTTGCTTTATCGACAGAACACAATTTCTTAGAACGTGTACGAGCAGCTTCAAAAGCTTTACGTGCAATACGTTCTACTTCGTAACGGTTGTAATTCATCAAATCCGAAGCAAAGTTATTGTCTTCCGAACGGTTTTTCTCTCCGAAATAAACATCACCAGTCAATTCACGAAAGAAAAGAATATCAGTACCTTTTAAAACTTCAGGCTTCAAACTTGAAGCATCCAAAAGCTCATCAAATAATAAGATAGGACGTAGGTTCGCATAAAGACCCAATTCTTTACGGATTTTTAATAATCCTTGTTCTGGGCGAACTTTTGCAGAGGGATCATTGTCATATTTCGCATGTCCAATCGCACCAAATAGAATGGCATCACTTGCTTTTCCTTTAGCTAAAGTCTCATCAGGCAAAGGGTTTCCTGTTGCTTCAATAGCAACATGTCCCATGATTGCTTCATCAAAACTGAAGTCGTGATTATATTTCTCACCAATTTTTTCTAAAACTTTTTTACCCCAAATGGTAACTTCTTGTCCTATTCCATCACCAGGAATAACGAGTATATTTTTTTTCATAGTTAGGCGTATTGTAAAATATTTTCAATGGATTTAACCATTCCCTTATCTAGTATAATTTTCTTTTCAAGGCAAGTCGGGAGTTGTGTCTCAAAATGACCAACATAAATCAATGTTTTCCCATAAGTGCACAGTTCATCGACTACTGCATTGAAATGTTCTGTTTGTTCGTAATCAAGACCCTGGCAAGGTTCATCCAAAATCAATAATTCCGGATTTTTAATCACTGTTCTTGCTAATAAAGCAAGACGCTGTTTTCCTAGCGGAAGGGTGTTTAGTAGTTTATTTTTATCTTCTTTTAAATCAAAAAAGTCCAATACTTGATCTAATAATTGTTGTTTTTCAAAGCTTAGCTTGCGAAACAATCCAACAGAATCAAAAAATCCTGAAGCAACACTTTGCCATACTTTAGCCGTTGGATCGAAGTACCAGTGCATTTCGGGAGAAATAATGCCCAAGTGCGACTTGATGTCCCAAATACTTTCTCCTGATCCTCTTTGTTTTCCAAACAGCACGATATCATTGGCATAGGCCTGTGGATGATCGCCATTAATTAAGCTCAATAAAGTAGATTTTCCAGAGCCATTATGTCCTTGTAACAGCCATTTTTCTCCTGCTTTTACTTCCCAATTGATATCTTTTAAGACTTCTTTTTCACCATATCTGACATCAACTTGAGACATTTTCACCATGGTGTCTGCAGAAATATGAGGTGCTTTTTGCAAAAAGTGTGGAAGTGGTTTTCTAGTACGTACTTTCTCTTTTGAAAATTCAGCTTGTGAAGACAATATGTTGATTTGCCCCTGATGGATTTCTGCAAAGTGATGGATACAAGAAGGTATGGTATGATCATTACTGATTAATATCAAAGTAACTCCTGCACGTGCCAGATCATCAAATGCTTGATTTAGTTCGTGGCGAGATTGGCGATCAAGACCCGTATAGGGCTGATCAATAATCAATACTTGAGGTTTCAGCCAGAGGGCTTTTAACAATTGTAGTTTTTTATGTTCCCCACTCGACAACTCAATGAGTTGTGCATTTTGGACATCTTCAAATCCAAAAGTTTCGAGATAGGGTTTCACATCATCAAATTGCAAATGCTTTTCTTTTGCAAAATGCATGAATTCAGCCTGAACTGTTAATGTATCGTTGGTTTGATGCTTGTTGTACCGTTGCTGATAATAAAAGTTTTTATCACCTTCTAGATTGGTGAATTGGTACCAATTAGAAACATACAACACTTCTGCTGGAAGAAGAGAGTTGTTATCAAACTGAATGTCGATAAGTCCATCATATGGAATATGTCCAGCAATTGCTTGTGCTAGGGTAGTCTTTCCTGTGCCGCTTCTACCGCCGATCAACCAATTTTGACCAGATTCAATTTGCCAATTCAAGTCCTGCAATACCACATTATAATGGTGTTGAACGGTTAAATTGGCAATATGGACGACGGGTTTTATCATTATCTCGTTTGTTCGAAAGTTTCGATAGCAGTTTTGTTGTTTAATATAAAATCAATATCATCATAACCGTTGATAAGGCATGATTTTTTGTAAGGATTGATTTCAAAAGATGTTTGAGCTCCAGTTTCAGATAATGTAACCATTTGATTTTCTAAATCAATGATGATTTCTGTATTTGGATTTTTAAATACGGTATCAAAGATGGTTTCTAAAAACTCATCAGTTACCTGAATAGGTAATACACCATTATTTAAGGCATTACCTTTAAAGATATCTGCAAAAAAACTACTGATAACAGCATCAAATCCATAATCCTGGATAGCCCAAGCAGCATGCTCACGGCTGGAACCACAACCAAAGTTTTTACCAGCGACAAGAACTTTTCCTCTGTAAGTAGAATCGTTCATGACAAAATCAGCCTTAGGTTGATTGTTGCTGTCAAAGCGCCAGTCACGGAATAAGTTGTCACCAAATCCATCACGTGTAGTCGCTTTTAAAAAACGAGCTGGAATGATCTGATCGGTATCTATATTTTCAATCGGTAAAGGAACTACCGTTGTTGTTAATGTTTCAAATTTTTTCATCCGAATAATTATTTATGAGTGTATGTTTCAATGGCATAAATGAACTCATTTCACTCGTTTTGTTTTTTAATGGAGATGAAGCTATTACTTATAGCCGTTTTCCATTTTGTTATCTTATGATGGTTTTAGCTTAATCTTATTGATAGCTAAATGTTTGATTTTAAAACTGCTCTAACTTCTCTAAGTTTCATTGTCATACTTATAGCCATATTATCAGCCCAATCGTTATAATCTTTAATGGCATCTAAACGTTCTTGATCACTGATATATCCTTCATCTACCATCTGTCTGGAGCTGGCTACCTTAGACCATATTTTTAGTTTGTCTAGGTGCAATGGATTGCTGTGCTCAAAATGTTCATCAGCATTAAAAACTTCTATTTGACTAAAACCATGCTCTTCAAAAATGTCCTCCAGATCATAACCAATTCTGTTATTCATACCCGCATCATTTCGCCACATTAAGAACATGTGATAAAAATGTTCCATGCTTCTGGGTATTTTGGGGTTCCAATCTATCGCTTCATGATTATAATCTAATATCGATACTTGCCCATCGGGTTTTAATAACGTTTTCAATTTATCAATCGCTTTATCTAGTGTTGAAATCCACTGAAATGTTCTAGCGGATACAATTAAGTCAAATTTTTCAAGACTTTCAAAATCGAGTAGATCACAATGAATCAATTCCAGATTCTGTATGTTAGCAAATAGACTCTTTCCTTCCGTAATAAATGATTCCGTATTATCAATTCCAACGACAGAACCAGAAGGTCCAACGATTGCGGCGATATCTTTTGTGATTGCACCTGTTCCACATCCGATGTCTAAAACCCTTAGTCCAGGTTTTAGAGCAGACTTCAATGTATGATAATCCTGATCCAAAGTTCTTTGGTTAAAGATTGTCGAAGCGTTTTGTGACGCTCTATCTATTACTTTATTTTCAGTGACTACTACGGTCTGACAAATTTGGCACATTTTTAAATTTATTAACGAACAGTTTTTAAATTATATCAATTCCCTAACATCGGTAATTTTACCTGTTACAGCAGCTGCAGCAGCAGTTAAAGGTGATACCAGCATAGTACGTGCATTAGGGCCTTGACGGCCTTCAAAGTTTCTATTTGAAGTAGAAACACAATATTTACCTGCTGGAATTTTATCTTCATTCATTCCTAAACAAGCCGAACAGCCTGGCTCACGCAATTGGAAACCTGCAGCTTCGAAAATTTTATCTAAACCCTCTTCAATTGCTTGTTTTTCCACTTGTTTTGATCCTGGAACGATCCATACTTCTACTAGTTCTGCTTTTTGTTTTCCTTGAACAAAGGCAGCTACTTCACGTAAATCTTCAATACGAGAGTTTGTACAGCTACCAATAAAGACATAATCTACTGGCTTTCCTAAGATCGGAGCATCATCAGCAAAGCCCATGTAATTAAGTGCTTTTTGATAAGATGGTTGTTCAGACTCAGGTTGTGCTTGTGTTGCAGGAATATTTTCGGTGATCCCCATTCCCATTCCAGGATTGGTTCCGTAAGTGATCATGGGTGCGATAACTGCTGCATCAAATTCTAGAACTGCATCAAATTGTGCATCATCATCAGAATATAATGTTTTCCAGTAAGCTAATGCTGTATCCCATTCTTCTCCTTTAGGAGCAAATTCACGTCCCTTTACATAATCGAAAGTCGTTTGATCAGGTGCAATTAAGCCTCCACGAGCACCCATTTCAATACTCATATTACAAATGGTCATTCTTGCTTCCATACTTAAAGAACGGATCGCAGAACCGGCATATTCAATGAAATAGCCTGTACCACCTGCTGCAGAGATTTTTGCAATGATATATAAGATAATATCTTTTGCCCCAACTCCTTTTTGCAGCTCACCATTAACTTCGATTTTCATCGTTTTTGGTTTTTGTTGCAATAAGCATTGTGTTGCAAAAACTTGTTCTACTTGAGAAGTGCCTATTCCAAAAGCAATAGCACCAAATGCACCGTGTGTAGAGGTGTGGCTATCGCCACATACCATCGTTTTCCCTGGTAAGGTAATTCCTAACTCTGGGCCGATTACGTGTACAATACCTTGGTAGGGATGACCTAAGCCATATAAATTAATACCGAACTCAGCACAGTTTTTAGTCAACATATCGACTTGGTAACGTGATAATTCTTCTTTAATTGGAAGGTGCTGATTTAAAGTGGGAACATTATGATCCGCGGTTGCGACAGTTTGGTTGGAACGAAATACGGGTAATCCTCTTTTTCGTAAACCATCAAATGCTTGCGGTGAAGTTACCTCATGAATAAGGTGTGTGTCTATATAAATAATATCTGGAAATCCTTCTTCACGTTTGACGACATGTGCATCCCAAATTTTTTCTACTAATGTTTTTGACATTTTCTTCTCTAATGTTAATTTTTTTAATTTAATTCCGTTGTTTTTATAAAGTTCCTAAAAACAACGGAATTTTTGCGGTCTAAATTACGAAAATTTAAACAGTTTTTATAGCTTTCATTGCAGTCATTGCTTGACGTAATTTACGACCTACAATTTCTACTTCATGATTACGTAAAATATCATTAATCTCCACTAATTGCGCATTATCTACTGAACCATCTTTACCCGTATTATAGTTTTTACCTACTAAATCTGTTTGTACAGTTTTCATGAAATCAGTTAATAATGGTTTACAAGCCTGATCAAATAAGTAACAACCGTATTCTGCAGTATCTGAAATGACACGGTTCATTTCAAATAATTTTTTACGCGCGATTGTATTGGCAATTAAAGGAGTTTCGTGTAATGATTCGTAGTAAGCAGATTCTGGTTTAATGCCAGCTTCAACCATTGTTTCAAAAGCTAATTCAACACCAGCTCTGATGAAGGCTACCATCAATGTATAGTTGTCGAAATATTCTTGTTCTGCAATTTTCACATCACCTGCAGGAGTTTTTTCAAATGCTGTCTCACCCGTTTCAGCTCTCCATTTTAATAGATTAGCATCACCATTAGCCCAGTCTTCCATCATCGTTTTACTGAATTCACCTGAGATAATATCATCTTGATGTTTTTGGAATAATGGACGCATGATATCTTTCAATTCTTCTGATAATTCAAAAGCTTTGATTTTAGCAGGATTGCTTAGGCGATCCATCATACCACTGACACCACCATGCTTTAAAGCTTCAGTGATTACTTCAACACCATATTGTACCAATTTGGAAGCATATCCAGCGTCGATTCCTTGTGCAACCATTTTATCAAAAGATAAAATAGAACCTGTTTGTAATAAACCACATAGAATGGTTTGCTCACCCATTAAATCAGATTTTACTTCGGCAACGAATGAAGATTTCAATACACCAGCTCTGTGACCACCTGTACCTACACAATATGCTTTTGCTTCAGCCCAACCTTTACCTTGAGGATCATTCTCTGGGTGAACAGCAATTAAAGTAGGAACACCAAAACCACGTACATATTCAGCACGCACTTCAGATCCTGGACATTTAGGAGCTACCATGATAACGGTGATGTCCTTACGGATTTGCATTCCTTCTTCTACGATATTAAAACCGTGTGAATACGATAATGTTGCTCCTTGTTTCATCAAAGGCATTACTGCATTGATAACAGTTGTATGTTGTTTATCTGGAGTTAAGTTGATTACTAAATCCGCAGTTGGGATTAATTCTTCGTAAGTTCCAACAGTAAAATTGTTATCTGTAGCGTTTTTCCAAGAATCTCTTTTTTGCTCAATAGCTTCTTTACGTAATGTATAAGATACGTTTAATCCGCTATCTCTCAAATTTAAACCTTGGTTTAAACCTTGTGCACCACAGCCTACAATTACGATTTTTTTACCTTTTAAAGCATCCACACCGTCAACGAACTCACTGTTGTTCATAAATTCTGCTTGACCTAATTGATGTAATTGATCTCTAAGTGGTAGGGTGTTGAAATAATTTGCCATTGTTGTTATTAATTTCTTTATTGATGGTTTGTTGATTACTCTATTTACTATTTCTGATTACTTTGCGTTGCGCAAGGGCATATCCCCAATGCAAATTATCGTGTGATAATGTAGCAACTAATACTTCTTCAATTGTTTTCATCTCAAAGCCGTACGTTGCTGTGGAATAAGGAGTGGTGGAATTGAAAATACCTTTGGCATAGTCGCTTTGAATCTGATCGATCGTTGTTAAAGCCAAAGATTTAAATTCATCCACTTCTTCCTGTGTCACATTTCGTGTTGGTTTGGTATCTTTTTTATAATCGTCAGTGTACTTGATTGTTGAACTGTCTGCTAAGATACCTGTGCGAACATAGCTCAATGTTTGTGTGGAAACAACGATATGTGCAAAATTCCAAAAGATATTATTATTGAACCCGTCAGGTATCTGATTTAATTCTTCCAAACTCAAATCATCTATTAACCGTATGAATCCTTTACGGCTACTGATGATAAATTCAAATATATGCTGTGTCATTTTTAGTTTTTTATACTTCTTCGTTAAAAAAATCGTATTGTTAAAAGAATCATTTATCTCCACGTACCACCTAATCAATTGATATAAAGCTCAATTACTTTGTCATGATCGAAGATCCTTAATACGTGGACTGGTTTGCACAGCTTTCATTGCTGTACAAAAAGAGCGAGAACGATAGGACTACATAGTGAAAACATCATCTCCTTTTTCCAAGTATTCGTTTTCGACAACTTCTTCAGAAGGTTCTCTTTGTTCAAATTCTTTTAATTTATCATGAAAACCAGTACTTTCTTTAATGATGGCTATACGTGCTCCACGAACAAATTCAATTAAATTATATTTTGTTAACTCTTCCGTCAATTTATCAATTTCCTCTCTATGACCAGCGGTCTCGAAAACAGTATAATCTTTACGGATAACAACCGCAGAAGCACCATATTGACGTAATAATCGTTCCACGTATACTTTTTCTGTAATGATATCGGTGGGTACTTTATATAAAGCCTGCTCTTGCCAGATTAATTCATCATTCGTATTGTAATATGCTTTAAGCACTTCCACTTGTTTTTCGATCTGACGACATAGTTTACGCAAGACTTCTTCCGTTTCATGAATTAGAATCGTGAAACGATGAATTCCATCAACTTCAGAAGGAGAGGTATTTAAACTTTCGATATTAATCTTTCTTCTGGAGAAGATAGTCGAAATTCTACCGATCATACCAATAGAATTTTCTGTATATATCATGATTGTATATTCTTGTTTTTCCATTTTACTTCAATCTAATTTCTGAAACACTTGTACCTTGCGCCACCATTGGGAATACATTGTTTTCTTTACCAACCATAACCTCTAATAAGTAAGCTGAATCGTGATCTAGCATCGTTTTTAAAGCGGTTTTCAATTGATCTCTTTCTGAAACTCTTTGTCCCTCGATGTAGTATGATTTTGCCAATGCAACAAAATCTGGACTCGTAATATTCACAAATGAGTACCGTTTTTCGTTAAAGAGTTGTTGCCATTGACGAACCATTCCTAAGAACTGATTGTTTAGAATCAAGATTTTTACTTTAGCACCAAATTGCATGATGGTACCTAATTCCTGTAGTGTCATTTGGAAACCTCCGTCACCAATAATCGCAATGACATCACGATGTGGGGCACCATACCAAGCACCTATAGCAGCAGGAAGACCAAAACCCATTGTTCCTAATCCTCCAGAGGTAACATTCGATCTGGATTGTTTAAATTGTGCATAACGACAAGCAACCATTTGATGTTGACCAACATCGGTTGTAATGATCGCATTTCCTTCTGTCAACTCGTTTAGTAAATTTACGACTTCACCCATTGTTAATACATCTGCAGTAGGGTGTAGCTCATCTTGGATGACTTCTTTAATTTCTTCTTTTTCCAACGATCTGAACTGCTGTAGCCAATCTGCATGATCATTTTTTGTAATCAATTCAGTCAATTGTGGTAAAGTCTCTTTACAATCACCCCAAACAGCCACTGTGGTTTTTACATTTTTATCAATCTCCGCAGGGTCGATATCCAAATGGATAACCTTTGCTTGCTTTGCATACTTATCTAAACGCCCAGTCACACGATCATCGAAACGCATACCAATAGCGATCAATACATCACATTCATTGGTCATGACGTTTGGCGCATAATTGCCATGCATACCCAACATACCCACATGTTGTGGGTGATCTGTTTCTAGTGCACTTAATCCCATCACTGTTGAGGCAGCAGGAATACCAGATTTCTCTAAGAACGTCTTAAATTCTTGCTCCGCTCTACCTAATAAGATACCTTGACCAAATAAAATGAATGGTTTTTTTGCAGTATTAATTAAAGTTGCTGCTGCTTGAACATATTCTTTTCTTACAATAGGAGCAGGGCGATACGAACGGATATGTGTACATTTTTCGTAACCTAAATAATCGAATAACTCCATTTGGGCATTTTTGGTAATATCAATCAAGACAGGACCTGGTCGACCTGTGCTTGCAATATAAAATGCTTTTGCTATTGCCGTTGGAATTTCTGATGCTTGTGTGACTTGATAGCTCCATTTGGTGACAGGTGCAGTAATGTTGATAACATCTGTTTCTTGAAAGGCATCTGTGCCTAACAAACTTGCAAATACCTGTCCAGTGATACAAACGATAGGATTACTATCAATCATGGCATCAGCTAAACCCGTAACTAAATTCGTTGCTCCTGGACCAGAGGTTGCAAATACAACTCCAGTACGATCTGAAGTGCGTGCGTAACCTTGTGCAGCATGGATTCCACCTTGTTCGTGACGGACCAGAATATGAGTCAATTTTTCATTGTAATCATATAGTGCATCATAGATTGGCATGATTGCTCCTCCAGGATATCCAAACACAGTATCAACACCTTCACACAATAAGGCTTCTAATACAGCCTGTGAACCTGTTAATTGACTAATAGGTTGAGGTTGCTTTGTACATTCCTTACTTTCAGTTTTTTCCAGCGTACTCATCATTTTAAATTTATTCGATTTGTAATTCTTTTTTTGTTTGTTGATTATTCGACCTTATTACTTCTTATAGATCTGTCACACAACCTTCAGAAGCATCAGAAACAGTTTTTGCGTATTTATAAAGTACACCTTTTGTTACTTTTAAAGCAGGTTGTGTCCATTTTTCCCGTCTAGCGGCGATAGTCGCTTCATCTACTTTTAAGTTTAGTGTATTATTAATAGAGTCGATTTCGATAATATCTTCGTCTTCTACTAAACCAATCAATCCTCCTTTATATGCTTCGGGAGTAATGTGTCCCACCACAAAACCATGCGTACCTCCAGAGAATCGACCATCTGTGATTAAGGCTACAGATTTACCTAACCCAGCTCCGATGATAGCAGAAGTTGGTTTTAACATTTCGGGCATTCCAGGTGCTCCAATTGGACCTTCGTTTTTAATAACGACTACATCTCCTTTTTTTACTCGACCTGAAGAAATTCCCGCAATTAAATCCTGCTCTCCATCGAATACACGTGCTGGACCGACAAACTTTTCTCCTTCTTTTCCAGAAATTTTAGCAACAGAACCTTTTTCCGCTAAATTGCCATAAAGGATTTGTAAGTGTCCGTTTGCTTTGATGGGATCCGCTAATGCATGAATGATCTTCTGATCATAATCCATAACTGATTTAACATCTTCCAAATTCTCTGCTAATGTTTTACCTGTTACAGTCAAACAATCACCATGAAGTAAACCTTCGTTCAATAAATATTTTAAAACAGCAGGGATACCACCATATTGATGTAGATCTTGCATTAAGTATTTTCCAGATGGTTTAAAATCTGCTAATACTGGTGTTTGATCTGACATGCGTTGAAAATCATCTTGAGTAATGTCTACACCTATAGATTTACCAATCGCGATGAAATGTAATACCGCATTGGTACTTCCTCCTAAGATAATAATAGCACGAATGGCATTTTCAAATGCTTTACGCGTCATGATATCCGAAGGTTTAATATCTTTTTCGAGTAAAATACGGATGTATTTACCCGCTTCTAAACATTCATCTTTTTTATCTTGTGAAACAGCAGGATTAGACGACGAATAAGGTAAACTCATTCCTAAAGCTTCAATAGCTGCTGCCATTGTATTAGCCGTATACATGCCTCCACAAGCACCAGCACCAGGGCAGGTATTGCGGATGACACCATCGTAATCTTCATCTGAAATATTACCACAAATTTTTTGACCCAAAGCCTCAAATGCAGAAACAATATTTAAATCTTCACCCTTATAATAACCTGGTGCAATCGTACCACCATATACCATAATGGCAGGGCGATCTAGACGTCCCATTGCTATAATTGCACCAGGCATATTCTTATCACAACCAGGAATGGCAATCAGCCCGTCATAGTATTGACCGCCACAGATGGTTTCTATACTATCAGCAATCACATCTCTACTGACTAAAGAGTAGCGCATACCCTCAGTACCGTTGCTCATACCATCACTCACGCCAATAGTGCCAAAGGTTAAACCTACAAGATTACTTTCCCATACGCCTTTTTTGACTACTTGAGCCAAGTCATTTAAGTGCATGTTGCAGGTGTTACCATCATATCCCATGCTGGCAATACCGACTTGTGCTTTCTCCATATCAGCATCAGTAAGTCCGATGCCATATAACATTGCTTTCGCTGCAGGTTGTGTTTCGTCTTGTGTGAATGTACGGCTGTATTTATTCAATATTTGCTCTTTATCAGATAATGACTTCATAGTTCTCGTTCTCTAATACTAAATTTTTATATTTTCTTTGAATAGACGCACCTATTGTGTGCTCCCAATCTTCTTTATATATAATATGATCGACTTGTTTTATTCCTATTATTTCTGCTGCTGTACCCGATAAAAAAGCGGAATCAGCTTCGTGAATATCTTGAATGGTCAGCTTTTTCTCTATTAAATCTATTCCTAAATTTTTACAAATATGGATGACTGTCTTTCGAGTAATACCTGGAAAAATATTCGTGATAGGAGGGGTGTAGATTTTGAAGTCTTTCTCTATGAATAAATTTTCACTAGAAGCTTGTGCTACATACCCATCTTGATCTAACAATAAAGCTTCATCAAATCCATTTTTAATCGCTTTACTACTTGCTAAAATAGAGTTGACATATTGTCCAGATATTTTAGACGAAATCGGAAACGATTTTGAACTCGGACGTTCAATGTCGGAAATCTCCACACGTAATAAATTTTGTCCTAAGTAAGGTCCCCATTCCCAAGCCGCCATCATGATGCGCGATTCTACAGAGGATGTTAAATGCATATTAGATCCAGAGAACACCAGTGGACGAATATAAGCGGAACGTAAATTATTAATCGCTAATAATTCATATGCGCGATCAATGAGTTCCCGATTATCCCATGTGTATGGAATATTAATTGCCTCACATGATTTTTGAAGACGTTCGAAATGCTCTCTTGCCTTGAATATACGAGGGCCATTGTGCGTGTTATAAGCACGTAGCCCCTCAAAAGCTCCATAGCCATAATGAAGCGCTTGCGTATACAGGTCAAGACCTGTTGCAAATGCTTTTACATAAGAACCATCTAAGTAAATTAAAGTGTTTTCGTCGTAATATTTCATAACCCTATTGTTTACCCTCCCTTAGTCTGTAAAAATTAAAAATAAACTGCTTTCCGTTTCCCTTGGGTAAATGTAATTTTCATAGCAAATAGTTGCCCCTGAAATTATTTCTTTAAGTTACTCCGAATAAAAATAATTGGCAATAGCCTAATCCACTTTTTTTGATTAAGTATTTAATTTTGATTTTTTGTTAATTTCAAAATTTAATTCTATAAAATTTAATTTTGTTGATATTTTTAAATCAAGTAAGTAGACCGTATTTAAAATTGGTCTACTTGTCTTTAAAATGCTTTTTGTTTTTTTTGTCTCAAATTCTTCCTAAAAACTTAAAATCTTATGATTTATTTTTCTTTTGGAAGTAAATCTGTCTTTATTTTTTTAGTAAAATTTGTCTGTAAATAATTATCTATATTTTGCACCAAATCTCTTTATAACACCTACTAGTAAAAACAGCGATCCAGTTTACAACTGTAAAGATTACAAAATGTGGTACACTATGATCTCCAAATTATTGTTTAGTTTTTAATTTCAGTGGTTCTGCTCTATTTCCAGACAGAGTCTTCGGTTTATATTGGTTTTATTGACCGCAGGAAGAGCGAACACACAAACCAAATAGGGGATTTTCCGTTTAACAGGTTATATCAATAATAACAGGATTGTTATGCACATGCTGTACACAATATGCGGATAACTGTTTATCTAATGATGCGGTTAGTGAAATAGATGGATCGAATCAATAGAAAGAGTAGCTTTTTTATCATGTAATGATCAGGTCATCATATAGGGGATGTCATGTGTAATCTGGAGTTATTCACATTGTGAATAGCAAATGTGCATAAAAAAAGCCTCTTACTTTCATGTAAGAGGCTTTTAAGATCATCAGAAGATGATTATGCTTCAAGAATTCCTTCTGCTAAAACAGTAACGACATTATTTTTAGCTTCTACCACACCACCTTTGATGGTTAAAGTTTGCTCGTCTTTACCTTGCTGAATAATTACATTTCCGTCTTCCAAAGTAGAAATGATAGCAGCGTGATCTTTTAAAATTTGAAAAGAACCTGAAGTACCTGGAACAGTTACCGCAGTTGCCTCACCTTCAAATACTATTTTGTCTGGAGTGATAATAGATAATTTCATTATTTTTAGATATAAGATTTGAGATTTGACATTTGAGAACTTAAGGTTTTCAAATAGATATGAGATAATCGAAAGTCTATTACCTCATATCTAATGTCTAATATCTATTTAAACTGCTTCAGCCAATAATTTTTTACCTTTTTCAATAGCCTCTTCGATGCTACCGACTAAGTTGAAAGCTGCTTCAGGATATTCGTCAACTTGACCATCAATAATCATGTTAAATCCTTTGATGGTGTCTTTAATATCTACTAACACACCTTTCAAACCTGTAAATTGTTCTGCAACGTGGAATGGTTGAGATAAGAAACGTTGTACACGACGTGCGCGTTGTACCGTTAATTTATCCTCTTCTGATAACTCGTCCATACCTAAGATGGCGATGATATCTTGTAATTCTTTATAACGTTGTAAGATTTCTTTTACGCGTTGTGCTGTGTTATAGTGCTCATCACCTAAAACTGTAGGGCTCAAGATACGAGATGTTGAATCTAATGGATCTACCGCAGGGTAAATACCTAGCTCAGCAATTTTACGAGATAATACTGTTGTTGCATCTAAATGGGCGAAAGTTGTCGCAGGAGCAGGGTCAGTTAAATCATCGGCAGGTACGTATACCGCTTGAACTGAAGTAATAGATCCGTGTTTAGTAGAGGTAATACGCTCTTGCATTAAACCCATCTCCGTTGCTAACGTTGGTTGGTAACCTACCGCAGAAGGCATACGACCTAATAAGGCAGATACTTCTGAACCCGCTTGCGTAAAACGGAAGATATTATCGATAAAGAACAATACGTCTTTACCTTTACCATCTTCTTCTCCATCACGGAAATATTCAGCAATAGTCAAACCTGATAAAGCAACACGTGCACGTGCACCCGGAGGCTCGTTCATTTGACCGAATACGAAAGTACATTTCGATTCTTTCATCAATTCAGAATCGATAGCATCTAAAGGCCATTGACCTTTTTCCATCTCTTCCATGAAGTGCTCACCATATTTGATAATGCCAGACTCCAACATCTCACGTAATAAGTCATTACCTTCACGTGTACGTTCACCTACACCAGCAAACACAGATAAACCACCATGTCCTTTTGCGATATTATTAATTAACTCTTGGATTAATACCGTTTTTCCTACACCAGCACCACCAAATAATCCAATTTTACCACCTTTGGAATAAGGCTCCAATAAATCGATTACTTTAATACCTGTGAAAAGAACTTCCGTTTCAGTTGATAAATCTTCAAATTTAGGTGGTACATTATGGATCGAACGACCATTAGTTTTATCTAAATTTTTGATCCCGTCAATGGCATCACCCACAACGTTGAATACACGGCCTTTAATTTCTTCACCAATAGGCATTTTGATAGGAGCACCTGTATCGACAACTTTCATTCCACGGACCAAACCTTCGGTTGCATCCATAGAAATTGTACGAACACGTTCCTCACCTAAGTGTTGTTGAACCTCTAAAACGACACGTTGACCATTTTCTCTTTCGATAATCAAGGCATCGTAAATTCTAGGTAGATTTTCATTGTCGGCGAAGTTGACGTCAACCACTGGGCCGATAATCTGCGCTATTTTACCAATATTGGGCATATTATAGGAACTAAATATTTATTAATCAATTTTATAAAGGCGATATTACTCACCCCATTTTGGTCAGCAAAAATAAGCTTATTGTCTTTGAAAACCAAATAGAAATTTCAATTAAATTCTTTTTTATTTTATCCAGTCATTTTACTGTCTATTCCTAATTCTGTTTGTTTCCCCCTAAACTTAAAAATAAGTCTGAAAATAGTTTTGTCTATTATTTTGTTACAATTGCAATAAATGAGGAAAAACTGAGTTTTAAATATATAGAATGTTAAAACTAGCAGATGGTTTTGACATTAATTTTGAACAAGTAACTATTTTTTTTATACAATTTCTTCATCTTTATGACGCGATTTCATAGGGGGATGACTAAAAAAAGTATTTTGTACTTTGCTTTGATAGGAGCAACATACCAGATG